>JAIYAN010000025.1 GCA_027489035.1 Chitinophagaceae bacterium
CAAATTGCGCAAGTTCTACGGGTAGTATAATTTTAAACGGGTTGACTGCATCAACTTTGTACACAGTAAATTATATAAATCCAGCGGGTGCACAGATAACATCAACTTTAACAAGCAGTTCAAGTGGCGTTATAACAATATCATCACTTCCTGCAGGCTCTTATTCTAATATCTATGTAGTATTAAATGATTGTCCATCTGCACCAGTTGGTCCGTTTAATTTAGTAGACCCAACGCCGCCACCTGTTCCATCTGCAACAAATAATAGTGCAATTTGTGATGGCGAATCTTTACAATTAAACGCTACAACAACATCAGCGGGTACAGCAACATGGAGTTGGACGGGTCCAAATGGATTTTTAAGTTCTTTACAGAATCCACAGATTACTTCGGCAACACTAGTAAATGCTGGTATTTATAATGTAACGGTTACCATTAATAGCTGTACTTCCTCAGCAGGTACAACAACCGTAATTGTTAATCCGCGCCCATTGGCTCCTGTTGCTCCTAATCCAGTTGTTTATTGCCAATTTGATGTACCTGTTCCGCTTACTGCAACAGCATTACCTGGTCATACGTTGAATTGGTATACATCTTTAACTGGAGGAACGGCTTCTGCAACTGCGCCAACTCCATCAACAAGTACTACTTCTCCAATTTCATATTTTGTGAGTCAAACTACTCCAGAAAACTGCGAAGGCGAAAGAGCGCAAATAGATATTATTGTAAATCCAACACCAGTAGTTTCTGGTCAATCACAAACAATTTGTAGCGGTGCAAACTTTTCTATTTCTCCAAGCGGAACATCAAGTGTTCCTTCCAACACCCTTTATTCATGGGGCCTTCCAGTGGTAACAGGAGGTATAACAGGCGGTGCAACTGGAACGAACCAAACTAATATAACAGGCACTTTGTTTAATCCTACCGATTCTATACAAACTGCAACATATATAGTTACGCCAATTTCAGGTAACTGTCCAGGTGATACATTTACAGTGGTTATTTCTGTTAATCCAGCACCTCGAATTGTTTTTTCTTTACCAAATCAATCTATATGTTCAGGTGATATTTCGCAAGCAATAACATTAACATCGCCTACTCCAGGTGCTGTCATTCCATGGACTTCAATACTACCAACTGGAATCATTGGTGTAACACTTTCTGGATCTGGTACAATTCCTGCACAAACATTAATAAATATTACCCCGAATCCAATTACAATTACTTATACGGCAACGGCTTCTACGACGGGCACTTCGGCTTGTCCTGGCACTCCAACTCCTTATCAAATTGTAGTTACGCCAACTCCAGTTATTCCAAATTCAACAGAAACAATTTGTAGCGGAGGGTTCTTTAATGCACAGCCAGTAAATAATTCAAATACAATAGTACCATTTGGTACAACATATACTTGGACGGTATCGAGCAATTCGAATATTACAGGTCAAGTAAATCAGCCAGTTCCACAAACATCAATTGCAGATACGTTAACCAATATTAGCAATGTACCGCAAACCATTGTGTATACAGTAGAACCAAGGTCTGGCATTGCAGATTCTTGTATCGGTCAGCGATTTACAATTACGGTAACGGTAAATCCAAAACCAGTAATCCCAACATTAACACAAACTGTTTGTAGTGAAACAGGATTTTTATTGAATCCAATAAATGCTCAACCCGACTCTAATACAATAGTACCTAATGCTACAGTGTATAATTGGTCCGCTCCAACACTTCCTGTAGGGATGAGTGGCGCTGCATCAGGAACGAATGAAACAACAATTAACGGTACTTTATTTAATACCACATTTGCGCCAATAACAATAACATATGTGGTTACACCAACTTCAGGTGCAGCAGGAAGTTGCCCAGGATTACCATTCAATGTTGAGATCACCGTAAATCCGCTTGCTTCTATCAGCAACAATCCCTTGAGTCAACCTGTTTGTAATGGCAATACCACTCTACCGGTAAACTGGTCTTCTTTTACAGACAGTGCAACATATTCATGGACGTTAGTTTCATTTGGAAGTGTAACAGGATATCTACCAGCAGGTAATGGCCCTACACTTGGAGTAATGACTTTATCCAATAATGGAATAGCACAAGATTCTGTAGTATATGCTGTATCATCTACAGCCAATGCATGCGCTGGTCCAGCAACCAATTATACCATTTATGTGAATCCGGATGCAAATGCAAATTATACCTATCCTTATGACACTGCTTGTTGGCCGTATGCAATTGTTATTAACAATACGTCACCACTTTCACCAGGAAATATAAACATTCCAAATGGCAGTTACAATTGGTATACGATTGATAATATTGGAACGGAAACCTTTATTGGAACGGGCTCATTATTTCCAGGATATTCTATTTCAGGACCAAGCGATTCCATCAAAATAAAAATGGTTGCTATAAGTGCATTTGGTTGTAAAAATGATAGTTTAACACATACCTTCTTTACCAAACCAAAACCAACCGCAGCATTTACGATGTCTAACCGAGACAGTTGTGGACCTCTAACCATTTCATTTGTCAATCAAACCAATATTATAGATACATTTAGATATCAATGGAATTTTGGAAACGGACAAACATCAACGGCTACAAATCCACCACCGGTAACGTATTTAAGCAATCCAACATTTTTTGATACTACTTATTATATAACGCTACGTGCATTTAATGAATGTGATACCACAACTTATTTAGACAGTGTAATTGTAAGAGCTGATCCTAAGGCAAGATTTGCAGTTTCATCTTCATCAGGTTGTTCGCCATTTACCATACAAGTTACAAACAGCTCATTGGGTAATCCACATACCTATTATTGGGATTTTGGAGATGGTACGCCAATTATAACCACCACAACACTTGGTACATTATCACACACCTATTACACAGGAATTGTTGATACTTTTGAGCTTAAACTTGTTGCAATAAGTGCTTGTGGAAGAGATTCGCAAATTATAAAAATTCGTGTAGCACCTAATGTAATTAATCCTGGCGTTTCTGTAAATGCAACAGAATTATATGGTTGTGTTTCACATTCAGTAAACTTTATAAACACAAGTACAGGAGCAACTAATTTTACTTGGAATTTTGGAGATGGCACACCATTGCAAACTACAAATTTCTTTCAAACCATTGTAAATCATACATACAATACAGCAGGTAATTTTAATATCCAAATCAATATGACAAACGGTTGTAGCGATACATCTATAAATACATCCATTACCGTTTATCCGCGTCCAACCGCAGCGTTTACGACCAATCAAACTGTTTATTGTTTTGGGGATACCACCCGATTTATCAATAATTCCATCAACGCCACCAATTATATTTGGAGCTTTGGAAATGGGGTAATTAATACAAATTTCCAACCAAATTATATGTACTTAAATCCAGGTGTATATAATATACAATTGGAAGCACAACAAAGTAATGCAACTGGTTTGGTATGTTTTGATACCATAACAAGATCGATTACTATTTTGAATAAACCCGATACTGGAATCATTACCAACATAAACCCAGTGAATTGCTCTCCTTTTATAATCACAGGATCTGTGCCAGGCTATACTACGGAATCAATAACCTGGTATGTATATGATACCACACTTCCAGTTTATCCTGTTGTAATTTCTAATCCTATATTAAATTATACGTTTAATAATTCGGGTAGATTTAAAGTGGTTATGGTAATAGAAAACGCGTTAGGTTGTAAGGATAGTACATTTAGATTTTTAGACGTTTATGCTAAACCGGTAGCGGCTTTCGCGCCATTAAATCTAACAACTTGTAGTTTGGATACAATAGTATCGTACATAAATAATTCTACAGCAAATATATATACGCCATTAACTTATCGTTGGTATGTAGATGGTATTCAACGCGCAACATCAGGCAATTTTACATATCGATATACGGCATTGCCAACTGATATTTTACCAAGGATATTTGATACCAAACTGATTGCTACCAACTCGGTTGGATGTGCTGATTCAGTAACGGGTAGATTACAAATGAACCCTACCGCAAAATCAATTTTTACATTAAGCAATCCACAAGCTTGTATTCCATTTGTTGCAGCAATTAACAATAGTTCAACGTACGCAACAAATTATCAATGGTATTTAAATGGCGTGTTGGTGAGTACAGACGAAAATCCAATTATCAATATCACCACAGCAAATACAAACTATACGGTAACTTTAATTGTATCTAATATTTATGCTTGTCGCCCAGATACCAGTAGCTTTACTTTCCGTTCTCGCGTAATGCCTATTGCAGCATTTAGTTTCAATGACACGTTAGGTTGTAATGGCCAACTCGCTGTAGTTACAACAAACAATAGTCAATTTGCAAATTCATACATCTGGCAGTGGGGTGATGCTTCTCCCAATAGTACTTTGTTTAATCCAACCCATTTATTTACTTCAATTGGCAATTTTAATACCACACTAACGGCATCGGATGGGGTTTGTACGGATACCGTAAGTCATTCTGTTGTTGTATCTCAAAAACCTACAGCAAACTTCATCGCCAATAATTTAAAAAATTGTGATACCGCTGGTGTTCGATTTATAAACTTGACGGCAAACGCAACTTCGTTTTTATGGACCGTAAGTAACGGATATACTACCACCGAAACATCGCCAACAATAATTTTACCACCAAGTGCAATCTCATATTCAGTAACGTTATTGGCAATAAATGCAGACGGTTGCAGAGATTCCTTAACAAGAGCGAATTATATTAAAGTGTATGCATTGCCACAAGCTGATTTCACCATCACGCCATCATCAACGATTTACATACCAAATTATACTTTTGGATTTTTAAATTTAACCCCAGATTATCCAATTTATAAATACAATTGGTCGCTTGGAGACGGTTCGTTTGCCATTACAAGAGACGTGGTTTCTCATTTGTATAATGATACCGGAAATTATGAAGTACGTTTAACGGTATTGGATACTACTACAAGCTGTGTGGATACAGTGATTAAATATGCACGAATTATAGGTTATCCAGGATATTTATATGTTCCAAATGCATTTTATGCCAACAGCACCCAAATCGATTTTAAATATTTTAAACCATTGGGAAAAGGATTGGCAGAATATGAGTTAATGATATTCGATAGTTGGGGAAAATTATTGTTTAGAACAACCAGATTAGATTATGCTGGCAGTCCTGTTGACGCATGGGATGGAACATTTAAAGGAGCTCCAATGCCACAAGATGCTTATGCATGGAAAATCAAAGCTCGATTTAGAAACGGCAAAGTTTGGGAAGGAATGAATTACGATAAATCACAGCAAGGCCAACCTGCACACAGTTTTGGAACGTTAACCTTATTTAGATAGTTATGAAAAAAATTACTTTAACCTTATTTGTTTTATTAACGTTCCATTTTGGTTTTACTCAAGATGCACTGTATAGTCAGTTTAATTATACGCCTATGTATTTTAATCCAGGATTAACGGGCACAGGAAAAGACTATCTGCGGTTATCAGCAGTTTCAAAATTGCAATGGTTCAATTTGTATAAGCCATTTAAATATTTTTCTGGTGGAATGGATTATGCCATTTATGACGACAGTAGAAGAAATATTTTAAACCTTGGACTTAATGTAAATCATCAATCAAAAGGATATATTTCAAACACAAATATCAGTGGTATTGTAGGAAGAAGTTTTGGTACCAACGTGAGTTGTAAAGAATGGTTTTTAAATATTGCCATACAAGCTGGATATAATTTTGCCAGAGTAAATCCATCTCAATTTGTATTTATAGATCAGATCAATCAAAATGGCATAACCGGTTTACCATCTGATGTAGAATTGTTTAAAACCATAAATTCTAAAAACTATTTTGATTTTTCTTCAGGATTTGTTTTTACGTATAGAAATTTTATGATTGGAGCTGCTGTACATCACATGAACGAGCCGGCAACAAGTTTTGTAGGAACGCCTGATGATTCAAAGCTTCCTAAAAAAATAACTTCTCATATAAGTTATAGTAATGAAAATGAATATAGCGTTATAGGTTTAAAGCCTACGATTATTACACAGTTTCAAGGTAAATCAAGTGTTATTAGCGCAGGTGGAATTATAGATTACGCAGACTTCCCCATCGAGTTTGGATTGTGGTATCGAAATGCAATTGGCTTAGCCAACAACAGCAGCTTTTGCATAGGCGTTACTTGGAAATTGGGCAAGAAAATGGCGCTATTAGATAAAGGCGCATACACCTCTAAGATTGGTTTAAATTATGATGTGGATATGTATAGACCAGGAATAAAAACTACGTTTGGTAGTATGGAATTTGGTGTTCAAAAAGATTTTAATGTAAAAGGTGGAGACGTACTTTGTCCAACTGGAAACTCTGGAGATTGCAATGTGCGTTATCCTTGGCAATTTTTCTAAAAAGTTGATTTATTTCAAAAAAATAAGTGATTAACATCATCATTTCAAAATAGTATTTTTTTGAATTTCGAAATCAGAATTTACCATAGATTTTTCTGTCATGAGGAAAATATTTATGGCATTTAAAATCGAAATTTAAATTTGAAATGAATACTGTTTTAATTTTCTTCATTACGCATTGGTATTTATCACTATTCAGTCAATCTTTTTTTGATCATCGTTATGCGGCACATCGCGATTTTACGATGAACAAATTCTGGGAAAGATTTTTTTACATTTTCACTTACATCACACAAGGCGCTTCATATATGAGTCCTAGGGCTTACGCCATCATGCATCGAATGCACCATGCATATACGGATACCGAAAATGATCCTCATTCGCCGAGGCATTCAAAAGGTGTAATTGATATGATGCTTAGAACCAATAGAATTTATCTTGGCATATTAAAAGGAACAATTGTACCCGAGTCTCAATTTACAAAGCTAGTACCCGATTGGCCTGCGTTTGATAAGTTTGCGGTTACTTATGCTTCGAGCATTTTCTGGACTGTTTTGTATGTAATATTTTATATTAATTACGCACCAAATTATTGGTGGTTTTTATTGGTTCCAATTCATGTTTTGATGGGCCCTATTCACGGTACAATTATAAATTGGTTTGCGCATAAATATGGGTATAAAAATTTTGAGATGGATAACACTGCTCGTAATTTAATGCCGGTAGATATTTTTATGCTTGGCGAAGGATATCACAACAATCACCATAAATTTTCAACACGCGCTAATTTTGGCTATCATTGGTACGAAATAGATCCTGTTTATTGGGTCATTTTATTTTTAAATATGCTTGGTATCATTCAATTAAAAAAAGAAAGTAAGGCATTTGTTGAAAATGTATTTTGATGTGTGTTAAATCGTTATCCTTTCTTTAATAATTTATTTATTCATCTTTCCCTTTTCATAATTACCTTAGTTGCTTGTTATCAGGCATTATGAAAAAAATTAGCATTTCAGAATTTATTACACTTTCAGCACATCATTTGGTATTTGATGTAAGAAGTCCTGATGAATATAATCATGCGCATTATCCTGGCGCGGTGTCGTTACCGTTATTTTCAGATGAGGAGCGTAAAGTTGTTGGCACTGCATATAAAAAGCAAAGCAAAGAAATGGCCATTAAATTGGGTTTGGATTTCTTTGGTATAAAAATGCGCAGTATGGTAGAGGAGGTGGAGAAATTATGCAATCGGATTCAGCCCAACGATAAAAAAATATTAGTGCATTGTTGGCGTGGAGGCATGCGAAGCGCAGCTGTGGCCTGGTTGCTTAATTTATATGGGTATGAAGTGTATGTTTTAGAAGGAGGGTATAAAGCATTTAGAAATTGGGTATTGTTACAATTTGAATATCCATATCAAATAAAAGTATTGGGCGGTTACACCGGAAGCGCAAAAACAGAAACACTTCAAGAGCTGGAAAAATTAGGAGAAAACATAATTGATTTGGAAGGCATTGCAAACCATAAGGGATCTGCATTTGGTGGAATTGGACAAATGCCTCAACCTACGCAGGAAATGTTTGAAAATATTTTAGCGCTTAAAATTTCGGAAAAAATTTCTCAACAAAAGATACAATGGTTTTGGGTAGAAGATGAAAGTCAGCGTATTGGAAATTTAATTATTCCCAACGCCTTTTGGGATAGCATCAGAAATTCTACTTTATTTTTTATAGATATTCGTTTTGAAGATCGATTAAACTTTATAAATCAAACTTATGGTAATCTTGATATTGAAGCGTTAAAAGAAGCCACCATAAGAATACAAAAACGTTTCGGTCCTAATGAAACTAAGATAACTCTTGCGTTTTTGGATGAAAATAATATAAAAGCAGCGTTTGAGATTTTACTCAACTATTACGATAAACAGTATATAACGGCATTATATAAACGAGAAAATGTAGAACATCTCATACAAAAAATTGTACTAACTGAGATAAACCCAAAATCTAATGCAGAAATGGTTTTATCATCGCAAAAAAATTAATAACATTGGAAGAGAAAATAAAATTAACGCAGTTTTCAAAAGGTGCTGGATGTGGATGTAAAATTGCACCGAATGTATTGCAGGAGATGCTTTCATCAAATGTAGCACCTATGCATTTCCCTAATTTATTAGTAGGCAATAATACCAATGATGATGCAGCGGTTTATGACATTGGCGGAGGAAAATCAATCATTTCTACAACAGATTTTTTTATGCCTATTGTAGATGATGCATTTAATTTTGGACAAATCGCTTCAGCCAATGCAATCAGTGATGTGTATGCGATGGGTGGAAAACCATTAATGGCGGTAGCTATTTTAGGTTGGCCAATTGAAAAATTATCAACTGATTTGGCACGTCAAGTATTAGATGGTGCGCGAGATATTTGTTCAAAAGCGGGAATACCTTTGGCTGGTGGACATACCATTGACACACAAGAACCAATGTTTGGATTAGCAGTAACGGGTATGGTAGACACTCCAAACATTAAAAAAAACAATACCAGCAAAGAAGGCGATTTGTTATTTATTACAAAGCCAATAGGGGTGGGTATTTTAGCCACGGCGCAAAAAAGAGGATTAATTGAAGAGTCACATCTTTCCGCGATGATATTGCAAATGACCACACTAAATTCTATTGGTGAAAAACTAGCACAATTAGAAGGCGTTACTGCAGTAACCGATGTTACAGGCTTTGGTTTACTTGGACATTGCATAGAAATGGCAGATGGGGCTAATTTGTCTGCAGAATTATTTTACTCAAAAATTCCAGTAATTGCTGGTGCAAAGGAATATCTTTCGCAAAGAATTGTACCTGATGCAACCTATAGAAACTGGAACAGTTATTCCACAAAAACCAGTTTTGAAAAAGGGGTGAATGTGATGGAAGCATTTAATTTATTGCCCGATCCACAAACCAATGGCGGATTATTGTTTAGCGTGAATCCAAATGCTTTAGAAGAAGTAGTAGCATTACTCAAACAAAATGGATTAGACAATTTTATTGAACCTATTGGTGTTTTTGTAGCTAGAAGAGAAAAAGCGATAGAGATAAAGGTTTAAAAGTTTAATGGTTTAAATTGCTTCGCGGGTTTAAGGTAGAGAGGTTTAAAAGTTTAATGGTTTAAGTTGCTTCGCGGGTTTAAGGAATAGAAGTTTAAAAGTTTAATGGTTTAAGTTGCTGCGCGGGTTTAAGGTGGAGGAGTCTCAATAATTCAACTCAATATCTGATTTAAAGTAAACCATCAATTTTTTCAGCGAGTTTTTTATCTTTTTCGGTGATTATGTTTCCCGCATCGTGCGTGGCAAGCCATATTTCAACCTTGTTATACACGTTGGTCCATTTGGGATGATGGTCCATTTTCTCCGCTTCTATGGCTACTCTTGTCATAAATGCAAAAGCTTCTGAGAAGTTTTTAAATTCAAATTTTTTATACAAAACATTATTGTCGTTTGTCCACATGATTAAAAGATTAAGTGTTGTTTGTTTTTAATTTTTTCTTGATCCATTTCTACAACAAACTGAACAGAAGGCATCATTTTAATTGTTTTTTGAAGCGACTCCAATTCATTCAATGAAAAATCTTCGCCTTTAATCATCCAAATAAAATCGAGGTGCTTAAATTCGGGAAGTAAATATTCGCCATTGTTTTGATTGTGATAAATGTAATATACCAAACTGGTTTGAGGAATTTGATATTCGTAAATAGAAAAGAAATAATTTCTGGTTTTTTTTCGAAGTTCTATTTCAAGCTCGCTGTTTAATCTAAATGTAAATCCAAGTTGTTGATTGATATGCCAAATAAACTGATAATTTTTTAATGAAGACACAACCCCCAATACATGAGAATCTTCAAAAAAAGAATCTGCTAAATCATCGTTGGATATTTTTAGTTTCATGATGGTGAAGTTAAAACAAAAAACAAAAAATGTTTATGAAGTTTATGATGTTTGAGAGGTTCAAGATGTTCAATACGTTCAATACGTTCAATAGGTTCAAAAGGTTTGAAGCCAATTCCACTTATTAGCTTCCTCGTTTTTTAAAAACCTTCGTGCCTTCGTGTTAAAACCTTCGTGTCAAAAAATTCTTCTCGAAGAGAATCAAAACGTCAATTTCAAACTCATCTCCTCTTTACCCCTAATAATTTTCACATTAATCGTTTCCCCTTTAGTATGCTTATTTAAAGCTTGCATATATGTTTGAACATCGCTTATTATAAAATCTCCCAACTGAATAATCACATCGCCTGTTTTAATACCAGCTTTTTGTGCCGGACGATTATCACTTACACCATCCACCAAAACGCCATTTCCACTAAACGTATAATCAGGCATAATGCCCATTGTAACTTTAAACGAACTTTTCCCCATTGAAGCCGCTTCTCTTGTTTTTAAAAATGGAATTTTATCTAACTCAACGGTTTTGCCTATCAATGATTCTATGTAGTGAATGATTTTTACTTCGCCCTCAAAATTAATTTTTTCTGCATCATCCGAAGGTTTGTGGTAATCGCTGTGTGTTCCAGTGAAGAAAAACAAAACCGGAATATCTTTTCTATAAAATGAAGTATGATCACTAGGTCCGCTACCGGCACTATCTATTTTTATTTTAAAATAAGCGTCATTTGTATTGATAATTTTACCCCAAACTGGCGACGTTCCATATCCGCCTATCGTTAATCCATGGGTGCTATCGTTTAAACGACCAACCATATCCATGTTAATCATGTAGTTTACGGAATTGAGGTTAATCGGACAATGCTCTACAAAATATTTAGAACCATACAAACCAAGTTCTTCACCAGAGAAAGCAGCAAACAAGTAATTGTATTTTTTATTGCCTTTATTTTTTATAATTTTTGCTAAAGCTATCAATGCAGCTGTACCGCTGGCATTGTCATCTGCACCGTTATGAATCATTGGGGTACTGCCCACATAAAGCGAATTTTTATCTTCACCATAACCCAAATGATCATAATGTGCACCCAATATTATCGTGTTTGACGCACCGTTATCAATAAATCCTGCTACATTAATTCCTTGTTTTATTTTTGGCGAAATTTCTATTTCTACCAAAACTTGATGTTGCAAATCGTTGCTTTTTTTAATTTCTTCAACAACGCTTTTTTTACAAACCATCAACAACGCATTTAATGATTCTCTTTTGTTTTTATGATCGAAAGCAATGGTTATTCCGGTATCATTGGCATTGTAAATAAATATTGCTTTTGGATGTTTGCTTTCGATTGTCTGTTTTAAATTTTTATATAATTCTTCATCAAAATCATAATGCGGATTTCCAATGCTATCTTGAATTAGTTTACTCAAATCAAAAAAAGCGACATTATTGTTTATTGATTCAATGTTTGCACTTCCATTTTTGGAGTATGGCAATGGAAAATAATCATTACCAGATTCAAACTTTTCTTTTTCGTTATTGAATTGAATTCGATTGGTTTTAAACATAACACCTTCATTCACTTCGAAAATTTGAGTATACATCTTTCCGTAACGTTCATTTGAATTGAATAGAAATAAAGGTTCTAAACCTATATCAACAAATGATTTTGTAATAAAAAGCATGGCTTCCTTCTCGCCAGCTGTTCCTGTTCTTCTTCCCTCAAGTTTATCATCGGCTAAAAAATAAACAGATTTTTTTACCGATTTTAAAATGGATTTATCAGATTGTGCAACTGCTAAATTGCAAATAAAAACAGAAATAAATAATAGATGCTTCATGTTATAAAATTGAGATGTAAAGTTAATCATCTCTTCTTTCTTTAATTCGTAAATCATTTAAAAGGATATCGTGTTACTTTTGCTGTGAAAATTAATTACTAGATTCATTCATTGAAAAAAACGATTAACATAGCTTTAGTTGGTAATCCCAATGCGGGAAAAACATCGTTATTCAATGAACTTACGGGTTTGAATCAAAAAGTAGGAAATTTTCCTGGGGTAACGGTTGATAAAAAAATGGGGGTTTGTACAATTTCTGATAACATAAAAGCCAATTTTATTGATTTACCAGGTACTTATAGTTTATATCCCAAAAGAGCGGACGAATGGGTGGCATATAAAGTATTGCTTCAGCAAGATGAAACCATAAAACCCGAAATGATTTTACTGGTGGTGGATGCCAGCAATTTGAGAAGAAACCTGTTGTTTTGTACCCAAATTATAGATTTAAAATATCCGGTTGTGGTGGCGCTTACCATGATGGATTTGGCCAAAGAAAAAGGAATAAAAATTGATATTCCTGGATTAGAAATCGAATTGGGTGTTCCCATTGTAGTGGTGAATCCGAGAAAGCAAAAAGGGATTGAGGAACTTAAAAAAACGATAGAGCATAGTATTTCAAATAAAGATCATCTGCCAAAGTCTGAGTTTATTTACAGCTCAATGTTGGCGCCAAAAGCCATCACCGAAACAAAACAAATTTTCCCTGAGTTTAATAATTACAAAGCGATTCACTATCTGATTAATTACGAACATTTTATGTTGTCAAATCAAGAAAAAGACAACATCAAACAAATTGTAACACAGAATAAATTCAATGCTACAAAAACCCAAGCAGAGGAAATCATGCAACGTTATGCGCGCATCAAACATGTGATGCAACAAACCGTTGTAGAGTCTGATCCTTTAAAAAAATCATTATTAACCGAAAAGTTAGATTCTATTTTATTACATCGTTTATGGGGCTACGTTATCTTACTAACGGTTTTATTTTTTCTATTTCAGTCGGTATTTTGGATGGCAAAATATCCCATGAATTTTATCGAGTGGATATTCAGTATGTTAAGTGGACAGTTTTCCAGCATATTACCAGTTGGATGGTTTAGCGATTTATTTATCAATGGATTTCTAGCCGGATTGAGTGGTATCATGATTTTTGTACCACAGATTATGATTTTATTTGGCTTGATTACTTTGCTTGAAGACAGTGGATACATGGCACGCATAAGTTTTTTAACGGATAGGATTATGCGCAAATCTGGTTTAAATGGAAAAAGTGTGATGCCGATGATTAGTGGGTTTGCTTGTGCTGTACCGGCAATCATGAGTGCAAGAAATATTGAGAATAAAAAAGAACGTTTACTCACCATAATGATAACGCCGTTGATGAGTTGTAGCGCAAGACTTCCAGTGTATACGATATTAATTGCGTTGGTTATTCCGTCAAAAATATATTTGGGATTTATTAGTTTACAAGGATTGGTCATGATGGCGTTGTATGTGTTTGGTACAGTAATGGCAATGCTTGTAGCCTGGGTAATGAAATGGTTTATCAAATCTACTGAGCGCAGTTTTTTTATTTTAGAACTTCCAACGTATAGAAGTCCAAGATGGAAAAACATGTTTTATACCATGTATGAAAAAGCGCGCATTTTTGTTTTTGATGCAGGTAAAGTCATCATGATAATTAGTTTATTGCTTTGGTGTTTAAGCAATTTCGGTCCATCAAAAAAAATGGAATCTATCCATGAATCATATGCTTTACAATTGAAGGAACATCCAACGGATTCGATTCAAATTATTCAAGAAGAAAAAACAGCCGTTCTACAACATTCATTCGCGGGCATACTTGGCCAAAGTATCGAACCGGTAATAGCTCCGTTAGGTTACGATTGGAAAATTGGGATTGCATTGATAACATCATTTGCAGCTAGGGAAGTGTTTGTGGGTACAATGGCTACTTTATATAGCGTTGGTGAAGATGCAGATGAAAACAGTTCAACACTTCGCGATAAAATGATGGCAGCCAAAAGAGCAGATGGCAGTAAAGTGTATACATTGGCAACCGGTTTATCGCTGCTTATATTTTATGTGTTGGCCATGCAATGCATGAGTACAATTGCTGTGGTAAAAAGAGAAACTAAAAGTTGGAAATGGCCAATGATTCAATTGGCATACATGACGGGGCTGGCGTATTTATGCAGTTTTATTATTTTTCAGTTGTTGAAGTAGTTGTAAACAAATTAAAAATTAAAAATTCAAAAAAGGGAATTCAACAATTTTAACCCATCACTTCGCTAAGATTTTTTTAATTTTTAATTTTTACTTTTCACTTAATAACACCTACCAATTAATCGCTTGTTTCACCCCATTTAACACCCGAGTATATATTTTTTTGTACAACTCGTTTACAATTTCATCTTTACGTGGATCGTTTGCTCCACTGTTGTTGATTAAATCCCAATCCGTATTTGAAATCGCTCTTTTATCGCCACTAAACGTTACTACATCTTGTTGCCATTGATAAGTTTGACGATAGGTTTTGGTGTCAACATTTTTATTTTCAACTAAATTGTTTATGCTCAATTCCAATTCTGCTATTGCGCTAAATTTAGAACTATTGTTATAAATTGTTGCATTTACGGTATTGTACACAGGGTTACCAGAAGTATCGGTTCCAATTTTAATTTGTCGACTTACATTTTTCGAAGTATTGGCAACTTCAGGATTTGGAAATTCTAATTTTTTCAAACGCAAATCAACTGTCCAATCTGGCTTTACATTAAGTCTTTTTGAATCTTTAAAACCAAATATTTTTACTGCCGAATTGTTATTCGCTAAATCATTAATTAAATTTTGTTCGAAATAATCATTCTTGTTACTAAAATTAAAAGCGCGCAAAGAAGGTTGATTGAATACACCACTTTCATCAAACGGATTAATTACCAAATTAATCATCGCATGATTGTATGCAAGTTTCATTTTATCATTGGCATCTTTAAAGTTTGGACTGTATTGATTTGCTTTGTAAAAATTATTGTATGCTGTTTTTGCATTGTCGCGACCAGCTTTATCTAAATACAAATTACCCAAATTGTAATAAGCCAAAGCTGCTGAATCTTTTGTAGTAAAAATATTCACGGCATAACTTTCAGGAGTAACCAATTTATAAGCTTCGGTAGAATTTATAATGGCATCATAAGCCATTTGCAAATATTCGTATTCTGAAATCAGCACATCCCATTTACCAATTTGTTGCGTTGTTTGATAAGCATTTATTTTATCGAGATGTTTTTGCTTGATGATTTTATACAGTTGAGGGATTGCAGTGCGTGCATCTTCATCATCCGGGCTTTTCTTTAATTTTTTAACTGCATCTTGTAAAGATTTATCCGAATCTTCTCTTTCTAGAAATCCTTTTCTAGATCCGCAAGAACTTGCTATAATTAGAATGCTAATAATTAGAAGAATATTTTTCATAATAAGTTTTATTAGGCCTCAAAAGTAAATGAAATTTTTTGACACGAATACATGAAGGTTTTATAATAAGAATTTGTGTATAATTGGAATAATTCCATCATCTTGAACCGCCTGAATAAATTCTCTTCGAGAATTATTTTTTAACACTAAGGCGCTAAGACACGAAGTTTTTTTTATAAAACAAAGTTGATTATAAATGAAAAACGCTTCCAACCTTAAACCATTAAACTATTAATCCAGCGTAGCGATTTAAACCTTTCTTGTTTCACGCAAAGCTCGCAAAGGAGCAAAGACGCAAAGATTTTTGTCATGAAGTTGTTTTAAAAATGGAAATGCTTAAAAATGGAAAAAACTTCCAACATCAAGAACCGCCTGAATAAATTCTCTTCGAGAATTATTTTTTACACTAAGGCACGAAGGCGCAAAGACACGAAGTTTTTATTTAGAGCGGGAAACAGAATGTGAATGAAGAAAAAAGTCAAAACTCAACATTCGCATTCACGCTCATTTTCACGCTGACTTTTTATCCCAACCTTTTGAACTCATTGAACTTATTGAACCTTTTGAACAAACCTCCCAAACCTCCCAAAACCTCCCAAACCCCTTCTAAAAAATATAGTATTATGCATTGCATAGTACTAATAAAAACCCTATTTTTGTTTTCCAAACAGATGATACAGGTTCTTTTTAGTGTTTAAATTAAAAAATATCATTACAAAACGTATGAATATAGAAAATACATCCAGTCAAATGCGTAAGGGCATTTTAGAGTTTTGCATTTTATCGGTGATAAAACAGGGCGAGGCTTACCCTTCAGATATCATTACAAAAATGAAATCGGCGAACCTCAATATTTTTGAAGGAACCCTTTACCCTTTATTAACCCGTTTAAAAAATGCGGAATTGTTAACCTATCGATGGGTAGAAAGTAATAGCGGTCCTCCAAGAAAATATTTCAGTTTAACAGAAAAGGGCAATGAATTTTATAATGAATTGGCTACCACCTGGAAAGAGCTATCGGATGCCGTTGAAAAAATTACCCAATAGGAAATATAAATACCATTTTAAAATTAATTAATAAAGAAATGAAGCAAGTAATCAATATCAATTATCATGGAAGAATTATTCCAATTGAAATAGCAGCACATGATTTACTAAAAACCTACACAGCTGGTTTGCAAAAACATTTTGAAAATGAGGAAGGCAAAGAGGAAATTATCAACGATATAGAAGGAAGAATTTCCGAACTTTTTCATGAGCAACTTACCAAGGGTGCTGTTTGTATTACTGAACAAGATGTGCAAGTAATAATAAAAAACATGGGAACGCCTGAAGATTTTGAAGCAGAACCGACGATTAACCATGAGTCAAAATCAGAAACTAAGGAAAACAATTTTTTCGATGGTAAAAAGCGTTTGTTTAGAGATGAAAACAATAAAGTTATTGGTGGCGTTTGTAGCGGGTTGGCCAATTATTTTAATATGGATGTGGTAGTGGTTAGGGTAATATTTTTGTTGATGTTTTTCTCCGTTGGCTTTGGTTTGATTCCATATTTAATATTGTGGTTTGCGGTTCCAAGTTCGGCCACAAAATCAATTGGATCGGTACGAAAAAAATTATATCGTGATACGGATGAAAAAATGATAGCCGGTGTTTGTAGTGGCTTAGCAAATTATTTTGGCATAAAAGTTTGGATTGTTCGTGCACTTTTTTTACTCCCTGTTTTGAGTATGATTTTTGAATGGAATCATTTCTTTTTCAACGTGAGTCCAAGCTCTTTTATCATTTACATCATCTTTTGGTTGGTGATGCCTGAAGCAAAAACCACGTCGGAAAAATTAGAAATGAAAGGAAAGAAAATTGATGTAGACTCAATTAAACAGTCTATTCATGAAGAAATGAATGATTTAAAAGAAAGGGCTAAATCCTTAGGAAAAGAGGCTAGTGCTGTTGCTGGTGAAAAAACAAAAATGATTGTTGCTGATTCTGGCAATGCTTTACAAAGATTAATTTCCGGTGTTATAAAAGTGATATCATTTATCATTAAAGCATTTGTGTACACCATTTTAACCATCATTGGATTGGCTATGTTTTTGGTGTTGTTTGCCATTGGTGTTACCTCTTTTAGTTTATTTCCTTTGAAAGATTTTTTAATAAGTGGCATCTGGCAAAATGCTTTTGCTTGGGGAACTTTAGTATTTTTTATTGTTGTTCCTATTATTGGAATTTTGACTTGGGCTATCCGCAGAATTGGAAAAATTAAAAGAAACAGCATTGCATTACGTACCACATTTGCTTCACTTTGGATAATCGGTTGGGTTGCTTTAACGGGATTGATTGTTACTCTTGGAAATGATTTTAAAAGAATAAATAATCCATATGAAGAAAACGTAAAAATGGATAGTGCAAACATCAATAAACTTTTGGTTGGTTTTTATAAACAACGACAAAACAATAACACAAAGACCATCAACTTTGGAGATTTAATAAATGTAGAAGAAGACACGTTGTATATTGATAATGTAGGTTTAAAAATTAAGCAATCTACTAACGATAGCTTTCATGTTACTGTAAAAAAAATGGTAAATGGTTCCACACGTTTTGCAGCAGATACTTCAGCCTCAATAATGCATTACAATATTTTACAAAAAGATTCTTTTTTACTTATTGATAAATCTGTAGGAATAAATAAGCGTGAAAAATTCAGAAATCAGAATGTTGTAGTTACCATTTATGTACCGATTGGAAAACAGATACAATTGCCTTACAGCAAGGAAATTGTTGTCAAAAAAAATTCAGAAATGAAATTGCAGTTTTGGGATGAAAGCAATGTTGAATTTAGAGATTATATTATGCGAGTAGATGGTTTATATACTTTGGATGGCAAGGCTTCGTATGATTGGGAGTAGGAAAAGAGGTTTGAGAGGTTTGTGATGTTTATGAGGTTGGGGTGTATGGAGGGATTGAAAATTTTCAACCCTGAAAAATGTTCAAGAGGTTGGCGCCATTTTACACTATTGGCACCGATTTCCATCATTGGCGCCGGTTTCTTAACCGGTGTCTTTGAATGATTTTTATACTTTAGATGCTGTCTGTATTTTTTACCATCGGTTTTTAACCGATACCTTTATTTTAATACCTTGAAATAAATGTCATTTCAAATTGCCCATCGTTTTGGATTTTTTGATAGCCCACGGTTTCAACCGTGGGAGAGAAAGCATTAAATAACCAATAAGGAATTAAAAACAAATAACAAGGAAGTTGATTTTGTTTTGAAAGATGATTCAGGACAGAAAATATTTCTATAGCCAACGGTTGAAACAGTAATAATAATTATTACGATGATTACAAACAAAATCGGTTGAAAACCGAAACGTACAAATACATGCAGTATTTACAGTAAGCAAAGCATCTACAGGCACCGGTTTGGAAACCGGCGCCAATAATAAGTTCGTTCCAACATCTAACAACCAACAATAAACACCAAACCACAAACAAAGAATAAGAAACTGATTTTTCGTAAAATACATCCAACTTCACAAACGTCACAAACCTCACAAACCTCTAAAACCGCTCAAACTTCACAAACCTCCCCAACCTCTTTCCCCCTTTTTTATTTACATTTGCCCACAAATAATCAAAAATGAAACAAACTCCATTTACCGACAAACATATCGCACTTGGTGCAAAAATGGCTGAATTCGCAGGATTCAACATGCCCATTTCTTATACAGGCATTAACGATGAACACGCTGCCGTTAGAAAAAACGCAGGTGTTTTTGATGTGAGTCATATGGGCGAGTTTGTATTGAAAGGTGCTGGAGCATTGGATTTGATTCAACGCATTACCACAAATGATGCGTCTAAATTAACCAACGGAAAAGCACAATACAGTTGCATGCCCAATAATGATGGTGGAATTGTAGATGATTTATTGGTGTATTGTTTGGAACAAAATCAATCATATATGCTCGTTGTAAATGCAGGAAATATTGATAAAGATTGGAACTGGATAGTTGCCCACAACACTGAAAATGTAGAAATGCATAATATCTCTGCAAAAACAGCTTTATTGGCCATTCAAGGTCCAAATGCAACTAAAATATTACAAACATTAACAGATTTAGATTTGTTGAACTTGCAATATTACACTTTTGTAAAAGGTACGTTTGCGGGTATTGAAAACGTATTAATAAGTGCAACGGGTTATACGGGTGCAGGTGGTGTAGAAATTTATTTTGAAGATAAAGACAATGATGCTGAAACAATTTGGAATGCCATTTTTGAAGCCGGTGCTTCATCAGGCATTAAACCAATCGGCTTAGGCGCAAGAGATACCCTACGTTTGGAAATGGGTTTTTGTTTATATGGAAATGATATTGATGACGCTACTTCTCCAATTGAAGCTGGTTTGGGTTGGATTACCAAGTTTACCAAAGACTTTACAAATTGCAAAACTTTTGAAAATCAAAAGCTTCAAGGCGTTACCAAAAAATTAGTAGGCTTTGAAATGGTTGATCGCGCAATTGCACGTCACGATTACGAAATCATTGATGAAGCTGGAAACATAATCGGAAAAGTAACTTCTGGTACTCAATCACCTTCATTAAATAAAGCCATCGGAATGGGATATGTAAATATTGAACATGCTAAAATTGGAAGCAATATTTTTATCCGTGTTCGAAATAATCCAGCAAAAGCTGTTGTAGTTAAAATTCCTTTCGAATAAAAGCTTAAAAATGAGTGTAGAAAACAAACCTGAATTATATACTTCGCTTTCTCCGGCACTTTTAAATTTATATGATGTCAATTCAAGTATCGTTGTTATCATCGATGTGTTGAGGGCTACATCTACCATTGCTGCTGCATTGTACAATGGTGCCAAAGAAGTTATTCCAGTTAATAACGTGAGTGATTGTATTCAAATTGGTAAAGCAATGAATGCCATTACGGCTGGTGAGCGCGATGGAAAAGTTGCCGAAGGATTACAATATGGAAACTCTCCTTTTGAATATCCACGCTCATTTGTAGAAAATAAAACCTTGGTTTTAACCACTACAAATGGAACCAAACTACTTCACATGGCCAATAATAACGGTGCAGCCGAAATTGTTACTGGCTCTTTTGCCAACCTTGATACCATTTGCGATTACCTCATAAAAATAAACAAACCAGTACTACTAGCTTGCTCTGCCTGGAAAGATAAAGTTAATATTGAAGACACCATGTTTGCAGGTGCAGTAGTTCATCAAATTAAACAACACTTCAACATCAATTGCGACGCTTCTAAAATGGCCGAAGGTTTGTATTTATCTGCTCAACCAGATTTATATGAATTCATGAAAGCTCAACAAGCATCGCATTACTTACGCTTATCTGGCTTTGGATTGGAAAAAGACCTAAGACATTGTTTAACGCCCAATACCGCAAATGTGTTGCCTATTTTTAAAGAAGGAAAATTGGTTTGTCGTTAATTAAACAATCCTTTACAATATATTTATTATTAAAAAATTGTTTACTTCTCCACATTGTGCCATGTTCTAATCTTTACTTCTAACATTTTCCTTTACTTTTGCTAATTGCACTTTTCTGAATCGAAAAAATGCAATAACTAAACCATTAAAGGAAATTTATTTTGGCACTACCACATATCATAAAGCATATTTACAATAACGGTACAGATGAGGTTATTAGAAGAGGAAAGAAAATTCATCAATCTGGTTTTGTAGAATTGATTGAGCACGATGAACTCATGAGTGCTATTGCATTCAGGGTTAAAGATGATAGTTATGCTACTTTTTATAAAGTGTATATTCAAAAATACATCGATCCTAAATTGATGTCTTTGCGTTGTTCTTGTCCGTATAATATGGGCGATATCTGCCGCCATGAAACAGCCGCCCTATTTAGATTACAGGATATGGCAGATAAAAACATGTTGGGCAATTCGTTGATTCAATACAACCAATATCACACGATTGCCAAGATGAAGCATATAGATTTAAAGATGATAAAAATGCTTTGTTCATCTATCATTTATGAAGAAGCAGATCTAATGTTGAGAACTACCAAAGCAACCATTCTTAAATCTGGTGATGAACGTGTAGAAGCTGAATTAAAATATAACGGCATTACCTATCCGCTGGTGATTCAAAAAAATGAAGAAAGAAATTTTGATACTTCATGCACTTGTGCCGAAACCGCACATCCGCTTTGCGAACATAAAACGTTGCTTTTTTTACAACTTCTCAATGCTTACGGTCCAAATTATTTTGATACCATTAGAAACTGGGATAAAGAAAAAAATAAACTGCTTCAAATTTATGGGTATAGCTTAAACGACGATTTAACAGACAAATTTGAATTTACATACAAAGAAGGAAAGCCATTTTTAAAGTTGTTGGATCCTTCCATAAAGCGTGTGGCTCAAGTGATAGACAACACACCAAAAGTTGCAGCAACATTTGTAGCTCCTCAAAAAGAAGTTACCACAAGTGTTGTTGAAGATAAGAACCATAAAGCATTGGGAATTGTTTTTAATTTCAACACAAAATTATTTCCGGGATTTTTGGTTGATGCTGTGCAGGGAGAAACCGATGAAGACAGAAAAAAATTTATAAGCAAAATTGAAACCTTAGACCTCACCAAATTTGTAGAAACAGAATCATATATCGAAGACGATAAAATGTTGTTTCAGCAGGTAAGGAAATTACAAAATACAGAAGTAAATAAATTTTTAAATAGGAACTCTCCTTTCAGCGGATTTTGGGATAACATTATTCAGCAAGATGGAGATGAATTGCCAGAAGAAACAAAATCATTAATTGCCGAATACCTACATCCTAAATTAAAAAAGATATTTGAAGAGCAGGCAAACAATCAACTGATTTATGTATTGCCTCCTACAAAAAAATTCATCACTGCCAATCTAAAAGAAATTGAATTAAGCAATCAATTCATTTCACCGATTTTTAAAGTAACGGTTAAGAAAGATGATTTGGAAATGATTTGCATGGTAAAAATTGGCAACCAACAAATTCCATTCAGCAAAAACCAATGCAACAGCAACCTGATTTTTTTGTATGACGATGTGTTATATACTTGGCAAAAAACAGAAGATATTTTACAGGCCGAAAAGTTTTTGCAACAAGGAAACCTCAAGCTCAAAAAATCAGAATGGGCAGAAAAAATGCAGTCGGTTATTTTGCCACTTACAAAATCATATCACGTAGAATTTGACAAGTCTTTGATTAAAGAAATCAAAGATGTTGTTCCTGAAATACAATTGCAACTTCAGGAAAAATCAGATTACATGGTATTTATGCCGGTATTTACATACAACGGAATCGAATCAAAACATACTGATCAACAAACTATAACGATTCCGGATTCAGATAAGTTATTAATCATTCATCGAAATAAAGCAGTAGAAGAAAACTTTATCAATAAGTTGGAATCCTTGCATTCCATGTTTGTAAAACAAGAACATAATCAAAGTTTGGTGTTAAAGGGTACAGAGGTGTTGCGCAACAATTGGTTTTTCTTATTCATTGATTCGATGAAAGAAATGAAAATCCCAGTTTTTGGTTTTGAAGCGCTACGAAATTTCAGATTCAACACCGCACGTCCAAACACGCATATTCATGTAAGCAGTGGACTTGATTGGTTTGATGCTAAAATTGAAATTGAGTTTGGCGATCAGCGTGTAGGCATTCCCGATATTAAACGCGCTATAGCTATTAAACAATCTTTTGTTCAACTTGGCGATGGCTCTTTGGGTATATTACCTGATGAGTGGCTTAAACGTTATTCGCTTTTATTTAAAGTAGGCGAAGGCAAAAGTGATAAGTTGAGGTTGTCTAGATATCACATGAGTGTGATTGATGAGCTGTATGAAAATAGAGATGAAACCGAAATTAGCTTTGCTTTAGATGAGAAGTTTGAAAAATTAAGGGAGTTTAAAAACATACCAGAAATCTTGGTGCCTGATACTTTACAAGCTGTGCTTCGTCCGTATCAAATTGCAGGTTATCAATGGTTGAGTTATTTAAATGATGTGGGTTGGGGCGGTATTTTGGCAGATGATATGGGTTTGGGTAAAACGGTTCAGGCACTTACGATGCTAGAGCAGTATAAAAAAACAAACGGAGATCTAAAAGCCATTGTAGTTTGTCCTACAACACTTATTTACAATTGGCAAAATGAGGTAAGAAAGTTTACTCCGGATATTACCTATACCGTTCACCATGGAAACAATCGGGTAAGAGATCATGAAGCGTTAACAAAAAGTAACATCATAATTACTACGTATGGCACGTTGCGGAGCGATATTCAAATATTTTTAAAAGTACTTTTTGATTATGTGGTTTTGGATGAAAGTCAGGCAATAAAAAACCCTTCCTCAAAAGTAACGAAGGCGGCAAGTTTGCTGGTTGCGAAAAATCGTTTATGCATGAGCGGTACCCCACTTCAAAATAATACGTTTGATATTTTTGCACAAATGAATTTCCTTAATCCCGGTCTGTTAGGAAACATGGAATTTTTTAGAAACGAATTTGCCACACCTATAGATAAGTTTAATGAACCCGAGCATAAAGAACATCTTAGAAAATTATTGTACCCCTTTATTTTACGCAGAACAAAAGAACAAGTAGCCAAAGATCTTCCTGAAAAAACAGAAACGATTTTGTTTTGCGAAATGGAACCTGAGCAAAGAACGATTTACGACATGTATAAAAACACGTATCGTGAAAAAATCTTGGGCACCATCGACCAACAGGGAATCGACAAATCGCAATTAACCATTTTGCAAGGTTTGATGAAATTGCGTCAGATTTGTGATAGTCCGGCTATTTTAAATGAAGAAGATAAATACCCGAATCACTCTATTAAACTAGATGAATTAACCAGAGAAATAACAGAAAATATCGGAGCGCATAAAGCATTGATTTTCTCTCAGTTTTTGGGGATGCTTGGATTGATTAGAGAGAAATTAACCGAGCAAAATATTCCATTTGAATATTTTGACGGAAGCACTTCTGCAACAGACCGCGAAAAAGCGATTCAAAATTTCCAAAATAATGATGAGTGTCGGGTGTTTTTAATTTCATTAAAAGCGGGTGGTGTGGGTTTAAACCTTACCGCTGCTGATTACGTGTACATTGTAGATCCTTGGTGGAATCCAGCGGTTGAACAACAGGCCATTGATAGAACGCATCGTATCGGACAAACGAAAAACATTTTCGCTTACCGCATGATATGTATAGATACCATTGAAGATAAAATTTTGCAATTGCAGGAAAAGAAAAAAATTCTGGCTAAAGAACTGATATCAGATGAAACCAGTTTTGTAAAAGCTCTTACGAAAGCGGATGTGGAATATTTGTTTAGTTAATTTTTTTGACACGAAGGATTTGAAACACGAATGCGCGTAAACGCGATTTTTTTTGACACAAAGGCACGAAGGCGCTAAGACACGAAGGTTACAAATTGTAGGGGTTGAAGATTTTCAACCCCTACTAGAAAACGCTTCCAACCTTTTGAATAAATTCTCTACGAGAATTATTTTTAAACACTAAGGCACGAAGACGCGAAGGCACAAAGTTTTTTTGTTTCACGCAAAGCTCGCAAAGGAGCAAGGACGCAAAGAGTTTTAAACACAAAGGCACAAAGATTTTTTTAAAAAAGGTGCTAATAAATGGAAATTGCATTCAATAATTTGTAGGGGTTGAAAATTTTCAACCCCTACAATAGGGTCAATAAACCTAAAACGGAAAACGCTTCCATCTTCCCCCTTGGGGGATTGAGGGGGCCACATTCTTCACGAAGCAATGAAATTTTTTAATCTGTCAAAATCTCTGTGATCATTAAAAAAAAACAATCTGTTGAAATAGTTGTTGATTGTTTTTAGCATTTTTGAAAAGCTGTTGTTTGTTTGTTTCTTTTTCATAAAGGTGGATTTAAGTGTTTAAATAGGTTACTATAAATTTACGCTGAGTTTTATTTTTTTACAAGCGTACAAATGCCTAATTTTTGGGTGGTTAACTGCATCTTTTTCTACGTATTCTTACTGCCCCCTCAATCCCCCAAAGGGGGAAGTTGGAAGCTGTCTCATTTTTTGCCTCTTGCACCCATTGAATATCTCGAATCTTACTATGCATCAAAACTTCCCCTTTGGGGGATTGAGGGGGCTAACTTTTCAATACCTTAGCACTTTAAAAATCTAGTATGAATAAAATCAAGTTTTTTTTATGCTTTTTATGCATTGCTGTAAATGCTTCTGCACAACAGAAGCCGGTTGCGTTTAAGGGTGCATTAATTTATCCCATAAATGGAGCGCCAATACAAAATGGAATCCTCGTTGTACAAAACGGGGTCATATTAAGTGTTGGAAATGATGAAAAGGCAATTCCAGCGAATGCCGAAGTTATTTTGGTAAATAATAAAGTAATTATGCCAGGTTTGGTAGATACACATTCGCATTTAGGTGGTCCGGAAGGAGGTGATTATTCGAATCCAATAAATCCAGAAGCACGTGCAATGGATGCGATTGATCCAACAAGTGATGGATTTAAAAAAGCATTGGCGGGTGGCATTACCACAATAAATGTAATGCCGGGTTCGGGGCATTTGATGAGTGGACAAACCGTTTATTTAAAAATGCGCGATGCAAAAATTATCGAAGATTTGTTGTTTACCAATGAAAAAGGTGTTTATGGTGGCTTAAAAATGGCAAATGGCACCAATTCAATGAGAAGCGGTTCGGGTTTTCCGGGTACAAGGGCAAAAAGCGCATCGTTGGTTAGGGAATTGTTTTTAAAAGCACAGGCGTATAAGAAAAAAATTGAAAAAGCGGGAAAAGACAGCAGCAAAATGCCCGAAAGAGATTTAGCTATGGAGCCATTGGTGGAAGTTTTAACTGGAAAAAGAGTGGTTCATTTTCATACCCATAAATCCAATGATATATTAACGGTGCTTCGATTATCAAAAGAATTTGGTTTTAAACCTGTTTTACACCATTTATCAGAAGGTTGGAAAGTAGCCGATGAAATCGCAAAAGCAGGTTTACAAGCTTCAATAATAGTAATTGATGCCCCAGGTGGAAAAATGGAAGCCATCAATTTAACTTTAGAAACTGGAGCAAAACTTGAAAAATCGGGTGTACCTGTAGCGTTTCATACCGATGATGGCATTACGGATTCGAGATTATTTTTACGTGCTGCGGCACTTTCCGTTAGAGCAGGTATGAGCAGAGAAAAAGCCCTAGAAGGTTTAACCATTGTGGGCGCAAAAATGCTCGATTTGTCTTCAAAAGTGGGTTCATTGGAAAAAGGAAAAGACGCAGATTTTATCATTTTATCCGGCGATCCTTTTAGTATTTACACTAAAGTAGAGCAAACTTGGGTTGAAGGAAGTAAGAAATATGACATTTCAAATCCTGCTGACAGGGCTTTTTTAACAGGCGGTTATGGTGTTTTTTCATCAGATAGAGGCGAGTTTCACCATCATGGCGATGAAGAAGAAGACACTAAATCTGGAAATTAATTCGGAAAATTTATGCTTAAGACAAATGCTTACAAACATTAAAATATGAAAAAATCATTTTTGTTTTTATTGGTTTCTATTGTTTCACCGATATACTTATTGGCACAAATAGCCATTAAAGCGGAAATTGTTTATCCGGTTTCTGCTGCGCCCATAAAAGATGGGGTTGTTTTAGTAGAAAATGGTAAAATAAAAGCTGTGGGGAAGGCAACAGAAATATCAATCCCTTCAAATTATAAAATATATGAATCTAAAACCGTTACGCCTGGTTTGATTGATGCGCGTACATTGATTGGCATGTCGGGGGTGTTAAATATTCCGGTAGATCAAGATCAATTGGAAAAATCTAGTCCCATTCAACCCGAACTTAGGGCAATAGATGCGTATAATCCAGAAGAAGCTTTGGTAAAAGTTGCCCGTGAATATGGCATAACCACGATTCATACTGGTCATGGTATTGGTGCATTGGTAAGCGGACAAACCATGGTTACGAAAACCAAAAAGGGCAATACTGATGAAGTAGTTATAAAGCCTTTTTCGATGTTGGCCATGACGATAGGCCATTCTGTATCGGAAAAATTTTCATCTCCGGGTACAAAAGCAAAGCAGATTTCAATGATTAGGGCGGAGTTGATGAAAGCACAGGTATATATGAAGAAAATGTTGGATAAAGACAGTACCAAGCACCCAACTTTTGATTTGAAAATGGATGCATTAAGTAAATTATTGAAAGGAGAGGTAAAAGCATTGATTACGGCCAATAAAGCGGTAGATATTATGAATTCTATCAGATTATCTAAAGAATTTGGGTTTAAACTGGTTTTAGATGGCGCCGCAGAAGCATATCGATTGATTGATGAAATTAAAAAAGCAAATGCTGAAGTGATTCTTCATGCAACAATGGCCAGAAACGAAGATGACATGTTGAATATGACTAGAGAATCGGCCTCAATTCTTACAAAAGCGGGTATTTCGGTGAGTATTGAAAGTGGTTACGAAGGCTACGTTCCAAAAACCAGAATTGTATTGTTTGAAGCAGGATTAGCCGCCGCTTATGGATTAACTTTTGACGAAGCATTAAAAACAATTACTATAAATCCAGCAAGATTATTGGGTGTTGATAGCAGAATTGGTTCCTTGGAAGTAGGAAAAGATGCTGACATAACATTATTCGATGGCGACCCATTTGAATATACAACCAATGTTACCACCGTATTAATAGACGGGGTGGTGGTTTATGATAAAATAAAATAATTGATTACATTAAAAATCTAGCCAACCGTTTTAACGGTTGGATAAAAAATATAATATTTCAAGCATTATACCCTTTTTCCGGTAATTCTTTCCAAAAGTTCAGGAAACCTTATAATAGTTACAATCCATAAAAAAGCAGATATAATCAATTGAGGCACAAAGGGTTGATTGTGTTCAATGTGTGTAGCAATTGCTCCGCCCATAAACGCAATTAAAATAAATGCGCCCAAAACTCCAGTTCGTGGAAAAATAAACAACAATGCAGCTATAACTTCAATAATGCCAATAGTTTTGAACGCAGCAGCTGAAATACCAAAACTTTCTGCCATTTTTAGGGTATTGGCATCTCCCATGATTTTGCCCGCAGCGCTACTTATAAATAATAAAGCTATAATAACGGTTAATACCCAATTGATGATGTTTTTAGTTTTTGGTGTCATGACATATAATTTAATAAGTAATAAAAATAATGATTTTCAACAATTGACAAAACTTGTTGAATCAAAACTAAATTTAATTAGATATTGTTGAAACTTAGATGCTATTATTTTTAAAAAAATAAAAAATTATCCCAACCTTATTACTAAATTATTACCATTACTAAAGTCGGTTGCAAAGGCCAAAAATAATTTTTACATTTGGTATGTTAAATTTGAGTGAAACTGTGCGGGTAAGTATAATATCTTGTTTTACTATATGAACAGCTATTGATTCAACAACATTGAATTGAGGTGCTGATTCTTTTATTTTGGCTATTGAATATTTAAAAATATAATCACTTTAAGCAAAAATCATGAAAAAATTTACATCTGTTGTTAAAAATGCAAATCCATTTTTAAAAGCTATCTTATCAATTGTATTGTCTGTATTGCTTTTTGCTCAAAATGGAGTGGGACAGGTTATATCTGAAAGTTTTGAATCAGGATTGCCTTCATCTTATGGAGCAGCAGCTAACGTTACACTTGGTTCTGGAGTATGGAATGTAACTACAACAATAGCTGGTACTACGGGTGCAAACACGGGTACTAAAAGTGCTCAGCTCCAAAGTGCTACCGGCTCACAGATAACCTCCCCAACTTTTACAGGAGGTTTAGGAACGGTTTCTTTTTATATTACTTCAAGTACAACTTCTGGTGCTTATCAAGTGAATGTTTCTACAGATGGTGGAGCAACCTGGACAGCTGCAACAGGTTCCCCATTTACCTTAACTACAGCAAGTACAAAAACGTTAAGATCAATCACTGTAAATAATTCAGCTGTAAACAGAATTCAAATTTATAGAACAGGTGCAACACTTTATATAGATGATGTTGTGACCACTTCATTTGGTTCATCATGTACACCACCAACCACACAACCTTCTTCATTTTCTATAAATACCATCGCGCCTACTTCAACCAATTTTGCTTTTACCAGAGGAAATGGAGATAGCGTAATTGTGGTTGCAAGGTTAAGCAGTGTAACAGCTGTTGCACCAGTAAGCGGAACAAAATATGCATCTAGCTCAGTATTTGGGTCTGGCGGTACTACAGGAACAAACAATTTTGTCGTGTACAAAGGAATAGCAGCAGGAGCTAGCACAGCAACAGGTAATTTAAGTGTAACTGGTTTAACAGCAGGTTCATTATATACATTAACTGCTTACGAATTTAGTACAACCGGAACATGTTATAAAACTACATCTCCGGCAACCATTAATTTTAATACATTTAGTGCAACACCTTCTGGCAATCCAGCAATTTTTTCGGCTTCAGCTACTGATCAAAACAATATCGGGTTAAGTTTTAGTGCATTGAACTCACTAACTAATGCTTCTGGATATTTAATTTTTCAACGTGCAGCCAGTTCTGCAACTACATTTGTACCCACTAACGGGATAGCTTACACGGTAGGTACTACTTATGGCGATGCGACTTTAGCAGCAAAAATCACATCGACTTCAACAACATTAAGTACGATTGCGTCTTTATCACCAAACACACAATATTATTACACCATTGTTCCTTACAATTATAATGGAACAAAAGATTCTTCTTTAAATTATTATACCACATCAAATTTAACTGCAACAGCTACTACACCTGCTTTGGCTGTTCCAACATTAACCACGCCAACCTCTGCGAGCATTGTAAATACAACTGCTACTTTGGGTGGTACAATTACAACAAATGGTGGTTCTGCAATTACAGCAAGAGGAATCGTATGGTCAACAACCAATACCAATCCTACATTAGGTGGATTAGATTGTACAACTTTTGCTGGTACAGGCACAGCAACAGGGGCATTTACGGTAAATGTAACTAGTTTAACACCCGGATCAACTATATATTATAGTGCATACGCAACCAATACAACTGGAACAGGATATACTACAGCAACATCAATAACTACAAAAAGAGTGGCTACTAAATTGGTATTTAGCGTTGCGCCACCAACTACAGGTGTTGTTTCTTCAAATCTTACCTCGTTTACTGTACAAGCACAACGTGCAGATAATACGGTTGACGTAGAATACACAGGAACGATTTCAATATCAAGAACAATAGTTAGTGGATCAGCAACATTGGCTGGAACTACAACCGTATCGGCAGTTGCAGGTGTAGCCACATTTGCAGCAGCACAATTTACAGGAGTTGGTACATATACGATAAGTGCTACTTCTGGTTCATTAACGGCGGCACCTTCAAGTGCAAACATTGTAATTACTTTAGCACCTGTAAATTTAGCGGCTTGGGATCTGTCAACTTCAACTATGACTGCTAGTTTATCACCGGTAGCAGTAACCAATACAAATGTTATCGTTACAGGTTTTACTAGAGGAAGTGGAATTACTACTACGGGTACAGCTTCTACGAGACGTTGGGGTGGTAATGTACCTAGTACGGCAACAACAGTTACAACAGCAGTTGCTGATGGAAACTTTATGAGCTTTACGGTAACCCCAAAAACAGGGTATAAAATTTCATACAAGAGTATTCCAGAACATTTTATATTTACAAATAACACTGGTCCAACAGATGCACAATGGCAATATAGTATAAATGGAGGGGTTTATACGAGTATAGGAGATTTTACACTCCCATTCAATGGATCAAATCCAATAACGGCAATAGATTTATCATCAATAACGGCTTTACAAAATGTACAGGCTTCAACAACTGTAACATTTAGAGTTGTAGGCTACAATTCAATAGGTGGAACTTTTTCTTTTTATGATGAATCAGCTTCAACCACTGCTGATTTTTCTGTAACAGGTATCGTAGAAGTTGAAACAGGTGTAATAGGAAGAGCAACTGCTGCTCCATTTACCACCACTTACGGAACACCTTCAACCGCTCAAAATTTTACATTAGGATTTTATAGTCTTACTGATAGCGTTACTGCAATAGCACCTACAGGTTTTGAGGTGTCAAAAGATAGTACCAACTACTCAGATTCTGTAAAATTCTTAGGCAGTTTGTCTTCAGCAAGATTAAGCATCAGATTGAAAGCAACAGCTCCCGTGATTGGAACATATAACAGTCAATTTATTGTTTTATCAAGTACAGGCGTACCAAATGATACCATCACCACATCTGCATCTGGAAATATTGTAACGGCAAAAGCGCTTACCATATCTGGTTTAACAGCTTCAGATAAAAATTATGATGGAAACACATCGGTTTCAGTAACTGGTACAGCTGTTTATGCAGGATTGGTAAATAATGAATCATTTACACCAATAGAAACGGTAACATGGACGTTTGCAGATTCAGCTGTAGGAAATAATAAAACATTGACCAGAACAGGAACTTATGCAGCTCCTTCATCAAATTATTCAATTACACAACCAACATTAACAGCTAGCATTATTGGAGTTGTAGCATCGGCACCAACCATCACAGAAATCATTGGAGGAGATGGAACATTAAGTGTGGCATTTACAGCGCCAATATATAATGGAGGTGCCGCAATAACCAATTATCAATATTCAATAGATTATGGTTCAACATTTACATCGGTATCTCCAGCATCAACAGCATCACCAATTGTAATCAACGGGTTGGTAAATGGTACAACTTATGGCGTAATCATTAGAGCAATAAATGCATTTGGAAATGGTACAAACAGTAATGTTACAGAAGGAGCACCAGTGGCACCAAGTGTTCCAACCATTAATACAACAAGTGCTATCACTGCATTAACAACAGTATATGGTACACCTAGTACAAACAAAACCTTTACTGTTTATGGCTCAACTTTATATAACAACATAAATATTACAGCTCCATCAGGATTTGTAATTTCAACAAATGCAACAACTGGATTTGCAAACACATTGGTATTAGAACCAACGGCACAAACAGTTTCATTAACAACAATATACATTCGTTTAGATTCAACTACTACAGTTGGAACTTATTCAGGTGATATTGAAGTATCAACAGAAGGAGCTACTACAGTTTATATTTCAGTACCATCAAGTACAGTAACTGCATTGGCATTAACCATTACAGGCATCAGCATCAATAACAAAATCTATGATGGAAATAACACAGCAACATTAACAGGAACGCCAGTATTAAATACGGTTAAAAATGGAGATGTTGTTTCAGTATCAGGTACACCAACTGCAACTTTTGCTAGTGTAAATGTGGCAAATGGAATTGCAATAACTTTAAATGGAACGTATGACCTAAGTGGTGCAGGTGCTGGTAATTATTCACTTACTCAACCAACTGGATTTACTGCAAATATTACCCAAAAAGAATTAACGGTAACAGACGCAGTAGCATCTGATAAAACGTATGATGGCAACACAACTGCAACAGTAACAGGTGCAGTATTAAATGGCATAGTTGGATCAGATAATGTAACATTGGTTTCGAGTGGTGTGTTTGCAAGCGCAAATGCAGCAAGTGGTATTGCAGTAACATTATCAATTACAGGTACAAGCGCATCAAATTATAGTTTAACACAACCTGGAATAACAGCAACGATAAACAAAGCCAATCAAACCATTACATTCAATGCATTGGCAAATAAAGCTGTGGGAGATGCGGATTATGCACCAGGGGCAACTTCAGCCACTTCAGCAATAAATGCAATTACTTATAGCAGTTCAAATACAGCAGTAGCAACGATTGTATCAGGAAACATAAGAATCATAGGCGCTGGAACAACCACCATTACAGCATCACAAGCTTCAAGTACAAATTATAATGCTGCAACTGATGTAGCACAATCATTATCCGTATCAGGAACATTGCCAGTTATTGGTGCCATACAAACTTTGTATGCACAAAACTTCAATGGAATAGGAACTGGTGCAACAGCTACATTGCCAACAGGATTTGCATTTGGAACAAATTGGACAACCGGAACAACCGCTACAACGGCTACAGCTTTTTCTTCAGGAACAGCTCCTACAGGAGGAGCTTTATATAATTTTGGAAGTGGAACTTCAACATCAACAGACCGTGCATTAGTAATTTTAAATACAAGTACATTTACTTCACCTAAATCTATAATATTAAAAATCACAAACAGTACAGGCGCTCCAATATCTTCATTAAATGTAGCGTTTGATTACGAAAAATATAGAACAGGAAGTCGCCAATTTGATTGGACTTTCTTCCATGGTGCTACTTCAACTGCAAATACCGCAGACACTTCAGGAAATCAAACCTATGCTGCAGATGCAATAAGTGCTCAAGCAGTTAATCCACCAACAACTATTTCAAAATCTTTTAAAGTTTCTGGTTTAACCATTCCAGCAGATTCTGTTTATTACATCAGATGGACATTCACTGGATTGGGAGGTTCAACCAATGGACAAGCCATTGGTATAGATAATATCAGCATCAGTGCAAATGCAGGAGCAAGTGTAAACTTACCTACAGTTACAAATATTACCAATAATAGTGCAACATTAGGAGCAAACATCACTTCTTTTGGTACAGGTACTTTTGTATCCAGAGGAACAGCATTTAAAACAACTACAGGTGTAACGGAAACGGATAACGCTTTAGCAGAAGGTGGAACAACAACGGGTGTATTTACACAAAGCAGAACATTATCGCCAGAAACACGCTACTATTTTAAAGGTTATGCAACTACATCAGAAGGAACAGGATTGTCAACAGAATCTGATTTTTATACCTTATCAAATCCGCCAATTACACAAGCAAGTGGATTATCAGCAAATCCATTTTCATCAACTCAATTAAATTTATCATGGTCGCCTGCAGATTTCCCAACTGGAGGTGCAACTGCAAAAAGATATTTATTGTTAAGAGCTGTTGATCCAAATGTTCCTGTATTTACAGGTTCAAATGCAAGTGCTCCAACTGTAGGTGCAAATACATTTATTGTAAATGCAAACATCATCGGTACAGAAGCAAATGATACTGGATTGATTAGTTCTACAACGTATAATTATTTATTAATACCATATACTTGGGATGGATCAAATGCAGCAACATATAACTATTTAACCGCATCGGCACCAACAACTACAGGTACTACATCAAATGTTGTTGCGCCTACAATGTCTTCATCAACAGTTACTTCAATTACCAATAACAGTGCAGTATTGGGAGCTACTATTGTTACAAGTGGTAGTGAAGACGTTATACAACGCGGTACTATTTACAGTACCATATCTCCAGTAAGTGTATCCAGTAATACACTAGATGAAGGTGGCACAACAATAGGTGCTTATTCACATTTAAGAACAGACTTGTTACCTGAATCAAAATATTATTTCTCAGGATATTCTGTAAATGCGGGTGGTGGAATTGCATTAAGTCCGGAAGCAAGTTTTTATACTTTCTCTAATCCTCCTTCATCAGCAGTAACTGATTTAACAGCAACGCCTTCAACAGGAACACAAATAAACTTAAATTGGACAAGACCAAATTATCCGTCAGAAGGAGCAACTTCTAAAAATTATGTAATCATCAGAAGCATATATCCTAATATACCAACATTAGTAAATTCAAATGGTCAAGCACCAGTTGGAGATGCAAACACAACTATTGTAAATTCAACCTTTTTAAGTTCAGCGACGACTTTGGATGTTACTGGTTTGACGGCTTCAACACGTTACAATTTCTCCATTATTCCATATACATGGGATGGATTAAATGACTCAACAAGAAATTATTACACAGCAACACCAATGGTTGTTGATGCTACAACATATTTAAACGCACCAACTACACAACCAGCCACACTTTCATTTTTAAGTGGTACATGTAGTGGTATAACATTGAAGTGGAGAACAGTAGCAGATGCAACAGGATATATTTTATTACAATCAACTATTGCCACACCAAGTGTAAATCCAGTTTCTGGAACAATATATAGCGTGGGCAATACATTAGGAAATTCAACAGTAGCGTATCTTGGAGCAAATAATACGGATACAACAGCAAACCTTTCTAATTTAATTGATGGAACTAAATACTATTATGCAGTATATGCATTTAATGGAAGTACATCAGCCGATGTATCTTACAATACTACATTACCAAGAACTACAACATTCACCACAAACAACCCAACAGCGCCAGTAGCAACAGCTGCAACGTCTGTAGGCATCACAAACTTAACGGCAAATTGGAACGCAGTTACTTGTGCAGCTAACGGATATAAATTGGATGTAAGTACTTATCCTGAATTTTACAATCCATCATTTGGTGCAAACACCATTGCAACTGAAGGTTTTGAAAACAGTTTAAGTCTGTTTGCTTCAACAGGTGCAACAACCACATATTCTACTACAGCAGCTGTAGGCACATATGCCTACTCCGTTTCAAATGGTACAAATGTATTAACTTCAAATAGTATCAATACAAGCAGCTTTGTAGGTAATCAATTAAGTTTCAGACTTTCTGCAATAGGTGGTTTATTAACTTCAGATAATATAACTATAGCAGTAAGTACAGATGATGGTGCAAATTGGTTTAACACCTTAAACGTAACAGGATTTGGTGGTACAGCAGCATGGACATTTACAGATCCTGCAAATATTACTGCAACAGGAACATTTGATGGCGATACTATTGCAACCAAATTTTCACAAAATGGCGCAAAATACGGAACGGTTGTAATTAACAATTTACCATCAACCACCAATTTGAAAATACGTATTACAAGCTTAACAAGTTCATCAGTAAAATCTTGGGTAATAGATGACTTTAAAGTAACCGGAAGAGCAGGATCTTTTGTAGCTCCTTACGAAAATTATACAGTTGCTGGATTGTCTCAAGAATTAACTGGTTTAACCAATAACACAGCTTATTATTATAGAGTACGTGCTGCTGGAACTAACTTTAGTTCTGGCAATTCAAATACAACAACAGCAACAACTTTATCAGGTTATGCAACATTAAGCTTGCCAACGGCTACAGCAATTACCAATAACAGCGCTGTAATAGGTGCAACGGTTGACAATGCTGGAGCAGATGTAGCAATAACAGCAAGAGGAACGGTATATAAAACAACAACTGGAGTAACGGCAACGGATAACGCTTTAGCTGAAGGCGGTTCATCAACTGGAATATTTACACAAGAAAGAACTACATTATCAGCTCAAACAAGATATTATTTCAAAGGGTTTGCAACAAATACTTATGGAACAGGATTGTCAACTGAAAGCAATTTCATTACATTATCTAATCCACCATTAACTGCATCTCCTTCATTAACTGCAACACCAACTTCGGGAAGTGAAGTGAATTTATCATGGATAGCAGCAAGCTTCCCATCATCTGGTGCAACTGCAAACGGATATGTAGTGTTATATGGTTCGCCAGCAGAACAGTTAACTTTAAGCAACAGCAATGGACAAGCGCCAATAGCTGGAGCGAATACCAGCATCGGTGCATTTGTGTCTGGTACATCAACTACTGTTACAAACCTTGCAGCAACTACAGAATACAATTTTGCAGTGATTCCATTTACATGGAACGGTGTGGATACAGCAACAATAAATTACTATACTGAAGGTCCGGCAACAACTACAGCCGTTACATATACAGCCGTAACCGCATTGCCAGCAACCAATCTAAATTTCAGCAACATAACTTGTAACGGAATGAAAGTAAGTTGGACAAATGGTGTTGGAGCAGATGGTGTGTTGGTCATACAAACAACAGGAACTACATTGCCAAGTGCATCACCAGTAATTGGAACCGTATATACAGTAGGCAGTACATTAGGAAATGCAACAGTAGCTTATGTAGGAAATGATAGTTCAATAACTTACACTGGATTAAATGATAACACAAGATTGAACTTTAAAATCTTCAGTTACAATGGTGCTGATAATGCAACTGCTTATTTAACAAGCACCACATTAAACGGAAATCAAACAACAACAGCTTTAGCAACACCAATTGCAAATACAGCATCACCAATAGATACAAGTTCATTCAGTGCAAGTTGGAATACCATTGATTGTGCAAGTAATTACAATGTGTATGTGTATACAAACAGTTCATCAAATGTAATTGCTGCTTGGACATTCCCAGTATCTGGAACAAACTCATTTTCAGATACAGCTCTTTCAAATAGCAATAACATTGGAAACAATAGATTGTCGGTTGTACCATCTACAACACTTACTTCTCCTAATGGGGCAAGTACTCAAGCACAGAGTACCGATACTTGGAATGTTGGCAATAAATATTGGCAAGTAATTGTAAATGCAACAGGATATACAAATGTAAAAGTATCTTCTGCACAATCATCATCAAACACTGGTCCAGCACATTTTAGGTTGCAATACAAAATTCGTGCAAATGGCACATGGACAAATGTTTCAAACGACACCATTAAAGTTGCCAACAACTACACATTAGGTGTTCTGAATAATGTATCATTGCCAAGTGCTTGTGATAATATTGACTCTTTATATGTGCGTTGGATTAACATTTCATCAGTATCAGCAAATGGAGGAACAGTTGCTTCCGCTGGAACAAGTAGAATAGATAATATTTACTTAAGAGGAAGTCTATTACAATATGTATCAGGGTATAATGGGGTTTCAACTACATCATCATCATTGAATGTAACAGGATTAACACCAAACACACAATACTATTATCAAGTAACGGCAACGGGTAATAGCGGATCAACAACATCAATTTCAAATGTTGTTCCAGTTAAAACATTATTCCCTTGCAGAATTATTGCAACAGCAACGAATAATGGTCCAATTTGTCAAGCGGCAACTGTACAATTAACCGGAAACTCAACAAAAGGATATGGTGTAATCACTTATGCTTGGTCTGGTCCAAATGGATTTACATCAACAGTAAAATCTCCTTCAATTACAAATGCAACAACAGCTGCAACTGGAACGTATACTTTAACAGCAACCGATTCTGCTGCATGTACTTCAGTAGTAACAACAACTGTAGTTGTAAATGCTAAGACAAGTTCTTCAGAAACTATCTCAAGCTGTAACAGCTATTTATGGAATGGTATTACATATACAACAAGTGGTGTAAAATCATTCACTACTACAAACGCTGCAGGTTGTGATTCAGTAGCAACGTTGAGTCTAACCATTAATACTGGCATAACTTCAAATCAAAGCATTACAATTTGTAATAGTTATACTTGGAATGGTACAACTTACACTGAATCTGGCGTTTATACATATAATACAACTACAGTAGCAGGATGTGATTCTACAGCAATATTAAATTTAACTTTAGGTAAGAAAACTACATCTGCGGTAGATATTACAAACTGTAATAGTTATATATGGAATGGTACAACGTATACCACAAGTGGAACATACACATTTAACACCACGAATTCAGTGAATTGTGATTCAGTGGCGACATTGAATTTAACCATTATAAACAGTAGTTCATCAAACGCAACAGAATCAGCATGTAGTTCATTTACATGGAATGGTACAACATACACAACTTCTGGTGTGTATACATTCAATGGTACCAATGCTGCGGGATGTGATTCAGTAGCTACGTTAAACTTGACTATTAATCAAGCAACTTCATCAAGTGCTATAGAATCAGCATGTAACTCTTACTCATGGAATGGTACTAACTACACAGCATCTGGTGTGTACACATTCAGCGGTACAAATGCAGCGGGATGTGATTCAGTAGCAACTTTGAACTTGACAATAAACACAAGTTCTTCATCAAGCTCATCAGAAACATCATGTAGCTCATTCACATGGAATGGCACAACCTACACTACAAGTGGTGTGAAAACATTCACTACTACCAACGCAGCGGGTTGTGATTCAGTAGCAACATTGAACTTAACGATTAACACATGTAGCACTACGTTAAATCTAACAGCATTCTTAGAAGGTTTCTATACTGGTAGCGGAACAATGA
>JAIYAN010000021.1 GCA_027489035.1 Chitinophagaceae bacterium
ATTGCTACCCGCGCTGCCCCTCGACTTGCATGTATTAAGCCTGCCGCTAGCGTTCATCCTGAGCCAGGATCAAACTCTCCATTGTAAATGTGTTGTTTGAACTGACTGTTTAATTTCATTGGAAATTAACGTCAAATTCTAATTAATATTTGCGCTAACCATTACCTGTTTAAATTTATTCGCATAAAATGCGAATCGTTGCTGTTTCCATTCTTTCAAAGATCTTTCGAATCACAAATCAAAAGTTTAACCTCTTGACCGTAATCCCTATTTTAATTTCTTAATTTCTATTTTTTAATTCCCTCGTTTTCCTCTCTAGAAAAACAACCCGTTTTTGATTGGGAGTGCAAATGTAGAGGTTTTTTGTATTCAAAAAACAAAATGATAATTTTTATTTTTTAAAATATTTTTTCTACTCGCAAAAGAACATTTCGCTTTTTTAAAAGCGGGTTGCAAATATAGATTTATATCTTTTTAAACCAAATTAATTTTAAAAATAAACTTGAATTTTTTACAACAAACCAACACCGTGTTCTTACTCTTTTTCTAATCGAATGTCTTAGATCTTTTAGCTCGTTTTAAAAGCGGGATGCAAATATAGTAGCATATTTTTAGTAAGCAAAATTATTTTGAAAATAAACTGATTTTATTTTTTTATAAAAATGGCGCAATTCAATAAGAATCAATGCAGTTATGGATTTCATGCTTTGCTATTTTTCAATAAAAAAAGTAAAATAAAAGATATAGTGTTTAATAATTTACACTAACTAGCATTAACCCACGCGCAGGAGTAGAAAAATCAACCTGACTTACATCTCCCATTTCAATTATTTTTTTAAACTCATCAATACTTGTTTTTTCTGTTCCAACTTTCAACATCGTGCCCACCAACCCCCTTACCATGCCCCTTAAAAACCTACTTCCACAAACATGATACTGTATTTCATTGTCTTGTTGGCGCCAAAAACTTTCAAATATTGTACAGTTAAAGTTTAAAACTTGGGTGTTTTTTTTTGAAAACGATTCAAAATAGCTCGTTTGCTTTATGATTTCGGAAGCCTCTGCCAACCTCTCCATGTTTAAAGGATAAGGAAAATAGTAACCCCTATCCATCAAGAAAGGATCCTTATGCTGGTACACTGTATATAAATACTGCCTACTTTTTGCGTCAAATCTAGAATGAGCTCCTTCATGCTTTAATGCTATTCCTTTAATTACAACATCTGAACTGATAATGGCATTTAAATGGTAAACTGACTTCTCAAAGTTTTCTGTAGGAATTTCATTTTCGTCGAAATGGAAAAAATTTTGCAATGCATGCACACCCGCATCTGTTCGAGACGAACCTGTTAATTCAATTTCTTTTCTAAAGTAAATTTTTAGCGCTTGTTCTATTTCAGATTGAATGGTATGTGCATTATTTTGCTTTTGAAATCCAGCAAAATTGGTCCCCTTATATGAAACCTCAATAAAATAACGTGACATTTTGATTGGGGTTTATTCAAACAATTGATTAAATTGAATTAAGCTCTTTTCTTCAGAAAGAACAATAGACAACAACCTGTAATTTTGTTTATCTGACACATATTTATATGCGTTTAACAAAAAAGTCAATTTGTTTTTTTCTTTTAAAAACAAGACCGATAAATTTTTTATCATGTCTGTTGAATACGCTAATTGTTCAAATGCTTTTTCTGAAATTGAGATCATGCGCTCTTCATTTTCTTCTAAAATCATTTGCTTTCTTAGTTGTAAAAAATCGTTTTCAGTTGCTATTGATGCTTTTACTATAGATGAATTTTTTACTACGTTTAATTGTTGACTTTTAGTTGTATCAATTTTAATTTCTTTAGAAAATGGAATAAAGATAGATACCGTGTCGCTTTTATCTTCATCACTTATTACATATTTAATTAAATTTCCAGCGCTATCGACATAAGAAAAATCTTTTTGAATGCGTTGTTTCTCCTTTTTCCTTTCTGGTTTTTTATTAGGCTCTTTTTCAATTTGAACAATATCAGTATTAGCTGAATTTGAATCTACATTTTCAACAACTTTTACATTTGTTTCTAATTTCAAGTTTGAGCTATCCTTTGTTTGAATGATTTTTTTAGTTTGCTTAATCTTAGGATTATTGCTTACTTCAGCCAAAATATTTGAAAATTCATCATTGTTGTTCTCTATTAATTCTAGTTTCTGATTCGTATTGTTTCTAAAAACGGTGTGTTTTTCTTGTTCATCATACAATTCCCATTCCAATGAATCCACCTTTTTTAATTGAAATGATAAATCCTTGTCTTCAACATCTATATTATAATTCATTGCATTCCATTGATTCTTTGGGAATCCAATTATTAAAGGCAGTTTTCCAGTTTGCAATTTTGGTATGATCACATAACCTAATTGTGATGAACTAAATACTTTATTATTTATTCGCACGTAAAAAGCCTGACTATTATCAGATTGAATATATAAAAAATGAGCAGTTTGCGCTGATATGCTTGTTGAAAAAATAATCAGCAATAAAAACAAACATAGTTTTTTTATTGAGTTTACATTCGTCATGTTTCAAAGCTACTTAATTGTAAATAAATTTCAATTGTTAAAAACAATCATTTTAAAATAAATGCAAGTAAATTTGGCAAAAAATCAAACACATGCGCAATCCATTTATTTTATTGTTATTATTAATTGCAACTGAATCCACATTTGCACAATTTCAAAATGAATCCAAAGACACCAGTTGGAAGAAAGAATACAGAAGTAGTGAAACAAAAATCAACAGCGTTGTACACACAAAACTAGAAGTAAAATTTAATTTCGACAGTGCTACAATGAATGGAAAAGAGTGGCTTACATTACAACCTACATTTTATGCTACAGACTCTGTTAGGCTTGATGCTAAAGGAATGACAATTAAAGAGGTTTCATTAATTAATGCAGGGGTAAAGACCAAATTGAAATATGATTACGATGGTATGCAATTGAATATCAAACTAAATAAAACATACAAGGGCGGTGAAAAATACACGCTATATTTTGAATATATCAGCAGACCTAATGAACTTGAAACCGAGGGAAGTGCAGCAATTACTGATGCTAAAGGACTTTATTTCATCAATCCAACTGGATCAGAAAAAAATAAACCAACTCAAATTTGGACTCAAGGTGAAACAGAATCCAACAGTGCATGGATGATTACGATTGATAAACCCAATCAGAAATCTACTCAAGAAATCACCATGACAGTACCGAATAAATACGTTACCCTTAGTAATGGTTTATTGATTAGTCAAAAGAAAAATACCGATGGTAGCAGATCAGACTATTGGAAAATGGATTTACCACATGCGCCATATTTATTTTTTATGGGTGTAGGTGATTTTGCCATTGTAAAAGACAGCTATAAAGGAAAAGAAGTGAGTTACTACGTAGAAAAAAAGCAGCAACCTTTTGCTCGTGGTGTTTTTGGAAACACCCCAGAAATGATGGATTTCTTTTCGAAAAAACTAAATGTTGAATACCCATGGCCTAAATATGCTCAAATGGTGGGTAGAGATTACGTAAGTGGTGCTATGGAAAATACATCAGCTACATTACATCAGGAAAGTGCTTATCAAAATGCACGTGAATTGACAGAAGGAAATGATTGGGAAGAAACAATAGCTCATGAACTATTTCATCATTGGTTTGGCGATTTAGTTACGGCTGAAAGCTGGAGCAACCTTACTGTTAATGAAAGCTTTGCCAATTACAGCGAATATTTATGGGATGAATATAAATATGGAAAAGACTTTGCGGATGCCCATAATTTCGAAGATATGCAAGGGTATATGATGAGCGGGTCAGAGAAAAAAGATTTGGCAAGATTTCATTATGCAAGTAGAGAAGATATGTTTGACGCCGTTAGTTATAACAAAGGTGGACGCATTTTACACATGTTGAGAAACTTTGTTGGGGACGATGCATTCTTCAAATCACTAAACAACTATTTGACCACCAATAAATTCAAAACTGGAGAAGCGCATCAATTGCGTTTGGCATTTGAAGAAGTAACAGGAAGAGATTTAAATTGGTTTTGGAATCAATGGTATTATGGAAGTGGGCATCCAAAATTAAAAATCAGTTATGGCTTTGATTCAGAAAAAAACACAGCATCTGTAATAATTGATCAAGTTCAAAAATCTGGAAAAGCTTTCATGCTTCCAATGGCAGTTGATATTTATGTAGATGGGAAATCAACTAGACAAATGATAACCGCAAAAAATTTGAGCGACACGTTTAGTTTCAATGTATCGAAAATGCCAGATTGGATTAGCGTTGATGCAGACAAAATTTTACTTGCTGATAAAACGGATTCAAAAACGGAAGCAAATTATCTTGCGCAATGGAAGTTTGGTAAGAATTATTTAGACAGAAAGGAAGCCTTGGATTATTTTGCAAAGAACAGTATTAAACAACTTTCGGAAGGGTTAAATGATAAATTTTTCAAACTAAGATTAAGCACAATTCAAAAAATTGGCACATCTGGTTTTAAAGGAGACGCTTCAATTATCAACCAAATTGAACTTATTGCAAAGAATGACCCGAACAAAAAAGTAAAAGCTGCTGCCATTAATTTCCTTGTAAAAAATGGAGATAAAAAGTATTTATCATTATTTGAAACAGCCATTAATGATTCGTCTTACAGTGTTGCAGGTGCTGCTTTTAAAGGAATAAATACCATAAATCCAGAAGGTGCTTTTGAACTTGCAAAAAAATACAGCAATGATGTAAAAGGTGCATTTAGAGACGAGGTAAATAAAATTATTTTATCTCAGGGAACTGAAGCAGATTTTGACTTTATCGCTAACCGATATGCTGAAGCTCCGTTAAGTCAGGAAAAAATTTCAATGACTGATAAGTTTGCCGTTTATTTATCTAAGTTAAATGACATGACAAAAATTAAAGCTGGAATTGATAAGATTTTAGAATTCAGAAACAGCATCCCTGCTCAATACATGAGTTTCATTGACCCAAGTATTTCAAAAGCATTGGGAAAAATTTCAAAAGCAAAAGGAGAAGAAATTGAAAAGTATATTGAGGAGAAGTTGAAGTAAGAAGAGGTTTTTGAGGTTTTTGAGGTCATCGTTAGGGTTGAATATTTTCAACCCTAACGATGAGATTTTCAACCCTTACGTTCAATATGTTCAAAAGGTTCAATGAGTTCAAAAGGTTGGAAGTATTTTCCGTTTTGGGCTTATTGAACCTTTTTTTATAATGGATATTTTAAACTTTAGAATATTCAAGCTCCCTTGACCTATTTGGGAAGAGCTGAGGAACAAGGATCTTTTCGTCTTTGGTCCTTTGCGAGCTTTGCGCGAAACAAAAAATATTCAAAAGTTTTGATGAGTTCAAAAGGTAGAGAATTTTCGTATGTCATTTTTTTGATAAGAAGGGAGGAAACACGAAGACACGAAGTTTTTATATAAATCAAAGATGTTAAAAAGGTTGGATGCATTTCAACAATTAAACCATTAAACATTAAACCAGCGAAGCGATTTAAACCTTATTACCACCCACCACTTGCTCCTCCACCGCCAAAGCTTCCTCCACCAAAACCACCAAATCCACCGCCACCGGAGCTTCCGCCACCACTAGATCCGCCAAAGCCGCCGCCCATTGGGAAAAACATTGGACCGCTAAAACCACGGTGACCTCTCCTACTCATCATCGAACCTCCTCCGCCACCACCTACTCCCATTGACAATATCACTAAGATTATCACCAAAACAATTACAATTTTCCCTGATGTATTCTTATCCTTTTTACGTGCTGTATTATATTCGCCTTTTACCGCTTTAATGATGGCATTTGTTCCTTCATCAATCCCGCGATAGTAATCATTTCCTTTAAAATTGGGCTTTACCTCATCTTCTATAATATGCTTTGCGGTGATGTCTGGAAGTGCCCCTTCTACCCCATATCCGGTAGAAATATTCATCTTTCTATCGTCTTTGGCGATTAAAAAAACCACCCCATTGTTATACTCTTTTCCGCCTATACCCCATGACCTGCCTATCTTTAACGCATAATCACTGATGTCATTTCCTTCAAGTGTTGAAACAATAATTACGGCGATTTGTGTACTTGTGCTGTCATCAAAGGCTACTAATTTTCTTTCTAAAGCTGCTTGTTGATCGGCAGTAAGTGTGTTGGTATAATCATTTACCAAGCGCGGGGGATTAGGACGATCGGGAATATTTTGACCAAATGCAATTTGAGCCCATCCCAAAATAAACAACAAACAAACAATACCTAATTTTTTCATTTTTGGGGGCGTTTATTTACCGAATACAATTTCATCCGGCAATTCATTTTTATCCATAGTTCCTTGATGTGGAAATTTTTCAATCAAAACATTTCCTACCTCGGTGATGCATTTTACAATACCTTCTGTTAGATTGTTTTCTTTAAACAACATCACCATTTCTTTTACCTGATTGTTCCAGAATTCAGTGCCTACTTGTTGATGAATGCCTTCGTCGCCAAAGATGGCCACTTCTCTGTCCTTATATGCGAGGTATAATAAAACGGCGTTCCTTTGAGCGGTTCCCTGCATTTTTAAATTAAAGAAAATCTCAGAAGCTCTTTCGATGGTACTCACCAATGGATTTTTTGATTCAATATAAATCCTTATTTCACCACTGGTTAGTTGTTCGGAAGATTTAATCGCCTCCACAATTCTTGCATTTTCTACATCAGAAAACAATGGTTTCTTTTTAAACAATCCGAACATATTGATATTTATTTTCTTCTTGATTAAAAATTACTTGATGTTAAAATCAATCTTTGGTGCTTTTTCTGTGCCTTCGTCTGCTTTGTAAAACGGCTTTTCGTTATATCCAAACAAACGCGCCAATATAACCCCAGGGAATTTTTTCACCCTTAAATTATAATCTTCAATGGCTTTGTTGTAATCCTGACGAGCTACATTAATTCTGTTTTCCGTGCCTTCAATTTGTGTTTGAAAATCTCTAAACGCATCGGTTGTTTTTAAGTTTGGATAGTTTTCTGCAACTGCCATCAATCTACTAAATGAACCTTGTAAATTGGCCTGTGCTTTTTGATATGCTTCTAAAGATGCAGGATCATTTACATCTACCTGAATTTGTGTTGCTTTTGCTCTAGCTTCCATCACCTCTTTCAACGTTGATTTTTCAAAATTCGCAGATCCTTCAATGGTTTTAATTACGCTACTATACAAATCTGTTCTACGTTGATAATTGGTTTCTACATTACTCCATACTTTTTTCACTCCCTGATCTGCACCAACCAATCCATTGTAACCATTACAACCCCAAAATCCGATGATTAATAAAAAAGCGCCTAAAGCGATTAAAATGATACTACTTGTCTTCATGATTTTTATTTTTTTTGTAAAATTATAGATTCCAAAACTAAATTGTCTGTTAATTTAAACAAACAAATTAAAAACTTCTTGAATTAATGTATGATTCGGCATTTTTTGACAATCACTAAAAACAGGTTTTCATATTACTTAACCAGCAACAATTTTTATTTTATTTGTTTGATTTTATACCTAGTTTCACTTCGTGGAAAATAAATCAACATTAAAAAAGGCATTAAAACCCATTCACCTTTGGGGCTTGGCCGTAGGATTGGTGATATCTGGAGAGTATTTTGGGTGGAATCTAGGCTGGGATGCAGCTGGAACCATTGGCTTTCTGATGTCTACTTTAATCGTTACGGTTTTATATATCTGCTTTGTTTTTAGTTTTACAGAATTAACAGCAAGCATCCCACATGCAGGTGGTCCATTTGCCTTTGCCTATAAAGCATTTGGACCTTACGGAGGACTCATCGCTGGCTATGCCACATTTATAGAATTCGTTTTCGCCCCTCCCGCAATTGCATTTTCGTTAGGAAGTTATGTGCATTTTCTTCTTGCAGGCATTCCCGTTATGTACACTGCTGTTGGTTGCTATGTATTATTTACCCTCATTAATTTATTGGGCATAAAAGAATCTGCCATCTTTAATTTAATCATTACTGTTTTGGCTGTAATTGAATTATTAGTTTTCATGGGTTTGGTAGCACCGAGTTTTGAAATGAAAAATTTTACTGCCGATCCAATGCCACATGGAATTACAGGAATCTTTGCCGCATTACCTTTTGCTATATGGTTATTTTTAGGCATTGAAGGTGTAGCCATGGTTGCTGAAGAAGTGAAAGACCCCAATAAAAATATTCCCAAAGGGTATTTAATGGGTATTGGCACCCTTATCTTTTTAGCATTGGGTGTAATGATTTTAACTGGCGGAATTGGAGATTGGCATTTGCTCAGTAAAATAGATTATCCGCTTCCAGAGGCCATTGGTTTGGTTATGGGGAAAACCAATCAACTCACCACAATCTTTGCTGGCATTGGATTATTTGGATTAATTGCATCTTTTCATGGGTTAATCATTGGCTATTCAAGACAAATATTTGCATTGTCGAGAAGTGGTTTTTTACCCAAAATATTCAGCAACGTGAACGCTCGTTTTCGAACCCCTCATTGGGCATTGATTTTGGGTGGGGTGATTGGTCTCATTTCATTATTTACGGGTACAACACTTATCGTAATTACTATTTCTGCTTTAGGCGCCGTGGTTATGTACAGCATAAGTATGATCAGCTTATTGAAATTAAAAAAAGACAAAAATTTTCAATCAAGTTTTAAAACACCATTTTATCCATGGTTTCCAATTGTTGCTTTAATACTTTCTTTGGTTTGTATAGTTGCAATAATTTATTACAATGTTATGCTTAGTGGCATTTTCTTTGCAGGGCTTCTGATAGCATTTTTATTATTAAAATTATCAGGCACTAAAAATATCAGTTTGGACAATGATGTTGACATAAATCATGCATAATTCATTCATAACAATTCATGTATAAACACAGCATACAAAATATCACTTACAGTTTCTCCGACTTAAAAACATTGATGGCTAAAGCAACGCCATTTAGATCAGGTGATGCTTTGGCGGGATTGTGTGCAGAGAGCTATCAAGAAAGAATTGCTGCTCAAATTTGTTTGGCTGATGTGCCGTTAACTAATTTTTTAAATGAGGTTGTCATCCCTTACGAATCTGATGAAGTAACTCGATTAATTATAGACGGTCATGACCATATTGCTTTTTCAGAAATAAGTTCATTTACCGTTGGCATGTTTCGCGATTGGTTATTGAGTGACATGGTGGATACTACAAAAATTCAACAATTACAATTTGCATTTACGCCAGAAATGGTTGCTGCTGTAAGTAAAATCATGCGCAACCAGGATTTGATTTTAGTGTCTAAAAAATGTGAGGTTGTTACAAAATTTAAAAATACAATTGGATTAAAAGGAAGATTATCAACTAGACTTCAACCCAATCACCCCACTGATGATTTAAAAGGAATTGCCATTAGCATTATTGACGGGTTGTTTTATGGAAGCGGTGATGCTGTAATAGGCATCAATCCAGCAACTGATAACCCAGAAAAAGTCTATTCGATTTTGTCCATGCTTGACGATTTGATTTTAGCTTTTGATATCCCAACACAATCATGTGTATTAACGCATGTTACAACCACAATAGATTTAATCAATAAAAATGCACCTGTTGATTTGATATTTCAATCTATAGGCGGTACAGAAAAAACAAATACCAGCTTTGGTGTTAGTTTGAGATTATTACAAGAAGCTTATGAAGCTGGCTTGAGCCTGAATAGAGGAACCATAGGAAACAATGTCATGTATTTTGAAACCGGTCAAGGTTCTTCTTTATCTGCGAATGCGCATGAGGGTGTGGATCAACAGACTTGTGAAGCGAGAGCTTATGCCGTTGCCAGAATTTTTAAACCTCATTTGGTAAATTCTGTTGTAGGATTTATTGGACCGGAATATTTATATGACGGCAAACAAATAACACGTGCTGCATTGGAAGATCATTTTTGTGGAAAGTTGCTTGGCCTTCCAATGGGAATGGATATTTGTTATACCAATCATGCCGAAACGGACCAAGATGATATGGATAATTTATTGGTATTAATGGGCACCGCAGGCTGCAACTACATCATGGGTGTTCCTGGAGCCGATGACATCATGTTGAATTATCAATCTACTTCATTTCATGATGCATTATTTGTTCGAGAATTACTTGGATTAAACCCTGCACCAGAATTTGAAAGTTGGCTATACAAACAAGGATTAACAGATGATCAAGGAAAATTAATCTCATCGAAATCAAACCATCCTTTATTAAAGTACATTAATGCATAAAGAAAACGAAATAATAAAGCATGATTCATGGGAGGTTTTAAAAAAACACACCGCCGCAAGAATTGCATTGGGTAAAACGGGTGTATCGATTCCATCTAATCAAAATTTGTCATTCAAATTGGCGCATGCATTAGCGAGAGATGCTGTTTATGATTTAATAGATAAAAAGGAGCTTCATCATAATCTTGATGAGCTTCAACTTCCTTTCCTTTTTTTACAAAGTTGCGCCATTGATAAAAAACAATATTTACAAAGACCTGATTTTGGCAGAAAATTAAATCAACAGTCAATTGATATCATCAACAAAGAAGATTCAAATATTAGTTATGATATCTGTATAAATATTGCTGATGGATTATCCGCTGATGCTGTCAATAAACATGCTATGCCATTGATTCATTTATTAATTCCAATGTTGAGAGAAATAAAATATTCAATTGCGCCCATCTGCGTTATTGAGCAAGGTCGTGTAGCCATAAGTGATGAAACAGGATATTTATTAAACTCAAAAATGTCAATTATTTTAATTGGCGAACGTCCAGGATTAAGCGCCACAGATAGTTTGGGCGTTTACTTAACCTATAACCCAAAAGTTGGAAATAACGACGCATTACGAAATTGCATTTCTAACATTAGACCAGAAGGATTGACTTACGAAATTGCTGCACAAAAAACCATAGCGCTTATTAATGAAGCCATGCGCTTAAAGATGACGGGCGTTTGTTTAAAAGACAACAATAATTTTATAACTAATTAATACCCAGATTTAGATCCGCCAATGTTTTCTATTGGATGCCAGGTCGTTTTCACCTCTTGAAAATCGTTTATAAAATATGGTGATTGTGCTTCTTCACTCATCCAATTTTTATTTTTATAAAAAGCAGTTCTTTTCACATTCAACGCTGCATTTTCCTGAATCAATTTAATATCGTTTGCATTATCTTCTGCAAAACAAACTGCATTTACATCCATGTGATTTGAAAAATGAGGCAATAACTCAGAAACTTTTCCGGTTAAAATATTTACAACACCACCAGGTAAATCTGAGCTGTTAAGCACTTCAGCAAAAGTTACTGCAGACAATGGTTTTGTTTCGGAAGCCAATATCACACAAGTATTTCCACCGGCGATTACTGGCGCCATAAGTGATACCAGTCCTATCAATGCATTTTGTTGTGGCGCAATAATCGACACCACGCCCATTGGCTCTAATGCAGAAAAATTAAAATGAGATGACGCTACTGGATTGACACTACTGAATATTTGTTGGTATTTATCGCACCACCCACTGTAATAAATCAAACGATCAATTGCCAATTCCACTTCGTTTTCAGCTTGCAACTTTTTTGATCCATGAAGCATCAACTCTTCTACAAACTGCAACTTTCTACCTTCCAACATTTCTGCAATTCGATATAAAATTTGTCCACGATTGAAAGCAGCTCTTGTGCTCCAGCCTCCAAATGCAGTTCTGGCAGCTACTTCAGCATCTCTAAAATCTTTTCTAGAGCTCAAGCACACATTCGCAGCCACTTCTCCTTTTGGATTTTTTATTTCATAGGTTCTCCCCGATTCGGTTCTTGGGAATTGCCCGTTGATGTAAATTTTGTATGTTTTTAAAACGTTGATTCTAGTAGACATGTTTAACGGTTTAAGGCGCTTTGCTGGTTTAAGGGTTTAATTCGCTTCGCTGGTTTAAGGGTTTAATGGTTTAATTTGCTGCGCTGGTTTAATGGTGTATTGGTTTTTTACTTTTTACTTTTTACTTTTTACTTTTTACTTTTTATTTTTTATTTTATCAACTTACTCTTTTTTTCTAACTCCATCTATTTTAGTTTTTTTTAAATACAACATTAACCCATAAATCATTGCGCTTATTCTTGAAACCAATTTTAGAAGTTCGTCAAATTGTTGCTGTTCGATGTATTTTCTATCAAACGCTCTATATAATTGAGATCTAAGTTCTCCGCAACTACCTTTTGAATATCCTAAAAAAACAATAAATTCATTTCTTGTCCCTCGCTCAAATCCTTCTGCTATATTGTCCATTATTGAACCTGATGACCCTTCTATTTGATTTATCAATCTAAAATTATGTTCAAATTTTCTATCTCGTATAATACTGCCGATTGTTTTATTCAAAGCCCTGCTTTCTTTCCAAACATCCAAATCTTCAAATCTTTTTATTGTAGACATTTTTTTATTTCAAAATTCCAAATGTCTTCAAAAAAATCAATGTGAAAAACAACAACTTCTAACCGTTTTTTCAACCCCTTCTTTGCTTCAATCATTCAACCCTTAAACCAGCTTGCGTATTAAACCAGCGAAGCGCATCAAACCTCCACATACCCCCCCAATCCATGCAATCCGCCTTCTCTTCCAAAACCACTTTCTTTGTAACCACCGAATGGTGAAGTAGGATCGAATTTGTTATACGTATTTGCCCAAATTACACCTGCTCTTAATTTGGAAGTCATGTTGAATATTTTAGATCCTTTATCTGTCCATACGCCGGCCGATAAACCAAACGCTGTATTGTTGGCTTTTTCAATGGCTTCATCGATGGTTCTGAATGTTTGGATGGCTAATACTGGACCGAAAATTTCTTCTTGTGCAATGCGATGCGATTGAGCCACGTTTGTAAAAATGGTTGGCTTACAATAAAATCCTTTTTTAGGCAAGGCACATGAAGATTGAAAAATTTCAGAACCTTCTTGCTGACCAATTTTCAAATAATTATTGATGACATCTAATTGTTGTTTGGAATTTATCGCTCCTATATCTGTATTCTTATCCATTGGATTACCAACGATAAGTGTTTCGATTCTGTCTTTTAATTTTTGCAAAACCAATTTATACACCGATTCTTGTACAAACAATCTAGAGCCAGCACAACATACGTGACCTTGATTGAAGAAAATACCATTTATAATTCCTTCGACTGCTTGATCAATTGGGGCATCTTCAAATATGATGTTTGCTGCTTTTCCACCCAATTCGAGTGTGGCTTTTTTATTGGTTCCGGCAATAGATTTTTGAATAATTTTTCCCACTTCTGTAGATCCAGTAAAAGCAATTTTGTTTATGCCTGGATGGTTCACCAATTCAGCGCCTGTATTTCCAGCACCTGTTATGATATTCACCACACCAGGAGGCAAATCAGCTTCCTGAAAAATCTCTGCTAATTTCAATGCCGTTAAAGAAGTATTTTCTGCTGGTTTTAACACCACCGTATTCCCTGTGGCTAATGCTGGTGCAATTTTCCAAGCTGCCATCAACAGTGGAAAATTCCAAGGGATTATTTGTCCGGCTACACCTAGCGGCTTTGGATTTCTATTTGGAAATGCATATTCTAATTTATCTGCCCATCCCGCGTTATAAAAAAAATGATTTGCTGCTGCAGGAATATCAAAATCACGACTTTCTTTAATTGGCTTGCCACCATCTAACGTTTCAATAACCGCCAATTCTCTGGCTTTTTCTTGAATGATTCTGGAGATCCGGAAAATATATTTCGCCCTTTCTTTTGCAGGTAATTTCTTCCATACTTTATCGTAGGCATTTCTTGCTGCTACCACCGCTTTATCCACATCTGCTTTATTAGCTAATGCAATAGAAGACAACTTTTCCTCCGTAGCTGGATTTATGGTATCGAAATATTTTTTTGAGCTTGGTTTTTCAAACTTCCCATTTATAAACAACTCATATCGATCCGCAATCTTTGCAATAGCAGCACTTTCCGGAGCAGGGTCAAGGTTACGAGCGCTGTCGAATTTGAGTTTGAGGGTGTTTTTTGATTTGGCCATTATATAGAGGTTTGAGAGGTTTGTGAGGTTTATGAGGTTTGTGAGGTTTATGAGGTTTCACGTGTTGAAAATTTTCAACCTATGAAAAGTTTTTTGTTGTTTTTGTTGTTTAGGTGGTTATTTAAATTTCACGCCTTTGATTTCTGATGTTTTTAAGTAGTTTATTAGTTTTGAAATTAAATAATTTATTCTTAAACATTTATCATTTATTTCTTCAAATTCACTTTGAATAATGTATTCAGCATCTAAAGCCCTGTATGATTGCGACCTTAGTTCTGCACAAGAACCTTTTGCATAATAAAGAAACAAAATGAATTCTTTATTCCCACCACGATCAAATCCCTCAGCTATATTATCCATAATAGAACCTGCAGAACCTTCAATTTGGTTAATTAATCTAAAATTATGCTCGAAACGCTTTTGCTTGATTAAATTCCTCATGAATTTATTTAGCGATCTTGCTTCTTGCCAACATAGAATATCTTCAAATTTTTTATTGTTGCCATTTTAATAAAAAACAAACCTATTAAACATGTCACAAAAACTGAAAAAATATTACTTAAGAATATTTAGTAAAATTTTCAAATTGATATTCATACATCATAAACTCATTTTCATTGGTTGAATATTTTCAACCCCTACCAAAATCCCCAACCTCATAAACGTCTCAAACATCAAAAACCTCTCAAACCTCTCTCTCCCTAGTCATTCGAAAAATAATCCCCCGATTGATACAACCCTGTTTTTTGTTTCATCAATTGCATTAAAATATCATTGGCTAAACTGCTGGCACCAAATCTAAACCATTCATTGTTCATCCAATCTTCGCCCAATACTTCGTTTAACATTACTAGATAGTGTAAAGCTAATTTTGCTTTTGAAATACCACCGGCTGGTTTCATGGCGATTTTTTTGCCGGTTTTGTAATAGAAGTCTCTAATAGCTTCTAGCATTACCAACGTTACTGGCATTGTAGCGGCAGGTTGAATTTTTCCGGTAGAGGTTTTGATAAAATCGGCGCCTGCATACATGGCAATATCACTCGCTCTGCGCACATTATCTAACGAACCCAATTCGCCTGTTTCTAAAATCACTTTTAAACGAACTTCGCCACACAATTCTTTAATGGCGGCTATTTCGTCATAAACAAAATTGTATTCGCCTTGATGAAATTTACCTCTTGATATCACCATATCTATTTCATCTGCACCTTGAGCAATGGCAAATCTGGTATCTTCTTTTTTTACTTTCAATGTGGATTGTCCGCTGGGAAATGCGGTTGCAACAGAAGCCACTTTTATTCCTGAATCACCTAATGCTTTTTTGGCTATACCTACCATAGATGGATATACGCAGATTGCTGCAACGGTTGGTAGTCCTGGGTATGCATCAAGTAAATGCATCGCTTTGTAACAAAGTTGTTTTACTTTCCCTTCGGTATCTTTTCCTTCGAGTGTAGTTAAATCAATCATATTTAATGCAAGCATCAAACCATTTAATTTGGTTTCGCCTTTCAAGCTTCTTTTGGTAAAACGAGAAGCACGTTCTTCTACCCCAACCTGATCTATTTTGGGGGTGGCTGTAAAATCTGGAATTATATCGAACATTGTTTTGAAGGTTAGGGAGTGAAGTTAGGGAATTTTTAAAAACAGACCCCTAAATCCCCCAAGGGGAAGCTGGAATTTCCATTTATTAGCAGTTTGTAATTTTCAAAAGTATGTGCGATTTTTTATGTCACCCCGCTGGGGCTTTATTTCATTATCAAACAATTCTAGTGATATGACACCCCGCTGGGGCTATTGTGTGCACATCATTTTTTGAATGCTCAAACTCCCTTCACCTTTTGGGGGAAGGGTTGGGAATTGGGGCTTTAAACCATTAAACCAGCGAAGTGCATTAAACCAACAAAGTGATTTAAACTTAAATTCAAAAACTCAAAAGGTTCAATAAGCCAAAATCGGAAATCACTTCCCAACCTCTTGAACTTATTGAACCTTTTGAACATTTTGTACGGGTTGAAAATGTTAAACCCCTACAACCTCATAAACATCACAAACCTCAAGGGTTGAAAATGTTCAACCCCTACAACGTCACAAACCTCAAAAACATCAAAAACCTCCCAAACCTCTTCCTCCCCTACCTCAAATCCACCACCTCAACACCAGGATATTTTTTGGCATCAAATACAAATGATTGATCCGTTAACGCAGCGTCTGATTTTAAATTACTTACTGTGTAGGTATATCTTGAACCAGATTTTTCAAATATTTTGGTAGATGCAATCATTGATTTATCAATATACAACAACACTTTATGAAATGTTTTCGTTTTATCAATTGGTGTCAATTCAATTTCTTGCATGCTTTTTCCTCCTTCTTTTACCATTCCATTCAACTTGTATAGAAAGTCTTTATCGTAAAAATTAGTAAATAACTTTTGAGGCGTCAAAGCATTTGATGAAGGATCTATTTTATTAATAGTCACCTCGTTTGATGCTTTTTCATATGTCCAAATCGTTACTCCATCCGAAAATATTTCTTGTCCAGATACATTTATTTTATAACGGTTGCCTTTCATAAACACAGTACCTGTTTTGTTGCCCAAACTTTTCCCCGATGCATTGTCTATTTTTAATACAAAACTTGCCTGAAATGTTTTAAAGGATTTAAATTTCACACTAACTGCATCTAAAATCTTCTTTGCTTCTGCGTCATTTTTGCCCATTCCTTTTGGTGGCTGAGCCATTAAAATAACATTTACAACAAATAAAGAAACCATTACCATCAAAATTCTTTTCATTTATTTTATTTTTTGAGTGCCAAAGATAAGTCTTCAATTTATTTTTTTCAACATTGATGTGTTTAATAGTTCTGTTAAAAATAAAGAGAACACATTTTTTAATCATATGTACAATATTAAAGTCAAAATTAAAAATTAAAAAAACAGGAATTCGTTTCTAGTCTTTTTCACTTTTGTCTTTTCATCACATTTCCAAGTCCTCAAACAAAACGTTTTGGCTATTTCGATAGAATTGCATCTGCGACATCCAACTAAACTTGAAATCAACTAAATTTGCGTTATGGCAAAAGCAAGTGGCGAAACCCCTTTAATGCAACAACATAATGCCATCAAGGCGAAATATCCTGATGCGATATTATTGTTTCGGGTAGGTGATTTTTATGAAACATTTGGTCAAGATGCTGTAAATGCTTCCGCAGTTTTAGGCATTACCTTGACCAAAAGAAATAATGGAAATGCTACTTCTTTAGAATTGGCAGGTTTCCCATACCATGCACTCGATACTTACTTGCATAAATTGGTTAAAGCAGGCTACCGTGTGGCCATTTGCGATCAGCTCGAAGATCCTAAAACGGTAAAAGGCATTGTGAAAAGAGGCGTTACTGAATTGGTTACTCCGGGCGTTGCCGTAAATGATAAATTGCTCGAACACAGCAGCAACAACTTTTTAGCCGCCTTACATTTTGAAGAAAATAAAATTGGTGTCGCATTTTTGGACATTTCAACCGGTGAGTTTTTCATTGCAGAAGGGGACAAAGAATACACCGATAAGTTATTGCAAAGCTTACAACCCGCAGAAGTAATTTTCCAAAGAAATAAACAAAAACATTTTGTTGAAACATTCGGCAATCAATTTTTTACATACACTTTAGATGAATGGATTTTTACTGAAGCTTATGCCACTGAAATTTTGTTAAAGCATTTTGGTACGCATAGTTTAAAAGGTTTTGGTGTAGAAGAACTTCCATTAGGCATCTTGGCTTCTGGTGCTATTTTACATTATCTCAAAGATACCGAACATCCCAATTTGCAGCACATCACTTCTTTGCAAAGAATTAATAGAGATGAGCATTTATGGATGGATCGTTTTACCATCAGAAACCTTGAACTCATTTCAAATCTCGATCAAGCACAAACACTGTTTAAAACCATCAACAATACCTCGTCGCCCATGGGTGCACGTTTACTCAAAAGATGGATGTTGATGCCATTGAATAATATCATCAGTATTAACGAAAGATTAAATGCTGTTGAGTTTTTAATGAATCAAACAGAAATTAGAAATCAACTCATTCAACACATCAAACAAGCTGGAGATGTAGAAAGATTAGCCGCAAAAGTTCCATTAAAAAAAATCAATCCCCGAGAAGTGTTACAAGTGGCTAAAGGACTTTTACAAGCACAACAAATCAAATCCATTTGCGCTGATATTGATAATGACTTCTTTAAACGTTCGGGCGACGCTTTAAATCCTTGTACGTATATTTTAGAAAAAATTACCAGAGAAATCGCAGAAAATCCGCCAGCTGTTTCTACCAAAGGTGGGTTAATTGCTGCTGGCATTCATGCAGAATTAGATGAGCTCAGGGCCATTTCAAGTGGTGGTAAAAATTATCTTATAGAGCTACAACAAAAAGAAGCTCAAATCACTGGTATCTCTTCACTTAAAATAAGTTTTAATAATGTTTTTGGATACTATTTGGAAGTTACCAACCTCCATAAAGCCAAAGTGCCCGAAACATGGATTAGAAAGCAAACCCTTGCCAATGCTGAACGATACATCACCCCAGAGCTGAAAGTATATGAGGAAAAGATTATGGGTGCCGAAGATAAAATCATTCAAATTGAACAAGAGATCTTTGCTGGTTTATTAAATGAATTGCAAGATTATATTGCTCCAATGCAAGTAAACGGACACATCATGGCGGTGATGGATTGCTTGATAAACTTTGCCAATAATGCCATACAATTTGGATACAAGAAACCTCAAATGCATGAAGGCTCAAAACTATTTTTAAAAGATAGTCGACACCCCGTTATTGAAAGAAACTTACCAATAGGAGAATCCTATATTACAAATGATATTTTACTCGATAATAATGAGCAACAAATCATTATTTTAACCGGACCAAACATGAGTGGTAAAAGTGCGATTCTTCGTCAAACGGCACTCATCACTTTGATGGCGCACATGGGCAGTTTCGTTTCGGCATCAGCAGCAGAAATTCCGATTACAGATAAAATATTTACCCGCGTTGGCGCATCCGATAATTTGAGTGGTGGCGAAAGTACGTTCATGGTAGAGATGAATGAAACGGCAAGCATCATCAACAACTTAACCCCAAGAAGCTTGATTTTATTGGATGAAATTGGGCGAGGCACTTCTACATACGATGGTATTTCTATCGCTTGGAGTATTGCCGAATTTTTGCATCAATGTGTACAAATGCCTAAAACACTTTTCGCTACGCATTATCACGAACTCAATGAATTGGAGAACAAATTCAATCGCATTAAAAATTATCACATCACCAATAAAGAAGTAGGCAATAAAGTTATTTTTCTGAGAAAATTAGCCGCTGGTGGAAGCACGCACAGTTTTGGTATTCATGTTGCCCGCATGGCAGGCATGCCGCCCGAATTGATTAATCGTGCAAATGAAATTTTAAAACAACTTGAAGAAAGCAGAGACGGAAATGAAAATAACTTTCAAAACAGCATTAAACAAATCAACAATACAAAAATGCAATTGAGTATTTTTGATGCACATTCAATGACTTTTGAGGAAATAAGAACTTTATTAAATAATGTAGATATCAACAGATTAACCCCTGTTGAAGCTCTTTTAAAATTGCAAGAAATAAAAAATAAAATCAACTAATGGTTTTCTTTGTCAATAACAAACATTTGAATTCAATTCACGATTTGACTTATCTTGTATACTCAATATGAAACAATTATTTATTTGTTTATTTTTCTTATCGACCGCTTTTGCACTAAAGCTCCAAGCTCAGCCTTGTACAACATTAGGACAAAATCCCGAAACTGCTTTTCCTGTTTGTGAAAGCGATACATTTCGTCAAGGTTCTGTAAATATTTGTGGAAACACCACCGTTGTTTCTCGATGTACCGGACCAAATGCTTTGTTTACAGATAAAAATCCATATTGGTATAAATTTACTTGCTTTACATCTGGTACACTTGGATTTGTAATTAGACCTGATAATCTTGGTGATGATTACGACTGGCAGTTATTTGATGTAACCAACAGAAATATTGCCGATGTATATTCTGATGTATCTATGTTTGTGGCTTGTAATTGGAGTGGTGAAGTGGGCATAACAGGTGCATCAGCAGCAGGGAATTCTTTAATTCGTTGCGAAGGTCCTGGCGTTCCATTATTTAGTTCAATGCCATTCATTGTTCAAGGGCATGAATACTTACTTTTAATCAGTCATTTTACAGATTCACAAAGTGGCTACGCTTTATCGTTTGGTGGTGGCACAGGAAGTATTACCGACCCTACAGACCCACAAATGGTTTCGGCTAAAGCGGATTGCGATGGAACTGTTATTAGCATCAAGCTAAACAAAAAGATGAAATGTAAATCTATTACAGCAAGCGGCTCCGAATTTAGCATATCTCCTCCGATTGCCAATGTAATTAGCGCTACAGCTATTGGATGTACACAAAGATTTGATACTGATTCAGTTTTAATTAGTTTATCAAATGCACTAGTTCCGGGTGATTATACCATTACTATCAATAACGGTACAGATGCCAATACCATAGTTGATAATTGTGGAGACAATATCCCTGTTGGATCACAAATCCAACTTACGGTTCTTCCCATCTTGCCAACACCGATGGATAGTTTAACAAAGCCAAAATGTGCGCCTAATCAACTGGAATTGGTTTTTAGAAAATCCATTAAATGTAATTCGATATCTCCAGATGGAAGCGACTTCAGCATCACTGGTGCTTATCCGGTTGGAATTACTTCTGCTACTGGCATCTGCATAAATGGTAGAACTACAAAAATAATTATTCAACTATCTGCACCACTTCAAGTTGCAGGCAATTTTAGAATAACACTTAATAGAGGTAGCGACGGAAATACTTTACTTGATGAATGTACACAAGAAACCCCTGTTGGGCAATTCATTCCTTTTGAAATAAAAGACACAGTTAATGCCAATTTTAATTCTACGATATTTTTAGGTTGTAAAACAGACACCATAAAATTCAATCACAATGGGGCAAACGGGGTAAACTATTGGAGTTGGAGCTTTGAAAATCAACCAGGTTCTAATTTGCAGAATCCGATTGTTTACTATACTGTTTTTGGTATCAAACAAGTAAAGCTGATTGTTGGAAATGGGGTTTGCTTTGATACAAGCAACGCGTCTGTAAACTTAACCAATTTTTTAAAGGCAGGTTTTATTGGAGAAAAATTTGTTTGTCCTGGTGATGTATTACAATTTACAGATACCAGCATAGGGCAAATCATCAACTGGAACTGGGATTTCGGAAATGGAAATACTTTCTCCGGTCAATTACCACCTTCCCAAACTTATTTACCCGCTATATCTTCAAATTATAATGCGCTAATAAAACTAGTAGTTAAAAACAATATCAACTGTTTAGATACCGCAACATTAAAAGCAACCATAGTTTGGAATTGTTATATAGACGTGCCAAACGCATTTACACCAAATGGCGATGGATTAAACGACTTTTTATACCCATTGAATGCATACAAGGCAAAGTCTTTGAAATTCAGTGTTTACAATCGTTTTGGACAAAGATTATTTTATACCGAAGATTGGACAAAAAAATGGAACGGCATGTTCAATGCAAAAAGAATGGACATTGGAACTTATGTTTGGGTGTTGCAGTATTATGACGAGAATAATGTTTTCAAACAAAGGAGAGGAACAACAATACTAATCCGATAAATAATGTTTTTATCTTGCAAAGTTTTCAATTTTATAAGTAGTTAGATAAATCTATCTCAAACGGTTTAACAACAAAATCAAATTACCTAAGTTTGTAAAAAAAATCAATGGAACATCAACCGGTATATTATGGCGAATATCTTCAGTTAGATAAAATTATCCGCGCTCAACATCCAGAAAGTTTTAAAGAAGGAAAAAATCCGGCTCATGATGAAATGTTGTTTATCATCATACATCAGGCATATGAGCTTTGGTTTAAACAAATTCTTTTTGAATTGGATTCGGTAAAAGAAATCATGATGAAGCCCACGCTCAATGACAATACCGGAGATTTGCAAACTGTTGTACATCGGATGAAAAGAGTGGTAACGATTTTGCAGGTTCTAGTGCATCAGATTGACATTTTGGAAACCATGACACCAATGGACTTTTTAGATTTTAGAGATATGCTTCGTCCTGCTTCTGGTTTTCAGAGTTGGCAATTTAAAATCATTGAAGCCAAACTTGGTTTGAAATTTGAACAACGTCACGGACAAAATTATTATACGTCTCAATTGAGTGAAGAAGATATAAAAACGATTAAATCAATTGAAAATGAGCCTTCTATTTTAATGTTGATTAATCAATGGCTCGAAAGGATGCCATTTTTAAATGATAAAAATATTTGGGCAAATATTGATGCAGGTTCTAACCACAAATTTTGGAATGCATACGAGAAAATATATACCGACAGTTTATCTGATGCAGAAAAAAACAACAGCACCATTTTTAAACAATTATTCTACGGTGCAGAAAATACATTCGAAAGGAATTTAACCCCAGAAGCTTGCCGATCAGCGTTGTTTGTTATGTTATACAGAGGGTATCCTTTATTAGAATCGCCATTTCAATTGCTAGATGTATTATTGGAAATCGACAATCAATTGGGCAGTTGGAGATATCGCCACATCAACATGGTTAAACGTATGATTGGGAGTAGAGTTGGAACAGGTGGAAGTACGGGTGCAGGATATTTACAAGGTGCAATGGATAAGCATTATATCTTTAAAGAAATTTCGCAATTAAATAGTTTCTTAATTGATCGTAGAAAACTACCGGTGTTGCCTAATGGCTTAATAGAAAAATTGGGATATCAGTTTTAATCCAGCATTCTCAATTGGAATTTCTAAAAAATCAGGGCTCAACTACAATACTTCTTTAAGTTTTTGTATCACTACATCTACTTCTTCTTTAGTGTTATTTTTACAAAAACTAAACCTTACGGTTATTTGATTAGGGTTGTTGTTTATTGCCCTAATTACGTGGCTACCTGCTTCAGCACCTGATGCACAAGCACTTCCGCCACTTGCACAAATGTTGTTGATGTCTAAATTAAACAACAACATTTCAGATTTTTCTGTCTTTGGAAAACTAACACTTAAAACGGTGTATAAACATTGTCCCAATACATCACCATTAAAATCAACCCCTTTTATATTAAGTTTGAGTTGATCGTAGAAATATTTTTTAACTTCTAAAATGTGATTTTTATCTGCATCGTGATTATTTGTTGCCAGTTCCAGCGCTTTTGAAAATCCTACAATGCCATACAAGTTTTCTGTACCTGCGCGCATATTTCTCTCTTGTCCGCCACCAAAAATAAACGGGTTGATGCGTACATTTTCATTGATGTATAAAAGTCCCACACCTTTTGGACCATGAAATTTATGGGCAGCACCTGTGATAAAATGTACCGGTGTTTTTTTCAAATTAATGGGAAAATGTCCAACTGTTTGTACTGTATCACTATGAAAAATAGCGTTGTATTTTTTACAAATATTTCCTACGGTATGCCAATCAAGCATATTACCAATTTCATTATTGGCTTGCATTAAAGATACCAGTGCTTTTTCTTTGCTTTCGATAAGTAACTTTTCAAGGTGCACAATGTCGATATGCCCATTAGGCATTAAATTTACATAGCTGACCTTGATTTGAAACTGTTTTGCAAGTTGCTCAACCGTATGCGTAACCGCATGATGTTCGATTTGAGAAGTAATGATATGCTTACAACCCAAATCTCTAACCGAGGAAGTGATTGCAGTATTGTTGCTTTCTGTGCCACCACTGGTGAAAAATATTTCTGAAGGGTGTGCATTTAAAATTTTTGCTACATTTTTTCGTGCAGATTCAATAGCCATTTTTGTTTCTCTGCCATATGAATAAATAGAAGAAGGATTGCCGAATTTCTCCGTTAAAAAAGGCATCATATCTTGCAGCACCTCATTATCCAACGAAGTCGTAGCTGCATTATCAAAGTAAATGCGATTCATATAGATATTTTAAATTTTACAAACCGAAACTATACCAACGACTCCTGAATGTCTCTCATTAGACGCATGGCAATATTATCAGCTGTGGTTTCAAAATTACTTTCAGCATAAATACGAATAATCGGTTCCGTATTGCTTGTTCGAAGATGAACCCAATCATTATCAAATTCTATTTTCAAACCATCTTCTGTATTCGCAGGGTTAGATTTATATTTTTTCTTGATTTTATCGAAAACCAAGCCAACATCTACTCCTTGATCAAGCGTTATTTTATTTTTACTCATAAAATAATCTGGATAGGTGTTTCGAAGTTGTTTTGTACTTTTTTTACTTTTTACCAAATGCGTCAAAAACAAAGCGATTCCAATTAACGCATCGCGACCATAATGTAAATCTGGAAGTATAATTCCACCATTACCTTCTCCACCAATAACGGCATTTTCTGCTTTCATTTTATTTACAACATTTACCTCTCCTACTGCGCTGGCAAAATACATTCCACCATGTTTTAGCGTAATGTCTTTTAAAGCTCTTGTAGATGATAAATTACTTACTGTATTTCCTGGTTTGTTACTCAACACATAATCTGCTACAGCAACCAAAGTATATTCTTCTCCAAACATGGTACCATCTTCACAAACAAAACAAAGTCTGTCTACATCAGGATCTACGGCAATTCCAAGGTTTGCTTTATTGGAAATTACTGCCCTACTCAATTCGGTAAGATGCTCAGGCAATGGCTCTGGGTTATGGGCAAAATGACCATTGATTTCGCCGTTAATCACCACTACTTCTTCTACACCCAAAGCTTTCAATAAAGCCGGAACAGCAGTAGCACCTGTGCTATTTACGGCATCAACCACAATTTTTAACCCAGCAGCTTTAATGGCATTTTTATCTACCAATTCATAGTTGGCCACTAAATCAATATGGGCAGCAAGCATTTCATCATTTGCTACAATTTCGCCTAGCTGATCTACATGTATAAATTCAAAAGATTCATTTGATGCAATATCTAATATCATTTTCCCTTCTTCTCCACTGATAAACTCGCCTTTGTTATTTAATAGTTTTAAAGCGTTCCATTCTTTGGGATTGTGGCTTGCAGTTAATATAATACCGCCATCTGCTTTTAATAAGGTTACTGCCATTTCCACAGTAGGTGTAGTGCTGTAATCTAAATCTATAACATCAATACCTAATCCAGTTAATGTAGAAGCTACTAAATTTTTAACCATCAACCCACTAATCCTTCCATCTCTTCCTATTACAACTTTTGAAGGTGATTTTGATTTTTTCTTTGAAACGTTTTGTAATAACCAAGTTCCATATGCAGCAGTAAACTTCACTACATCCACAGGTGTTAAATTATCCCCCGTTTTACCTCCAATAGTTCCTCTAATACCTGAAATACTTTTTATCAACGACATATTTACAACAAATTTTGGACGACAAATATAACAAAGAGTTGGCAGTAAAGTTCAGTGATGATTTACATCACTTATATTTTTTGAAATATTGACTTATATTTTTTATCTATCTCTAATACAATAGCTTATATTATCTTCGCAATATGCAAGAAGAATGGTTTAAAAATTGGTTTGATACTGCTTATTATCATCAACTATACAAAAACAGAGATACAGCGGAAGCTTCTTTGTTCATTGATACACTTGTAAAAAAATTAAATCCAACTAAAGATGCTAAAATGTTGGACATTGGCTGTGGAAAGGGACGACATGCCATTCAATTGGCTAATTTAGGATTTGATGTTACTGGAATCGACCTCAGTAATGCGAGTATTGAAGAAGCTTTAAAGCAAGAGAAAGATAATCTCCATTTTTATCAACATGATATGCGTGAGATTTTTTGGATCAATTATTTCGATTATGCTTTTAATTTATTTACCAGTTTTGGGTATTTTAATACGAAAAGAGAAAATAACAACGCAATTCAGTCTATTGCTCAATCTATAAAAAATGGGGGTAAATTGATAGTTGATTATTTAAATGTTCATTTTACCGAACAAAATATGGTTCATGAAAGTAAAGAATTGATAAATAATGTTGCTTACACCATTACCCGTTGGCATGATGAACAAAAATTTTATAAAAAAATATTAATTGAAGATCCCGCATTGAATGAAGCGCTTGCTTTTACAGAGGTGGTTTCTAAATTTACATTTGCTGATTTTGAAGCAATGCTTTTGCCACATCAGATGAAAATAAAAAATGTTTTTGGAGATTATCAATTGAATAATTTTGATGAAAATAATTCTCCAAGACTGATTTTTGTTGCAGAGAAAACGGCATAAATAATATCCAGTAAATGTTCAAATCAACTATTAAAAAAATGAGTTGTTTTCTGGGAAGAGATAATTCTTAGTTATGTTTAAAGCGCTAATTGATTTAGATAAATATTTATTTGGCATAGTTAATCAAAAAGCCAGCAATCCTTTTTTTGACTCAATAATGCCATTTTTTCGTAACCCATTTTTTTGGTTGCCTTTATATTTGTTCATTATTTTATTTGCGATTTATAACTTTCCTAAAAAAGCTGCTATTTGGGTGGGCTGGATGATATTAACAGTTGCTATTACAGATGCGATAAGTAGCCATTTTTTTAAGCCACTTTTTGGAAGATTAAGACCTTGCAACAATCCCGAACTCGCAGACAGTATACGCTTACTCGTTGACCATTGTGGGCAAAATGGGAGCTTCACTTCATCACATGCCACCAATCATTTTGGAATCGCGGTATTTATTTTTATGACGTTGGATAAAGTATGGGGTAAATTTAATTATCTATTTATTTTATGGGCATCGGTTATATGTTTTGCACAAGTTTACGTAGGCGTTCATTTTCCTTTTGATGTAATTGGTGGTGCGATATTGGGAAGTAGTATTGGATATTTAACGGCTACGTTTTTTAAACGCAGGGAAGGTTCTATAGAAATCAATTAGACAAAATTTATGAATAGAAATCATTTATTGATTGCAGGTTCTTTATTGTTGGTATATTTTATTGGGTTTGGCATAAACATTATGGATGTAGATGCTGCGCAATATGCTTCTATGAGCAGAGAAATGTTGCGCACTGGAAATTATTTACACGTTTATGATACAGGAATTGAATACCTTGATAAACCACCATTTCTATTTTGGATAAGTGCTTTAAGCTTGAAAATATTTGGGGTTAACAACTTCGCGTATCGCTTACCGTCATTTCTATTTGCTTTACTAGCCGTATTCTCTACATACAAATTGGCAAAATTATTTTACAACAAAAAAACAGCTTTGCTTTCTGCCTTGATTCTAGCTACATCACAAGGATTTTTTTTAATGAATCATGATGTAAGAACCGACACGATATTAATGGGCTGCGTAGCTTTTAGTGTCTGGCAGTTGGCGGCTTGGTATCAAACAAATAAAATATGGCATTTCATTTTGGGATCTATTGGCATTGGTATAGGCATGATGACAAAAGGACCAATAGCATTGCTGGTTCCATGTTTCGGGTTTTTCTGTCATTTTTTGCTTCAAAGAAACTTTAAAGCATTTTTTAAATGGGAATATATTTTAGCCATTTTGATTATTGGCGTTTTACTGATACCAATGAGTTGGGGTTTATATGATCAATTTGATTTACATCCCAACAAAATTGTAAATGGAAAAACGGGTGTTTCAGGTTTGCGTTTTTTTTATTGGACGCAAAGTTTTGGGAGAATCACAGGCGAATCGGTGTGGAATAACGGAGCGGGAATTAGCTTTCTTTTACAAAACATGTTATGGTCATTTTTGCCTTGGATTTTATTTTTTTTTGTTGGCTTAATTTGGCAAATAAAAAATATCCTTCAACAAAAATTCAGCATCAACAAAACCGCTGAGGCCATTTGCATAGGCGGATTTATTCTTACCTACTTATCATTGGGCATGAGCAAATACCAGCTGCCACATTATATATTTGTTGGGTTTCCTTTTGCAGCAATAATAACCGCTGTTTATTTGAATCATTTATTTGATGAAAACCAAGATTCTAAATGGTTAAAGATTTTTACAAATGTGCATGTTGTGTTATTCTCTTTACTTTGGATAGCCATAATATTATTGCTAAAATTTCCATTTGAAAATATTCACATTTTATATTTCATTTTAGCGATTGTATTATTTGCACTGATGATTTACTTTTTCATCAAAATAAAGGAGCAAAAAAACAAGTTGATTTTCATTTGTCTTTTTACCATAATTGGATTGAATTTATTTTTAAATGCAGCTATTTATCCGGCATTGCTCGAATATCAAACGGGAAGTACTATGGGTAAATACATCAAAAAAAATAACATCAACCCAAAAAATGTATTTACTTATCAGTTTTCAATAATGAGAAGTATTCATTTTTATTCGGATGGATTTGTACGAGAACAAAATAACCGGGATTCTATTAAATCTGGTGATTTCATTATTACCACTGAGGAAAAGTTAAAAGAATTATCAAATGCTAAAAGGGATTTTTCAATTTTAAAAACTGGCGAAGATTTTGGCATAACCCGTTTGTCGTTGATTTTTTTGAACCCGAAAACCCGAAAATCGGTGGTGACGAAATACGCACTTGTTAAAATAAAGTAGTTTTAAAACATCGAACATCTAGCTCAACCCTTATATTTGTGAGGATATTTTGGCTTTTGCCAATCAATTTATTGTTTCATTATGGAAATTTTTATATTACTCTTACTTATTTTTTTAAATGGCTTATTCGTTTTGGGTGAAATTGCATTAATCAGTGCCCGCAAATCAAGAATGGAAAGTTTGGCCAACAAAGGAGATCTAAAAGCAAAAGTTGCTTTAATGCTCATCGACCATCCAGAGCGTTTTTTAAGTACCGCTCAAATTGGGATAACAGGTATTGCTATTTTAACGGGGGTTTACTCCGGTGACAAATTTGGTGAAGATTTAAAACCTTTTATAGAAAGCATACCGATTCCAGCTTTAAAACCTTATGCCGATTCGCTTTCCACAGGCATTGTAGTAGTATTTGTAACATTTTTAACCATTATTTTTGGCGAACTCATACCCAAAAAACTTGGTTTAATGCAAGCTGAAAAAATTGCACGGATTGCAGCAGGACCAATGAATATCATTTCAAAAATAGTATATCCTTTTGTGTGGTTATTATCCAGCTTTACCAATTTGATTGTTAGAATATTTAGAATAAAAAAATCATCAGATAATGCAGTAACTGAAGAAGAAATAAAAATGATGATTACGGAAGGAAGCGAACATGGCTCAATTGAAGAGGATGAAAAAGAAATCATTGAAAGGGTTTTTCATTTGGGTGATAGAAACATAACTTCTTTAATGACACATCGTACAGAAATTGTATGGCTAGATATTAATGATACCGTTGCAGATGTGAAAAGTAAATTACCTGAAATCATTTACAGCACTTACCCTGTTTGCGATGGTGTTGTGGATGAAATCAAAGGAATTGTTTATGTAAAAGATTTGGTTAAAGCCGATCCTGTAACAAAGCTAGAGCATTTGTTAAAACCAGCGTTATTTGTTCCAGAAAACAACAAATCATATCAATTATTGGAAAAATTTAAAACGTCAAGAATTCACGCTTGCTTTATCGTTAATGAATATGGCACCCTTGAAGGAATGATTACTTTAAATGATATTATAGAAGCCATTGTAGGCGATGTAACTCATGATGGCCAGAACGAATACGAAATCACAAAGCGAGAAGATGGCACTTTCTTAGTAGATGCATTGATTCAATTCTATGATTTCTTAAGTTATTTCGAACGTGCAGAATGGATGAACGAAGGCGAACATGAGTTTGATACTTTAGCCGGTTTTGTACTCCACGAATTAAAACATATTCCAATAACTGGTGAAAGCTTTAGTTGGAAAGATTTTCATTTTGAAATCATCGACATGGATGGTCAACGAATTGATAAAATACTTGTAAAAATTTCGGAAGAATTAAAAGATGAATTGGAGGAGGAATAAGGAAAATCAAAATTAAAAATTCAAAAGTTAAAAAACATACCAACAATTTTTAGTTTTAAATTTTTACTTTTTACTTAGATGACTTAATAACTCAAACTAAACGAATTGTCCGGATTTACCAGCTTCGTGCTTTTTCTATTCCCATTAACCACTATATGAATAATGCTGATTTGCTCCGATTTGTATTCATATAAAATATTATCCTGAACGTCTATTTTTTTGATCGTTGCCACATCACCAATTTCAAAATAACTTTGAATGGCATCTTCATTTTGCTCGTACCCTAAAAATTCCATTTTCTTAATTTGGCCGTCGACTTTTATTTTAAGGTGTTGTTGGATGTATTGATTAACCAAGGACTCCATTAAAGCTTTATCTGTTGGTTGTAAAAGATTGACTTTAGATTTTGTTTTGGATTTTAAAATGGCTTCAAAATCGCTAGTAAAAATCTTACAACTTATTTCCAGTGTTTTATCTTTTGCATTGTGTTGAATTTCGGTAACGCTTACATAAATGGGATGCTTAGCAGCACCAGTAAAAACTAATGGCATACAAATCAACAACAGTCGAATAACAATACTTCTTTTATTTTTGAACATCCTTATTAATTTAAAATATTTCAGTTAGCTTGTAATCAAAACTAGGTTTTTACTTTTAAGAAATACATCATTAATGGAAGATTTTGTTTTTTACTTTAAACTGGGCTGGCATCACATCATCAGTGTTGATGCATTTGACCATTTGTTTTTCATCATGGCGTTGACCTCCATCTATCTTTTAAAAGACATAAAGCAGGTCTTGTTATTGGTAACCGCATTCACTATAGGGCATGCCATTTCTTTGAGTTTGAGTGTTTTAAATTTGGTAAAAATAAACAGTGATCTTGTAGAATTTCTAATCCCAATCAGCATCATTTTTACAGCCGAAATTCAATTTGTAAAAAGTTTACATCCAAAAGCTCCATTTCGATTTAAATATGTATTTGCATTATTGTTTGGATTGCTTCATGGGCTTGGATTTGCCAATACGATACGATTTATTTTAGCTGAATCACAACAAATAACTTTACCGTTATTAAGTTTTAATATTGGGCTTGAGGTGGGACAAATTTTAATTGTACTGCTTATGCTTTTATTGGCAAAATTATTTGTAGAGATAATTGGGCTGCCACAAAAATGGTGGATTCGAATCTTAAATACCATTGCATTAGCTGCTGGAATTTATTGGTGCATCATAAGATTTCCTATTTAAAAATCATACATTTACAACTCAAATAAACATCAATTATGCATAATAAAATCATAGCTTTTTTGCTATTACAATTTCTAATTGTATCTATTCAAGCACAAGACATTCGAAACAATCCAGGTAGCAATCATGGAAATCGATTTGAGCAATTGGGGACAATTTTACCCACGCCAAATGAATACAGAACAGCAAGTGGTGCTCCGGGTGCAAAATATTGGCAGCAACGTTGCGATTATAATATTGACTGCGAATTAGACGAAACCAATAGAAGATTATATGGGAAAGAAACCCTAACGTTTTTTAATAACGCGCCAGAATCATTGGATTATTTATGGCTTCAACTTGATGAAAATCAACAAAGCACCAATAACAATGCCGATTATCAAAACAGCAATGGTATGCCTAGGCAAATCAATGAAGGCGATATCATGAATATGCAAGGAAAGAAAGACAAGCCATTTGGCGTTAACATCACTAAGGTTACAACAGCTGCTGGTATTGCATTAAATTATACCATCAATAAAACGATGATGCGCATTGATTTACCTACACCATTAAAATCTGGACAAAAATTCACTTTTAAAATTGACTGGAATTATTTTATTGCAGACCGTATGAAATATGGTGGACGTGGAGGTTACGAAAATTTCCCAGAAGATGGCAACGATATTTTTACCATTACACAATGGTTTCCAAGATTATGCGTGTATAGCGATAACCAAGGATGGCAAAATCATCAATTTGTGGGAACAGGTGAATTTGCTTTAATATTTGGCAATTACAAAGTAAAAATGACCGTACCTGCTGATCATGTGGTGATGGCTACTGGCGTTGGTCAAAATTATCAGCAAGTGCTTTCTGCTGCACAATTTAAAAGATGGCAGACTGCACAAAATGCAAACGACGTTACAGAAATCGTTACACTTGATGAAGCAACAGCAAGAGAAAAACAAAAAAGCACAGATAAGAAAACATGGATTTTTTACGCAGATAGCGTTAGGGATTTTGCCTGGGGAAGTAGCCGCAAATTTGTGTGGGACGCATTGCCAGTTAAAGTAGAAGGTAAAAAAGTAATGTGTATGAGTGCTTATGGAAAAGAAGCATATCCACTTTATCGTAAATTCAGTTCTAAGGTTATTGCTCACACGATAAAAACCTATTCTAAGTTTACCATTCCTTATCCATATCCTATTGCTCAAAGTATTGAGGCTGCTAACGGTATGGAATACCCGATGATATGTTTCAATTATGGTCGTTGCGAAAAAGATGGCACGTACAGCGAAGGAACGAAAAATGGTATGCTTGGTGTGGTTATACATGAAGTAGGTCATAATTTCTTTCCAATGATTATCAACAGCGATGAAAGACAATGGTCGTGGATGGATGAAGGTTTAAATACGTTTGTGGAATATCTTACAGAGGAATTATGGGACAATAAATTTCCTGTAGGAAGAGGACCGGCATATAAAATTGTCGATTACATGAAATTGCCAAAAGATCAATTGGAACCTATAATGACAAACAGTGAAAACATCATCATGTTTGGACCCAATGCTTATTCAAAACCAGCAACTGGTTTAAATATTTTGAGAGAGACGATTATGGGCAGAAAGAATTTTGATTTTGCATTTAAGAAGTATTGTACCAGATGGACATTCAAACATCCTACCCCAGCTGATTTCTTTAGAACTATGGAAGATGCTAGTGGAGAGGATTTAGATTGGTTTTGGAGAGGATGGTTTTACAATACAGATCCAGTAGATATTTCACTGGATAGTGTTAAATGGTCTGTTTTAAATACTGAGCCAACAGAAGCAAAAGCTTCAGAAGAAAAAAGTAGACTTCAGCCTGTACAGAAACCAATTCAAAATAATTTCGAAGACATTTCAAAAATTAGAAACAGAGCGGATAAAAGTATTGTTTTTGCTACAGATGTCGATACAACATTGAGGGATTTTTATTGGAGATATGATAGAGGATTGGTAAATGTAGATACAAATGCATTTGTAATTCCAGCGCAACCAAGCAATAAAGAAGAATTAACTACTGAAGAAAAAACCAAAATTGCTGGCGAGGTTCGTCTTTACGAATTATCGATGAGTAATAAAGGCGGATTAGTGATGCCAATCATTATAGAATGGACTTTCAAAGATGGTAGTAAAGAAGTTGACAGGATTGGTGTAAATGTTTGGAGAAAAAATGAGCAAAAGGTGGTAAAAACATATTTGAAAGAAAAAGAAGTGGTATCTATAAAATTAGACCCATACAGAGAAACAGCTGATATTGATGAAAAGAACAACAATTGGCCTTTAACTACCACACCTTCTAAATTTGAATTATTCAAATCGAAAAAAGCAACGCCAAGAGGAGCCGTTGGCGGAAGAAATCCAATGCAGAAAGAGATTAAAAATTAATTGGGAGGTCGATAAATTTTTCAAAATATTAATAACCCATGGAAAATTCCATGGGTTATTTTTTTATTTATTTGAGACATTAAAAGGAAAAAAAATGGTTAAAACCATTACACATTAACAACCATTCAATAACCCACAGCTTAAACCGTGGGTTAAGAACAAAATTCTTCATAACCGTTTCAACGGTTTATGTAAATATTTAACATGAATAAATTATCGATTTAATTAAATGTCCAACCTGCATTAATCAAAACAGATTTACATTTTTTGCAAAATTCCTTTTCCTCATCGAGGTGGTCTTTCCCTTTTGCATCGCGCATTAAGCAATCATCGACTGGACAATGTTTCAACCCTTGTGTATGCCCTAATTCATGAATGGCTACTTTGAAAAGTTTCTCCATTTTGTTTTTTCCTTTTAATTTAAAAGAAGAAGCAATGCAAGAATTTCCTGGACAAAAACCTAAACCCATAATGCCCCAATCTTGAATATTGTTTTTGGTTGTACTAATATCACTTTTTGTAAGTCCAATAGTTAAATACCCTGGCTTTGTTTTTGCACTTAGAAATCTTATTAGAGAATCCGCTCTATGCCTTGTTTTAGCTTGATTGAGTGAGTTTTTTGGGAATTTAATTGGCGCATTAATAACTACGTTAGCGTACATTTTTTTTAAATAATTAGCTACATAATCAACATTTTCTTTTGGAATATCAACAAACGGTTGAATAGCAATTATGACCTTTTTCTTTTTATTGTCGTTTAAAGATTGATTCGTTTTTTTAGCATTGTCCTTTTTTTGACTTTCGTTACAGGCTGTGCAGAAAAAAATTGCTATGGTTATGTAAAGTAGTGTTTTCATTTATTAATGGTTAATTCAAAATTGAAAAGTAAAAATTAAAAAAGTGAAATTGTATGTTCTTTGCACTTTATACGCCACTGCGGACAATCTTTTTTAATTTTTACTTTTTACTTTTTACTTTCTCTTTTTACAACCCCGTTCTGCCATCAGTTATTTTCTTTCCTTTATTTTTCTTTTCCCACTCAATCATTTCAATGGGTTTGTCTACTTTTTTAGGTTTCTCGTATGCTTGTTTTAGTTTGGAATTTCCATTATCGGGATTCACTAAATTGTTGTTGCGCCATTGCTCAGTTCTGATGACTCTTCCTGTTCCTGGATCGTAATAACGCCACTCTCCTTCCTTCACACTGTATGGTGCCGCTTTTACCAATTTGTAATCAATAATTTCATTACTCCCCGTTCCATAAATAGCAACCGTGTCGTAAGGTGCGTCTGGATTATAACCACGCCAATTTTCTTCTCTTTCTATTGCGCCAAGATAATTGTAATATTGTTGCAATCCATCTTTTCCACCTAAAATAAAATGTTCAACTGCCAGTAAATCGCCAATGGTAGAATACTTTCTCCAAAACCCGTGTTTTTCTCCTTTCTTGTAGAGCCCTTCTTCTACATAACCTTCTTCGCCACGCAAAGGCCCAACTTCAATTACCCATTTTCCAACTTTTTGTCCAGCACTATTTATGGCATTTATAGTATCCCCTTCAGCATTTAATTTAAAAGACTGATATTGGCCAAATGATACGTTTGTGCAAAAAATAAATAAAACAAAAAAAGCAATTTGATATTGTTTTATACAATTTGAAACCATTGTTCGTGCGTTTAAATGATTAGTATTAATTTGTGTTCAAATTTACAATTTAAGTTCTCTAAAAACTGTTAATTTTCATCAAATAGAAAAAATGAAAGATTTTAAAAAATACTACATTATAAATACAGAGCCGGAAATTTTATACCATGCATTAACCAATGCCGCTACAATTCAATTGTGGACAGGTTCTCCTGCAATTATGGAACCAATTGCAGACACAGAGTTTTCACTTTGGGAAGATAGTATTTGCGGAAAAAACATATCATTCGAATATGGTAAAAAAATAGTGCAGGAATGGTATTTTGGCGAACAAGAAACACCTTCAATAGTTACTATAATTTTACATGCAGATAAAAGCAGAACTTCGGTAGAATTACGCCATACCAATATTCCGGATGAAGATTTCGAGTCAATAACTACAGGATGGACACAAAGTTATTTTGGTTCGTTGATGGAATTTTATAATGATTAAGAAACTTACTAACTTATTTCACTTCCATTTTTAGTAAGCTTTCATTTTCTAAAAATGCTTCAAGCTCATCGCCCACAACACATTCGCCTACGCCTGCGGGTGTGCCAGTAAAAATAAAATCTCCAATATTTAATGAGAAGTACATCGATATGTTGGCAATTAGCTTATCGATGCTAAATATCATATTGCCCGAATTGCCTTGTTGTACTTTTTCGCCATTTTTGAAAAACGAAAAATTGATATTTTTTTTGTTGAAGTCTGGTTTGATATCAATGAATTTTCCAATTGCTGCTGAATTATCAAATGCTTTTGCTTTTTCCCAAGGAAGTCCTTTTTTCTTCAATTCATCTTGAATATCTCGAGCTGTAAAATCAATCCCAACCGTTATACCATTGTAATAATTAGAAGCATGACGTTCTTGAATATACTTTCCGTTTTTACTGATGCGCAACACAAGTTCGCATTCGTAATGAAGTTCATTTGTAAATTCGGGATAGTAGAAAGGTGTATGGGGCTGTATGATAGCGCTTTTGGGCTTCATGAAAATAACGGGCTCATCTGGAATATCGTTGCCTAATTCCTTTGCGTGCTCAACATAGTTTCTGCCAATGCAAATTATCTTCATTTTCGTTTTTGTATGGGGTTAGAGATTATTCAGAAAACGAAAATAGTAAAAAGGAGTTTAAATTTCCAATAAGAAATTAACTTTTATTTAAATCGTATGAAGTGCTGTTACAAACGGTCATCGTTTTATCTATTCCAACAAATGCGAAGCTTTCTATTAATTCTACAGATTTTTCAATTTTATGTTTAATTATCGCCACTTCATCCGGCTTCCATTTCCCCAATACAAAATCAACTTGCATGCCTTTTGGAAACACATTTCCAATGCCAAATCTCAGTTTAGGATATTCATCCGTTCCCAAAATATTTTGAATATCCCTCAACCCATTATGTCCAGCATGCGTACCCGATTTTCTGATTCTGATTTTGTCAATAGGAAGTGCTAAATCATCCACAATCGTAAGTGTATTTTCGGTGGGCACTTTTTCTTTTTCTTGCCAATATTTAAAAGCCCTCCCACTTAAATTCATGTACGTGGTTGGACAAACACAAACGAATGTTTTACCTTTTATTTTTACTTCAGCAACAAAAGCCAATCTATCCGATCTAAAACTCCCGCCATGTTTAGCCGCAAATGCATATACCACATCAAATCCAATGTTGTGGCGTGTGTTGGCATATTCTTCACCAATATTTCCTAATCCGATTATGAGGTATTTTGACATTTATTTTAAATGTTTGGGGTTTGGGGTTTGGTGTTTGGGGTTTGGTGTTTGGGGTTTGGTGTTTGGTGTTTCGCGCAAAGTTCGCAAAGGAGCAAGGTGCGTAAAGGTAGAACACTTCTACCTTAAACCATTAAACCAGCGAAGCGAATTAAACACTTTCAGACCTTTTGTAAGGGTTGAAAATTTTCAACCCCTACAACTCCTACAACAACCTATTTAAAATCTCCTGCAATTCCGCTTCCGTTTTTACCAACACATCCCTTACTTTACTGCCTTGGCTTGCGCCTACAATTCCGGCGGCTTCGAGCTGATCCATTAATCTGCCGGCGCGGTTATATCCAAGTTTCATTCTTCTTTGTAATAATGAGGTACTTCCACTTTGGCTGCTCACAATCAATCTAGCTGCATCTTCAAACAAAGCATCTTTATCATTTACATCAAAATCTTTTCCATCTGCATCTTTCTCGTCAATATATTCTGGCAACATAAATGCTTGAGGATATCCGCGTTGGTCGCCAATGAAATCAACTATTTTGTCTACTTCTGGTGTATCCACGAAAGCGCATTGTAAACGAACAATTTCGCCATTGTAGTTGATAAGCATATCTCCTTTACCAATCAATTGCTCCGCACCACCTGCATCCAAAATGGTTCGACTATCAATTTTACTACTCACCTTAAAGGCTATACGCGCTGGGAAATTGGCTTTGATGGTACCCGTGATGATATTTACAGAAGGCCTTTGTGTAGCAATAATTAAATGTATTCCTACCGCACGTGCCAACTGCGCCAAACGAGCAATAGGCATCTCTACTTCTTTACCTGCAGTCATAATTAAATCTGCAAACTCATCTACAACCAAAACAATGAATGGTAAAAACTGATGTCCTTTTTCTGGATTCAATTTTCTTTCTGCAAATTTTTCGTTGTATTCTCTAATGTTTCTGCAACCTGCTTCTTTTAATAAATCATAACGATTGTCCATTTCAATACACAGTGCATTCAACGTATGTACCACTTTTTTGGTATCTGTGATGATGGCATCTTCTTCACCTGGTAGTTTTGCTAAGAAATGGCGTTCAATTGTTTTGTAAATACTCAGCTCTACTTTTTTGGGATCCACCAACACAAATTTTAATTGCGATGGATGTTTGCTGTAAAGTAAAGAAACCAATATCGCATTTAACCCTACAGATTTACCTTGTCCAGTAGCACCCGCCATCAACAAATGCGGCATGCTTGCTAAGTCTACAATAAAATTTTCATTGTCAATTTTTTTACCAATTGCAATTGGAAGTGCGAAATTATTTTTTGTAAATTTATCAGCAGACAATAATGTCTTCATGCTCACGATTGTCTTTTTCGCATTTGGCACTTCAATACCAATTGTTCCTTTTCCAGGAATTGGTGCAATGATACGAATACCAAGCGCAGCCAAGCTTAAAGCGATGTCATCTTCTAAATTTTTGATTCTAGAAATGCGCACCCCAGCAGCAGGAATAATTTCGTACAAGGTTACAGTTGGACCTACGGTAGCGGAGATTTTCTGGATGCTGATGTCGTAATTCTTCAGCGTGTTGATAATCTGATTTTTATTATTTTCTAGCTCTTGTGGGTCCTGAATAATTTTTTCGCTACCATGATTTTCTAAAAGATCCAACGTAGGAAATTTATAATCACGCAAATCAAGAATGGGGTCATAAGGCTTAACGGAAACTTTTTTCTCTCCTACTTCTTCTTCTTTGATTTCTAGTTCAACTTTTTTTATTTCAAGCTCTAATCCTTCTGTATTTGTTGGTAATTCTTGAACGATATCATCATTGTCAAATTCTTCTACTACAGGTTCAATTTCATCTTTATCAACAAATTCCAATTCTGTTTCTTTTTCTTCTACACCAGGAGCAATAAACAATTTCGCTTCTTCTTCTTTCTTTGGCTTAACTGGCTCCTCTGGGGTTTCTTCTACAGGTGCCATGTTTACATCTTCAGATTTATTTTTTCTTGCCTCCATTAGTTTATTGAACTGTGGATTAAATCGCCAAATAATATAGGCCCAAAAAGCTATAAAAATCAATGCAAAAGTGCCAAAGGAACCGATGACTTTAAACATCCAAAGTTTACTTAAATCGCCTACTGCACCTCCCCAAGGAAATGGATTCGAAGAAAAAAATGCTGAAGCGGTAATGCTTAATAAAGGAAGTCCAACAATCAGGTATCGTAAATTTCTAACTATTGAAAAAACGGATTTGCTAAATAATAAATTAACGCCAATAACAAAAAAGAATCCGCAAAACAAATATGATGCTACCCCAAAACCTTTGTACATAAACAGATGCGCAATAAAAGCACCGAAAGTGCCCATTAAATTTGCCACTTCTGTATCTGTTCCCCAAAATAATTTATTTCCTTCTGAAATCAATTTATCTTGATCTTCATCCCAAGTAGACAAATAAGAAGTGAAAGACACAAATAGAAGCAAAGACATCAACACAAAGATGCTGCCTGTTATTTTATGCGTCCTTTCGTCTTTAATAAATTGTTTAAACGTTACTTTCTGTAATTTTTCCTGCTTAAGATCAGCATCTTTAGCATTAGTGATGTTTTTTTCTTTTTTAGCCATGGTAAACAAAGGTATTAAATACCTGAATGAAAAAAATTGTGAAGCTTAATTTTTATTGATAAGGTTTTTGTGATTAACAGAAGCAAAAAGCATTACCCATCCTATGATAAAGCACGTGCCGCCAATGGGTGTTATTGCCCCAATGAAGCCATAATTCGAACCGAGGATTGCCAATAAATACAATGAACCGCAGAAAAAAATTAACCCAAAAGAAAAGAATCTGCAAGCAATTACTACAAAACGTTGATAGCAGTGTTTATACAAAACACCAGAGGCTATTAAAATAGCAAATGCATGATAAAATTGATATCGCACACCCGTTTCAAAAGTTATTAAAGATGTTGCAGGAATTATATTTTTTAATGCATGTGCTGCAAAAGCGCCCAACAAAACACTAAGTGCAGAAACGAATATTGCAATTTTTAAAAAAAAAGTATTCATTATTAATTGGTTGATTTTAAGTTTAGTATCGCGTTTATAGAATTGGAATTCAATTCGACTGCTTCAAGGCGAATGATTGCCTTATTATAAAAATCCATTCTTTCTTTTAATTTCATTTCAATAAAAAAAAGCAATTCGCCTTTGTTAATTTTTTTTAAAAGGGGACGTTCTTTATTATCGTTAATGATATTTTCCAAAATTTTTGAAGGCGTTGAGTTTAGTAAAACAGTTATACCGTTTTCATTCATCCAATCCATATTGTTTTTAAAGCAAGGCGTTCCTCCACCGCAAGCAATAATACAATTATCGTTTTGATCCATTTCAATCAAAGTTTCAGCTTCTACATCTCTAAAAAAATCTTCCCCTTTTTTTTCAAAAATCTCTTCAATGCTCAATCCTATTTTTTTTTTAATTTCAATATCAAGATCAATGAATTTTAAATTATGTTGGCTTGCCCATATTTCACCCCAGCGGGATTTTCCAGTACCCATAAACCCAATCAAGAAAATACGCATAATTTAAGGTTGAATTGATTTTATAACTGCACGTAATTTAATCAATTGTACGTTCAAAATAGAAAATTTCAATATTCTATTCTATGCTGTTTATCGATTAAAGTTTTTCTTATCTTCGCAAAAAAATAAAAAATGAATTTACACGAATATCAAGCCAAAGAATTACTGAAAAAATTTAATGTGCCCGTGCAAGAAGGGATTGCATGTAGCTCAACTAATGAAGCAGAAGATGCGTATCGCCAAATTCATGCGCAATTTGGAAGCAAATTTGCCGTAATAAAAGCACAAATTCATGCTGGTGGAAGAGGAAAAGGAAGCATTGTTGGAAAAGATCAACGTGGTGTAGCAGTTGGAAAAAGCATGGAAGATGTTGTTAGCATTTCAGGTAATATTTTAGGCGGCACTTTAGTTACCATTCAAACTGGTCCTGAAGGTAAATTGGTAAATAAAGTATTGGTGGCTCAGGATGTATATTATGATGGGCCAAATCCAGTAAAAGAATTTTATTTGTCTATTTTAATGGACAGAAGCAGTTGTATGAATGTAGTGATGTATAGTACAGAAGGTGGAATGAACATTGAAGATGTTGCCCACGATACGCCTGAAAAAATCTTCAAAGAATACATTCACCCAGGTGGACGACTTCAAGGTTTTCAAGCTAGAAAAATTGCTTTCAACTTAGGATTAAGCGGTGAGTCATTTAAAAACTGCGTGAAATTTGTTACTAATTTATACAATGCATACGTAGAATTGGATTGTGGTATGCTTGAGATTAATCCTTTGTTTAAAACCAGTGATGACAAAATCATTGCGGTTGATTGTAAAATGAATATCGACGATAATGCGTTAATGCGTCATCAAGATGTAGCAGCTTTGAGAGATTTATCTGAAGAAGATCCTACAGAAGTAGAAGCTGGAAAATTCAATTTAAATTTCGTGAAATTAGATGGCAATGTAGGTTGTATGGTAAATGGTGCAGGATTAGCAATGGCTACTATGGATATGATTAAATTAAGTGGTGGTGAACCAGCAAATTTCTTAGACGTAGGTGGAACGGCAAATGCACAAACTGTAGAAGCTGGATTCCGTATCATTATGAAAGATCCAAAAGTAAAAGCTATTCTGATTAATATTTTTGGGGGTATTGTTCGTTGTGATCGTGTGGCACAAGGTGTAATTGATGCTTACCAAAGCATTGGCAATATTGAAATTCCAATTATCGTAAGACTACAAGGAACGAATGCTGATGTTGCTAAAAAATTAATCGACGAAAGTGGATTAAAAGTACAAAGTGCAATTTTATTAAGCGAAGCAGCAAGTTTGGTAAATCAAGCGGTGGCTTAATAAGTTACTGTATAAATAATTAAAAGGGTTGGCGATTCGTCAGCCCTTTTTTTATTCAAAATCAGGCTAAATCCAAAATTTTAATACTTATAAATAACTTGGGTTTTCGTATTTATTTTAACATGATTCCAAGCTTCTATAAAAAATTATCGATTCTCCTTTTTTAAATTTTTAATTTTGACTTAAAGACCAAACCATGCAATTCAGAAACGCAACAATAGATGACCTTCCAATGATAGTAGCTATTTATAACTCTACGGTTCATAGCAGAATGGTTACAGCCGACACGGAGCCTGTTTCGGTTTCAGACAAAACCAATTGGTTTAATCAACACCACAGTAAAAGGCCGATATGGGTTGTTGAGCATGAAAACAATGGGATTATTGGGTGGATTAGTTTTAAAGATTTTTACGGTAGACCTGCTTACAGCGGTACTGCAGAAATCAGCATCTATATTCATGAAGAATTTAGAAAAATGGGCTTTGGAAAAAAAATGTTGCAATATGCTATTTCAAAAGCAACGGAACTTGATTTACACACATTGCTTGGATTTGTTTTTGAACACAATACAAGCAGCATTAAAATGTGTGAATCATTAGGTTTTGAAACATGGGGCAATTTGAAAGACATTGCCATCATGGATGATAAGCATTACGCTTTAAAAATCTTAGGACTTAAAATTAATTAATAGTCGGACTGCGTTTTTGGTGTTGGCTTTTGTTTTGGTTTTGATTTATTAGAATCAGTTGGCGTTTTAGGAATTTGCTTATCATCTACAAACTCATCAGTTTGTTCATTTATAAAAAAGTCATCGCTCTTTTCATTTCCAGATTCCTGATTTAAGCTATCCCCACTTGTTGCAATGTCTGCAAAATTGGATTCTGCATAAATTGGATCATTTCTCAATTCTAGTGGCTGTTCAAACTCAGTAATTTTCCCATAGTTCAATCTTTTATCTGTGTATACACTACGCATGAACATACCCCATTTAGGAGCCGCCATTTCAGCACCGCCACTATTGTTGGAATAAATGGGAATAAATGGATCTTCGCAACCAACCCAAGTTCCTGCAAGTAACTCGGGTGTATACCCCATAAACCATCCATCGGTGTTTCCGTTTGTAGTACCCGTTTTCCCTGCTGATTTTACTGGTAAATTATAACTTTGAATTCTTCTGGCTGTACCAAATTCCACAACACCTTCCATCATTTTAACCATTGAGTAAGCATCTGCTTCACTGATGATTTCTTTACTTTGTGAAATTGGAAACTCTTTTAATAAATTACCATCTTTATCCTCAATCCGAGTTAAATAAACAGGTGGTGTATTATAACCTTTGTTGGGAAACATAGTATATGCCTGCAGCATTTGCAACATTGGAATTTCTGCAGCACCAAGTGCTATAGAAGGATAATTAGGCAATTTTGCAGTGATACCACATTGTTTTGCAAATTCAACTGTTCTTTTTACGCCAATAGTCCCCATTAAATGCCATGCAGCTCCATTTAAAGATTTAGCCAAACAATATGCCATTGTGCCGCCACCTGTACTAATTGTTTTTCCCCCGAGCGTTAACGGACCGCCAGGGATGTAAGTTTGTGGTGTATAACCAGCATCTGTAACACCAAGCGTGTACAATAGTGGCTTAAATGTAGAGCCTACTTGTCGGTTTGCAGTAACGTGATCATATTTGAACCATTTGTAGTCAATGCCTCCTACCCAAGCTTTTATTTCTCCTGTTCTGGGATCCATTGCAGCAAATGAAGTTTGTAATAATTGCTTATGATATTTAATAGAATCAAATGGAGTCATTATGGTGTCAATCTCATGGTTTTTGTTACCCCACCAAGAAAATATCTTCATTTTTACAGGAACCAAAAATGATTTTCTGATTTCACTGCTATCAATGCCTTCTTCTTCCATATTTTTCCATCGTTCTGTAAATTTCATAGCTGCTACAATTACATTGTCATGTCCTTTCCATAATTTATCTCCTCTATATTTAAAATAAGCATTCAATTTTCTTTGTAAAACAGGCATGTGTTCTTCGACAGCTTTTTCCGCATACTTCTGCATTCTTGAATCAATCGTTGTATAAATTTTCAATCCATCTCTGTATAAATTATAAGGTTCATCCGTTTTAGGATTCTTATTGTTTTTGCACCAATCTTTCAATACCGTTACCAATACAGAACGATAATATGGCGCTAATCCAATATTTTCATCGATTTTTTTATAGTTGGTAATTAATGGCTTTCTTTTTAATGCATCTGCTTCCGATTGTGTGATATAAGGTGTTCGCGCTAAAGCCATCTGATTAATAACAATATTTCTTCTTTCAAGAGATAATTTTGCATGCCTGATTGGTTCATAAATAAAGCCCTTCAACATGCCAACTAAAACAGCAGCCTCTTCAATCTTTAAATCTTTGGGCTCTTTTTGAAAATATGTTTTTGATGCATTTCTAATGCCATATACATTTCCCCAAGGAGCGTGATTTAAATATAGTGTTATGATTTCCTCTTTAGTGAAATTTCGTTCCAATTTTACAGCTACAATCCATTCTTTAATTTTTTGCATGCCCCTTACAAATTTATTTCCTGTGCCCTGCCCCAACATCATCTTTGCCAATTGTTGTGTAAGTGTACTACCACCACCTTGACTTCCCAATGAAATAATTGCACGAGCTAATGCTTTTGCATCAATACCTGAATGATCATAAAAGCGTTCATCTTCAGTTGCAATCAACGCATGGATAACATTTGGAGAGATTTCACTGTATTTTACTTCACTCCTATTTTCTGCATAGTACTTTCCCATTAATACTCCATCAGCGCTGATGATTTCACTAGCTAAATCAGCTTCGGGATTTTCCAATTGCTGTATCGAGGGCATTTTTCCAAACAGACCAAAATTAGCAGCAACAAAAATCAATATCAACAAAAGAAATCCGCCGAAAAATACACGCCACAATATTAAAACTGATTTTTTCATACGCTAAAATTCAAAATTGGGAATCACGTTATTTTTTAAAATTTTCCTGGATACTGATTATTCAATAATTTCCTATAAGTATCTAATTCTTTATTCGATTTTAATTTATTTAAATTGTCTTCATGAATAATTATAAACATATACTTCGATGCCGCTAACCAAGAAATTTGTGTTGGAGCTACTTTTTTTATTTTATCTAAATAGCTTGTAGCATCTTCGGCATTTTCGAATGAAGAAAAAACCAATAAATTGTTTTTTGTGTCCAACGCATCTTTTACAATATTTTTTGTACTAAAATTGTTGGATGAATTAAATCGTTGAAAGGCAACTTTAGCCTCGTTCACATACACCTGATCTACATCTTTTAGTATCATTACAACAAGATGTGGTTTATCTGGTTGCCATTTAAAAACACCTTCAAAAGTACCTGGCAACATTGATATAGCAGAATCTTTCATCTTAACCATCGATTTCAATCCTTTAATTTTCGGTTCAGATTTCTTGTCAGATTCAATCGTTTTTCTTTCAATTTTTTGATCTGTTGGAATCAATATTTTATCATCTTCTTCTACTCTTGTAACTTCTAAGTTATTAAGATACGTTTCAATTTCTTTTCTACGGGTTAATACATCAATCAAAGCTGTTGCCTTTGCTACCAATGGCGATTCTGGATACAAACCAATTAATGTATTTAAATTGTTAACAGCTTCACTGTCATAACCACATTTCACATAGTACATCGACTCTATAAACAATAACTGCGGTGTCCAATATTGCTTCCCATAAATACTATCTGCAGTCTTTTTCAATTCGAAAGCAATGTCATATTTCTCTTGAAAAAATAAATTATAAATATCCTGGTATTTTTTTGAAACAGTTGGATTGTTTTTCTCCGGCTGTAACGATATTGGGTCGTTTATTTTTTTTGCAGAAACAGATTCACTAAAAGAAGAATCCAATAAACTTTTATAATACGCTGCCTTTTCTACATCTTGAATTTTTGTATAGCAATAATACAAACCCAAATAAACTTCACCTTCCATCAATCTCGTTGGAAACCTTTGTAAATAAATATCATAGGTATAAATTGCTTCTTCGTAATCTCTTAATTCGTTTTGAAATATTTCTGCGAGTGTTAATAATGCACTTGCAATGTTTTCATTGCTGCTATCTAATTTTTCTGGAGTCAAGGGTAAACTACGCAACAATGATTCAAAAGAAATTTCTTGATTTTGCCCAGATTGAGCGCCACTGCTATCCGCTGGTGCTAAAGGGTCTATTGCATCTATTACTATTGCATCCGAAGCTGATTTCCTCCTCCAGTTATCTGAGTTTTCCCTATCCCCCCATTTTGCCTTAAAAGATGAATATCCTTTAGATTTTGCTGATGCATTGTAAAAATACCATTCACCTTTTGTAGGTGTTTTAAATAAATCGGTTGATGCGTTTTTATCTTCCGAAAAACTACTTAATTTATTGCCATCATCAATAACATTTACCTCCTTCAAACCAGCATCTTTACGGGATTTTTTAACAAGTTTTTTTAGCAACGCATCACGCTCAACAATAGGCAATGATGCTACCATTTGCAAACTATCTTCTAATAATATAATATCGAGTTGATTAGCCGCCTTGCGTAAACTTTCTTTTCTTTCAGCAACTTCTAATGAATCTATTTGTAACGCAGGCTCAGCTATATCCAAACTATCATAATGATCAGCAGCTGATTTATATTGTTTTTGTGCATAAGCAATTCTACCTAAAGCAAGATGGACTTTATTTTTATACGCCGCATTAGATTCATTCACTTTTAGACTTTTTTCATAGAATGCAATTGCGGCCGTAGTGTCCGGCTTTTTCATGCTTAAAATTCCGGCACTGTGAAAAATGATGTCTCTATACGCTTCATATTTATCACGCTTTGCCATTTTTAAAAGTTGTGCTATACTTTCGTCTAATGCTTTGCTATTTCCTGAATCCCTTAACATTTTTGCATTGTTCAAATGCGCAAAAATATCCATCAACGGGTCTACGGTACGCTTTCCTGCAATACTAAAATATTTGTTTGCCTTATCAAACTTTCCTGTCATCTCATACAACTGCCCCAACAAATACTGCCATCTTGCTAGATCTGCTTTATTATCTGCACTTGTTAAAGCTTTTTCAAGAAATACAGCAGCACTATCATAATTCCCTTGTTTAAAATACCAATATGCATTCACTTGGTCTAAATCATCTTTTAATCTAAATGGCAAATTGGGATCTTCTTGAAGTATGTTAATCAATCCTGCTGATTCTCCAAATTGATCAGAATCAATATAATTTCTTGCCAACCAAATCAACGACTCGTTTCTACTTGGGGGTTTTGAAAATATGCGCTTAAAAATATTTCGCTTTTCCTTATCTGCAATTGATAATTTGGTTAAAGTTGCCGAACTATTTGCACCAACAATACGATTATCGTCTTCATTTTTAGCTCTTGGAAAAAGATTATAATTTATAAATTGAAATGTAAGAGATGCTGTATCAAAGGTTTTTCTGAAATAATACGCTTTCCCTATTAAAAAATACATGTTATCAACCCAATCCGTTCTCAAATCATGCAATAATATTCCAGCTGTAGCTTTATATATCACCGAGTCCAATTCTGTTGCCTGTTGCGATGTGTTGTCTAAACTGTATGGATAAAAACTCAGCAACTTTGCATAATCATCTTTTTGAGCGGCTTTTGCTACTTCAAGTACAGTGTTAATCTTATTGTTTGCGTTGAAATAGTAATTATAGTGTGTTACATTATTTTGAATAAAGCGACGAAGTTTGGTGAATTTTTTATCTGCCGTTTTTTCTGATCCTAATTTTTTTTCCTCGTATTCTTTTGGCTTTTTTTCTTTTCCAAAAGGGTCAAAGGTCCAAGTTGGTTGTGCAATTCCAGAAAAAGAAATCATCACAAACAAACATATTATTGAGAAATAATGGTAAGTCTTCCCATTCATGAATTTGAAAATATTTAATGCGGTTAAATATCGGCAATTTTTGCCTTACAGCAATAAAAAAAGACGATTGAACCCAAAAGTTTAACGGAAAAATACAATTGAATTCCACCCCATTAATACAAAATAAATAGATTGAGATTTAAGAAATTTGAATTTCATCGTAAATTATTCGGATTTTTTATACAGAGTAAAACAACTTTATCTTAGAAATTGTATGTTTACACACTAAATGGGATTATACTTTAGCGCATAAATTAAAGATATGGATCAGTCAGATATTACAAATAGGTTAAAACGATTGAAGAACAATTACAGATTGGTGTTAATGAATGAGGACACTTACGAAGAAGTGATCAAATTCAAACTAACAAGATTAAGTGTGTATATTTCAATGAGTATGCTTTTTGTAGTATTGGTGGCCTTAACAGCTTCTTTAATTATTTTCACACCCTTAAAATATTATTTACCTGGAGTAGGTTATGGAAATGTAAAGCAAGTAAAAGAGTTTAGAATGCTAAAAGCCAGAACGGATTCAATGGAAAAAGCTTTAAATCAACAGCATATTTATTATGAAAATATTGAGAATGTATTAAAAGGGAAAATTGTGATTAAAGACACCAACAACTTAAAAATGCCAAAATTGGACAATATTGATGATTAATATTGTCCAACCTTTATTTTAATTACCTATAAATTTTTTACTTATGTTTCAACAAAAGTCTAAATCAGAATCCAATCAAGATCTTCAATCAATTAGCATCATAAGTGCCGATTCCATTATCAAAGGCGATATGGATAGTGTGGGTGATATTCGAATCGATGGGAAAGTTATTGGAAATATAAATTGCAAAGCAAAAATTATCATTGGCCAACAAGGTACAATAGAAGGTAATTTGAATGGAAATCAGGCCGATATATTGGGTACTATAAATGGCGATATCAAAATGACAGGACAACTAAATTTGTTGGGAAACTCCATAATCAATGGCAATATACATGTAGGAAAACTTCAAATGGAAAGCTCGGTTATCTTTAATGGAAAATGTGTAATGGGCCAAAATATTACAGCATCAATAACGCCCGTTTCAAACGAAGAAGATGAACAATAAAAACAATGGATTGAAATATTTGAGTCTAACCGCTCAATTGATTGGCGGTTTGCTGATTTGTATATTTGGGGGTATTCAGGTAGATAAATATTTAAAGTTCAATACACCTCTAGCCACTTGGGTTTTTCCATTAATTTTAATCGCTGCTACCATCATAAAAATCGTAATTGATACCAGCAAAAAAAAATAAACCATGTTCAATTTTATAAAAAAATCATACCTCCTATTTCTTGTCTTTTTTATTTTGGGGTCGATTATTTTTCTCTTTCAAACATCTGCCTTAAGTCGTTTTCATTTTGACAATGCTTTACTTTGGGCGTCGAATATATTTTTCCTTCTGTTGAGTTTAATCACATTGGCTTTACAAATCAAATCGATGAAAAATAAAAATCCCAATGTTTTTATTAGAAGCGTAATGGGTGGAATTTTAATTAAAATGTTTGGCTCATTATTAGCGGTTTTTGTTTACGTTATTTACAACGATTACAAATTTGATAAAGGCAGTATGTTTTTGGGATTGTGTTTTTATTTGTTTTATTTGATGGCAGAAGTAACTACCTTAATGAAGCTTAATAAAAAATAGACATGTCTAAAAAGCAAGTGCCGATTCACGCATTAGCCGCTTATTTACCCGATAATTGTTGCGATGAAGTATTGGAAGAATTGCATCGATATAAAGTGCATTTAACCATCACACGCCATCGTCAATCTATTTTAGGCGACTACCGACATGCGTTTAAAGATAAAGCGCACCGCATTAGTGTAAATGGGAATTTAAATAAGTTTAGTTTTCTGATAACACTCTTACACGAGCTAGCACATTTACACACTTTTGAAAAATATGGCAACAGGGTTTCGCCTCATGGTATAGAATGGAAATCTTTTTTTTCAGAAATTTTATCTGTATTTGTAAAAAAGAAAATCTTTCCTACCGACATAGAATCTGCCTTAAATAAAACATTGAAAAATCCTGCAGCAAGCAGTTGCGGTGATGAACAACTCCTTCGTGTATTACGCAATTATGATGCTAAAAAAGAAAATCATTTCTTAGTGGAACAATTGCCAATTGGGACAAAATTTGTTATAAAAGGGAACCGTAAATTTATCAAAGAATCGAAAGTAAGAAGTCGTTATAAATGCTTAGAAATAGACACGAAAAAATATTATTTATTTCACGGCTTGTATGAGGTTCAAATACTAGAAAATTCACCGGAGTAAAACGAGAATTTCAATTAATATTTTGTTGGATCTAATGCAGCTGGCGACCAGTTTTGTAAAAATGAAATTACTTTTTTCTTGTCGTAGCTTTTTTTACCATCCTCCAAGTATTCCGAATTTTGAGTATGAATGCGCTCCCCATTTTCATTTAAAATAATAAAAATTGGGAACCCAAATCTTTGAGGATAATCGTATTTTTTAAACAAATCTTCGTTTTTATTTTCCTTGCTATAATTCAAATGATACCAAACAAAATTTGCGTTTATGATTGAATCGATTTGTTTGTCTGCTGAACAAAATCTGTGAAACTCAATACACCAAGGGCACCAATTTCCGCCGCCTTGTAGCAATATAAATTTATGTTCTGCCTTTGCTTTTTTCAATGCATTTTCAATGTCCATTTTCGCATTCGCCTCTGGATTATACAATGTAGATTTCTGCGCAATTGCTGCAACAGAAACAATCATAAAAAAAACTACGACAATGATTTTATTCATTTGAAATGTTTTAACTTTTATTGAAAAATAAAGCAAATTTTTTATAATTGCTTTATAGCAGGTTTCCTTCTTTAGGGAAAACAATTGTTGGCTTGTGCGTTTTAGCTTTTTCAAAATCCATGATGGCATAAGAAATCACAATAATCACATCGCCTGGTTCTCCACGCCTTGCTGCAGCTCCATTCAAACATGCCACTCCACTGCCACGAGGGCCTTTTATTAGATAGGTTTCTAATCGTTCGCCATTATTTACATTTACTATGTGTATTTTTTCATACTCAATCATGTTGGCTGCATCCATTAAATCTTCATCCAATGTTAAGCTACCAACATAATTTAAATTCGCTTCCGTAATAACAGCACGATGAACCTTCGATTTTAAAACTTCAATTTGCATTAATCCTCGTTTTTAATTATAAATTCTTTTTAAAGCTAATTAATTTTTTACCAATTTTTTTACTGATTTATTTCCAAATTGGTCAGTTACAGAAATGATGTACGTTCCAGCAGCCAATTGATTCATATTTGACCAATTGATGTTGTTAATTCCTCTTGCTAATGAACGTTTTTCTTTTTTGATGATTTGTCCTACACTATTGGCTAATACAATAACCACTTCTGTAGAAATCCCCAATTGCACGCGAATATTTAAATTGTCCTGAAACGGAACCGGACTGTATATTACACCAAATTCTAAAGGACATTTTGTTTCCAAATTTACTGTTGAGGTATAGCTGTAACTACCATCTGATTCTACAATTTTTATTCTAAAATAGCTGTATGCACGAACGTTATCAGGTGTAACAAATGTATAATCGTTTGTTGCGTTTCTTAATGCAATTTGTTCGCCAATTTTAGCAAAATTCATTCCATTGCTACTTACTTCAATTTCATACCTTACCACATTAAATTCATCCGCTGTTTTCCAATTTAAATTCATCATGCAGTCTGCAGTTGCAGTTCCTGTAAATGATATCAATCTCACAGGTAAAACAACTCCACTAGTTACTGTTCCGGTTTTATTTACAATCCAATTGTTAGGATCTATTACTATTCCAGTTGGCGTTTTATTATACCCAATTTTAAACACTTGATTATTGCCCGTTACATTTACTAAAACAGTTGTATCACCTTGCAAAGAAGTAATTTTCAATTCTAATAACCCTTTAAAAAACGGTGTAACAGTTGGTGCGCTTACGGTTTCGTTTACCAAAATCAATATCGAATCATTATTAGGTCTGTAATAAGTAATGTTGTATGTTGGATATCCTTCGCCATAAATCCATTGATTAAAAAAATCAGTCAAATTTTTTCCACTCGTATTTTCTGCTATTGTTTTAAAATTACTTGTTGTCGCAACATTGTTTTGATATTGTTGTTGGAAATTTTTCAACGTGTTGAAAAACAATGTATCACTTCGCATTTCAAATCTTAAATTATGTACAGTTGTTGCGCCTTTATTATAACTTAATCTTGAACTAAATATTCTATTTTCGTCAAACAGTGAAGCGTCTGGCACATATACGCTACCGTTAGTTGCAGACATAACACTGTTGTGTAAATTCAACATATTTGTTGTTGCTGAGGTTGTAAATAAAGTAGGCAATTTTTCCATCATCAATTGTTCTGAATAGGTGGCAAAACCTTCATTCAGCCAAATATCGTTCCAGGTTGCACAAGTCACATAATCACCAAACCATTGATGACCCAATTCATGCGCAATCAATGAAGTTCCAAAATTTGCCATTGTAGACATGGTTTGATGCTCCATACCTCCACCAATATTTGCCATCGCATGGCCATATTTTTCATGCTTAAATGGATATAAACCAAAAAGCTCACTCATCTTTTCTACAAACCTTGGTGTTTTATCGAGATTCGTTTTTACTGAAGTTAAATAGGTTGGTGTATTTACAATATAATGTTGAATCAAAAGAGAATCCGGCGCCATTGCCGCTGGCTTAGCATAATTTAAATACTCTTGATAATTTCCAACAGCAATACTTGGCAAATAATAATTCATTGGGTAATTGGTTTTCCAACGATAACGAACTTTGCTTGCTGGTAAAACATCCACTCCTTGTAATAATCCGTTTGAACCCACTTTATTTACATTGCTCGTGGTTACCCATATTTCTGTAGAATCAATTTTATCAGATAAAATTTGTTTACAAGGAAACCACTCCCTAGCTTGATAACTTTCAGACAATGTAGCCACATATGTTAATCCATTGCTTGTACCTGCATAAACACCTAAATTATTTGATGTGCCACGGTAAAAAATCAACACCGAAATTGAAGCGCCAACTGTTTGAGTCGTACTCAACGGAATAAATACATGATCCGATGATTGATAGAAACCAACAATAATATTATTCACTTTAATTGAGTCTACAATCATATTTGAACGTAACTCTGTGATAAAAGTATCAAGTGGAGAAACAATTTGAGCAACGGTAAGCGCATTGCCAGAAATAGCCCTACTCCCTGGTTGAGCAGCAATGTCTAATTTCAAATATTTTACATCATATTTACTCATTGATGTTTCTTGATAATAACTAACTCGACTTGTTGAAAAATCACTAACTACACGACTACATTTGTGAACACATTGGTCTGTATCTTGAGATTTTGCATTAAATATTTGTAAGAAAAACAAAACAGAAATAAAAAGATATTTCATAAATAGATTTTAATAGGCGCAAATATAATAATTGTATTTGTTAAGATGAATTATTGATTAATTGCCTGATTTTGAAATTATGAATTTTAGCACTTTGAAACTTTGGGTCAAAAGAGCATACAATAGTTTCACGTTTTAATATTAAACGATCTGATGATAAAATTGTTTGGATTTTTTCAAATTATATTCCCCGTAACTTTGGTGGATTAATTTCATTATGGCTACTAAAAAATCTACCCCAGTTATAAAAAACGCTTCTTATACATTTATTGAAGTAATTGGTGCACGTGAACATAATTTAAAAAACATCGATATAAGATTGCCCAAAAACAAATTGGTTGTTTTTACAGGGGTTAGTGGCAGTGGTAAATCATCGTTAGCATTCGACACCATTTACAACGAAGGACAACGTCGATACATGGAAAGTTTTTCGGCCTACGCACGTCAGTTTGTTGGCGATATGGAACGTCCAGATGTAGATAAAATAACTGGCCTTTCTCCAGTAATTTCTATCGAGCAAAAAACAACCAACAAAAATCCCAGAAGTAGCGTTGGTACCATCACAGAAATATATGATTTCTTAAGATTGCTTTTTGCAAGAGCCAGCGATGCGTACAGTTTTAATACAGGCAAAAAGATGGTTAAGTTTAGTGAAGAAGAAATTGTACAATCGATATTTGAGAAATTCAATAATAAAAAAATCAGCTTACTCGCTCCTTTAGTGAGAGGTAGGAAAGGTCATTACCGCGAACTCTTTGAAGACATTCGTAAAAAAGGTTTTCTAAAAGTTCGTGTTGATGGTGAAGTAATGGACCTGACACCCAAAATGCAAGTGGACAGATATAAAATTCACGATATTGAAGTAGTGGTGGATAGATTACAAGTTTCTGATGATATGAAACTTAGATTGAGTCAGAGTGTTCAAAAAACACTTCAACTCGGTAAAGATCTTTTGTTTTTATTGGTTAATGATCAAAACACAGTTACGCAATATAGCAAGCAATTGATGTGTTTAGATACAGGCGTTTCTTATGAAGAGCCTTCGCCCAATGCATTTTCTTTCAACTCGCCTTATGGCGCTTGCCCTGTTTGTAAAGGACTGGGAAATGTGTATCAAATCAACATGGAAGCCATCATTCCTGATGATACAAAAACAGTAAACGAAGGTGGAATCGTTCCAATTGGAGAAGCAAGAGATGTGACTTCTTTTAAGCAAGTACAACAATTGGCAAAAAAATACAAATTCAGTTTAGATAAGCCCATTCAATCATTACCAAAAAAAGCACTGAATTTACTGTTGTATGGAATGGAAGACATTCAAAATGAAGAAGATTTAAATGATGCGGCTAATTTCAGTGAGAAAACTTCATTCTATTATCCAGATGAATATGAAGGTGCGGTAAATATGATTAAGCGATGGTTTTCCTCTACAAATACTTCTGAAGCGGTTAGGGATTGGGCAGAAAAATTCATGATTTTAAAACCATGCGAAACCTGTGAAGGCACTAGACTTAAAAAAGAAAGTTTATGGTTTAAAGTTGATGGTAAAAATATTGCAGAACTGAGCGATATGGACTTAGATGTGTTAAGTGAATGGTTTGCTGATATCGAAAAAAGACTATCCAAAAAACAAAATGAAATTGCAAAAGATGTGCTTAAAGAAATTAGAGAACGTCTGCAATTTTTGTTGAATGTAGGATTAACATATCTCACCTTAAACCGTCCGTCAAAAAGTTTAAGCGGTGGCGAATATCAAAGAATTCGTTTGGCAACCCAGATTGGTTCTCAGTTACAAGGAATCACTTATGTTTTGGATGAACCTAGTATTGGTTTGCATCAACGCGATAATCAAAGATTAATAAATGCGCTTTGTAATTTAAGAGATATCGGCAATTCCGTTTTAGTGGTTGAACACGATAAAGACATTATGCTTGCTGCTGATTATTTGGTGGATATTGGACCGAAAGCAGGAATACATGGAGGTAAAATTGTAGCACAAGGAACACCTCAAGATGTGATTAACAGCAATTCTGATACAGCGCAGTATTTAAATGGAACAAAAAAAATTGCAGTCCCAATTGATAGAAGAAAAGGAAATGGAAATACAATCATAGTTAATGGCGCCAGTGGAAATAACTTAAAAAATATTTCGGTGTCTTTTCCTTTAGGTAAATTAATTTTCGTTACAGGTGTTAGTGGCAGTGGGAAATCAACGTTAATCAACGAAACACTTTATCCCATTTTAAATCAATATTGTTATAATTCAAAAACAGCGCCGCTGAAATATAAGTCAGTAAAGGGTTTGGAGCATATTGACAAAGTAATAGAAATAGATCAGAGTCCAATTGGAAGAACACCAAGAAGCAATCCTGCAACTTACTGTGGATTCTTTACGGATATCAGAACATTATTTGCATCTGTACCCGAAGCAAAAATCAGGGGTTATCAAGCAGGTCGTTTTTCTTTTAATGTAAAAAGTGGCAGATGCGAAACCTGCGAAGGTGGTGGGATGCGTGTAATCGAAATGAATTTCTTACCTGATGTGATGGTGCATTGCGAAAAGTGTAATGGCAAAAGATATAATCGCGAAACCCTTGAAATTCGTTACAAAGGAAAATCAATTAGTGATGTTTTAAACATGACTGTTGAAGAAGCGGTAGAATTTTTCTCCGCGGTTCCGTATATCTACCGAAAAGTAAAAGTATTACAAGATGTAGGACTAGGCTATATCACACTCGGACAAAGTGCGGTTACTTTAAGTGGTGGCGAAGCACAACGGGTGAAACTTGCTACCGAATTGGGCAAAAGAGATACGGGTAAAACGTTTTACATTTTAGATGAACCCAGCACTGGACTTCATTTTCAAGATATTGGATTGTTGATTGATGTTCTACAAAAATTAGTAGACAGAGGCAATACCGTTTTGGTTATTGAGCACAATCTGGATATGATAAAAGTAGCCGACCACATCATCGATATTGGACCTGAAGGCGGCAATGGAGGCGGAAAAGTTTTGTATGAAGGCACCCCCGAAAAAATGGTTTCTGTAAAAGAAAGCATTACTGCAAAATATGTAAAAGCGGAATTGATGTAAGCTTTTTTGATCAAGATTTTTCTTTATCAAATAGCATTTCAATGTGTGGAATACCATCTTCCATATATACTTCGCTAGTTTGTTCAAAACCCAAATTGCTATAAAAATTCAGTAGGTACAATTGTGCGCCTATTTTTATTTTTTGCACACCATATTGTTTTAAAGTCTTTTCGATAGCTACTCTCATCAATTCAACTCCATAACCATTTTTACGAAATGTAGGATTGGTAAGTACTCTACCGATACTGGCTTCTTCATAAGAAACACCTGGCGTTAGTATGCGCACATAAGCAACCAATACATCATCTTGCCAACCGCACAAATGCCAAGCATCTATGTCTTTATTGTCGGTATCTAAATAGACACAATTTTGTTCCACCACAAATACCTCACTTCTAAGCGAAAGAATGGTATATAATTCTTGTGTAGTTAATGAATTAAAATGTTTGTATGTCCAGTTTAATGAATGCATAAATTTTATTTAATAGCCATAAATTTTTTTCCAACGTGATTTTAAAAATTGGCGAATTTCTTCTTCTCTGGCATTTTTTTGTGGCGAATAAAATCTTGTTCCGGAAATGGCTTCAGGTAAAAATTCGTGAAGCACAAAATTGTTTTCAAATTGATGTGCATATTGATAGTCTTTCCCATAATCCATTTGCTTCATCATTTTGGTTGGGGCATTTCTAAGATGAAGGGGCACAGGCAAATCGCCCGTTTTTCGCACCATTGCTAAAGCCTCGTTTATTGCCAAATACGAAGCATTACTTTTTACAGATGTGGCTAAATATACCGCGCATTGAGAAAGTATAATTCTGCTTTCTGGATAACCAATAACATTCACTGATTGAAAGGTAGTATTGGCCAATAATAAAGCATTGGGGTTTGCGTTTCCAATATCTTCACTCGCAAATATCATCATTCTTCTGGCTATAAATTTCACATCTTCTCCACCCTCAATCATACGCGCCAACCAATACACCGCTGCATTTGGATCACTGCCGCGCATACTTTTTATAAATGCCGAAATGATATCGTAATGTTGCTCCCCTTTTTTATCGTACAACGCAATTTTTTGTTGCGCAATTTCCATCACCAACTCATCAGTAATTACACCATTCAAACCCACTTGATCACAAACCAATTCAAATAAGTTCAAAAGTTTTCTTGCATCTCCACCAGATAATCGAATCAATGATTCCGTTTCTTTTAAAACTATTTTCTTTGAAGAAAGTGTTTCATCTTTTTGTAGTGCAATGTTCAATAATGCATTCAAATCCTTTTCAGACAAGGCTTTCAATACATACACCTGACTTCTGCTCAACAACGCACTATTCACCTCGAATGAAGGGTTTTCGGTCGTGGCACCAATTAAAGTGATGATGCCTTTTTCTACAGCACCCAACAAAGCATCTTGCTGTCCTTTATTGAATCGATGAATTTCATCTATAAATAAAATAGCACCATTCTTTGTTTTGGCAATGTCTATGATTTCTCGAATATCTTTTACTCCAGCAGAAATGGCACTTAACGTAAAAAATGGCTGTTGTAAAGTATTGGCAATTATTCCTGCGATAGTTGTTTTCCCAACGCCTGGAGGACCCCATAAAATGATAGAGGGGATTTTACCATTTTCAATTGCAGACCTTAAAATACTTCCTTTACCCGTGAGGTGTTCTTGCCCAACCAAATCGTCTAGATTTTGAGGGCGAAGTCTTTCAGCTAAAGGTGGACGATGCATGACTTTTAATTAATCTTTTAAATCAAGCTTAATTTGAAGCTCATCAAATTGTTTATCATCAATCGTTGATGGTGCATCAATCATTACATCTCTGCCGCTGTTATTTTTAGGAAACGCAATAAAATCTCTAATGCTTTCACTACCACCTAAAATAGAGCAAAGTCTGTCAAAACCAAATGCAATACCACCATGAGGCGGAGCACCATATTCAAAAGCGCCTAATAAAAATCCAAATTTATGTTGCTGCTCATGTTCATCCATACCTAACGCTGCAAACATTTTTTGTTGCAATTCTTTTTGAAAAATCCGAATACTACCTCCACCAATTTCATTTCCGTTTAACACCATATCATAAGCATTGGCTTTGATATTGGCATATGGATGTTTCAAATATTCTGATGGATTATCGATTACCGGATTGTTGTTAATCATGGTATCAATATCAGAAGGCTTTGGCGATGTAAATGGATGATGGCGAGCTACCCAACGATTGTCGTCTTCTGCATATTCAAACAATGGGAAATCAAGCACCCACAATAATTTAAATACTTCTGGGTTACGCTTTCCCAATTGTTGTGCCAAATGCAAACGCAATTCACTAGCCGCTTTTCGCGTTCTTTCTTCAGCACCTGCAACTATAAAAATCATGTCGCCCACCTGAGCTTTTGTGGCTTCGGCAATGGCTTTTAATTTCTCTTCCGAATAAAACTTATCTACGCTGCTTTTAAATGTTCCATCAAGATTACATTTGATGTACACCAAACCTTTCATGCCAATCTGAGGACGTTTAACCCATTCCGTTAGTTCATCGGTTTGCTTGCGTGTATATTCACTACATCCAGGAGCTGCTAAAGCAATAACTGTTTCTGACTCATCAAAAACTTTAAAATCAACTCCACTGATTAATGAAGAAATATCTGTTTTTGTTGGAAAAGTATGTGACGGAAATTTAAGGTTACACAATTTCATATCGAAACGAATGTCTGGCTTATCATTTCCAAAATTCCACATCGCTTCTTCCCAAGTCATTCTTTCTACCGCATATGTATAGTCTATGTTTTTTACATCTTTAAAAATTCTTTTGATTAAATTTTCAAACATATTTAAAATGTCTTCTTGCTCTACAAACGACATTTCGCAATCTATCTGTGTAAATTCTGGCTGACGATCTGCACGTAAATCTTCATCTCTAAAACATTTTACAATTTGATAGTAGCGGTCATAACCACTCACCATCAACAATTGTTTGAAGGTTTGTGGCGATTGAGGAAGTGCATAAAATTGCCCAGCATTCATTCTGCTTGGCACCACAAAATCACGCGCTCCTTCTGGTGTTGATTTGATTAAAAAAGGCGTTTCAATATCCATGAATTGTTGCTCATGTAAAAAATTACGTGTGCTTCTGCCAACTGCATATCTAAGTTCTAGATTCTTTTTTACGGCTTGTCTTCTTAAATCTAAAAAACGGTATTTCATTCTAAGTTCATCTCCACCATCGGTATCATCTTGAATGGTAAATGGCGGTGTTACTGACTTATTAAGAATGGTAAAATCCGAAACAGTAATTTCAATTTCTCCTGTAGACATATTTGGATTCTTGCTGCTTCTTTCATTCACTACGCCTGAAACTTGAAGCACATACTCTCTACCCAATGGATGGGCTTCTAATTTTTCATTTAAAGATTCAGAAAACAACAATTGTGTAACTCCATATCTATCTCTTAAATCTACAAAAGTAATGCTGCCAAATTTGCGAATGGTTTGTACCCAACCCGCTAAGGATATATTTTTGTTTACATCTTTAATGTTTAATTCTCCACAGGTATGCGTTCTGAACATATTTTTTAATTTGAATGGTAATTTTAAAATTGTATGCAAATATAAGTCAAAGTAAAGGCTTGATTTTTGCCATTTTACATAGTTTCTAATTCATCTTTATATCTGGGTTTCCAAATTATATAATAAAAGGCCAATAAAAGTATGCCTAATATAAACGGAATTAAAGCCAAATGCTTGTAGGTAAAAATACCAAACAACACATGCCTATCAAAAGAAAAAAAATCAGAAATCATCCAATAACTATTTGCTGTAATCCAAAATATAATCGCAAGATTATGGCATAATTCACTCACAAAACCACGATTTTGCCAAGCAATTACAATTGAAATAAATAATGTTGGCAAAATCATTGCAATGCCTAAAGGTTTCCAAATCAAACACCAGGATAAATCTTTAAACAACCAAAATACGATATGCAAATTTTCCATTTTTCTATATTTCAATGGAATATTGTATGATTGTTCGTTTTTCATTTTGAATTAATGATTTACTCACGAAATTAATAGAATAAAATAAAAAACCGCCTCCTTGTTTGGAGACGGTTTGGATATTTTTATTTTTTGAAATTATATAGAAAGTGTTGCTAAAACACTGTTCATACTTTTAACCGCTTCTGCGCTTTTGTGCATTGCTGCCATTTCTGTTTCATTTAATTTGTAATCAACTATAGATTCCCAACCATTTCTTCCGATGATTACAGGAACACCTAAGCAGATGTCGCTTAAACCATATTCCCCATCTAACGCAACGCAACATGGCATCATTTTCTTCTCATCACGGATAATCGCTTCTACTAAAGTTGCCCCAGCAGATCCTGGAGCATACCATGCTGAAGTACCCAATAATCCAGTTAATGTAGCACCGCCAACCATTGTATCTGCAGCTACTTTTGCTAAAGTTGCTTCATCTAAATAATTTGAAACCGGAGTGCCACAATAAGTAGCCAAACGCGTTAAAGGAATCATTGTAGTATCTCCATGTCCGCCTACAACTGTTGCTTGTAAATCGTTGGGTGAACAATGCATCGCTTGACTCAAATAAAAACGGAATCGAGCACTATCCAAAATACCGCCCATTCCAATAATTCTATTTTTTGGAATACCGCTAGATTTTAATGCTAAATAGGTCATGGTATCCATTGGATTACTGATTACCACAATAATAACTTCTGGAGAATATTTCAACAAATTTTCAGTAACTGATTTCACAATCCCTGCGTTGATGCCAATTAACTCTTCACGTGTCATTCCTGGTTTACGAGGAATACCTGAAGTGATTACAGCAACTGTACTTCCGGCAGTTTTTGAATAGTCATTTGTGCTACCCGTGATTTTTGTATCAAAACCTTCTAATTGTGCGGTTTGCATCAAATCCATTGCTTTTCCTTCTGCAACGCCTTCTTTGATGTCGAGGATTACTAACTCGTCGCATAATTCACGACGTGCAATGTTATCGGCACAAGTAGCTCCTACAGCTCCAGCACCTACTACAGTTACTTTCATAATTTATATTTTTTTGGTTGGGATGAAATTTCGGGGCAAAGTTAATCTTAATGATATTTAATCTATGATGTTAAAGAAAATATCTTAAAATTATTTTTACGCTTTTTTAATAATTGATTAAGTCTTTGATGGCAACCTCACTTGAATAACTTTTTAAAAACTTCCCTTTTTCATCGTACAAATAAGCAGATGGAAATTGACGAATGTCAAATAAGCTCACAAATGCATACTTTGGATCTCTACCCATTGTAATAAATGGAACATCATACATTTTATTGTCGTAGTAAAAGGTTTTAATTCTTTGGAAATCAACAGACGACATCATTACTATTTGGGTGTTTTTGAACATTGAAATGCTATCCATCATTTTTCTTGCAAATTGAACGCAATGCCCACAATCAGGACCATAATAAATAAAAATGGTTTTTTTAGTCTTGTCCAAATTAGCATCTGTAAAAGCAGTACTGTCTACAACATTATCCAAAACAAAGGTTGGAATTGTAGCAATTTTTTTATCTACCTGAGGTACTGCAGGCACAACTGCTTTTTTTACAACTGTGGTTGATTTTTTAGGTGTGGCTTTTTTGACTACTTTTTTTTGTGCAAAAACAGCAGTTCCAATAGAAAGCAAAAGCATAATTACAATTGACTTTTTCATGTTTTGATCTTTTTTAGTTTTAAAACCTAGATTTTAGGGTTATTAATAAAAAATAATTTTTTGTTGACGAGGTATAAAATTGGTGCGAATTTACTGCAAAACAAAAAAAACCAAAAGATTAATTTGTTAGCCAATTTATAATTTTTCCATTTTTTGAATAGTATTGTTACTTTTGTGGAAATTAAAAATTACAATAAAATAATTTTATGGCAACAACAGCAGACATGCGCTCAGGGTTAATTTTAAAAATTGACAACAATTTATACACGGTGATTGAGTTTGGTCAGAACAAAACTGCTCGTGCAGCAGCGAAAGTTTGGGCTAAATTAAAAGGTGTAGATAATGCAAGAACAATTGAAGTAACATGGAATAGTGGTGAAACAATTTTCCCAGTTCGTGTAGAGAAAAAAGCATATCAATATTTATACAAAGATGATACAGGATATAGTTTCATGGACGGCGAAACTTTTGAACAAGTAACTGTACCTGAATCTATGATTGATGCACCAGGTTTTTTAAAAGACGGCCAAGAAGTATCTATTTTAATCAATGGTGAAACTGATTTACCAATGGGTGTTGAATTGCCAGACAAAATAGTTTTGTTGGTAACTTATAGCGAACCAGGAATGAAAGGAGATACGGCTACAAGAACATTGAAGCCTGCTACGGTAGAAACAGGGGCAACCGTAAACGTTCCATTATTTGTAAATGAAGGAGAATTGATTCGCATCAACACCAAAACTGGAGAGTACGTTGAGCGTGTGAAATAATATATACAATACATTACTATAAAAAGACCAGATACACATCTCTGGTCTTTTTTATTTTTCCCCATTTTTTAGCGTTTTTTAGCACTTTCGACTTGATTTTGATTCGTTTTCCCCAATTTTTAGTGCTTTTTAAGCAAAAATGATAATTTTAAATTTGTGCGGTTTATGCAACTTATCATTATCTTCGCCACTCAATTTGATAACAATTAATTCATTTTCAAACTAATCACATGGACATTAAGCAAATTCAAGAGTTGGTTAAATTAATCAACAAAACATCAATTGGCGAAATCACAATTGAAGAAGATGGCAAAAAAATTACTATCAAACAAAAAAGCGATCCTGTTCAAAACATTATTGCTTCTGCGCAACCAACTTATGCGCCTGCTCCATCTACACCACAAGCATCTGCACCTGCAGCGCCAAGTACTCCAGTAGCGGCTGCTCCAAAAACTGATAATTTAATCACCGTAAAAAGTCCGATGATTGGTACGTTTTATCGTCAAGCTGGACCGGGTAAACCAATTTTTGCTAACGTTGGTGACGAAATCAAACCAGGAAAAGTGCTTTGCATTATCGAAGCAATGAAGTTGTTTAACGAAATCGAAAGTGAAGTAAAAGGAACAATTGTAAAAGTTTTGGTTGATGATGCAAGTCCGGTAGAATACGACCAACCCTTATTTTTGGTTGATCCAGCTTAATTAAGCCGTTTTTTACAATTAAAAACAAGCAAAACTTGTATTTTTCTTGATTATTTCATTTTTTTTCGAATCAACAATTACTAATTTATGTTTAAAAAAATATTAATTGCCAACCGAGGTGAGATTGCCCTACGTGTAATCAGAACCTGCAGAGAAATGGGCATTAAAACAGTAGCGGTTTATTCTACAGCGGATAAAGATAGTTTGCATGTAAAATTTGCAGACGAAGCCGTTTGTATTGGAAAACCATCTAGTGCGGATAGTTACTTGAATATTCCACATATCATGGCTGCTGCCGAAATTACCAATGCGGATGCCATTCATCCGGGTTATGGCTTTTTGGCGGAGAACAGCAAGTTTGCAAAAATTTGTGCAGATCATGGAATTAAATTCATCGGACCAACACCTGAAATGATTAATTCTATGGGTGACAAAGTAACGGCTAAAGAAACGATGATTAAAGCCGGTGTTCCGGTTGTACCTGGTGTAGAAGGATTGTTGGAAAGTGTTGATCATGCAATGCGATCAGCTAAAGAAATTGGATACCCAGTAATATTGAAAGCAACTGCTGGTGGCGGTGGAAAAGGAATGCGTGTAGTATTTCAAGAAAGCGAAATTGAAAAAGCGTTTGAAACCGCAAAAGCAGAAGCTGCTGCTTCTTTCAAAAATGATGGAATCTATATGGAGAAATTCGTAGAAGAACCTCGTCATATTGAAATTCAAATTGCAGGAGATCAATACGGAAATGTTTGTCACTTAAGTGAAAGAGATTGTTCTATTCAGCGCCGTCATCAAAAATTGGTTGAAGAATCTCCTTCACCATTTATGACTGATGAATTAAGAGAAAGAATGGGAAATGCTGCCATCAAAGCGGCAAAAGCCATCAATTACGAAAGTGTTGGTACAATCGAATTCTTGGTAGATAAACACCGTAATTTCTATTTCATGGAAATGAACACGCGTATCCAAGTTGAACATTGCGTTACAGAAGAAGTAATCAACTACGATTTAATTAAAGAGCAAATTAAAATTGCAGCTGGCGAAAAAATTACAGGTAAAAATTATTACCCAGTGATGCACGCAATCGAATGCCGTATTAATGCAGAAGATCCCCATAACGATTTCAGACCAAGTCCAGGCAAAATAACCGTATTACACACACCAGGAGGACATGGCGTACGTGTGGATAGTCATGTTTATGCTGGTTATGTTATTCCACCATATTATGATAGCATGATCGCTAAATTAATCGCTGTTGCGCAAACACGTGAAGAAGCTATTGATACGATGCATAGAGCGTTAAGCGAATATGTAATAGAAGGTGTAAAAACAACAATTCCTTTTCATTTACAATTAATGCAAAATGAAGATTTCAGAAAAGGAAATTTCACTACTAAGTTTTTGGAAACTTTTAAAATGAAATAATTTTTTCATTTCAATCAACAATAAAATAATTACCCAAAGCCAAATTTCAGTTTGGCTTTTTTTATAACTTGCAGCATGCCAATTCAAAACGACATTTTATTAAGGGCTTATACCCTGATGTGTACTGCTAAAGTAATGGCAGAAACTTATGAAGCCAATCGTACAATTTGCAAATACGTACATAGCACCTCAAGAGGTCACGAAGCGATTCAATTGGCAACTGCATTTAATTTAAACCCTTGTGATTATGTAAGTCCATATTACCGCGACGAGAGCATTATGCTAGGATTAGGATTTAGACCTTACGAATTAATGCTTCAATTGTTGGCTAAAGGAAATGATATATTTACTGGCGGTAGAGAATATTACAATCACCCCAATTATAGAGGAAGCGATAAACCAACCATTATTCATCAAAGCAGTGCAACTGGAATGCAAGCCATTCCAACAACGGGTGTGGCTCAAGGGCTGAAATATTTACAATGCATAAAAAGCAATTTAATAAAAGAAAACACGTCTCCAATTGTAGTTTGTTCATTGGGAGATGCGTCTGTAACAGAAGGTGAAGTAAGTGAAGCATTTCAATTTGCCGCATTACATCAATTGCCCATTATTTATTTGGTTCAAGATAATGACTGGGGAATCAGTGTAACTTCAAAAGAAGCGCGTACCACAAACGCATTCGAATTTATAGAAGGATTTAAAGGCATCAATAGAATCAGTATTGACGGCACAAATTTTATCGAATCATATGAAACCATGCAAATGGTAATAGATGATGTACGCTCCAATTGTGTTCCATGGCTTGTACACGCTAAAGTGCCGTTATTAGGGCATCACACGAGTGGCGTAAGAAAAGAGTTTTATAGAAATGAGGAAGAACTTGCGAAATCCTACGAATCTGACCCGCTTCCGATTTTAAAAAAATATTTATTAGAGAATGGCATTTCTGAAGCTGAACTTTTAAAAATAGAAACTGAAGCAAATGAAAAGGTAAAGTCAGATTTTTCCGAAGCAACCAATGCACCTGATCCTTCTCCTGAGGAAGTAGAAAATTTTGTTTTTGTACCAACACCAATCACCGAAGAAAAAGGAAATAGAGCGCCCATTCAAAATGAAAAAATCTTAATGGTAGACGCTGCCCTATTTGCCATCAGGGAAATTATGGAAACTTACCCTGAAGCGATTTTGTATGGACAGGATGTAGGACGCAGATTGGGCGGGGTTTTCAGAGAAGCGGCAACACTAGCCGAACAATTTGGCGATCATCGTGTCTTCAATACTGCCATTCAAGAAGCTTATATTATTGGTTCTACGGTAGGCATGAGCGCGGTTGGTGCTAAGCCAATTGTAGAGGTTCAATTTGCAGATTATATTTATCCAGGACTCAATCAATTGGTAACCGAAATTTCTAAAAGTTGTTATTTAAGTTGTGGCAAATTTCCGGTTCAAACGTTAATCCGTGTGCCCATTGGTGCTTATGGTGGTGGCGGCCCTTACCACAGTGGTAGTGTAGAAAGCACCTTGCTTACCATTAAAGGAATAAAAGTGGTTTATCCTTCAAATGCAGCGGATATGAAAGGACTTTTAAAAGCGGCTTTCTTAGATCCTAATCCGGTTGTAATACTTGAACACAAAGGGTTATATTGGAGTAAAGTTCCTGGTACTGAAGATGCAAAAATGACCGAACCCGATAAAGATTATATCATCCCTTTAGGTAAAGGCAATGTTGTTTTGCAAGCCAATGAAAATAATGTTGAAGAAGGAAATTCTTGTTGCATCATTACTTATGGTATGGGGGTTTATTGGGCTAAAGCAGCATCTAAAAACTTCGAAGGAAAAGTTGAAATCATCGACTTAAGAACGTTGTTCCCTTTAGACGAAGCTCTAGTATTTGACACCGTAAAACGTCATGGCAAATGCTTGATATTAACTGAAGAACAACAAAACAATTCTTTTTCAGAAGCTCTAGCTGGTCGAATTTCAAAAGCTTGTTTTAGATATTTAGATGCACCAGTAGAAGTATTGGGCGCTTTGAATTTGCCTGCAGTTCCCATGAATGTGGTACTCGAAAAAGCCATGTTGCCAAATGCGGAAAAAGTATCAGCTGTGATTAATAGTTTGTTGAGTAATTAAACTTCACTCAAAATTCTACCATCTTTCATTTGAATAATTCTATCGCTTAATTTAGCAAGAGCATCATTATGGGTAACAATCAAAAACGTTTGTCCGTATAAATCGCGCAGTTTTATAAATAGTTGATGAAGTTCGTACGCATTGGCAGAATCTAAATTGCCCGTTGGTTCATCTGCCATTATGATTGAAGGGTTGTTTATTAATGCCCTTGCAACAGCAACCCTTTGCTGCTCGCCACCCGATAACTCGGAGGGTTTATTCCCAAATCGGTGAGAAAGCCCCAACTGATCGAGCAATTCTTTGGCTTTTTTCTCGGTTACGCCACGATTTTTTCCCCCAATCCAAGCGGGAATACAAACATTTTCAATGGCGGTAAACTCCGGTAAAAGATGATGAAATTGAAAAATAAAACCAATATTTTTATTTCTAAAATTGGCTAGCTTCTTCCCTTTTAAAGCAGAAATGTTTTCATTATTCATGGTGATTAATCCTGCATCTGCATTGTCTAACGTGCCCAAAATGTGTAGCAGCGTGCTTTTCCCGGCACCAGACGCCCCTGTAATGCTCACAATTTCTGCAGCCTTCACTTCAATGTCCACTCCTTTTAAAACCTGAAGTGTTCCATAATTTTTCGTAATTCCCTTTGCTATTAGCATAAATTAAAATTAACCAATTATGGTTTTAGAATGTTAATAAATAAAAATATTTTCTGCACTTGGTAAAAAGACATTTGGTAATTTAATCTTAACGTCTACATTTGCAAAATAAACCATTTAAAAAATGTTCTGGACATTAGAATTAGCATCACATTTAGAAGACGCTCCTTGGCCTGCTACCAAAGATGAATTAATTGATTATAGCATCCGCAGTGGCGCACCAATTGAGGTAATTGAAAACCTTCAGGAATTAGAAGACGAAGGCGAAATTTATGAAGGCCTTGAAGATATCTGGCCTGATTATCCTAGCCAAGAAGATTTCTTTTTTAATGAAGATGAATATTAATTAGCTTTATTTAGTAATAAACAAATTGCGTTCATTTGGTTCGCAATTTATTTTTTCATGTTTATTCATTAAAACGAGAGCAATTGATGAAGCGTGTACTTACTTTACTTTTCTGCGTTTTTAATTTTCATCTAGGTTTTACCCAAGAACTATTTTCATTTACAGAGCCCGCAAGCAATATGCCTTCAAAAAGTATTGGTTTTAGATTAACCAATACGTTGATGAAAGAAGATGCATCCAATCAATATAATTTACACTTGTTACCTGAAATAATGGTTGGATTAAATCGACATTTCATGTTTCATGCAGAAGGTTTTATTTCAAATCGAAACAACAAACTAGTATCAGAAGGAGGAGGCATGTATGGAAAATATAGATTCTTCAGTAAAGATGATATACACTCACATTTCAGACTTGCTGCTTTCTCGCAGTGTGCTATAAATACGAGCGATGTACATCAAGAAGCCATCGATTTAAGGGGACATAACTCAGGATTCAACTTGGGCTTATTGGCTACAAAACTCATTAATAAAACAGCGATTTCTACATCTATTGCTTATGTACAAGCCATGGACAATGGCAAAGCTGCTGAATATCAAATTAATAACAATAACAAAGCAATAGACTATACCCTATCCATTGGGAAATTATTTTTGCCAAAAGAGTATGTTAGCTACAACCAAACCAATATGAACGGCATGTTGGAATTCCTTTGTCAAACCAATTTATCTACCGGAAAAACATTTGTTGACCTAGCTCCTTCTTTGCAATTTATTTTTTTAAGTAAAATGCGTGTAGACTTAGGCTATCGATTTGCGTTATCAAAAGATTTATACCGAACAGCAACTTCCGGTGGCATGTTAAGATTGGAGTACAATATTTTTAGCGCGTTTAAATAATTTGCTATTTTTCAAAATAAGCAATTGAACCACCTACCCAGGTTTTATCTTGATTATACCTTGTACCCATCATCTCCCCTTGGCTTAACCGCGCCAAATTATGCACAGCAATGGGTTTGTCCCAGCCCTCTTTCCAAAAATAAAAAAGCCTAACTTCTAGTTTCGAATTTCCAACAGGCGTTTCCACCACTTCAGCATATTCAACTTTTCGTTGCAATATCCAGTTTTCTGGATCTTTTATTTGGTCGATGTCGTTTTGTGTAACATTAATGATAACACCCATTCCTGCGTAAGAAAAAAGCGGTTTCAAAACGAATTCATGAAGCGGAAGAGGTTGCTTTATTTCATTTAAAAAATAGGTTTCTGGAATATAACGGTGATGCGTAAATGGCAAAATGTATTTGCTGATTCTGTAAAACCAATTGGGATGTGTAATCCAATCTACCTGATATTTTTTTGTAAGATTAATGTGTTTTAATTCAGGAAATTTAGCCAAATCATCGAAAATCATCCTGTTGAAAATCCGTTTTATTTGGATTAGATTTCCCGAAGCTTTATAAAATAGTTTATCGTCAATGGCAATTAATTCTGTGATACAAATGGTTTTAACACCAAGTATTTTTTCTGTAATCTTAAAGTCAATTGATGTTTTTTGTTGTTGTGGTAAAATCTCTAACAATACAACAGCCGACAATTCTTCATTACCAATTATGATTTCTTTAAGGAGTTGAATATAACTTTCACCATCATACCCATTTAAATAAGCATCATAATTTTCAGGAATGTCGAAATGCTTCTTAGTTAATTCATCACATAAATATTGAAAGCCGAATAAAGACGGGAACCCCTGCATTTCTATCAATTGTGGTTCAATTCCACCATTTTTATTTTTACAAATCCCAAAATCGAAAACCATCATCTCAGGGAATTCGTTTTCACCAGGTATTTTAAATTCATTTGGAATACTAAGCTCCGTTAGTTTTTTAAAATCTTTATCCTTAATAAATTCAATCACAGAATCAGCCGTTTCTTCCATTTTTAGTTTTAAATCTTTCGAAATAAAAACAGGCGTTTCTGCAATGCGAAATTCAAGCTTTGATTGTGCATAAGCTTCTATTTCAGACAAATATGCCGCATATTTTTCCATTGAAAACGCCTCAAGAAATTTTTGTCTGATTAATTGCTGCATTAGATTATAAAAGATTTTTTTTGTGTAGTGCGTCTAATATAAAATTGGGCACCATCGTTGAAAATGTGTTCAATATTTTTTCTGAATCATGAAGCTGATCTATCATAGATTGCCATTTCGCTTCTCCATGTTCGGCTATAACTTCTTGTTTTTTTTCTTCAGTAAGCAAATACTGAATAACTCCTTCTGGATCTGCTTCTGGGTGAAACTGTGTACCCAATAATTCTCTATTAAACCTAATCGCCATCAAAGCCCTTTCGTAAGGCACATGCGGTCGAGCTTTTTCAATGGCCAATATTTTAGCCCCCATTTTTTCCAGTATGCCCAAGGCCGGTTTTGTAGCCTGATAATCTCTACTATCAACCGCATAAAAAGGATCGGAAATGTTTTTAAAGATGGAATCTTCTGATGCATTGTTTATAAAGTGAACTGGAAAAACCCCAAAGGCTGTGCTTTTTCTTTTGGTGATTTCTGCCACTTTAAAATACCTACAAGCCATTTGAAACGAATGACAAATAAAAAACACAAACTTTTTATCCTGTTCACTTGACGATTGATTAAATAAAAACAAATTATTGAGCCAATTAAAATATAGGATTTCCCATTCTGCCAAATTGGGCTCTATTGGACTTCCGGGGCCTCCGCTAGACAAATAAATATCGTAGCTTAAATCCGGAATCTGAAGCTGATTTCGGAGTTCGAACTCATCAACCTGAAATTGAATCTGGTATTTTTCTTGAAATATTTTCAAAATGGTACGAATACCGCGCATGCCTTGATTTACAGTACCCGCATACAAATCAATCACTGCTACCTTCACTACCTTTTTATTCAAACCATTCATAAAACTAAAATACAGTTTTTTTAAGCTACAAAATCAATCAAACAATAGAATAATCCTTGTTTTAAAGTGCAAAATAAGGGTTTAATTTTCTTTCAATTCTTTTACGTATTTCTTTTGCTAACTTTACGCCCAATTATTATGAAGACAAAAACATTAAAAAAAGACAAGGTAAACATCATCACGCTAGGTTGTAGTAAAAACATGGTAGATAGTGAAGTGTTAAGTGGGCAACTTTTAGCAAATGATATTGATACCGTTCATGAAAGTGGAAAGAAAGACCACAATATCGTCATCATCAACACCTGTGGTTTTATTGAAAAAGCAAAAGAAGAAAGCATCAACACCATTTTGGACCATGTGGAATTGAAAAAGAAAGGGAAGATTGATAAAGTATATGTTACCGGATGTTTGAGCGAAAGATATAAATCCAATTTAGAAGCAGAAATTCCTGAAGTTGATGCCTATTTTGGTACGATGGAATTGCCTTTGATATTAAAGCAATTTGAGGCAGATTATAAAGGAGAACTTATTGGGGAAAGATTATTGAGCACACCACAGCATTATGCCTACATGAAAATTAGTGAAGGTTGCAACCGAACTTGTTCATTTTGCGCCATTCCTTTAATGCGTGGCAACCATGTAAGCCGAAGCATTGAATCATTGGTTAGCGAAGCGGAAACACTAGTTAAACGAGGCGTTAAAGAAACCATGCTAATTGCACAAGAGCTCACTTATTATGGATTAGACATTTATAAAAAAAGAGAATTACCCAAATTACTTCATGCATTAGCAGATGTAAAAGGCATGGAATGGATCAGATTACATTATGCATATCCTTCAAAGTTTCCTTTGGAAATTATTGATGCCATGAAAGAAAGGGAGAACATTTGCAACTACCTAGATATGCCATTACAGCACGCTTCCAACAATATGCTTAAGGCAATGAAGCGTCAAATTACACGAGAAGAAATGGAAGACCTTATTGGCGAAATAAGACACCGCATTCCTGATATTTGTTTACGTACCACATTAATAGCTGGCTTTCCTGGAGAAACGCAAGATGACGTGGAAGAATTGAAATTATTTTTACAAAAAATGCGTTTCGATCGCGTAGGCATTTTCACCTATAGCCATGAAGAACAAACCAGTGCACATGATTTAGTAGATGATGTGTCTCCTGAAGAAAAAGAATCACGTGCACAAGAAATCATGGAAGTTCAACAAGAAATCAGTTTAGAAAAGAATCAAGAGAAGGTTGGGAAAACCCTAAAAGTGATGGTGGATAAAAAAGAAGCCGGTCGTTATTTGGGCAGAACAGAATTTGATAGTGTAGAAGTGGATAATGAAGTAATCATCAACACCGATAAAAAATTAAAAATCGGCGAATTCGTACACGTAAAAATAGACAAGGCTTTTGATTATGATTTAGAAGGGACAGTAATTTAATCTTATAAAATTGAACATAAAAACTTCACATATTGAATATCAACAAACCAAATCGTTTTCTAATTTGGTGGTTGATTATTTAAATGGGAATGAAGCGCTTAAACCTTTTTACAAATTCGATCCCAATCTTGCTGGAATTGAAGCGGCTATTGAATCGCGCAAACATTCAAACACAAACCGCAAACTTTTGGTTGATGTTTTCAACAAGCAGTATGAAAATTACAACGCTAGCGAAAAAACCAAAAATAATATCGAGTTACTTTTAAAGGAAAACACCTTTACCATTTGTACCGCACATCAGCCCAATATTTTTACCGGTCAATTATACTTCATTTACAAAATCATTCATGCCATAAAACTAGCGGATGATTTGAACAATCAATTTCCCAATAACCATTTCGTTCCGGTATATTATATGGGCAGTGAAGATGCTGATTTGAACGAGTTAGGCGAAATTGAAATAGAAGGCAAAAAATTAAAATGGCAAACCACCCAAACAGGAGCAGTAGGTAGAATGTTGATTGACAATGATTTCCTGCGATTAATTGTAGAAATAGAAAATCAATTGATTGTAGAGCCATTTGGCGCAGAGATTATTTCTTTACTCAAATCAAATTACAGCCTTGGAAAGTCAATAGCAGAAGCCACTTTCGAATTCGTACACCATTTATTTAATGCATACGGATTATTGATTTTATTGCCAGACAATAGCAAATTAAAAACTGCATTTAAATCCATCATACAAGATGATTTATTGAATCAACAAGCACATAAATTGGTTTTAAATACATCGGAAAATTTCCCTTCTGCATATAAAATTCAAACCAGTGGGCGACCAATAAACTTGTTTTATTTAAATGATAATATTAGAGAGAGAATTGAAGAAACAACTGAAGGTTTTAAAGTTGTAAATACCAAAATGATTTTTTCGAAAAAAGAGATGATTGAAGAGTTGAATCAGTTTCCAGAAAGATTCAGTCCGAATGTGGTACTGAGGCCATTATTTCAAGAATTAATTCTACCAAACATAGCATTCATAGGGGGCGGCAGCGAGCTCGCCTATTGGATGGAATTGAAATCTGTATTTGAGTTATACAATGTCAATTATCCTGTTTTGTTATTGCGCAATTCCTTTTCAATCATTGAAAATAAAACGTCAACATTAATCTCGGATTTAAATTTAAGTTTGATTGATTGCTTCGAACCTGAATTAAAAATAGCAGAGAAATATATCAGAAAAAATTCAAAACTAAAATTGGATTTAGCTGAAGAAAAAACTGCCATTGATCAAGTTTATCAAAACATAAAAACAATCACTGAAAACATTGACAAAACGCTTGTTTCGCATACAGAAGCATTACACATTAAAGCATTAAAGCGAATAGAACAATTGGAAACAAAGATGCTTCGTGCAGAAAAGAAAAAACACGATGCGAACATTCGAAAAATCAAAAAAATAAAATCAAACTTTTACCCAAATGGTACTTTACAAGAGCGAGTTGACAACGTTTTGCCTTTACTCGCTAAGTTTGGGTTATCCTTCATGGATTCGCTGTACACTTCTTCAGAATCACTCGAACAAAAGTTTTCTATTTTAGAAATTTCAGAATAAAAAAAAGACCATTTATAAAAAATGGCCTTTTTTTATTATTGTGATAAACAAGTTTTAATCTTGTTTGAAATCAGCATCAGTAACACCTTCATTAATTTTTATTTCAGAAATATTCATTGCAAATTCTTGCTCACCAACGGTTTGAGTAATTGTATATGGCAAAGTTACATTTCCAACTTTTTTGTAATTGCTATAATCTGTCATTACAGTTGTTTCATTTCCGCCATCTGTATTTGTGCTTTCTTCACGCAAAAGTAATTTTGATTTAACGGAGTAAAACTCAACTGAAACCTTACCACTTGGTTTGGTTATTTTTATTTTGTACGCATCTTCTTCGCCAGCTTTGCCCATTCCTAAATAACTGGTTTGATAGTCATTAGTAATGTAAAACAATTGTGGAATTAGTGCTTTCTCATCTTGTGCTTCTTTGATTTCTTTTTCGTCCAATTCTTTCTTTTGTCCCATTTGAGCTTGATACCCTTTGCTGCCATCAAAAGAAGATTGCATTACTTTCATCTCACCCATTTTAACCTCTGTGTAATGCTTATTTGGCGCCATTTTAATGTCAGTACCTTCGAAATCTCTTCCCATAAAAGACATAGTAAAAGTAGCTTTGGTTGAATTTAATTTTTTCAATTCTTCCTTACCACCAATCGCATTTAAATAATCAAAAATCACATTCGCAGCAGAAACAGACTCTTCAGATTTTTTTGTTTCGTTTAAATTAACTTCTTTCGGTTTTTCAGTAATTGGGTTTGCATATTTATCATACATTTTAATTGGATAACCCAATCTGCTTAAGTTTGGAATGATTTTAGACGCATTTCCAACAATCACAATACGGGTATGATTTTTGTCGAAATATTTTTGTGCTACCCTTTGTACATCCGCAATGGTAACCGCATTTATTTTTTGTAAAAATGTACGATAGTAATCTTTTTGCAATCCATTTATCAAAATATTTGAAGCATAAGATGCTGTTCTTTCAGGATCTTCCATACCTAATGCAAACGAACCATTATATTTTGCTTTTGCGTTTTTCAATTCTTCTTCAGTGATTTTTCCATCGCGCATGTTTCCAATTTCTGCAATCATTTCAGCGATGGCGCTATCCGCTTTTTCGCTACGTACTTGTGCACTTCCAGAAAATTGAGTTTGGAAACGTCCACTTCCAACACGAGAATAACTGCCATAAGTAAAACCATGCTTCTCCCTCAAATTCATAAACAGCTTACTTTCTGCACCACCACCCAAAATTTGGTTCGCAATTACCAATGCATGATAATCAGGATTGCTCAATGGGTTATTGATTAAATTACCAACTGTTAATTCACCTTGAACTGCTGTTGGCAAATCAATAAAATTAATTTCTGTAGTAGCTACATTATTTACATTGGTTACAGAAGGCGTAAGTAATTGAGTGCCTTTCCATTTTCCAAAAGCTTTCATAGCTAAAGCTTTCGCAGAATCAGGTTTAATGTCGCCAATGAAAGTTAAATAACATCTTGATGGCGTTATATTTTCTTTATAAGCTGTTTTGATATCTTCAAGTGTAATACTTTTAATGGTTTGTTCTGTTTCAAACTCACCCATTGCTGTATTTTTACCATAGCTCAAAGCGCCTACTACTCTTGCAGAAATGGCAGAAGCACTTTTTTCACTAGATTTTAAACCAGTAAGTTTTTGTGTTCTTATTTTTTCAAAAGACGCTTGAGGGAAAGCAGGATTTTGAATGGCTTCAGACATCATCATAAACGCTTTATTAAAATAGCGTGTTAATGCTGAAATGCTTCCTCCTCCAGAATTTAAATTCACATTAGCTCCAATTTGCTCAATCTCAAGATCAAATTTTTCCTTCGACATTTTAGTGGTTCCCTCGCCCAACATATTTCCCATTATTTCATTTACACCCGCTTTTTCACCTTCTAAAATTGGACCTCTATCTATGCTTAGTGTAGCAGATACTTTTGGCAACTTATGATTTTCAACCACCAAAACAGTAATACCATTTGGCAAGTTAAAAGTTACTGGATCTTTAATAGTAATGGTTGGTGCAGGCCCTGGTTTAGGTTGTTTGCTGCGATCTACTTTTGTTTGCGCAATGCTATTTGTGGTAAGCAAAACCGCAAAACCGAAATACAATATTTTCTTCATGATATTTTATTTTTCGAATTGATTTAATGTGGATGGTTTATTTTTTTGGTAAATAGTAAACCACAACGCGTTGGTTTTTATTAAGGTATTTTTTAGCAACATTTTGAATATCCGCTCTTGTTACTTTTCTTACTTCATCTAATTCGGTATTGATATGATTGGTATTTTTATTATGGAAAGTATACCCATCTGCTAAATTCTCAGCAACCCCAAGCATTTTTGCATTTTTACCAATGTAATCATTTTCGTATTGGTTGCGAATTTTTGTAAAATCCACATCACTGATTAATTCAGTTTGAAGTTTTTTGATTTCTTCATCCATATCTGCTTGTAAGCTATCTAATGCAAAAGCACCATTTGGCAAAGCATAAGTAATATAAGCACCATAATCTTCCAAAGCATAATTGAAACTTCCTACTTGAAGTGCATTCTTTTTTGTATCCACCATCTTAGTGTACATTCTGCTACTTTGTCCACCACTCAATACGCTTGATGCCAATTCCAATGCGATTGACTCTTTGCTAGTCATTCCTGGTGTACGATATGCCGTTACAATAGCTGGTATTTGAATGTTGCTGTCATAAGCAGTATCAATAATTTCTTTTGTTATTGGTTCCTCTTGAACATTTACTGGCTCTACTTTTGGACCACTTGGAATCTCTCCAAAATAACCTTCAACCAATGTTTTGGTTTTTGCTACATCAATATCACCAGCAATTACTAAAACAGCATTTCCAGGTGTGTAGTATTTTTTATTAAATGCCTGAAACTCTTGTAATGTAGCGGCATCAAGATGCTCCATACTTCCAATAGGTGCCCAGATATACGGATGCTTGGTAAACAACTTCTTCATTATTGAAGAAATTAAATTACCGTATGGTGAATTGTCAACACGCATACGTTTTTCTTCTTTTACAACTTCATTTTGTGTTTTTACACCAATTTCATTAATAACTGGGTGGAACATTCTTTCACTCTCTAACCATAAACCCGTTTCCAATTGATTTGAAGGAAATACTTCATAATAAAAAGTTCTGTCTTGAGTAGTATTGGCATTGTTTTGTCCGCCATTACTGCTTACTATTTTCATAAACTCGCCACGCTTGATGTTATCACTTCCTTCAAACAACAAATGCTCGAAGAAATGTGCAAAACCAGTACGGTCAGGCGTTTCGTTTTTACTTCCTACATGATACATTACTGAAACAGCCACTACTGGAGCGGTTTTGTCTTGATGTAATACAACGTGTAATCCGTTTTTTAAATCATACTCTGTAAAGGCCACTTTTTGAGCCTGAGAAAGCATGCCGATCATGCATAAACATGCGGCTAATTTTAATTTCAACATAATGATATTTTTTTGGACGCAAAAATAAGTAGAAAAATACGGGATACTCTTTAAAAGTAAAAAAATACAAACTTTAACTTATTGTAAATTTTACAACTATTTAATTCTTTCAACCATTTCCAAAACCTGATTGTTAAGTTCAGTTTTGTACGCTGATAATTTCTTGGCTAAATCCTGATTAGATGTTGCCAAAATTTGAGCCGCCAAAATTGCAGCATTTTTCGCCCCATTTAAAGCTACTGTAGCTACTGGTACGCCTGTTGGCATTTGCAAAATAGACAAAACCGAATCCCATCCATCAATTGAGTTGGAAGATTTTACGGGAACGCCAATTACAGGTAAAACGGTATACGCTGCAACCATTCCTGGCAAATGAGCAGCCCCGCCAGCACCGGCTATAATCACTTTTATCCCCCTGCCACTTGCTTGTTTGGCATAATCTGCCATTCGATCGGGTGTACGATGTGCCGAAACGATTGTCATTTCAAAATGCACACCAAATTTGTTTAGCATTTCTGCAGCACCTTTCATCACCTCCATATCACTTTCGCTGCCCATTATTATCCCAATTTGTGGTTCCATGTTTTTAATTTTTAATTATAGAGTCCAAAGATATTAATAGTTAAGTTAGATTTTAAGTTGACAAATGAATCATTTAAAAAAATGTAGATAAATACATGACATAATTTAATGTTGGTTGCAAGTTGCTTATTACCTTAGCGGCATTAATCATTTTTAAAAAACATACCATGAAATTTTTTATCGATACCGCTAATTTGGCACAAATCAAAGAAGCCAGCGAATTGGGTATTTTAGACGGTGTTACCACCAATCCATCATTAATGGCTAAAGAAGGCATTAAAGGTGAAGAAGCCATTATGCAACATTACAAAACCATCTGCGAAATGGTTGACGGAGATATTAGCGCTGAAGTTATTTCAACCGATTTTGAAGGAATGATTGCTGAAGGGAAAAAATTGGTAGCTATTCATAAAAATATTGTAGTAAAAGTTCCCATGATTAAAGATGGTATTAAAGCCATAAAATGGTTTACAGAAAATGGCATTCGTACCAATTGTACGTTGATTTTCTCTGCTGGACAAGCTATTCTTGCTGCAAAAGCAGGCGCTTCATACGTATCTCCATTTATTGGCCGTATCGACGATAGCGGCTGGGATGGAATGGATTTGATTCATCAATTGAGTCAAATTTTCAGTGTTCAAGGGTATAAAACAGAAATCCTTGCTGCTTCCATAAGAAATCCAAACCACATCATTAAATGCGCAGAAGCTGGTGCAGATGTATGTACCTGTCCTTTAGATTCAATTTTAGGATTATTAAAACATCCATTAACCGATATTGGATTGGCGAAGTTTTTAGAAGATGCGAAAAAATTTGCTTAAATAACACAACAACATATAAAAAAGGCGGAACCATTTCCGTCTTTTTTTATTTAATTGCATTCAATGTCCAAAATTCTTGTATTCGACAATTATGATTCATTCACATACAATCTGGTGCATATGATTGAAAAATTGTTGCATCAGAAAGTTGATGTATGCAAAAATGATGAAAATAATATTGAATTTTTTGAACAATACGACAAGATTGTTTTGTCTCCAGGACCAGGAATTCCATCTGAGGCAGGTTTATTAAAAGAACTCATTGAAGTTTATGCTGCTTCAAAAAGCATTTTAGGCATTTGTTTGGGTCATCAAGCGATTGGCGAAGTATTTGGCGCCACACTCACAAACATAAATGAAGTATTTCATGGTGTATCTACCCCAATACAAATTTTAGACGCAAATGAGCCATTATTTAGAGGATTGAATTCAGTTGAAATGGTTGGACGTTACCATAGCTGGGTTATTGAAAATCAAAACCTTCCTGATTGTTTGAAAATAACTGCGGTTGATAACAATAATTTAATCATGGGGATTCGGCATAAAACCTATGATTTACAGGGGGTTCAGTTTCATCCTGAAAGTATTTTAACCCCTTGCGGAGAAATGTTGATTTCGAATTGGCTTTTTGCTTAATTTAGTAGTAAGCAGATGAAAAAAATCTCCATCATACAACAACAAAAAAAGCCCATAAATATCAAAGTTTGTGGCATTACTTCTATTGAACAGATAGAACAGATGGATAAACTACATATTGATTTTGTTGGATTGGATTTTGACACAAATTCTTCACAAAACATACTTGGGAAAATAGATGCATCAGCATGTAAATATGTAGATATTGACACAAAAAAAATCGGCATTTTTAAAGACCAATCTGAAGATTTTATTTTAGAAAAAATTGAAGATTTTGGTTTGGATTTGATTCAACTCAACGGAAATGAAACGCCAACATTTTGTTTTAAACTATCCAAAGAAATTGAAGTGATAAAAAGTTTTAATTTGGATTTGAATAATGATGAGCTACTTTATGATTTTCTAAAAAACTACGACGAGGTTTGCGATTATTATATTTTCAACGGTTCATTTCCAAATGACCAACAATCGACAGATACAAATACGTGGCAAAAACTTATAGATTATAGTATTGAGAAGCCGTTTTTTATCGGAAGTGAATTCATCAAACCATCAGATGCGCCTGCATTTCAACAATTTAAGCATCCTGATTTTCTAGGAATTGAATTGGGTCGCCAATTTGAAATGGACAAAATCACAAAAGACACTTCTATGATTTTATCATTCAGTAGGGCATTGAATCAGGTAGTTAACTAATTTTTACCAGTTTCTCATTAGGAAAAAAGCAGTAAAGCGCTTAATATTGCAAATACTTTACATCGTATAAATTTAAAAAAATGAAAAAATTATTCACGGTTATTTGTTTTCTTCCAGTTTTAGCTTTCGCACAACCAAAAGACATTAACGGGCAAGTGCAACAAAGGGTTCCTCTAAATAATTTCGTAGATAGTTTTAGTTATTCAATTGGATTAAACGTTGCCAATAGCCTTTTACAACAAGGTGTAACGACTTTAAATATTGGCGCAATGAGTCAAGCATTTATTGATATGATCACCAATAAAGACAAGCAATTGTCTGCTGAAATGGCCAATGCAATTATTCAATCTGAACTGCAAAGAATTGCACAAAGCAAAGCGGCTCCGGTAGAAGAAGGCAATTTGATGGGAAAAACAATCCCAGATTTTGAGCAAGCAGATGTAAACGGCAAAATGGTGAATATTAAATCATTCAGAGGTAAATATGTACTGATTGATTTTTGGGCAAGTTGGTGCGGACCATGCAGAGGAGAAAATCCAAATGTAGTAGCGGCATTTAATAAATATAAAAGCAAAAACTTCACCGTTCTTGGAATTTCATTGGATAAATCAAAAGACAATTGGATAAAAGCAGTTAACGATGATGGCCTTGCTTGGACCCAACTTAGTGATTTGAAATTTTGGAGCAATGCGGTTGCACAACAATTTGGCATACAAAGTATTCCTCAAAACTATTTGATAGATCCTAATGGAATTGTAATCGGTAAAAATTTACGTGGAAGTGATTTGGAAGCAAAATTAGAAAGCATCTTCAATAAATAATAAGAAGGATAAATTCATAGACACTAAAAAAGACCTTTTAATAAGGTCTTTTTTAGTTTAACATCAGTTCTTATAATTTGGGGAAATAATAAAAGCTTGGTATTGAAATTGAATTTTGAAAATATTATGTTTATCAAACAGTCAATTCAATATAAAAAAAGATGCTGTTACAAGTTAACAGCATCTTTTTTAGTTTGAGTGTGTCATTGAAAATGAGAACACTTTATGATTTTTAGAAAGTGAATATTTAAATTCAATTCTATTGTTTATTTTTTTAACGCCTCAGCCATTGTTTTTCCAATATCAGCCGGACTAGCTACAACGTGAATTCCACATTCGCCCATGATTTTCATTTTTGCTTCTGCAGTATCGTCAGCACCGCCAACAATTGCACCAGCATGCCCCATTCTTCTTCCTGGAGGCGCTGTTTGTCCTGCGATAAATCCTACAACTGGTTTTTTATTTCCTGTAGATTTGATATAATGAGCCGCTTCTGCTTCCATTCCTCCACCAATTTCACCAATCATTACAATAGCATCTGTTTCGTCATCATGCATCAATAATTCTACCGCTTCTTTTGTTGTGGTTCCAATGATTGGATCTCCACCAATTCCAATGGCAGTTGAAATACCTAAACCTGCTTTTGCTACTTGATCGGCTGCTTCGTATGTTAATGTTCCTGATTTTGAAACGATTCCAATTCTTCCTTTTTTGAAAATAAAGCCAGGCATGATACCAACTTTACATTCTTCAGCGGTAATTACACCTGGGCAATTTGGACCAATCAATCTTGAAGTAGTTCCTTTTAAATAATTTTTCACTTGTACCATGTCTTGTACTGGAATACCTTCGGTAATACAAACGATTAAAGTAATTCCAGCTTCTGCAGCTTCCATAATGGCATCCGCAGCAAATGCTGGTGGTACAAAAATGATGCTCACGTTTGCACCCGCCATTTTAACGGCATCTGCAACTGTATTAAACACGGGTTTGTCTAAATGGGTTTGACCACCTTTTCCTGGTGTAACACCACCTACTACATTGGTTCCGTACTCAATCATTTGTGTAGCATGAAATGTACCTTCGGTTCCTGTAAAACCTTGTACGATTACTTTTGAATCTTTGTTTACTAAAACTGACATGTTATTTATTAATAAAAATGGTGAAATAAAAATTTTCGCAAAGATAGGGTTTCATCTTTAACAACGACTTTGTATGCCTGAATTTGTTTATGAAAAATACTATTGGCTTTTTGCTTTTACAAACAAACAATGTTTGATTTGATTGGCTTTATGCAGCAATTCCTGTTTTTCGTTGCTCAAAATAGTAACATGCCCCATTTTTCTGCCAGGTTTTGTTTTTGCTTTTCCATATAAATGCACAAACACATTTTCCATTTTGAGCACTTCATCTAAACCATCATAAACAACTTCTCCCTCATGTTTTTCTGCACCAATTATATTTACAAGTGCAGATGGCATAATGATATCTGTATTCCCTAAAGGATAATTCAGCATGATGCGCCAAAGCATATCAAATTGGCTGCTGTAATTTCCTTCGATGCTGTGATGACCGCTATTATGAACCCGAGGAGCAATCTCATTTACAAGCACATTATCGTTTTTGTCAGCAAACATTTCCACGGCAAAAATGCCTGGACTATTTAATTTTTTTACCACATTAATGGCGATGGCTTCTACTTTCCAAAAAACCTTTTCAGGAAGTACTGCTGGGCAGATTTGGTAACTTAGTAAATTTAAAGAAGTGTCAAAAACCATGTCAACTGGTGGATAAATAGCCGTTTCTCCATTATTGGCAACAGCAATAATAATCGCAATTTCCTGCTTAATGTCAACCATCTTTTCAAGTACAGCAGGTGCATCAAATCCAAGAGAAATATCTTCTCCTTTATTTAATAATTGAACGCCTTTTCCATCATAACCACCACTGCCCAATTTATGTACGGCTGGTAAAAAATGAATATGGGTGTTTAAATCTGATGCGGTTTGCGTAACGACAAATTCACTGGTTGGAATTTCGTGTTGTTTATAAAAATTCTTTTGATGGATTTTATTTTTAATAATTTTTAAAGCTTCGGGGTTAGGGTAAACAGTAATCCCTTCTGCTGCCAATTGCTCAAGCGCTTCAATATTTACATGCTCAATTTCAATGGTGATGGCATCCAAATTTTTCCCAAAATTGTACACGTCGTCAAAATTGGTGATATCTCCTTTTACAAAATGATGACATAAATGAGCTGATGGCGCATGCGCATCGTTTTCCATTACATAAGTTTCAACCGGATAATTAATTGCTGCTTGAAGCAACATACGGCCCAATTGACCTCCACCTAAAATACCTACTTTTTTCATTTGGCAAATATAAATATTTAACCCTTTAACAAATCTATTCTATGAAATTCATCAATACTCAATAATTGCTTAATTCAATAAATCAATTCGGAATTATCTAAGCCCTTTTTATAAAAAAGTTAAATTAAAAATTCACAACAAAAAATATTTACCTTTAACCCCAAATTGTTTATTTAATTCATAAATAATTCTTACAAAAAAATACAAAATATAATTTATGTCAACTGATTTTTTGCCACTTCAAGGTACCGATTACGTAGAATTTTATGTTGGAAATGCCAAGCAAGCAGCACATTTCTACAAAACAGCTTTTGGATTTCAATCTCTTGCTTATTCTGGACCAGAAACAGGAACCATGGACAAAGTGAGCTATGTAATCAGACAAAATAAATTAACTTTTGTATTAACTACACCATTGAGAACGAACAACGCGATTGCGGATCATATTTACAAACACGGAGACGGGGTGAAAGTATTGGCTTTAATGGTAGATGATGCTTCTGATGCATGGAAACAAACTACTTCTCGAGGTGGAAAATCATATTTAGAACCCAAAACACTAACTGATGAAAATGGAGAAGTGGTTTTAAGTGGTATTCATACTTATGGCGATACTGTTCATTTATTTGTAGAAAGAAAAAATTACACCGGCGTATTTATGCCTGGTTTTAGAAAATGGGAATCGAATTACAACCCTGAATCAACAGGATTATTATACGTTGACCATTGTGTTGGTAATGTGGGTTGGAACCAAATGAATCCTTGGGTAAAATTTTATGAGGATGTAATGGGATTTAAAAATATTCTTTCTTTTGACGATAACGATATTTCTACGGAATATTCAGCATTAATGAGCAAAGTAATGAGCAATGGTAATGGTTATGTAAAATTTCCAATAAACGAGCCTGCTGAAGGAAAGAAGAAAAGTCAGGTTGAAGAATATCTAGATTTTTACAACGGTGAAGGGGTACAGCATGTGGCTATCGCAACAAATAACATCGTTGAAACGGTAACAGAATTAAACAAGCGTGGGGTTGAATTTTTAAAAATTCCATCAAGTTATTACGAAACTGTTTTAGATAGAGTAGGAAAAATAGATGAAGATTTAACTCCACTAAGCGAATTGGGTATCTTAATTGATCGTGATGACGAAGGGTATTTACTTCAAATTTTCAGTAAACCATTAGAAGACCGACCAACTTTATTTTTTGAAATCATTCAAAGAAAAGGAGCAAAAAGTTTTGGCAAAGGTAATTTTAAGGCCTTATTTGAAGCATTAGAAAGAGAACAAGAATTAAGAGGAAACCTTTAACAATCAAACTATTTTTAACTGATAATAAAATTGAGTTGGATTTCGTTTCAATACCATTATGAAAAACCACTTAATCAACTTCTCATACATATTCGCAATATTATTATTGCTGACGATCAATGTTAATGCTCAAGATTCATATTTAGGCAATAATAAACCTGTGAACAGAATTTCTGCAATTTTATCTAAAACAGAGGATTCTGTAATCAAACAATTCAAAAGTAAAAATCTTGTTTGGCCTCCCTCAGCTGTTTATGTGCGTTCATTCAAATTTGATCGTCAGTTGGAAGTATGGGTAAAAAACGATTCTGCACGAAAATTTGTATTATTTAAAACATATAAAATATGCATGCAAAGTGGTACAATGGGGCCCAAAAGGATGGAAGGAGACTATCAAGTACCAGAGGGATTTTATCACATCAATGAATTTAATCCCAACAGCAATTATCATTTATCACTTGGCATAAATTATCCAAATGTATCTGATCATATCTTAAGCGATTCAGAAAAGCCAGGTAGCGCAATTTATATCCATGGAAATTGTGTTTCTACAGGATGTATTCCAATTAGTGACGAGCCAATTGAAGAACTATATGTTATAGCAGGTGCAGCAAAATCAAAAGGACAGGAGTTTATACCGGTACATATTTTCCCAATTAAATACAATGTTAAACCTTCATTGGAATATCTGAACAATGCCATAAAGGACAACATTTATCTTCAAAAATTCAATAAAAACATCAAAGTGGTATTTGATTATTTTGAAACTCAAAAAGAACTTCCCATTATTTTGATAAATAGAAAAGGAGAATACGTAATCAATTAATGAAAAATTAAAATTTACTTACTTAATACAAAGTCATCTTCTTAAAAAGGTGACTTTTTTATTTTATACCATTTTAAAAAATCAATTATCGCATCAACATTTGAATGGTACTAATTGTTTTTTGTTCCAGTAATATCACTTTATCTTTTGCCAGCTCATCAACGGTTTCTTTGAGATAATGTCTGATTGTAATTAGTGTTAAATGTCGTTCCAATTCAACATCAAAATATGCGGATGCATTTGAAGCCAACTCGTCTATTTTTTCTGCAACATCATCAAATACAGCCCATAAAGAAATCGCTGTTTTTTGAGTAAGCACAGGATTTAATTTTAAGCCATCAAATAATTCATATAACTTTTCAATGGTTTTTTCTTCAATAAACGAGAAGTCTAATGTTTTAAATTGTAACAACACTTGATTCTCTTTTTGAACAATTATTGGAGGTAAGTTTTTACAGAGCTCGTGATTAATAATGGTTCCAACGGCATCAGGATTTAAAAAACTTTTTACCAACAAGGGGATTTTTTTATTCTGTAAGGGCTTAATCGTTTTGGGATGAATCACTTGAGCGCCATAATAAGCCATCTCTATCACTTCATTATAACTCAAATTATGTATAACCATTGCATTGGGAAATTTCTTTGGATCAGCGCTCATTACAGCATCAACATCTTTCCAAATAGTAACAGAATCTGCATTTAAAATATTCGCAAAAACCGCAGCAGAATAATCACTACCCTCTCTACCTAATGTTGTATTTTCATTTTCATCCGTGCACCCAATAAAGCCTTGTGTGATGATGATATTGTGATTATCGAATAATGGCATAACGCTTTCCATTATACGCTTCTGAGTAAATTTCCAATCAATATTTGCACTTCTATAATTATTGTCGGTTCTTACAATATCTCTCACATCCACCCAAATTGGATTTTGTTTTTCATCCATTAAATGACTTGCTAAAATACTACTGCTTAAAAGCTCACCGCAACTTACTATTTGGTCATAATAATAGTCATAACTACGCACTGGCTTATCATGTAAAAGCCATTCCATTTCTGTGAAAAAATTGTTTAGCTCGTTTTCAGCATGTTTCCAATTCGTAACAGTTAGATATTTCAAATACTCAAGATGATTGTTTTTTAACTGTTGAAAAAGCAACAAAGCCTCTTCTTTATTCCCTTCAAAAAAAGCCGAAACAATACTTTCTAAAGCATTGGTGGTTTTTCCCATTGCAGATACAACAATCAAAATTTTTTCGCCTTCAAATGATTGTATAATGTTACCTGTATTTTTAAATCTATCGATACTATTGATACTTGCGCCACCAAATTTGAAAATCTTCATTATTTACCAATTAAAATTCTAAAATATTTTTATCCGAATACACCAATTCAAAAACATAATAAGGCGTACATTTGTTCCACAAATCTACCATCGTAAAATTAAACTTATTCATTTTTATGTTGATTAACAGAAAAATCCAAACTTTAGACGAATTTACCATACAGCAAATGCGCGATTTCCCAAATGCTACTGGCGAATTATCTGGTTTGCTAAGGGATATCGGACTTGCCGCAAAAAGAGTACACGTGGAAGTGAATAAAGCTGGATTGGTAGACATTTTAGGTGATTACGGTACCACAAACGTACAGGGAGAAGAAGTAAAAAAGCTAGACATATTTGCCAACAATCAATTTATGGGCGTTCTGCGTCATGGCATTAGTTGTGCAGGAATTGGAAGTGAAGAGATGGATGATATTGTAGTTTTCGACGACGCCGTGAGCAATCAATCAAAATATGTATGTTTGTTTGACCCATTAGATGGAAGTGCAAATATTGATGTAAACGTTTCAATTGGAACGATTTTTAGCGTATTTCGTAGGGTAAGTGAGTTGGGTAAGCCTGCTACTAAGGCTGATTTCCTACAACAAGGCATTAAACAAGTTGCCGCTGGATATATTATTTATGGTTCTTCTACCATGATGGTTTATGCTACAAGAAGAGGTGTGAATGGATTTACTTTAGATCAATCTATCGGAGAATTTACACTTAGTCACCCCGATATCAAATGTCCAGAAACAGGAAAGATATATTCTGTAAATCATGGCAACTACTTTCAATACGAAGAAAAAGTGCAGAAATACATTAATGCATGTCAACAAAAAACAAAAGATAACGGTGGCCCTTACACGCAACGTTACATTGGCAGTATGGTAGCTGATGTGCACAGAAATTTAATTAAAGGCGGTATTTTTATGTACCCTGGCACAACAGATAAACCAAAAGGGAAATTAAGGTTGTTATACGAATGTAACCCCTTTGCTTTTATTTTAGAAATCGCTGGAGGGAAAGCTACCAATGGAAATAAACGAATTTTAGAAGTAGAAGCAACCGAAATACATCAAAGAACTCCAATGTTTATTGGAAGTAAACTAATGATGGAAGAGTTTGAAAATACAATTTGATTTCAATAAAAATGAACGAAAAAATAATAATTTCTGTAAAAGATTTGGTTAAAGATTATGGCACATTCCATGCCGTTAAATCTATTTCTTTCGATGTATTTGAAGGAGAAATATTTGGCTTATTGGGCCCGAATGGTGCCGGAAAATCTACTACACTTGAAATTATTGAAACATTAAGACAAAAAACTTCTGGAAAAATTATTGTAGATGGCTTAGATATAGATTCAGATGCCGCTTCCATTAAAAAAATAATTGGGGTGCAATTGCAATCATCTGGATTTTATCCTGGCTTGAATTTAATTGAACTTATAAAATTGTTTGCAGGCTTATACAACCAACCTGTTGATCCAATCGAGCTTTTAAAAAAAGTAAACCTAGAAGAAAAAGCAAAAAGCAAAGCGAAGGAATTGAGTGGTGGACAAAAACAACGTTTTTCAATAGCCACAACATTAATCAATAAACCAAAAATTATTTTTCTTGACGAACCAACTACTGGTTTAGATCCTCAGGCAAGAAGAAATCTTTGGGACTTGATTAAAGACATCAGAGATAATGGCACTACAGTTATTATTACCACACACTATATGGATGAAGCCGAACAATTGTGCGATAGAATTGCGATAATGGATGAAGGCAAAATCATCAAAATGGATTCGCCCGATAAAATGATAGACGAATTAGTGGCAACCGGATTTGAAAGACCCAAACAAGTGAAAGCGGCAAATTTAGAAGATGTATTTATTCATTTAACAGGGCATGAAATGCGTGCCGAATAAAAAATAATAAACAAACAAAACAACAAAATATGAAAAAGGTGATTTTAAGCATGCTATGTTTAAGCATAATAAATGCTGGATTAATGGCTCAGAAAAAAAAGGATCAACCCAAAAAAAGCGAAGGCATTCAAATGATTTCGTCGCTTGACAGCTTTAGTTATGCAGCAGGTATCGTCATTGCCAATCAATTGAAAAGCCAAGGCATTAATCAATTAAATTTACCATTAATGATGATGGGTATGAACGATGTATTATCAAACAACAAAACTTCAATGACACCAGAACAAGCAGGTATGACACTACAACAAAAATTACAAGAATACAATCAGAAAAAAGCAGAATTTTTGAAATCAAAAGGCGTTGAATATTTAGAAAATTGCAAGAAGAGACCGGGTGTAATTGAATTGCCTAATGGACTACAATACGAAGTATTAACCGCGGGAGATCCAAATGGAGTAAGACCAACAAAAGAAGATACCGTTGTTGTTCATTACGTGGGCACTTTAATTGACGGAACAGAGTTTGACAATTCAGTTAAAAGAGGTGAGCCAATTGAGTTTCCTTTGGGAGGTGTGATAAAAGGCTGGACCGAAATTTTACAATTAATGACCGTTGGTTCAAAATGGAAAGTATATATTCCGAGTGAATTGGGATATGGCGAAAGAGGTGCAGGTGCTTCAATTCCTCCATATTCAACATTGATTTTCGAAATCGATTTAAAAGGAATCAAACCAGCCGTAAAAAAATAATGGACGAATCAATTTATCCAATTGGTAAATATACTGAGCAACCAATTTCTGAAACTTTAATTAGAGATTGGTTGCTTGATATAAAGTTTTTAGCAACCTCATTAGAGCATGCTGTACTTAATCTTGATGAATATCAATTGAACACTTCTTATCGTGAAGGCGGTTGGAGCATCAAACAAATCGTTCATCATTTGGCAGATAGCCACATGAATGCTTTTATCAGATGCAAGCTGGCATTGACAGAAGAAAACCCAACCATAAAGCCTTACAATCAAGACGATTGGGCGGTTATGCCTGATGTAATAGATGTACCAATAAATGTGTCTATCACCTTGCTTCATGCTTTACATCAAAGATTACACGTATTACTTTCTAATGTTTCTGATGATCAATGGAACAAAACTTTACATCATCCAGAATACAACAGACAAATGAGTTTATGGTTTGTTTTTGGATTGTATGCATGGCATGGAAAACATCATGTTGCACAAATTCAAGCATTAAGAACTAAAATGAATTGGTAATAATTTTTTATGAAAACCAAAATCATTTCATCTGAATACATCAGCCAGCATCAATATTTCAACGCAAGAAGAGATGCTTATGAGCTTGCATCTGGTAAATTAGTAGATCCTTACTTTGTAGTTGAGCTTCCCCCAAGTGCAACTGCAATGGCCATTACTGAAGACAATCAAGTTATCTTAATAACTCAATATCGACATCCCATTTCAAAAGAAATTCTTGAACTTCCGGGCGGATTTATCGAACCTGGTGAAGATATTTTTGATGGTATAAAAAGAGAGTTATTGGAGGAAACGGGTTACACTTTTAAAGATGTTTATCATCTTGGGAATACAGCAGCAAATCCAGGTGTACTCAATAATTTTACCGAACTTTTCTTAGCTACCGGTGGCATTAAAACCAACAATCAAAATCTCGATAGTAACGAAGAAATCTCCATCCAATTAAAATCTTTAGCAGAGGTAAAAGAGATGTTACATCAAAGTAAGTTCATTCAAAGTATGCAAGCGTTGTGTTTGTTTTATGGATTCAATAAATTAGAAACCTTACACTTATAAAGATTCAGCCCCCTCGATCCCCCAAGGGGGAAGTTGGAAGTATTTTCCGTTTTTGGCTTTTTCAAACTCATGAATCTTTTGAACTTCAGTATGCTCAAGCTCCCTTCACCTTTTGGGGGAAGGGTTGGGGAAGGGGGCTGCTTCTATCTCCGCAATTATAAAGAAACTACCGCAAACAACGATTACATCATCAGATTTTGAATTATTTTTCGCTGATTCTATAGCCAAATTCACATCATCAAATCCATTTCCCAATAACCCAATTTCTTTTGCCATTGATTGCAAAGCATCAAAAGGAAGTGCTCTAGGTATATGCGCATTTGTAAAATAATAGTTAGCATCTTTGGGAAACAATGCCAAAACTTCTGAAATGTCTTTATCATGCACAAACCCCAGCACAAAATGATATTTTGAATTCGGATAATCGTGTTTAAGTTGCTTAATGATTTCTGAAATCCCGTCTTTATTATGTCCTACATCATGAATAACTGTTGGAGAATGACCAACCACATCCCATCTGCCACACATCCCCGTTAGCGCTTTCACATTTGCAAGCGCATATTTTTCATTTTCGTTACTTATTGGAAATCCCAATTGATGCAATATTTTTTCTGCAGCCAATACCGTTTTTAAATTTTTCATTTGATATGTGCCCATCAAATCCAATTCGAAAATTTCCGAATGCAAATTGTTTGTGTCTGTTACTTTGTATGCAGCTATATTTTGGTTTGAATCAATTTTATCAACTTGATATAACGCTTCTGCATAAATTGGCGAAACGTTCATTTCTCTTGCTTTTGCCTCAAATACAGGTTTTGTAAAAGGTAAAGATTCTCCAATGATTACGGGTGTATTTGCTTTAATAATCCCTGCTTTTTCAAAAGCAATTAGATCAAGTGTATTGCCGAGTAAATTGGTATGATCTAATCCGATGTTTGTAATAACACTCAATATTGGATTAATCACATTCGTACTATCTAACCGTCCACCCAATCCAGTTTCTATAACCGCTATATCTACTTTATTTACTGCAAAATATTCAAATGCCATAGCTACAGTAAGTTCAAAAAAAGAAGGCTTTATTTCAGAGCAAAGCATTTTGGTTTTTTCTGTAAAATCAATGACAAATTCTTTTGAAATAGGCTGTCCATTAATTCTAATCCGTTCTCTAAAATCTTTTATATGTGGTGATGTGTACAAGCCTGTTTTGTAGCCTTGTTGCTGAAGCATAGCAGCAAGCATATGACTAGTACTTCCCTTACCATTTGTACCAGCGATATGAATTGATTTGAAAAGATGTTGTGGATTGTTTAATGCATTACATAAAACAATGGTGTTGTTTAAATCAGCTTTATATGCGGCAGCGCCTATTCTGGAAAACATGGGCAATTGTGCAAATAAATAGGCAATTGTTTCTTCGTAATTCATGTAGGTAAAGATAAATAGTAACTTATTTTATTTGCCTACTATGTTTAATAATGTTGATAAAATGGTGGATTAAAGTGAAAATTAAAAAGTAAAAATTAAAAAAGGGTTTATAGAATTTTTAATTCATCCACGATTGGCAGGCTATATAATTTTAAATTTTGAATTTTAAATTTTTACTTATTTCTAATTCACCCTGAAATCAAAAATGATTACCGCTTCATAAGGTTGAGCGCCAGCTTCAAATGGAATTTTTGGCAAACAATTGATGATGGCATTTTTATATTTAGCATCAAAACTTGTAGATTTTTTTTCTATTTTAATAAAACTCCCAACACCTGAAGTAGATACTTTTATTTTCGCATAAATTTTTTCAGCACCTAGTTCATCTTCAAATTTATAGTTCTTCAACATCGCTTTGTTGATTGGAATTATTTTTGGCTTACCATTGGCTGACCCTGCATCTCCAGCGCCATTTGGATTATTTCCTTGAGATGTAAAACCATTATCTACATCCGCATTATTGCCATTTCTCCCAGTATTCGGACCTTGATAAGTTAGTTTTGGTTTGTTGTTATTTGTATTGGTGGGAGTTGTAACTTTTGGCAAGTTTGTTTTAGTTGTTTTCTTTTCTGTTTTGGTTATTACAGCTGCATCTGATTCGGCATTGTCATCAGGTGAAACATTACTATTATCGTCGGGACTGGTTGGGCTTGGGGTGCTTTTTTCAACCTCTGGAGTTGGTGAACCTTTTATTAATGGTTGCTCTTGACCAAAGCCTTCATCCTCATTTCCCAAATTAATTTCTATTTGATCTTGAATAACCAATTCTGGAGGTGGAGTCGTATTCCATCTGATTAAAATAAATAGAATGATTAAAATCGTACAAATAGCTGTAGTAAAAATAAGCGCTTTTTTGTTTTCTTCAGTTTGGATAACGAAATACATATGAATTGAATTATAGGTTTAAAGTTATTATTTTCTGCACGTAGAAAATCCATTTCATTAAAATTGTTTTATTGAAATAAAAAATTTTAACAACTCTATTTATTTTTATATACTCGTTCCCCAAATAGCATACTGCCAATTCTAATCATATTGCTACCACATGATATGGCCAATTTATAATCTCCGCTCATGCCCATGCTCAAGGTTTCCATTTTTAAATTATCAATACTTGATGATGAATACTTGTCAAATAATTTTTTCAATGTATCAAATTCATTTTTTACAATTTGACTATCAGAAGAAAAGCTTGCCATCCCCATCATGCCGGAAATTTGTACAAATGGCAGTTGAGGTAGCTTATGAATTATATTTTCTAACTCGGCTTCATTTAATCCGAATTTCGTTTCTTCTTTTGCAATATAAATTTGAAGTAAGCAAAAGATTTTTTTATTTAATTTTTCACCTTGTTTATTGATTTCTAGTAATAGCTTTTCGCTATCTACCCCATGTATCAAGTGTACAAATGGAGCGATGTACTTTACTTTATTGGATTGAAGATGCCCTATAAAATGCCAGCGAATATCTTTTGGAAGTGCTTCATGTTTGTCTACCAACTCTTGCACATAATTTTCTCCAAAATCACGTACACCAATGTCATACGCTTCTTGCAGATCAGCAATTGGCTTAGTTTTCGAAACCGCTACAATGGTAACGTTTGAATTAATTTGTTCCCTTAAGGAATTATAAACAGATGATTGAAAGGGCATTTAAAATTTATTCATGATCAACTAACGATATACAACAAACGAAGATGATTTATTTTAAAATACTTCTACTTATTACAATTCGTTGTACTTCGCTTGTGCCTTCATAAATCTGGGTAATTTTTGCATCACGCATTAAACGCTCTACATGATATTCTTTTACAAATCCATAACCACCATGTATTTGAACGGCTTCAGTTGCTGTCCACATAGCCGTTTCGCTTGAAAATACTTTTGCCATTGAACTGCTTAGCGTATAATCTATGCCATTGTCTTTTTCCCAAGCAGATTTTAAACACAACAATCTAGCTGACTCAATCTTTGTTGCCATATCCGCCAACTTAAATTGAATAATTTGATGGTTCATGATTTCTGTACCAAATGCTTTCCTTTGTTTGCTATATGCTAATGCTAATTCATATGCACCTGATGCAATACCTAGAGCTTGTGCAGCAATGCCAATTCTTCCGCCAGCAAGGGTTTTCATGGCAAATTTAAATCCGAAACCATCTTCACCAATTCTATTTTCCTTTGGTACTTTTACGTCATTGAATAAAATGGTATGGGTATCACTTCCTCTAATGCCTAATTTATTTTCTTTTGCACCTACTACTACCCCATCCCAATTTTTTTCTACTATAAATGCATTTATACCTTTACTTCCTTTTTCAGGATTTGTTTGTGCTATGACCAAATAAACACTAGCGCTGTTGCCATTTGTTATCCAATTTTTTGTTCCATTTAATAAATAATAATCGCCCTTATCTTCTGCAGTTGTACTTTGAGATGTTGCATCACTACCCGCTTCTGGCTCACTTAATAAAAATGCACCAATATAGAGTTCGCCATCTTTTTTTCCCTGTGCTAACGGTGTTAAATATTTTTGCTTCTGCGCTTCGTTACCATAGCTTTGTAAGCCATAACAAACCAAGCTATTGTTTACACTCATACAAACGCTAACGCTTGCATCCACTTTACTGATTTCTTCCATAGCCAACACGTAACTGATGGTATCCATGCCACTTCCACCATAATCCGGACTTACCATCATACCCATGAATCCCAAATCGGCTAATTTTTCGATTTGTTCTTTTGGAAATTTCTGATGCTCATCACGCTCGATTACGCCAGGCAAACATTCGTTTTTTGCAAAATCTCTTGCTGCTTGCTGAATCATTAAATGCTCTTCTGAAAGTTGAAAGTTCATGTGTAAATATTTTGGTGCAAAAATATGATTTGTTTTTGTTGATTTGAAATACAAAAAATAAAAAACACTATTACTTATCTATTTTTTCGAGTATTATAATTTTGTTTTTATAGGATTTTGAATATCTACATTTTCTTTTGATTAATTCAAACAATTCAAACTATTTTTTATGATTTCAATAGCCTGCATTATTTCAGATTCGGTAATGATCAAAGGTGGAGCAAACCTGATTTTATCGCCATGGGTTGGTTTAGCCAAAAGCCCGTTGTTTTTCAATTCCACACATAATTTCCAAGCAGCATCTGCATCTTCATGTTTAATTACAATGGCATTTAACAATCCACGACCTCGAATACAAGAAATAAATGGAGATTCTAGCTTTGCCAATTCATCTCTAAACAATTGCCCCATTTTTTCGGCTTGTTCGCAAAGATTTTCTTCTTTCAGTACTTCAAGTGCAGCTATTGCTACATTACATGCCAAAGGATTTCCGCCATAAGTACTGCCGTGTTCGCCTGGCTTAATGGTCAACATAACATCATCGTTTGCCAATATCGCACTTATGGGCATTGTGCCTCCACTCAATGCTTTACCTAAAATCAAAATATCAGGCTTAACATTTTCATGATCACAGGCCAACATTTTACCTGTTCGTGCCAAGCCCGTTTGTATTTCATCAGCAATCATCAGCACATTGTATTTGGTGCATAAATGTCTAACCCCAGATAAATACCCCTCATCCGGAACGACAACACCAGCTTCACCCTGAATGGGTTCAAACATAAATCCAGCAACATTTTTATCTTGTAAAGCAACTTCCAATGCAGCTAAATCATTGTATGGAATTATTTCAAAACCTGGCATAAATGGACCGAAATCTTTATAACTGCTCGAGTCGGTTGAAGAAGAAATGGCAGCCATCGTCCTACCCCAAAAATTACCATCTACAAAAACGATTTTCGCTTGATTTGATTCAATTCCTTTTACAGTATATCCCCATCTTCTAGCAAGTTTTATCGCTGTTTCGCCACCTTCAACACCTGTGTTCATTGGCAATACTTTATCATAATCAAAATAATTGGTAATATATTTTTCATATTCACCCAATAAATTATTGTGAAATGCCCTTGAAGTAAGCGTTAATACGGAAGCCTGCGAAACCAAAGCTTCGATAATTTTGGGATGACAATGCCCTTGATTTACAGCAGAATATCCGCTTAAAAAATCCATATATTTTTTATCATCAACATCCCAAACATAGATGCCTTTTCCTTTTTTTAAAACTACGGGTAATGGATGATAATTATGAGCACCATATTTATTTTCGAGGTCTAAAAAATATTGAGATTGACTAGTAAGCACATCAGATGAATGCATGTTGAAAATTTAAAAGTAAAAAAAATGAAAGTAAAAATTTAAAAAAAGAAATAACAATTAAGCCCCCCATGAAGGAGGCGCAAAAAAGATCATCCTCGATGATTCAATAAATCGAGATTTGAGGAAAGAAATGTTATCGTGTATTTCGAGTTGATAAGCAAATGTAAAAGTTTAAACCCATTTTACATAGTAAGTTTTAGGAAATTTAATTTCTTCTTTTAATTTATTTTCAAATAAGGCAAATACCGTACTTCCACTTCCACTCATTGCCGCATACAAAGCCCCTAAATTATAGAGCTGTTGTTTCAATTGAGCAATTTCCGGATATTCATTAAAGATTGGGACTTCAAAATCATTTTTCAAATTTGATTTCCAAGTTTGAATTGGCGCTTGAATAACTTCTAATAAATCATTATGGCTTTGAGAAAGCTCAAGCGATTTAAAAGCCCAACCGGTATTGATATGAATACCTGGATTTACAATTAAAATGCTGTATTTAGAAAGATCAAGATCAATTTGAGTTAAGATTTCTCCGCGACCAGTGGCATATGCTGGTTTGTTGTAAATAAAAAATGGACAATCGCTACCAAGTTGTAATGATAACTTTGCCAATGTATCCAGATCAACATTAAGGTTGAATTTTTTATTGAGCAAATTTAGCATGAATGCGCCATCAGCAGACCCTCCGCCCAAACCCGCGCCCATAGGTATTTTTTTATGCAAATGCATTTTCACCGCAGGCAAATTCGGAAAATCTTGTTTAAGCAAATGGTAGGCTTTTATGCAAAGATTATCATTCACCTCACCCGAAATTTCAGTGCCTGTTTGGCTATATTCTATAGATTGATTTTCGTTGTTGGATTCTACAACTTCAATAACATCTTGTAATTTAATTGGAACAAAAACGGTTGCTAAATCGTGGAACCCATCATTGCGTTTACCTAGAATATGTAAACCCAAATTTATTTTTGCATTGGGAAAAGCAACCATGATTTACAATTTTTAAAAACGATTGGAATAGTAATGGTGTGGGAAGATGGAAAGTAAAAAGTAAAAAGTGAAAAGTAAAAAAGGCATTGCGAAAATTTTGAATTTTTACTTTTGAATTTTCACTTTGTTAATCTCTGCGTTTTAACTCATCACGGATAGAAATCGCCTTTATATAATCTTCTTGTTCAAGTACTGCATTCAATAGCTCATTAAGTTCTTTTACTGACTTTGATTTTAAATCATCCGTTCCACCCGTTTCAGAAGTTACAGATGAAATACCTTTTGAAGCTCTAGAAGGATCTAATTTTTTATTATCATCATCCATCAACACGCCAGCCTGAACTAATATATCTTCATATGTATAAATTGGGCAACCGAATCTAACGGCCATGGCTAATGCATCCGAAGTGCGCGAATCAATTTCTATAGTATCATTTGCTGAGCTACAAACCAACTTTGCGTAAAATATTCCTTCTTGTAAATCATTGATAATAATTTCGTGTAAATCAACATTTGCAGCTATCATAAAATTCTTCATCAAATCATGTGTCAACGGACGACTTGGACTCATTCTTTCTAGAGCAACTGCAATGGCTTGCGCTTCAAATCCACCAATTACAATAGGCAATCTTCTTAAACCATTTATTTCTCCCAATACCACAGCATAAGAATGTGTTTGAGTGATGCTATGTGATAAAGCCACTATTTCAAGTTCTATCTTTTTCATTACGTGTAAGGAATTTTGTAACCAATAAAAAAAAATTCAATCGCTCAATAAACATTGAATGATTGTAAAATAAGATAAAAATCAATTATTTATACTGATTCTTTTAATTTTTTTATTGCCTCTATCATTTTAGGCACCACTTCAAAGGCATCACCAACAATTCCGTAATCAGCTGCTTTAAAAAATGGCGCTTCTGCGTCTTTATTGATAACAACAATTGTTTTACTTCTATTAACACCCGCCAAATGCTGAATTGCTCCTGAAATTCCAATAGCAATGTATAAATTTGGCGCAATGGCTAGACCAGTTTGTCCAACGTGCTCATGATGTGGACGCCAGTGAATATCAGAAACCGGACGGCTACAAGCTGTAGCTGCACCTAGTAATTTTGCCAAATCGGTTACAATTCCCCAATTTTCTGGACCTTTTAAACCTCGTCCACCACTAACCACAATATCCGCCTCGCTCAAAGGCACATCTCCAATAATTTTATTTACAGATTGTACTGCTATTTTAGCAGCAGGAATACTTAGATTTAAATCAATTATTTCAGCTGCCCCTTCTGTTTTTACTACCGAAAATGAATTTGGATTTAATGCAATAATTTTTTTAGCGCTATTGATCGCAATATGTGCAAAAGCTTTACCACTAAAAACCGATTTTTTAACCACAAATCCACTAGAAGTATCAGGTAAAGCAACAGCTCCCGAAACCAAACCCGCTTTCAATCTTACACTTAAACGAGGTGTAATAGATTTTCCTGTGGTAGTGTTTGAAAATACAAATATATCTGCACCGATAGTTTCATTGGCATCAGCAATCAATTTGGTGAAAACCTGTGCATCAAAATGATGTAATGTTTCATTTGATAGATTGTACACTTTTGAAATGCCGTAATTCCCTAGGGTTGAAAGTTCATCAGATTTGCCTAAAACAATGGCAGATGCAGAAGTTCCCAATTGCTGAGCAACTGTAGCTCCGTAGCTAGCCGCTTCAAATGAAGCTTTCTTTATTTTGCCTTCCGTGATATCTATAAAAATTAAAACGCTCATAATTAAAAATTAAAAAGTAAAAATTAAAAAATAAAAGTCAACTTAAATGGCTTTTGCTTCTTCGTTTAGTAATCGAACCAATTCTTCTGGATGTTCGGCCGAAACCAATTTAACGCCTGCTTTTGCTGGAGGCAAGTCAAAATTTACAACAGAAGTTAAAGGAGATATATCAGTAGGTTCAACTACTTTTAAAGGTTTTGTTCTAGACCCCATAATACCTTTCATATTTGGAATACGTTGTTCGGCCATACCTTTTTGACAACTTACAACAAGCGGAAAAGGGGCTGAATCGATTTCTTCTCCACCTTCAATTTCTCTAACAACTACTGCATTACCATTAACAATATCAAATTTCACTGCGTGAGAAATAAAAGGAATATCTAAAGTTTCGGCAATCATTCCACCAATAGATGATCCATTATAATCAATGGTTTCTTTTCCTGTAAAAATTAAATCGTAATTGCCTTCTTTAGCAATTTGCGCAATTTGACTGGCAACAAAGTAACTATCCGCAACATCTGAATTTACACGAATGGCTTCTTCGCCACCAAGCGCAAGTGCTTTACGAATGATTGGTTCGCTTTCAGCACCACCAACATTAATCAAATGCAACACTGTTGAAGGGTCAGCTTCTTTGATTTCAATTGCCCTAACCAATGCATACCATTCATCATAAGGATTGATGATCCACTGTACACCATCAGTAGAAAATTTTGAGTTATTGTCGGTGAAAGCTATTTTTGACGTAGTGTCGGGTGTTTTACTAATGCAAATCAATATCTTCATAATTAGATAATTGTTTTAATAAATTTTATTTCTGAAATAATTCAGCTCTGAAATTGATTGCAAATATAATTCCATTGTGTTGTTTAAAAAATATTGTTATGAATAGGATAGAAAAAATATTGGAAATGCTTAACACAAATGAGAAAGACAGCTTTTTACAGCATGCGCTTGCCTTAGAATACATTAAAATTGGCGAAGACCAATTGGCATTGGAGCAGTTTGTATCATTATTAAACGACAATCCTCAATATGTTGGATCATACTACCATTTAGGTAAATTATATGAGCGAATTGGCGAAAATGAAAAAGCCATCTTAACATATGAAAAAGGCATGATAGAAGCAAAAAACGCAAAAGACAACCACAGTTATAACGAGTTGATGATGGCGAAGGAGGATTTGGAGTAGGGAGCCCCCTCAATCCCCCAAGGGGGAAGTTGAAGCATTGAAATTAATTGGATTTGTCATTAGTGAATATCTTGAAACTAAGACTAATCAAGCTCCCTTCACCTTTCGGGGGAAGGGCTGGGGTTGGGGGCTAACTGTCTTTTATACAACTGCACCGTATTCTCCAAACCCAAATAAATCGCATCGCAGATCAAAGCATGACCAATAGACACTTCCAATAATCCAGGTATATTTTGAGCGAAATAATTTAAGTTCTTTAAATCCAAATCATGGCCAGCATTTATGCCTAGTCCAATTTCGTTTGCTTTATTTGCAGCTTTAATAAATGGTTCAATTGCAAATTGTTTATTCCCAGAAGCGAAACCAACAGCATAGCTTTCGGTGTAAAGCTCTATCCGATCTGTTCCTGTTTCTTTAGCAGCCTCAACCATTTCTACAACTGGATCAACAAAAATCGAAACGCGAATACCTGCGTTTTTAAAAACAGAAATTATTCGTTTTAAATATTGCTGATGTTCAATGGTATTCCACCCCTGATTGCTGGTTAGCTGATTGGTAAAATCGGGGACAAGCGTAACTTGCGTCGGTTTATTGTTTAATACCAAATCCACAAATTTATCTTCAGAGGGATTCCCTTCAATATTGAATTCTGTAGTAATAATTTTCTTTAGTTCATACACATCATCGTAACGAATATGTCGCTCATCGGGGCGCGGGTGCACTGTTATGCCATCAGCTCCAAACTGCTCAATGTCTTTTGCACATTGAATAAGATTAGGATTGTTGCCTCCTCTTGAATTTCTGAGTGTGGCAAGCTTGTTTATATTTACGGATAGTTTTGTCATAATTTGGTTTTTAGACACGAAAGCCCCCTTCCCCAACCCTTCCCCCGAAAGGTGAAGGGCGTTTGAGCTTTCTGAAGTTAAAATATTTCAATGGGTTAAAAAAGACAAAAACGGAAAACGCTTCCAACTTCCCCCTTGGGGGACTGAGGGGGCTAACCTTTTGTAAGGATTGAACATTTTCAACCCCTACAACTTCTCAAACATCATAAACCTCTTAAACTTCTCAAACCTCTAAAACCTCCCCTTTTATCAAATCCCTTATCACCACCGATGCAGCAACTGCGCCAAACGTAGCGGGCAAATAGGAAATGGTTCCATATGCCGACTTCTTATAATTTTTCCCATCGGTCAACATAAGGCTATCCCACATTGGCTCTTCTGTTGAAAAAACAGCTTTTATTCCTTTGTAAATTTTATCTTTCTTCAACATCTTTCTAACTTGTTGTGCAAAAGGGCAAATCATGGTTTTTGAAATATCTACCACTTTTATTTGAGTAGGATCCAGTTTAGCGCCAGCGCCCATGCTGCTCACCAAAGGGATTTTTCTTTCGTAAGCCATTTTCAAAAAAGTTACTTTTGGTGTTATGCTGTCAATCGCGTCTACTATGTAATCAAAGTTATTTTCAAAAAGTTTTTCAACCATGTCGGGGTTGATGAATTCCTTTATAACATTCAATTTCAACTCGGGATTTATGGCCAACAAACGCTCCGCCATGATATCCGCTTTCGAAACACCGTGATTGGTTGATAAAGCCGGAAGTTGTCTGTTTCGATTGGTTGGATCAACCACATCTCCATCAATAATTGTCATATGTCCAACTCCGCTCCTACAAATAAATTCAGCAGCAAAAGACCCTACACCTCCCATCCCCACTACCATTACATGCTTCTGATTAAGCAATCTAACTCTATCTTCTCCAATAAGCAAACTTGTTCTTCCAAGCCAACTAATATCTTGCATTAATTAAAATTTGTTTTGAATACTGTTTTTGAATTTTGCATTATCTGCAAACTTAATTGTTCTATCGAAGTATTTTTTATTTGTGCTGCTTTTTTATAAATATCTTCTATTGAATAATCTGCATCATCTGTTTCCAAAAATATTTTATCTGATGGCATTTTGGAAAAAACGGATTCCATTGAAGGATTAAACAATGCTTTGCCAAATGAAAGATAAAAACCCGAAGCGAGTAACTCATTGGCAATAAAAATATTATTATTAAACCCATGGAAAATAACAGGCATAATGTTATTGCTATTTTTTAATACAAACATTGCTTCCCGAAATGCCCGAACGCAGTGCACAATTATTGGCTTTGCGATTTCATTGGCCCATAATATTTGTGCTAAAAAAATGGCTTCTTGAAGTTTAAAGGGTGTTTCACAAATTCTATCCAAACCACATTCGCCAATAGCAAATACATTTTTTTGATTGCTTGCAATTTTCATTTTTGATAACTCATCCTGAACATTTGATGCATCGATATACCAAGGATGAATGCCCATTGAATAATAATTCAGGCTGCTCGTTTCTCCAAAATCTGCGTGCAAATTTTGAATGCATTTTGAGTCTTGTTGATTGGCTTTATGTGTATGTATGTCGATTAGCAATTTGTATAAAATAATTTGAACCTTTTTTAATATTGATTGAATCTAATTATTCATCAATCGTTTAGCTTGATAAATTTAACCAAGATTTTTTACTTATCAACAGAAAACTCAGGTACAAGCTCCTTCGGTGCAACACATTCACGAGCTCCGTAGGAGCGACATCTCATTAAAAAAATAGCTACATCCAAATAAGCTCCGTAGGTGCGACATAAAAAATCGTCCATTTGATGAAACATGCCGCTCCTACGGAGCTTGAAAAAATTACCATCAAAAATTCTAGGTACTTATCGCTCCTATGGAGCTGAAATATTAAAATTTCTAAGTTTTAGTTCTATTCTGATTTCCACTTGTCGCTTTTTACTTTTTACTTTTTACTTTTTCTTCTAAAACAAAAAACCCTCTTCAAATGAAGAGGGTCTTTTGTCTATTATGTGTATAAAGAAATTAGTAACGATACATATCAGTTTTATATGGACCAGAAACTTCTAATCCTAAATAACCAGCTTGTTCTGTTGTTAAAATGTCTAACTCAACACCAATTTTAGCCAAATGTAAACGAGCTACTTTTTCATCTAAATGCTTAGGTAAAACGTACACTTTATTTTCATATTTGTCTGTATTTGTCCAAAGTTCAATTTGAGCCAATGTTTGATTGGTGAATGAATTACTCATTACAAAACTTGGGTGACCAGTAGCACAACCTAAGTTTACCAAGCGACCTTCAGCAAGAACGATGATGTCTTTACCTTCAATTGTATACATATCAACTTGTGGCTTGATGGTATCTTTTGTGTCACCATAAGTGCCATTCAACCAAGCCATATCGATTTCAATATCAAAGTGACCGATATTACAAACGATAGCTTTATCCTTCATTGCTCTGAAGTGTTGTTCTGTAATCAAATCTCTACAACCACTCGCTGTAACGATGATATCTGCTTCTTTAACCGCATCAATCATTTTTTTAACTTCAAATCCGTCCATTGCCGCTTGTAATGCACAAATTGGATCGATTTCAGTTACAATAACACGAGCACCAGCACCACGTAAACTCAATGCAGATCCTTTACCCACATCACCATAACCACCAACAACGGCAACTTTACCTGCCATCATAACATCAGTAGCACGACGAATCGCATCAACCAATGATTCTTGACAACCATATTTGTTATCAAATTTAGATTTAGTAACTGAATCATTTACGTTGATTGCAGGAATTGGTAAAGTACCATTTGCCATACGCTCGTATAAACGGTGAACACCAGTTGTAGTTTCTTCGCTCAATCCTTTGATGTGTGGAATCAACTCTGGATATTTATCAAACACCATGTTGGTTAAATCTCCACCATCATCCAAAATCATGTTTAATGGTCTGTCTTCACTACCAAAGAATAAAGTTTGCTCGATGCACCAATCCGCTTCTTCAATAGATTGTCCTTTCCAAGCATAAACACCAATACCAGCAGCAGCAATAGCAGCAGCAGCTTGATCTTGAGTTGAAAAGATATTACAACTGCTCCATTTAACTTCAGCACCTAGAGCGATTAAAGTTTCAATTAAAACAGCAGTTTGAATAGTCATGTGTAAACAACCTGCAATTCTTGCACCTTTCAATGGTTGACTTGCTGCATATTCAGCACGGATGCTCATTAGACCTGGCATTTCTGCTTCAGCCAATCTGATTTCTTTACGGCCCCATTCTGCGAGGCTCATGTCTTTTACCTTATGTTGTAAGGAAAAGTCGATAGCTTTTAATGTAGTTGACATATTTATTTGTTTTTAGAATACAAAGCTAATTCAAAAAGAACAATATTCTAAATTATAAAATAAAAATAGGACAAAATGATATAATTATATACATTAGCAGAATAAACATAAATTTTATGATCAAAAAAGTAGAACAAAAAGAACAAATACCTACAACCAACCAATCATTAGATAAAACCGACCTGCTGATTCTAAAACTATTACAAGAAAATGCAAAGTCTACAGTAAAAGAAATTGCTGAAAAAGTTCATTTAAGCACTACGCCTGTTCATGAGCGCATAAAAAGAATGGAACAAAATGGGGTAATCAAGCAATACGCCACTTTAGTTGACCACACGAAAGTAAAAAAAGGCTTAATGGTGATTTGCTATGTCTCTCTTAAAGAACATAGCAAAAATGCAGGTTCGAAATTCATTAAATCCATTAATGCTTTGAACGAAGTAATTGAGTGTTATAATATCAGCGGCGAATTTGATTTCATGTTAAAAGTAGTTGAAGAAAACATGGATAAATATTACGATTTCCATGTTAATCGTTTAAGCCAAATTGAAAACATGGGCAATGTGCAAAGCGTATTTGTGATGGGGGTTATCAAACAAACACATCAACTGGTTTGGTAAAATTTAAACCTATATTTTGCATGTTTAACGCATCTAAAAAAGAAAAAAATACGCATTTTTTTTAATTATAAACCGTTGAAACGGTTGTATATATGAATTTGTTTTCATAGCCCACGGTTTAAACCGTGGGTTGCAGATTAATATAAAATTGTGCAATGGTTTCAACCATTTATGTCTATTATGAGAAATCTTATCTTTTTTATAAACCCCTTAGCTTCCTAACATAAAAAAGCGCCGGTAATTCACCAGCGCTTTTAAAAAATTATTATTTATGAAATTATTTTTCCATTTGCTCAATTACTGCGTTTGTAACACCTGTAAATGAAAATCCACCATCATGAAATAAATTTTGCATCGTTACCATTTTGGTATGATCGCTAAACATCATCACACAATAATTGGCGCAATCTTCTGCAGTAGCATTTCCTAAAGGACTCATTTTTTCAGCATAATTGATAAAACCGTCAAACCCTTTAACACCGCTACCTGCCGTAGTTTTTGTAGGCGATTGAGAAATCGTATTTACACGAACATGTTTTTTTACCCCATAATGATAGCCAAAACTTCTTGCTACACTTTCTAAAAGTGATTTAGCATCTGCCATTTCATTGTAATCAGGAAAAACCCTTTGTGCAGCGATATAACTCAATGCCACTACACTACCCCATTCATTAATGGCATCTTTTTTCATACAAGTAGCCAACACACGATGCAAGCTCATTGATGAAATTTCAAAAGTTTTTAAATTATGTGCATAGTCGATTTCTGTGTAATGTTTTCCTTTACGAACATTTAAACTCATTCCAATTGAATGTAAAATAAAATCAAACCCACCACCAAAATGTTCCATGGCTTTATTTATCAAGTTCTCTACATCTTCGGCATTACTTACATCACAAGCTACAACAGGTGCGTTTATTTTTTCTGCAAGCTTGTTGATTTCACCCATACGCATAGCTACAGGAGCGTTTGTAAGCAATATTTCAGCACCTTCTTCAAAACATTTAATGGCTGTAATCCAAGCAATTGATTTTTCATCCAATGCGCCAAAAATGATTCCTTTTTTACCTTTTAATAAATTGTTTGACATTGTTTTATATTTATGATTATGTGTAAAATTAATTGTTCTATACCAAAATAAACACAACGATTTAGTTTGACATCATTTCTTTGGCATTTTCCAAGGCAGCAGTCGTTGGCTTTTCCCCGCTGAGCATTTGAGCGATTGCAGTAATTCTATCAGCTTCCTTTAATATTCGGATACTTGTGGTGATTTTTTCTCCTTTAACTTCTTTATACACATAAAAATGTGTTGATGCTTTCGCTGCAATTTGTGCTTGATGGGTAATAGCGATTATCTGAATTGATGAAGATAAAGATTTCATAATAAGTCCAACTTGCTTTGCTGCTTCACCACTAATTCCGGTATCTATTTCGTCGAATATCAACGTAGGCAATGCTAGTTTTTGAGCCACCAATGATTTTATACTCAACATTAACCTGCTTAATTCACCACCACTAGCCACTTTTCCAATAGGCTCAAATTTGTCGCTCTTATTGGCATCAAACAAAAACTCAATTGCATCAATGCCGAACATGTTTAATTCTGATTCCGAAATGCTAACTTTTAATCGAGCATTAGGCATGCCCACTTGAGCAAGTAAACGATTCACTTCTTTTACAAAACCATCAATTTGTTTTTTTCTATTTCCTGAAATTTTCTTTGCTGAAATCAAACAAGCATCATACAATTTAACCAATGATTTTTCTAATGCTTCAATGGATGCAAATACATTTGAAAAACCATCTAATTTGACTTGCAAACTATCTTTCAAATCAATTAGTTGTACTGTTGTTGAAAATCCGTGTTTCTTTAATAATTTATACCCTGCGGATAATCTGTCATTTAATATAGAAATCCTTTCTTCGTCATATTTAACCTGGCTTTCAATTCGCTCCAATTCATCTGATATGTCCTGTACTTCAATGATGGCACTATTCATCCGCTGATACAAATTAGGGAGCTCCGGATGAAAATCATCCAACAATTTTAATTTATTATTTATCGTTTTTAGCTGATTTATAACGGGCTGTTCCGCGTTTGAAAGTTCAACATAAACTGCAGACAATTGAAGTTTAATTCTTTCTGCGTTATTGAGCAATTTTAATTCGGCTTCAATTTCCTCTAATTCATTTTCTTTAAGCGAAAGCTCATCCAATTCAGAAAATAAAAATTGATTGTAATCCAATTCTTTATTGGCTTGCTCTTGCTCAATTTTCAATAGAGCTAAAGCTTTTTTTTCCTGTTGATATGTATCAAACTGTTTTTTAAAATCAAGCAGTAAAGATGAATGATCTGACAATGCGTCTATTACATCGCGCTGAAAACTTTCGGAATTGATTTCTAACGTATCAAATTGTTGATGCAAATCAACCAAATGAACACTTAACGCTTTTACTTGTGATAAATTTACGGGCGTGTCATTTATGAAACTTCTTGATTTTCCATTAGCAGCAATTTCTCTTCGGATAAGAATTTCATTTTCAACATCCAATTCATTTAGTTGAAAAAACTCTAAAACTTGTTGACTTTTATTTATTTTAAAAAGACCTTCAATGATACATTTTTTTTGAGCATCTTGAAGCACACTACTATCTGCACGTTGCCCAAGAATTAAATTTAATGCGCCCATCAAAATACTTTTTCCAGCTCCAGTTTCACCGGTAATAATATTTAAACCATGCTCAAAATGAATTTCGAGTTGATCGATGATGGCATAATTCTGTATGTAAAGTTTTGATATCATTTGTGCGGAGCAAATTAAGAAAACTTAATCTAAATTTTATTTTTTGTTTGTCAAAAGAAAATTTATTACTACTTAGGACGGGACAAATTGACGAATTAAAAAAGCCCATCAATTTGAGATGGGCTTTTTTTAAATATTTTAGCGCTAAATTATTTCACTTCAACTGAATCTACTAAATCAGCATCTGCCAATATTCTTCCGCAGTTTTCGCAAACCATGATTTTTTTACGCAATTTGATTTCACTTTGTTTTTGTGGAGGAATAGCATGAAAACATCCACCACAACTATCACGCTCTACTGCTACCACAGCTAATCCATTGTGATAGTTTTTGCGAATACGATCGTAGCTACTTAACAAACGCTCGTCTGCTTGTGTTCTTGCTTTTTCAGCATTACCATTGTAATGTTTTTCTTCTTTTTCTGTTTCGCTGATGATTTTTTCTAACTCTCCTTTTTTACCGCTCAAGTTTAATTCTTTTGTAGCAACTGCTTTGATCGCAAGCTCCAATTGACGTGCTTTATCAGAAATTTCTTCTGTAGCATCTTTAATGTGCTTTTCACAAAGTTTTTCTTCAAGTTGTTGCATTTCAATTTCTTTGTTCAATGCTTCAAACTCGCGACTGTTTTTTACGTTGTCACTTTGTTTTTCGTATTTAGCAATTAATGCCTGAGCATCTTTAATGCCTTGCTTTTTTTGTTCGATAAATTCTTGAATTCCGTTGATTTCTTCTTCAATACGGGTTTGACGTGCATGAAGTCCTTCAATTTCATCTTCAAGATCTTTAACTTCAATAGGAAGTTCACCTTTTAATATTTGAATTTCATCCAGTTTGCTGTCAATCTTTTGTAATCTTACAAGAGCCGTTAATTTTTCTTCAACTGAAAATTCTTTAATCGCAGCCATATTTAATTTATTTTTTAAATTTTTTGGGTTCTTACTTTTGTGCCGTATTTATAAAACTATAAATATTTTACCGGGTTGGTGTGCACATCCGTTTTGAAGTGGGCAAAGGTAGGGAAATTATTTTTCAAAACATCAGCAAAAAGTTCAATTGTAAATTGTTCACTTTCAAAGTGCCCTATATCTACCAAAACCAATTGATTGTTTGCCTCAAAAAAATCGTGATATTTTATATCTGAAGTAATGAATACATCTGCTTTTGCCCGAATGGCATCTTGAATTAAAAAACTGCCAGACCCTCCACAAATGGCAATTTTCTTTATTTTATCGGAAATGATTTGCGTATGTTTCAAACATTTTACGTTGAAAATGGATTTCAATTCATTTAAAAAATCCTTTATATCTACAGATTGCTCCAGTTCTGCTATAATACCTGCGCCAATTTCTTGGTGTTTGTTTTGAAGCGTGTATAATTCATAAGAGACTTCTTCGTAGGGATGGGCATTTTTCATGGCATTTAAAATGGCAGATTGCTTCCAAATAGGAAATATCACTTCTACTTTAGCTTCTTTTTGGATGGTTCTTATTCCGATACTTCCAGTATGTGGATCGGCACCTTCTAAAGGTTTAAAACTTCCAGTACCTTCGGAAACGAAACTACATTCGGCATAATTACCCATTTCACCGGCTCCTGCTTCAAATAATGACTTTTCTATGGCTTCTTGATGTTCAAAAGGAACAAAAACAACCAATTTCTGAATCAAAAATGATTTAGGCTGTAAAATTTTTCTATTAATTAAATTAAGCTTGTCTGCAATTTTACCATTTACCCCATTAATTACATTATCCATATTCGTATGGCATGCATATATGGCTATATCATTTTTTATGGCCGCAATGATTGTTTTATCAACATAATAATCCGAATCAAACTTTTTAATGCCTTTGAAAACGATGGGGTGATGCGAAATTATCAGATTGCAATTTTTAGTTATAGCATCGTTAATAACAGATTCTGTTACATCCAAACACAATAATGCACCTGTACATTCCGTTTGCTTTTGACCAGTGATTAATCCGGAATTATCGTATGATTCCTGAAGAAACATTGGTGCCATTTTTTCTAAAACTGAAATTATTGCTGAAATAGTCATGATTAAAATTATGTAATACTCGGTAATTATTAAAAAAACATCTACAATTAAACACAGTTGGATGATTTTTTTTATTTTTAATTTATGTTAGTACATTTTAAACAAAGAAAATTACCTTTTTTATACTTATGTATAATTTTATTTATGGGTATTTCTTTCCTGAGTTGTAAGAAAAAAACTGAGGAAGTATATGTAGCGAATATTTTTGAACAGTATTTTGAGCAAAATATCTTGAATAATGACTTCATTGTAAGCTATTCGAAAAATCAAGGTATTGAAAACACAACTGAATTTGATGGCTATCGTTTTAGGTTGTTGAAAAACACCTATTATGATGGACCAATGAGTGCAACTAAGAATGGAATTACTTACACTGGCACTTGGAGCAGCAACAGTGATTATGGAAAACTTATTATAAATATTAATCAACCATCAGTTCCTACCGAATTTATTTTTCTCAATAGATCTTGGCGTTTTACGGAAAAAGCGCTACCAACCATGAAGTTAGCACCTTGGGGAAGCACAGAAGATTCAGAACTTCATATGCAAAGACAATAAATTTTTACCCTCGCACAATAATTTAACAATTTTTGAGTTTATAGTATAAGAAGCGTTGATTCGTTTCAATTTCTATATATCAAAAGCCAATCCTATGAATTATTTAACTTGGGTAAAAACCACGGGTATCATTGCAATTTGCTTTGTACTCAACACTGCAAGCTTAGCACAAGCAAACTTCAGTGCAAACACAACTTCAGGCTGTGCTCCTTTAGCCGTAAATTTCACCGATCTTTCTAGTGGAAGCCCAACTTACTGGACTTGGCATTTTGGAGATGGCGCAATATCTCATCTTAGAAACCCTTCAAGGATTTATGATATTCCGGGCGATTATACAATAAAATTAGTTGTCAATACCAGCAATGGTGTTGATTCTGTTGTTAGAACACAGTATATACGTGTATTCGCAAAACCAGTTGTAAATTTTTCAACTTCCAATTCAAGCGGATGTACACCATTGATAGCAAATTTTAGTGATTTAAGCACATCTCAAAATGGAAGTCTCGTATCTTGGAACTGGGATTTTGGCGATGGTAACTTAAGTACTTTGCGCAATCCATCTCATACCTATTTAAGTTCTGGAAATTTCAATGTATCATTACAAACTACAAATAATTTTGGTTGTACGTCTTCAAAAACTGTTGCGAGTTACGTGCAAGTTTATGATCATCCAAATGCTGTATTTACAAACAGCAGCGTTCCAATTTGTAGTGCTCCTGAGATGGTTAATTTTAACAATTCTTCGAGTGGATTAGGCGCACTTAGTTATTTATGGACTTTTGGAGATGGAACAACATCAAGCGACACAACACCAGTAGTGTCTCATAATTACTTAACTACAGGAACTTTTAATGTTAAACTGATTGTTACAAATTCCTATGGTTGTAAAGACACTTTTATAAGAAACAATGCAGTAGTTATTGCAAATAACATAAGCGGGTTCAATGCTTTAGATGTAGCTTGTAAAAACGATGTTGTAACTTTTACAAATACAAGCGCACCAACACCAACAAGCACTTTATGGAATTTTGGTAATGGTTCAACTGCAGTTGGATTAAATGCAACTCATCAATTTAGAACAGCTGGTGTTTATGAGGTTAAATTATACAACAATTTTGGAGCATGTGTGGATTCAGTAGTAAGAACTATCACGATAAAAGAATTACCAACAGTTGATTTCACGGCTAATCCACTTTCTGGTTGTATTGCGCCAATGACTGCGAACTTTACCAATACATCAACCCTAGCTGCAACTTATCTTTGGAATTTTGGTGACAACACAACATCTACCATTGAATCCCCAAGTCATACTTATAATACACAAGGAAATTACACCATTACCTTAACAGGTACTTCTGCAAATGGCTGTAAAAATACTAGAGTAAGAGATCAATATATTAGTATACAATTACCAGTAGTTACCATTAGAAATATGCCACAAAGTGGTTGCGGTCCATTAACTAAAACATTCCAACATCAAGTTACTGGTGGTGACAATATTGTTAGTTATTTATGGAATTTCGGAGACGGAACAACTTCTACATTAATGAGTCCTACACATACATTTAACGTGGGCACTTATGACATTTCATTAATTATTGTGACGGCTTCTGGATGTACAGACACTGTTGTTTATGCAAGAGGAATAAGGGTTGGAACTAGACCGCATACTGCATTTGACGCCACACCAAGAATTACTTGTGCTCAATTTCCGGTTGCATTTGGAGATTCTACACCTATAGCAGATTCTGTAAATCAATGGTTATGGCTTTTCGGAGACAATACAACAAGTACCGCACAAAATCCGACACATGTTTATGTTGATACTGGTTATATGACAGTTACATTGATCACTGCTTATAATGGCTGTAAGGACACGCTAACTATGACAGATTTTCTATTCATCAATCCTCCTGTAGCAAATTTTAGAACCGTAGTGGATTGTGCAGACAGAAAGAAAAGAAAATTTGTAGACCAATCTATAGGTGCTGATAGTTGGTTGTGGAGTTTTGGAGATGGAGCAACATCTACTGAAACAAACCCTGAACATTATTATGTTGCCAATGGACCTTATGCAGTAAGCTTAACTGTTTTCAATAATACCACTGGATGTAGTTTTACAAAAACAACCAACATTATTATTGTTGATCAACATCCAACAATAGGTGCATCAAGTTATTCGATTTGTAAACCTGGCGATGTGAAATTCAAAGCATTAGGTGTAACACCTGCTTATTTCAATGCATTTAATTGGAGCTTTGGAGACAATTCAACAGGGACAGGTGATTCTATTACAAAAAGATATTTCAATGCAGGTTTATACTGCGTTAGATTAACAACAATTGATAAAAACGCTTGTAAGGATACCACATTTACAAACCCATGTATTCAAGTTAATGGACCAAAAGCTAGATTTAGTGCATCCACTACAAATGGTTGTGCAAATACAAATATTATGTTTAGAGATAGCTCAACAACTGATGGCAGAAATAGAATAATTTCAAGAACTTGGAATTTTGGTGACGGAACAATTATTACAACAACAGATTCTGTTGTAAGTCATCTATACACGAGAGGTGGAATGTTTACAATTAGTTTATTGGTAACTGATTCTGCAGGTTGTTCAGAATTATTAACGAAAACAAACTACTTAACAATTAACAAACCAATTGCTAATTTCTTTACTGCAGATTCTGTGGGTTGCCCAATGAGTAGTGTAAATTTTATCAATTATTCTCAAGGTTTTGGATTAACCTATTTATGGAATTTTGGTGACGGAAACACTTCTACATTAACAAACCCAAGACATCAATATGCAACAAATGGGTTGTATAATGTTACATTATCAATTTGGGATCAAAACGCATGTAGAAATGATTCTACAAAAGTAAATATGGTTCGTATAACTAGACCTGTAGCACGTTTTCAAGTAAGTGATACATTAGGTACTTGTCCTCCATTAATCGTAAATTTCACCAACCAATCTTCAAATCAAATGAGCTGGTCATGGGATTTTGGAGATGGATCAGGCGTAGTAAGTACGCTTAACCCTTCACATTTCTATGCAGTTGCTGGAACATTTCATTCAAAATTAATTGTTACAAGTCCAGGTGGTTGTAGAGACACTGCTCAAAAAACAATCGTTGTAAGAGGCCCAAGTGGAACATTTAGATACGCAGGATTAACTGGTTGTATTCCAACAATTGTAAATTTCAATGCGGATACAAGAAACACGATTAGATACACATGGGATTTCAGTGATGGAACGGCTATAGACACCACAACTAATGCAATATCGCATCAATACACAGTTGCGGGTTCATTTGTACCAAAAGTTATTTTAAGAGACACCGCAGGATGTACGTTTACTTTAAGAGGAAGAGATACCATTAAAATACGTGCAATAAATGCAGATTTCAGTTTCAATACACAAACCATTTGTGATCAAGGTTCAGTATTATTTAACAGCATTACAACTGGAACTGATGCAGTATCAACTTATCAATGGAATTTCGGAGACGGAACAACATCAACAAGCCAAAATCCGAATCATTTTTATGGAACTACCGGCATATACTACCCGAAGCTAATTGTTACATCTGCATTTGGCTGTAGAGATACTATGATTAGCCCGAACCCAATAAAGATTGTGAAATCTCCTATTGCTAATATTACACAAACAACAAATGGTTGCGTGCCTTTAAACGTAAATTTTAATGGTTTAAATATCGTTGCAGATACTGCTGCTTTAACATGGTCTTGGAGATTTGGTAATGGAATGGTTTCAAATTTAATGGCACCAGCAACGCAAACCTATTCTAATGCTGGTAACTATCCAATTGAGTTAATTGTAACTAACAGCTTTGGATGTAAAGATACAGCCATTGCAAGAGTTGAAGCTTATGCGATACCCGTTATTGATGCAGGCTTAGATACCATGATTTGTAGAGGAACTGGAATAAATCTAGTTGCCACTGGAGCTGTTCAATATGTATGGAGTCCTTCTACAGGATTAAGTTGTACAACTTGTGCAAACCCAATTGCGAATCCTGATAGCTTAAAACAATACTTTGTAACAGGAACTAGTGTTAATGGATGTAGCAGTAAGGACTCTGTAAAAGTTGCTGTAAAATATCCGTTTAACATGACTACCAGCAGAAAAGATTCTCTATGTATCGGGAACGCTATAACCATGCATGCAAGTGGAGCATATAGATATACTTGGACACCTTCTACAGGATTAGACAATCCAAATTCTGCAAATCCAGTAGCTACTCCTGTTGTAAGTACTACTTATCAAGTTGTAGGAACTGATGATAAAAATTGTTTTACGGTAACAGCTACCATTCCAATTATTGTTCATAACTATCCTACTGTAGAAGCAGGTGCAGACAGAACAATTAATGTAGGGCAAACAATAAATATAATCCCTCAAGTATCTGCAGATGTAATTGATGCAAGATGGACACCTACAAACGCTATTTTCCGTGATATATTCCCAGGTATCACTGTAAAACCAAATACTACCACAACTTATAAAGTAGTTGTAAAAAATAAAGGAGGTTGCAAAACAACGGATGAATTAACGGTGAATGTGTTGTGTAATGGAGCAAACATGTTTGTGCCAAATACATTCTCTCCAAATCAAGATGGTGTAAATGATCTACTTTATCCAAGAGGAAGTGGCATCTTTACCATAAAAAGATTTAAAGTTTTTTCAAGATGGGGTGAAGTAATTTTTGAACAAAACAATTTCAATGCAAATGATCCTTCTAAAGCATGGGATGGAACATTCAAAGGGAAAAAGCTAGATCCAGATGTATTTATCTATACAGTTGAAGTAATGTGTGATAACTATTCAGTATTAACTTTCAAAGGAAATGTGGCTTTAATAAAATAATCTTAATCGCGCTTTTGTTTATAGAATAGAATTGGGCTTGCAATAAAATGCAGGCCCTTTTTTATTGTTCGAAATAGTTTAAAAAGACAAGTAAAATATCAAAAGTAAAAATTCAAAAAAGACAAATCGAAAATATAGAAACATATCCCCTGTTTCACAAAAAGAAGTCGGATTTTTTTTAATTATTCCTTCACATTTATACAATAAGTTAAGCCCTATTTCGTTTATATAATACCGTAACTTATTTAAAACATACCCTATGAACACAACATTAAAAACACTGACACTATTGCTATGCATGTCGTTTATTAGGCAGAACATACAAGCGCAAGACATCCATTTCTCACAAATTTTCGAAACCCCAATTTTAAGAAATCCATCTCTCGCTGGATTGTATAATGGTGACATACGAATTCAAACTGTTCACAGAAATCAATGGAATTCTGTAACTGATGCATATCAAACAACTTCAGTGAGTTGCGATTACAAAAAACATGTTGGCAATGGAAATGATTATATAAGTATTGGTGGTCAAGTAGTTTACGATAAAGCAGGAACAATAGCTTTAACTACAACACAAATATTGCCTGCTATAAATTACAACAAATCAATGAGTGATTTCAAAAACGTTTACTTGTCTTTAGGATTCATGGGTGGAATTATACAGCGTAGGTTAGATAGAACTAAGATGACTACAAACAATCAATTTGATGGCACTGGATTCAATGGGGTATTATCTGACGGAGAAACATTTTCGTCTAATGGTTTCAGTTACTTTGATGGCAGTGTAGGAATGAGCTTGAATTCGCAATTGGGAGAAAATGAAAATAACAATTATTATGTAGGTTTAGCTTATCATCATTTCAATCAATCTAAGAAAGCTAATTTCTACAACACCGCTAATCAATCGGTGACTCCAAGATGGGTATTATCATCTGGTGTACGCTATGAAATGACAGACAATTCATATTTCACGCTTCAAGCAGATTATAACAAACAAGGCACTTATCAGGAAATCATAGGTGGCGCAATTTACTCAATGAGAATAGGCCAAAATGAAGACGTTAGATATTTATTTCATTGCGGAACTTATATGAGATGGAGAGACGCAATCATTCCGGTAGCAAAAATCGAATTCCAACCTTTAGCGGTAGCGATTAGTTATGATGCCAATATTTCAGCCTTAAAAACATCAAGTAGAGGCAGAGGCGGTTTTGAAATTTCTGTTTCTTATCAAAAATACAGAAATAACAACAGCAGTTTGGATGCCGTGAGATGTCCAAAATTCTAATACAAAATCTTTTATTTATCCAACACTTTTACCCTGACCAGGTTCTAGCAAGCAACTACTTTTGTTTTTATGGATTGTTTGGATAACAGAAGCCCTGCTTTATTGCGGGGCTTTCTTGTATTTAGTAATGTTTGGCGTTTATTGTTTGGCGTTTATTGTTTGTTGTTTTATGTTCACGCTCAATAAGTTGAAAGGACGTGAATTAAATAAGCCATCAACCTTAAACCATTATACTATTAAACAAGCGAAGCGATTTAAACACCATGCTATCATACTTCCAGCTCTCCACATTTATTATTTTTTCTTCATTTGATGATTTTTTAAAAATTGCTAGCTAACTTGCGTTAAAATTTTAAAACAATATAACATGTCATTACAAATCGGAAACCAAGCACCTGCTTTTACTTTACATACTTCAATTAATGAAACAATCAGTTTGTCTGATTTTGCAGGAGAAAAAAACGTATTGATTTTATTTTTTCCGCAAGCATTCACTGGTGTTTGTACGAAAGAGCTTTGCGCAATTAGAGATGATATTAGCCGTTACCAAAATACAAATGCTCAAGTTCTAGGCATTTCTGTTGATTCCGTGTTCACTTTAGCAAAATTCAAAGAAGAACAACAATTGAATTTTCCATTACTAAGTGATTTTAACAAAGAAGTTTCTACTGCTTATCATTCCATTTATGAATCTTTTACAGGAATGAATATGAAAGGTGTAAGTAAAAGATCAGCCTTTTTAGTAGATAAAGCTGGAATTATTCAGTATGCTGAGGTTTTAGAAAGCGCTGGAGACATTCCTAATTTCGAAGCAATAAATGAATGTATTGCCCGTTTAATGAATTAAAGGTGTCATTAAAGAAAATTTTATTTTTCTACCTATTTCATTTAAATTTATTGAAAAATCGATTTTTCGCTTTTGAAAAAAATAATCATCATATTATCAATACTTTTTTTTGGTTTGAACTTTCATGGTTTTAGCCAAAATAACTCAGAAGCGTCTAATCGTATTATAAAATTTTATCCCAACCCTGCTTCTTCATTTATCAATTTCGATTTCTTAAGAAATTACGATGTAAATCATACGCTTTTCATCTTTAATTTCATGGGTAAAAAAATAATAGAAATAAAAAATACACCTTCAAGAATCAACCTAAACCTGGTAGATTTTTTTCGTGGAATTTATATTTATCAACTTAGGGATAAAAACGGCAATATAATGGAAACCGGAAAGTTCCAAGTTGTGAAATAATTTTTACGCATCATGTTCTCCCCTTTTTCGAAAGATTTTTTTACTGTGTCAAAATGTCGGCATTTATACAATTGGCAACATGTTTGACAACAATCGTTTTGCAACAATCATTATAAATTATTATGGAAGAAAACAAATTACCCTTAGAAGAGGAAGTGCCAAATTTATCAACAGATGAAGCTCCAACAGCTGAAGATGTAGAAACTATAGAATCAATTAAAATCAAAATGCAAGAAGAGAACGACGAACTAAAAGACAAATATGTCAGATTATTGGCAGAATTCGATAATTTCAAACGTCGAACTGCAAAAGAAAGAATTGAATTACACCAAACAGCTGGTAAAGAAATGATTATTGCTTTACTTGATGTAATGGACGATTGCGATAGAGCCGAAAATCAGATACTAAAATCAGAAGCGAAAGAAACCAATGAAGGCACTTTATTGGTTTTTAACAAACTACGCAACTTCCTGCAACAAAAAGGTGTTCAAGAGATGGAGTGTTTACATACTGAATTTGATCCTGAAAAACATGAAGCGATTTCCATTGTAGATTCACCAGAAGAAATGAAGGGAAAAGTAATTGAAGTTTTGCAAAAAGGTTATTATTTAAACGAAAAATTAATTCGGTTTGCTAAAGTAGTAGTTGGCAAATAATTTAAACTGAATCAATATCATGTCGAATAAAAGAGATTATTACGAAATACTAGGCGTACCTAAAACGTCAAGTCAAGATGAAATTAAAAAGGCTTACCGTAAAGTAGCGATGCAATATCATCCTGATAGAAATCCCGGCGACCAATCAGCAGAAGAAAAATTTAAAGAAGCTGCAGAAGCGTATGAAGTTTTAAATGATGCAGATAAAAAAGCCCAGTATGATCGTTTCGGGCACAATGCTTTTGGGCAAGGCAGATCTGGAGGTGGTGGCGGATTTAGCGGTGGAGGAATGAATATGGATGATATTTTTAGTCAATTTGGCGATGTATTTGGTGATGATGGATTTAGTGGATTTTTTGGCGGTGGTGGAAGAAGTAGACGTGGTGGACAATCTGGCGGAGCAAGAGGAAGCAATTTGCGTGTTAAACTAAAATTGAATTTTGAGGAAATGGCAAAAGGTGCCAGCAAAACCATCAAACTTAAAAAATACATCAAGTGTAGTACATGTACAGGAAGCGGGGCAAAAGACAAAAATAGTGTTCAAACATGTGGCACTTGTAAAGGATCTGGACAAGTAAGGAGGGTTCAAAATACATTTTTAGGTCAAATGCAAACCGTAACCACCTGCCCTACTTGTAATGGTGATGGCACCTCTATCACTGCAAAATGTGGTGTTTGTAAAGGGGAAGGGAGAGTTTACGGAGAAGAAACCATCAACATTGATATTCCAGCGGGTGTTCAAGAAGGTATGCAACTCAGTTTGAGTGGAAAAGGAAACATTGGAGAACGTGGTGGAAGTTTCGGAGATTTAATCGTTCAAATAGAAGAAGAAGCTCATCCGCAATTACAAAGAGATGGATTAAATGTAGCTTTCGATTTATACTTATCTTTCCCTGATGTGGTTTTTGGAACTCAAGTAGAAGTGCCAACAATTGACGGAAGGGCAAAAATTAAAATACCGGCAGGTACTCAAAGCGGCAAAATATTCCGATTAAAAGGAAAGGGATTCCCTCAAGTAAATGGCTATGAAAAAGGAGACCAACTCATTCATGTTAATGTTTGGACACCTCAAAATATTTCAGCTGAAGAAAAATCGACTTTAGAAAAATTAGCACAATCAAAAAACTTTGAACCCAACCCTGAGAAAAATGAGAAATCTTTTTTTGATAAGGTAAGGGAAATTTTTAGTTAGTTTTTTATTGGTTTTTCTAAACTTTTTGAGAAGTTATTCAAAATCAGCATTTAATCTCGCTTTTTTACCTTTTTATTGCCATAAATTTTCGCAGCCTTATCTATCAAAACAATAAATTCTAATTGTAATCGATTGGTGGGGTCCACAGAAGTTTGCGCTAATTTTTTTATACTCGCCCATGATTTAAATGGGAAGAAATTTGAATTTTTTAATTTCAAAGAAAACATGGTTATTGCTGTTGCAAATCTCAATGAATTATCAATACTATCAAAAGGAACAAAATTCGGATTTGCAACATAATGTATCGAGTGGTTTGTATGGGCACTATTTATTGAATACCTCAATTCCATTTCAGCTAAATGTTGATTTGAAGCTTTGTTGCTTAATTTTATTAAACTGTCTGTAGGTACAATTTCAAATATAGCAAGCACATTGCTTCCACTACCAATTTCACCTCCTTCAAGCAAATTCTTATTATCTACTAATGCCTCTTTTTTATTGTCAAAACCAATCAATCGGTATGTTTTTACTAAATCAGAATTGAAATTCAAATTCATAAATGCATCATCGGCAACGGCGTAAAGTGTTTGTGTGAGTTCTTTAACCAAAACCCTTTCTGCTTCTTGAATATCATCTAAATAAGCATAATTACCATTACCATTTTTAGCCAGTGTTTGAAGCTTTGAATCTTTTAAATTACCCATTCCAACGCCCAAGCATGTTAAATACACGCCTGTCAATCTTTGTTTTGAAATAATTTCATCTAAGGCTTTTTCTGAGGTTTCTCCAACATTAAAATCACCATCTGTTGCCAATATAACCCGATTATTTCCGCCCTTAATAAATGTTTTTTTTGCCAGTTGGTATGCCACACGTATTGCAGACTCTCCAGGTGTATCTCCACTTGCTTCAAGCAGTTCAATGGATTCTAATATTTTCTTTTGCTCTTGTCCGGATGTTGGCTGTAACCATATTTGAACATAACCTCCATAAGTCACAATTGAAACAGTATCAACAGGTCTAAGATTTTTTACAAAAAGCTGGAAAGCTGCTTTCAACAAGGGTAATCGATTGGGCATATCCATACTACCAGATACATCAATTAAAAAAACAAAATTTCCGGGGGGCACCTTTTCTAAGTCTATTTTTTTTGCACTTATATTTACAAACATCAATTTGTTTTGTGTGTTCCACGGACAGGAAGTTAATTGGGAATTAACACTAAATAAACTATCCCCTCCTGGTTTATGATACCCAAGGTTAAAATAATTAATCAACTCTTCCGTACGAATTGCATCTGTAGGCACTTCACTTTTCATATTGATGAACCTTCGTACATTACTATAAGAAGCTTTATTTACATTTAAAGAAAATCCTGTGTTGTGAAATATTTTGGCATCGATATATTCATTTTCAACCAGTTGAAAATAAGTTTCGTCACCAGCGGCCAATGCCCTAAACGCATCTCTACTTTGATCTTTTGTAATTGAAATTAATTTAGGTTGACGTTTGCTATTTGCGTCATCAGTTGCTTTCAATTTTACAACCAACCATACATCTGTTTTTACCCGAATTGTTTTAGTTTCATATCCATCTATACTAATCGTAAGGGAATCGTAAAGTCTTTTTTCATCTATACCAAAACTGCCGGTATTGGATTCGGAGTAATAGATTTTTTTTTCGCCATGAACAAATATTTTGGCGTGTGGAAGTGGTTTATTTTTTTCGTCTTTAATCTCTCCGCGTAAATAATACTGGGCTTGTGCATTATTTATGCACAAAAATATTAGAAAGTAAGCAATTGATTTTTTAAAAAACATGGGCACTATTTAAAGTACAGCATCAGTTCTAAATATACCAATTTTATTTTGTTATTCGATGATTTTAAGCTGATAAATATCTTTGAGATTTCTACCCAACCCATCATAATCTAAACCATACCCTACTAAAAATTTATTGGGTACCTCAAATCCCAAATAATCTACTTTTATTGGATATAATAAAGCGTCTGGCTTATGTAATAACGATGCGATGCGAATGCTCGAGGGATTCTGATCGAATAATTGTGGTAAAAACTCATGTAAGGTTTTACCGGTATCAACTATATCTTCTATTAGAATAATATCTCTGTCTTTTAATGAAACATCAAGCCCAATTGATGTGGTTACTTGTCCGGTGCTTTTTATGCCTTTGTATGACGCCAACTTAATAAAGCATATTTCTGCTTCAATATTGAGTGATTTAAATAAGTCGGAAGCAAACATAAACGAGCCATTAAGAATGGCAATAAACAAAGGGCTTTTACCTTTATAATCAGCATTTATTTGATTTCCCATCGCCTCGATTCGAGTTAGAATTTCTTCGTGACTTAAAAAACCAATGAATGATTTATCGTGAACCTGAATAGTGTGCATTTTTATTATTTTGAAACAATCAAACGTTGGCCAATTTTCAATTTCATGGAATTTAAATTATTCCATTCTTTTAAATCATCTACGTCTACATTGTATTTTTTTGAAATGATTTGTAAATTCTCATTAGGTTTTACTTCATGATATTTAACTGAAGTTTTACTACTTTTTGAAGATTTTTTAGTTAGTGGTTTTTCTTCTTCATCAACAATCACTTCCGATTGTAGCGACAAAATTCTACCTGATTTTAAATCATCAGCTTCATTTAATCCATTATAAGCCATTAAATAACTTATTTGAATTCCTGCATTTTGAGATATATCATAAACAGTTTCGCCCTTTTTTACTGTATATGTTTTTGCTAGAGCATCCATTCTTTTTCTTTGTAAATAAATCCAAGATGATTTTTCTATAATGCCATCTTCATACAAATCATTATAATCTAGTAAATCTGCTAAGTCAATTTTGAATCTTGTAGCAATAGCTAATAAAGAAATTCCACTGTCTACATAAACCGCATTTAATCCATTGTAAGACTTTGGTTTGATATGTGGTGGGAATATAAAATTGCCGATTTTTTGAACCGATTGATTAACAGTTGTTGGATTGGTTTTTTCTTTATTTATTGCATATACGCTATAATCCGGAATTTCTTTTAGTGTTTCTGTAGTATACTCATTAAGGTTATAATCTTCAATTGTTTTGATTAAAATTTGAGGGTATCTGGGATTGGTAGCATACCCAGCTTTTTTTAATCCATGAGCCCAAGCGCTATAATCTGAAGGATCTAAACTAAATAAAAAAGCATAGTGTGCTCTAGTTCTTAAAAAATCACTATGGTCTTTATAGCTTAAATATGCACTATCATATTTTCTAAAACATTCCCCACTTTCATCATCATCGTGATAAACTTTTTCACCAGTCCATTCAACTTTACATTTTATACCAAAATGATTATTAGACTTTTTTACTAGTACACTATTGCCACTTTCTGTTTCTAAAACACCTTGTGCCAGTGTTATTGCAGCAGGTACCCCAGAACGAATCATTTCTTTGATAGCGATATCTTTATATCTTTCAATGTATTGAGCTGTAGTTATTTTTTGAGCAATAACCACATTCATCAATAAAAAACTTAGGAATATTAAAATAATTTTTTGCACGAATTATAATTTTCTAATTAACATTAATCCATCTCTAATGGGTATCATCACTTGTTCTACTCGTAAATCGGATGCCACATGTTTATTAAACGCATCTATTGCTTTAGCATTTTTTCCAGTAATGTTTTCAGCAAAAACCTGGCCATGAAAAAACACATTGTCTACTAAAATCCAACCACCCGATTTTAATCTCGGTAAAGTTAATTCGTAATATTCAATATAGCTTACTTTATCTGCATCAATAAATATCAAATCCCAATCCTCATCCAATTTTTGAATGATGTCTTTAGCGTTTCCTATGTGTAATGTAATCTGATTATTAACGCTAGATTTTTCAAAAAAATGCTGGGCTGTTTTTGCATCTTCATCTCTAATTTCTATGGTATGGAGATGACCTTCAGTTGTTAAACCTTTACTTAAACACAACGCACTAAATCCTGTGAAACTCCCTATTTCCAATACTTTCGTGGGTTTAATCATCATGCTAATCATCTCTAAAAACTTTCCCTGCCATTTACCACTCAGCATGTGTGCATGCCCATGATGTTGATTGGTGTGTGCTTCAATTTCTTGCAAAAGCGCATCCTGACCGCTTGAAAAATGAGTACAAAATTGTTCCGCCAAAGTATTCAAAATGTCCATTAAATTATTTTATTTGAAGCGATTTTTTTTGAAATCATTAACAAACCAACAAAGGTTAAACAACCATTAATTAAAATCAATTCGTTGCCAATTTTATATCCATGAAAAATTTGCTCAGAGATTTTGGTCAACCCCAATTCGATGTGCAATTTCTTTTCGTACCATTCAGGACTGCTCAACATATCAATAAACAAAGCCACTAAAGGTGCGGATAAACAAACAGACCATATCCATTTCCCAGATAACGTTCTATGCGTGAGTATTCCAAAAGCAAACAAACCCAATAATGGACCATAAGTTATTCCGGCAAATTTGAGGATGAAATCTATAATTAATTTGTCGTTTATTGCTTTAAAAATAAGTACCAAAATAAAAAAAAGTATTGCAAATGAGATGTGCACTTTTAATCTTTTTGATTTTTTTACTTTTTCAGAGGCATCACTTTGATTCATATTGAGGATGTCGATACAAAAGCAAGACGTAAGCGAAGTAATGGCACCGTCTACACTTGGGAATAATGCAGAGATCAAGGCAATAATAAAAAGAACACCAATTGAACCACTAAAGGCATCGCTCAAAGCTATTGTTGGAAACAAATCATCTGGCTTATCTGTTGGCAAATTGGCTTGCGCTGCATATAAATAAAGTATTCCACCTAAGAAAAGAAAAAGAAAATTAACCACCATTAAAACTGCTGTAAAACTCATCATATTTTTTTGAGCATCTTTAAGATTTTTCACGCTGATGTTTTTCTGCATCATTTCTTGATCAAGTCCAGTCATGGCAATGGCAATAAACATCCCACCAATAATATGCTTTAGAAAAAACGATCCTGATTTTACATCCGTATTAAAAACTCGGGAATAACCTTTTAGTTGCAAGGCGTTCATCGCGCCAAAAATATCCAGATTTATCGCTTTTAAAATTACAATGGTACAAACCACCAAGCCAAGCAACATGCCTGTAGTTTGCAAAGTATCGGTGTAAATAATTGTTTTAACGCCTCCTTCAAAAGTGTACAACAAAATCAAAATAAGGATAACAAGCGCCGTTGCAATAAACGGAATTCCCATTTTATCCAAAATGAAAAGCTGTAAAATATTGATGACTAAATAAAGGCGAGCTGTAGCACCAACTGCACGAGAAACAATAAAAAATGTAGCACCAACTTTATGCGCTTCTACGCCAAATCGATTCTCGAGATACGTGTAAATGCTCGTAAGGTTCATTCGATAATATAAGGGCATCAGTACAAAAGCAATAACCAAATAGCCCAAGAGATAACCCAACACAATTTGAAAATAAAAAAAATTTCCGCTGCCCACGCCACCGGGTACACTTACAAAAGTTACACCACTTAATGAAGTGCCAATCATACCAAATGCCACCAACATCCAGTTGCTGTTTTTATTGCCAATGAAGAAAGACTCGTTATTGGATCCACGTGAAGTATACCAAGCAACAGTTAACAACAATACAAAATATCCAACTACAAAAGAAAACAAAACAATGGGTGACATCAAATAGGAGTTTAATTCAAAAAATTATATCGATGAAGTTAATCAAATTAGCTTTTAAAATGCCAACATTGAATACGATTGCCATTATTTTCTGCCTTGAAAAAGTGCAATATTGTAACCAGCTCTGATAATAGGGACAGAACGACGTAAATTGTCTTTATAAGGTGAGTTTGGTGAATTGGCAAAATCCCACAAAATTGAAAAATAATAGTATGATTTCTGATTTGGGAAATCTTTTCCATTTGAAATGCCTCCGCCAACTAAAAAACTATGGGCATCAAATTTATATTTTTCAACCCCTACTCCGTTTGATGTACCGAAAGGTAAATATTTAGTTCTTAACATATTGAACTCATACTGTCCTTGAGCAAATAAAAACTTAAATGGAAATATTCTGACAAATGCGCCTGGACCATAAGATGTAAATCTTATTTTATCACCTGAGCCAGCATAAGAAACATCCCTTTCTGATTGATAATTAATCCCTGTTGTAATTGCGAAATCAAAATATTTATTGAAGCTGTATCCAAAATATGGACTAATTCCAAGTGCTGTAACTAAATTTCCAAAAGAAGCATTCACCGTTCCACCAGTAAATAAATTTTCCTTTTTAAAAAAACCAACCGACTCTTCATCTTGTGCAAAAAGATTTAACGAAGAAATTAATAAAATAAAGAGAAGATATTTTTTAAGCATGTTATTTATTTTAATGAAACTTGAATTATAAATGCTATTTGAATATTTTTCCGGCATTTAAAATGTTGTTTGGATCAAATGCTTTTTTGATATTTTTCATGAGTGCCAAAGTAACCTCAGGAAAAACAATATCCATGTATTCTTTTTGTATAAGTCCAATGCCATGTTCGCCGCTTATTGTACCTCCAAGTGATTTAACCAAAGTAAACAAATCCCTCAAAATGGGTATAACATCAGGGTTATTTAAACTGTAAATGCTTCCTGGTTTTTTTATGCGTACATGCAAGTTTCCGTCTCCGGCATGACCATAGCAAACTACATTAAAATCATGTTTTTGCCCGAGTGCTTTTACGCCTCTAATTAAAGCGGGTAATTCTGCTCTTGGCACTACCGTATCTTCTTCAATAGTGTATCCATCTATTTTTACTGCTTCGGCTACCCTTCTCCGTAACTTCCATAGTTCTGCTTTTTGTTGGGCATCATCCGCAAAGAAAACATCTCCGCAATCAAAATCTGTAAGCAAGTTGGCAATTGCTTCCATTTCGTTCATTAGTGTTTCCAAATGATTACCATCTAATTCAATGATTAAATGTGCTGCCATTTCATCTGTAACTGGCACTACCGAACTGTCTACAAATTTGCTTACAATTTTCAACGCATCAATCTCCACCAATTCTAAAGCACTAGGCGTAAAACCTGCTCTGAATATAGCACTTACTGCTTCTCCAGCTTTTTCAAGATTATTGAAAGGCACCAACATCAACAAATCGAATTTAGGAAATGGCAATAATTTCAAGACAATTTTTGTCACCAATCCCAATGTGCCTTCGCTGCCCACTACCAATTGTGTAAGGTTGTAACCCGTGGCATTTTTAAGTACGTTTGCACCTGTCCAAATGATTTCACCTGTAGGCAAAACCATTTCTAGATTTAAAACATAATCTTTAACAACACCATATTTTACCGCTTTTGGACCACCACTGTTTTCGGCAATATTACCGCCAATAAAACAACTGCCTTTACTACTTGGATCTGGTGGATAAAAAAGTCCTTTTTCCTTAACCGCATTTTGCAACACTTCCGTAATTACACCCGGCTCTGTTGTTACTTGTAAATTCCTTTCGTCGATTTCTAAAATGGCATTCATTCTTTCGAAAGAAATAACAACACCTCCAAATTGCGGAAGTGCGCCTCCACTCAATCCTGTACCTGCGCCACGTGGCGTAACCGGGATATTATAGAGGTTACAAATTTTCATAACCCTACTAATTTCTTCAGCGGTTCTTGGTTTTATAATAATATCTGGAATAAAATGCAAGTTTTCGGTTTCGTCGTGGGCATATTTATCTTTGCTTTCTGCATCAAAAAATACAAATTCCTTTCCTAAAATACCTTCAAATTGAATGATTAAATCCGAATAATCTTGCATGACAAATTTCTGTTTTCTAAAAAAAACAAATTTCGTGATTTTTAGGGAGTATCATTTGATTGTTTGAAAAAAATTTAAAAACTCGGGCAAAGTGTTTGACGATAAGGTGTATTAGGATAAAAACCTTTCTTTATTAAAGAAATTTCACCAGCGCCCATGGATTTATTGTATGATTTTAAATTAGAAACCGTTGCATCATAACTGAAATTGAATTGTATTGATTTGATTTCAAAACCCAATAATGGAATAATAGCCTCTTTATTTCTATAATAAACACCCGAGATTAATTGAGTTTCACCTCCTGAAATCAAATTAATTCTTGAAGATAAACCGAGTACAAATTGTGAGGCAGAAGCTTGATTGGAATAATATATACTTGGTTGCAAAATGAGGCTTTTGTTTAGCTTAAGCATTGCGTTCGCAAATCCAATATGGCGAATTGGAATGCTATTGCCAGTTGTTGGATTTGAAAAAAAACTTTCTTTAGGCTTGTTTACATGATGTATTGAATAGCCAGCATTTATATAAACATCTTCTTTTGGGAAATAGGCGTAATTGATACCTACCTGTAAATCAAAATAATTTACTTGTGTGTTGGCAAAGGTGACACTTGTTGGCAATGTAATGTCGAAAAAATAACCATTAAATTGATCTGGAAATTTTAAATTATTGGGCTTAATGCTTTTATTTGCCCATCCCAAATTAAATCCAGCGCTTAACAAACTGCTATTACCAAGCATTTGATGATATGCTAATGATCCATATAATTTTGTTGATTTTAAAACACCCTCGCCGGCCTCATCAGACAATAACAAAAAACCCAAACCCATCCAGCCATTTTCAAATTTATCTCTGAACAATTGTGCATCTCCAAAAACACTAATCGTTTTATAAGGCAACACCATTATATTACTAAATTGAGTTCTTGCATGTGCACCAATTCTGTAATCTGCATCTGGAATAAAGCCGGTATTTGCAGGATTTGTACTTAATGGTGAATTGAAAAATTGAGAAAAGTGAAGGTCTTGGGCATTGATAATTTTAGGCATTGATAAACCTAAAACAAACAAAACTTTCATAAAAAAAATTGAAGTTTTTTTATGAAAATTATTATGGTATTTAATAGATGTTTGTTTCATTATTATCTAATCAACGTAATGTCTCCCGTTTTTCTAATTTTTTGTCCATTTGTTAATAAGGCGTCTATCGTATATGCATAAACGTCCATTGGTTGTAATTTTCCTTTAAAATACCCATCCCAACCTTTATAAATATCTGATGATTGAAACACCAATTGCCCCCATCTGTTATAAATTCTCCAGTCCAATTTCCCTATACCAAAACCTTTTATTTTTATAACAGCATTTTGTCCAAATTTTTCAGGTGTAAATGCATTAGGCACGTCTAATAGTGGATCGATAAGCGCGGATGTAGTAAGTGAAAACGTATCCTTACAACCAAATTGATTTGTTGCAATCAATGAGGCATTAAAACTTCCTGTTGTAATATATTGGTGTGCTGGATTTGGTGAAATGGCTGAAACACCGTCGCCAAAATTCCATTGATACGAAACCGCTCCTGTTGATTGATTTGTAAAAATAGTCGGCGTATTGGTTTGTGGTGGATTCGGCTGCCAAGTAAAACTTGCATTTGGTATATCATGAACTATAATGGTGAAATAATCAGATGTATCAATTCGATTACATGTATTTGGATTTCGCGCAATTATTCTAACGGTATAAATACCAGGGGATAAAAATACTTTTGTTGGATTTTCAACATTAGTTGTGGTTCCATCACTAAATTCCCATGTAACATCTGTTGATGTGGATTGATTTAGAAATGAGGCCAGATAAGGCGCACATCCTTGAGGTGCAGTACTGAGTTTGGCTTCAACCAATGGATTTACAGAAAGTAAAATTGTTTTCTTATCCGGAGTATTGCAAAAATTATTATCAATAATTGTTAGTGTTACAGAATAATTTCCAACAGCAGAATAAATATGATTTCCATTAAAAGAAGTATCAGGTGCTGAACCATCGCCGTAATCCCAAACAAAACTTTGTGCATTAAAACTTCCAAAAGTTGGTGATGATAAATTATTAAACGTATAACTCAAACTTGAACAAGGTAAATCTTTAATTGCATTGAAATCAAGTGTGGCCTTATTGTTTCCTGCTTTTATTTTTAGATAGCTTGTATCTCTAATGTTGCAAGTCGTTGAATCTTCGGCAATAATTCTAACCAAATAAGTACCTACAGCATTATAGGTTGTAAAAGTGCTTAAGTTTGGCGCATTGGTGGTATCTCTTTGTCCATTTCCAAAATCCCAATAAAGTTTTTTTGCTTTTATTAAAGTATCTCTAAAATCAACACGGAAAGGAACGCAACCTGCGGTATCATTGATGACTGCATTAATTGAGGATTGTATTCCTGCAACCACGCCAGCAAAATTCATTTCAATTTTTACGGCAGCTTCATTACAATTAGTGCTTCCATTTATTCGCCTCCATGCACCTGAAGTAGTTGGAAAAGTAGCTCCACCATTACAATTGGCGCACAATGCCTGATATATAATTCCATTCTCGTCAAACCTACTGGTACCACCATCTACGTGATCACCTGTGTTTCCTTTAAATTGTCCAAAATTGGAACCAAACAACAATGCTGTCGCATCTTTTTTTAGCACAAAAAAGTAAAAATCCTCTCCGTCAGGTGCACCAATATTATTAAGCGGATTTAAAAGTGGGAGTCCACTAGTGCTACCAGTAGTATAATTTTTGTATACATTAATTCCGCCGCCCCAACCAGAAACGTATACATTTTCACAACGGTCAACCATAAATCCAATGGGTGAAATATTCGGTGCTGATGTTCCGTTTCCAAATACGGTTGAGTAAACAAAATTGGATAAGTCTGGTTTTAATTTGCAAATAAATTGTGAGCTATTGGCGATGCTATATGCCGCATTTAATACAGGCCAATTTCCCGTTGTAGTACCCACTACATAAGGATAGCCAAGCTTATCGAATTTTAATCCATAAATCAAATCCGTCCCTGATGTACCTACATAGGTAGTTTTTAAAATGCTTGTATAATCCGTTGCCAATTGTACTACAAAACCATCTGTTATGCCACCTCTAAAATTGGGATACAAACTACCTGTTTTATCCCCTGGAAGATTTGTACTGGTTGTACCACCTGCAATACACAAATTATTTGTAATTGGATTTATGCTTGCCACAAAACATGCATCATCGCCTGAGCCACCAAAAAAACTACCAAATAAATAGGTAGATAAATCTGGACTAAATTTCAAAATCAAGCCATCTTGTAATCCTCCAGCAAAAGCATTGTTGGTATTTAGTGAAGGCCCAACTGTTGGGAAATTATTTGATTGGGTACATGCAGCCAGAATAATATTATTGTCCTTATCAATAATAACCTCGCTCCTTGCATCATCCCCATAATTTCTTCTCAAACGATCTGCACCATCAGGATTTTCATATTTTGAGCGAATATTAACACCATCATTATTTGAGCCTCCTATTTTTATTGAGCCAATTAAACCAGTTCCTGTTGCATTAAACTTTGTGATCACAATATCATTATTTCCACCTGGACCAATTTGAGGGACTGTTGTAGGGTAATTATTAGAAAACGATCGTCCTGCAATAATTAAATTTCCATTGGGATCCACAATCATACTGTGCGGCTGTTCGTTACCGTTACCTCCTAAATAAGTGGCATAAACTCTATTGGTTCCATTTGAATTGAATTTAAAAATAGCGATGTCGTGCCCTTCCAAAACGCCTTCCATTACACCACCTTGATAAGTTGTTTGAAAAGCACCTGTTGAAGTTAAATAGCCATTTCCAAAAGCAACACCGCCAGCATAAAAGCTACCATCTGGGCCAGGTGTTGCTGTATATCCCCAATTATCTACTGCACTTCCGGTAAATGAAGAAAAAATAATTGCGGGGTCAATGATTAAGGTTTTATTTGGGTCGTAGTCTTTTATTTTAAACCCTACTACATTGTTATTTACTGAAAAATTACAGGTTACTGCATCTCTATTTCCAGTAGGATTGGTTTGATAGCTGTATGGATATAACTCTTTTACTGAGCCTACTGAAGTTTTTATGATTAAAGATTTTTGTTGCACGTACACTTTTTCTGCGCCATCATATTTCATCAATATATTAGAAGGATTCCCACCAGGGTAAACTATAAAATCATATTTCAAATTTTCTCCTTCATTATAATAACGAACATCAATATTTGGATAAATATTTTTATAGGTTACCGATTGATATATTTTGCAAACCGAAGCCCATTTAGTTTGATCTTTTCCTATATAGTAATTATTGTAAGAATTGGTTATTTTCTCTGGTTGCAAAATTGCATTTTCTGAAGCGCCTAAAAGTGAAACCCTATAAACTGCAGAGTGTAAAATAATTTTATCATTCAAATCCACAACACTGTCTTTGTGCCCATGAACATAGTGAGATAACTTTTGCCAATCATCTTGATTGTGTAGCAATACAGAAAAACCATTTTTTTCGAGAAAAAACGCACCGTTTGTAAAATCACCTTTGAATTTTACTTGCTCATTCCATTGGCCTTTATTTTCAACAAATTCTATTTGAGCTTGACTATTTATCCAAGTAAATAAAGCAAGAATTAAAATTGATATTTTAGGCAAATTAGACAAAGCGAATTATTTTATACAAAGTACAAATTAAGAATCAATAATAAAACAACTTTAATATGGAAAAGTTTAAATTCTTCAATTTTAACGAAATAAAAAATCTACGAAATTTTACTCCATTGTGTTTTAGCTTTTTGTAATTGTAGATAATTTTTAATTACTTGATTTTCAGGAGCGTTCAACTCATAATCTTTCTCCAAAATATTGGCTACCGAATCTCTAGCCGCTTCAAGTATATTTTTATCTGTTACAATGTTTGCCAATTTAAATAGAAGCGCCCCACTTTGTCGGGTTCCCTCCATTTCTCCTGGACCACGAATTTCCAAATCTTTTTCTGCAATTTTAAAACCATCATTGGTTTCGGTCATAATTTTCATTCTTTCTCTTGCATCGTTGGACAGTTTATTCCCCGTAATTAAAACACAATAACTTTTTTCTGCACCTCTACCTACCCTTCCCCTAAGTTGATGTAATTGCGACAATCCAAATTTTTCAGAACTCTCAATTACCATAACACTTGCATTGGGCACATTAACCCCAACTTCAATTACAGTAGTACCTACCAAAATATGCGTATCACCTGTTACGAATTTAATCATATTAGACTCCTTCAAATCCGGCGTTTGTTTTCCATGAACCATGCTAATCCAATATTTGGGCTCAGGAAAAAACGATTTCACTTCTTCAAAACCTTTCATTAAATTTTCATAATCCATTTTGCTGCTCTCTTCTATCAATGGATAAATGATGTACGCTTGTCTGCCAAGTTTCAACTGCTCTTTAATGAAATCCATTACTTGTGGCCTTCCGTTTTCAAATCGATGAACGGTAGTAATGGGCTGTCTTCCAGGAGGCAATTCATCAATAATACTATAATCCAAATCGCCATAAGCAGTAAGCGCAAGTGTACGGGGAATCGGCGTTGCCGTCATAACTAAAATATGCGGCGGAATGGTATTCTTTTTCCAAATTTTTGCCCTTTGCGCCACGCCAAATTTATGTTGTTCATCTACAACGGCGTATCCTAAATTTTTAAAAACGACTTTATCTTCAATAACTGCATGTGTGCCTATTAAAATTTGTAAGGTTCCATCCTCACATCCTGCTAAAATTGGCTTTCTATTTTTTGCTGTTGTAGATCCAGTAAGCAATTGAACGTTAATATCGATATTTTTCAATTGTTCTTTAATGGTATTAAAATGTTGCTGTGCCAGGATTTCTGTTGGTGCCATAAGCACACTTTGAAAATTGTTATCTGCAGCAATCAACATCGACAACAAAGCAACCATCGTTTTTCCACTACCTACATCACCTTGCAATAGTCTATTCATTTGGCGACCACTAGCCGTATCTTTTCTAATTTCTTTCAACACCCTTTTTTGCGCACCCGTTAATTGAAATGGAATTTCGTTTTCGTAAAAATTGGTAAACAATTCGCCTACTTTTTCAAAAACCAATCCACGACTGAATTGCTGGCGACCAAGCTTTATAAGTTGGATAGAAAATTGGGCGAAAAAAAGTTCTTCAAATTTTAACCTACGTGTGGCCTGATGAAAATTAGACATGTTTGTAGGAAGGTGAATTTGTTGATAAGCTTGATAACGTCCAATCAACTTATACTGTTGTAAAATATTTGCTGGAAGATTTTCAGAAACGTCTTTTTCAGAAATTTGCTTAAATAATTCTTGGGTTAACTGTCCAATTGCTTTCGCATGTAATCCTTTTGACTTAAGCTTTTCGGTGGTAGGATAAATTGGTTCGAGATGTGATTTTCCAGCAGCATTTTGTGTGGTGTATACTTCTAAATCTGGATGAGCAATTTGTGGTTTGCCCATAAAAAAACCAACTTTTCCAAAAATCAAATATGCTTTACCTACTTGTAACAATTTTTCTACCCAACCAATTCCTTGAAACCAAACCAATTCTATAATTCCCGTTTGGTCTTTTAAATGTGCAACCAAACGTTTACTTCTTTGTGCTCCAATGATTTCGAAGTCTAAAAGTATTCCAGCTACCTGTGCGTATTCGGTATTGTGATTTAAACTGGCAATGGTGTCAACATGGGTTTTATCAATATGTCGATGGGGAAAATGTTCGAGTAAATCTTTGAACGTGAAAACGTGTAATTCTTTACGCAACAAATCACCTTTGAAGGTAGTAACTCCTTTTAGATATTCTATGGGTGAAGATAATATGTTTGAATTTGCTGAAATAAGAATTGACTTTATTTACAAAGGTATTGAAGCAAACCAATTAATTATAAATGCAATTTCTATTTTTTATTAAAATGACGCCTATGTTTGGTATACGGCTTTGAATGACTTGTTGACCTTTCTGGTGTTTCACCCAATTCGGTGGGCACTTCACCTTTGGGAACTTCATATCCCAACAATTGCTCAATGACAGAAAGCTTTTTTTGTTCGGCTACATTTACCAGCGTGTATGCAGAGCCTTTGGCTTTTGCACGTGCGGTTCTGCCAATACGATGCACATAATCTTCTCCATCATGAGGCACATCAAAATTGATTACCAATTCGATATTATCAATATCAATTCCCCTACTTAAAATATCAGTAGCTATAAGAATAGGCAATCTTCCACTTCTAAAATCACTGAGTACCGATTCGCGTTTATCTTGATCTAAATCACTGTGTATTTCATCTGCTTTAAACGACAAACGTTTCAACTCTTTGGTAAGTTGCTTCACACTGAGTTTACTGCTACAAAAAATCAATGTATTGTCGAAATTGGTTTGCTTTAGTAAGAAAGAAACCAATGGAATTTTTTGAGGCTCGTAAATTAAATACGCCAACTGATTTATTTTTTCAGGTGGTTTAGAAATGGCAATATTGATTTCTATGGGTTGATGTAAAATCGATTTGGCTAAAGTTCGAATTTTGGGTGGCATGGTAGCCGAAAACAAAAGATTCTGACGTTTTTGTGGTAAATGTTTAATCACAAACATGATGTCATCATAAAAGCCCATATCCAACATTCGATCTGCTTCATCCAACACCAAATACTTTAAATCCTGCAATTTAACGTAGCCCATTTTTATATGAGAAAGCATTTTTCCGGGAGTACATACTACGATATCAGCCCCCATACTTAATGCTTTTTTTTCTTGAATAAATGCATTCCCATCTCCACCGCCATAAACTGCGATTGAGCTGATGCCGGCGAAATAACCAAAACCTTCTAAATGCTGAGCAATTTGAATAGCCAATTCACGCGTAGGTACAATGACCAAAGCTGTAATTGAATTGGTTGTTAGCGGTGTAGTTAAAATATTTTGAATCAAGGGCAATAAAAAAGCAGCTGTTTTTCCTGTTCCGGTTTGAGCCGCAGCGATAAGATCTTTACCAGCCAAAATATGTGGAATTACTTCTTGTTGAACAGGTGTGGCTTCTTCGTATCCAGCAGCATCTATCCCTTCCATCAAACGATTGTCGAAATTAAAATCTAAGAATTTCAAATGATTATTATTTTGAACGAAGTTAATCAATAATATCCTTGAATCTTATAACATGTTGAATTGCAATTTAGAAGACTATTTTATAGTATAATGCCGATTGGTTAGCTGTTTGGGACAATTTGATTGAACCAATACAGATATCACTTCGGTATTAAACGTATCTTGCAATAAAAAATAAAATGATTAAAGTAGGTACATACAATCAAATGAAAGTATTGAGGGCTGTAGAGTTTGGGGTTTATTTAGATGATGGCAACGAAGGAATTTTATTACCCAAAAGATTTGTACCAATAGGACTAAAACCTGGAGATGAAATAAATGTGTTTATTTATCATGATGGTGATGAGCGTTTGATTGCTACTACACAAAAGCCCAAAGGAATACTTGGCGATATTGTAAAATTAGCCGTTGTAAGTACCAATGCACAAGGTGCATTTTTGGACTGGGGGTTGATGAAAGATATATTCGTGCCAATTTCTCAGCAGCAACAAAAAATGATTCCCAAAGGTGAATACTTGGTAAAAATTGTATTGGATGAACAAACAGGTCGAATAGCGGCCACTGAAAGAATCGAACGTTTTTTAAGCAATGAAAACTTAACGGTAGCTGAACTTGAAGAAGTTAATTTATTGGTGTATAGAAGAACCGACATTGGATATGTAGTTATCATCAACAACATACATACAGGCGTTTTGCATCACAATGAAATTTATAGAAACATTACTGCAGGCGATACTTTCAAAGGTTTTATTAAAAAGATTCATCCAAAAGAAAACAAGATTGATGTTGCTGTTGGGAAATCTGGATATAAAAGAGTTGAAGACGAAACAAGTAAAATCCTTCGACTGTTAAATGAAAACAATGGCTTTCTACCTTATAATGACAAAAGCAATCCTGATGACATTTATGCTGTTTTTGAAATGAGTAAAAAGACCTTCAAAATGACCATTGGAAATCTGTATAAAAAAAGGATGATCAATATAGATGAGAAGGGAATTGGGATAATAAAGCAAGGGTAGAAGCAATTGAGATGGAAAGGGATTGAAATGAAAGAAAATTAGAAACAAGCCCAACTGATAAGTAATAAAATGAAGAACATAAATTTTGACAAATTATTAATTGAGATTTCAAAAGTAGGTGAACCGTCAGTTGAAGACATTGACAACATTCAAAAATATTTTATTCCATTTTCCACAACAAGAAATTCTGTTTTGGAAGAACAAGGCAAAATACCAAAATACCTGTATTTTATAAATTCAGGCTTTATGAGGCTGTTTTACTATGATGATAATGAAGAAGAACAAACAAGTTTTTTATGTGCACAAACAGGATTCATTGCCTCATTTTCATCATTAATTAATCAGACAAAAGCCACAGAAAATGTAGAATGTATAACGGATTGTGAATTATTGAAAATTTCTCATTTAGACGCCAAACAACTTGTAGAAAAAAGTGAGATTTTTAAAAACTTTTTTCTATTAATATTTGAAAAATCTATTTCATCAGCTTCAATAAGAGCAAATGATTTAGCATTATTAAATGGTGAACAACGTTACCAAAAAATGATAGACCATCAACCACATTTTATTCAAAATATCCCACTTCAATACATTGCCTCCTATTTAGGAATTAAACCACAAAGTTTGAGCAGAATTAGAAAGCATATCATTAATTAACATTTGTGAAGTAGAATGAATTTTTGTTTATTGATTTTTGCATTTCATTCAAAAACAGTAACAAAATGGAAGCACTACAAGAAATAATAACTCAAATACCAGCAGCAGTAGGACAATTTTTAATGAACTACGGAATTATCGCAATGGTTTATTTAGTAGTATGGAAACTATTTAAAAAAAGGCTCCAAAATTGGCGAATACAGCTGAAAGAAAGGGTTAATGCCAAACAAATTAAGTCAGAATTGATTAATAGTCTTTTTACTTTGGTTGTAAGTACCTTGATTGTCTTGTTAATATATTTTATGAAAGCAAAGGGCTACACAAAAATATATACCGACATTAACGAATACCCGAATTTTTTTGCATTTGGTGGATTTTTCATCTTTTTAATATTGGATGATACATGGTTTTATTGGATACACCGACTTTTGCATCACCCAAGTATTTTTAAATACATTCACAAAGTTCATCATAAAAGTATAGACGTTAATCCGTTTACATCATTATCATTTCATTGGGCAGAAACTTTACTACTTACCTTTTGGATTGTGCCTGTAAGTATGTTTTTCCCGATGTATGTCCCTGCTTTTGGCATTTTACAAATTTGGGGATTTTTCGACAATCTAAAATCACATCTTGGTTATGAATTCTTTCCGAGTTGGTGGAATAAAAGTTTAGGAAAAGTAATGACTTCAAGTACACATCACAATATGCACCATAGTAAATTCAACGGAAACTATGGAGTTCATTTTCGAATTTGGGACAGAATTATGGGGACAGAATTTAAAGATTATGAAAAAACATTCGACGAAATAAATGAAAGAAAAAAAGGCATCTTAAAACAGCGAGTAAACTAAACCCTCAGTCAACCTGTTTTTAAAAAATTAGAGTGATTTACTGAATAATAATGCCGACTAAAAAAGCCGGCATTATTTTAATTTATATTTACGATATTCCCATCTCAATAGTACTCCAACAATACAATTTTTTGATAATCATTTAATATCCCCTCGTCCACAAATTCAATATCGCCGCCACTTTCTATAACTTTTTCAATAATGTCATCGACTGCATCTTTGATGAAAAAACTATTGTTTAAAAACGCATCTCTTTTATAAATAACTTCTTTGTTAGCCCCATGTTGAGCAGGATACAAAAAATTCTTTTCTACAATAAGCAATCTTCCTCGATTTTGAACAGAAGCTTTCCATACTTCGTTTATACCAACAGCCAATTTATTTTTTCCATACGCCACATCAATCAATCCCATCAATCTTTTCTGAAGAATGATCTTCCAATTTTTAATGTAAGGCTTCATTACTTCTTGAAATTCGGCTTCTGTTTTTTCCTCGAAATTTCCATGGATATAATCGATAACGTGTTGTCCATTATGGGTAAGTGATTTAAATTGTCCAAGTGTTTTAGGTGTACCCATAACAAAAATAGGGAGCTTGTATGTTTTCAATAAAATAGACAAACCATTATCCGTATGCATCAGAAACTTATTGATCAAAATTTCTTTTCTTTTATTCTCGTCACTAAAATTCGCGACCTTTTCAGAAGTATCATTTTTATACGCTTCAATATTATCTGGTATTGTAGACGTAATTCGAATAAATTTGGTTGTATTTCCCAAATAAATCTTTGTCCATTTATTGCTTAAAACCACCAATAAATATTTATGAATCTCTTTTTTGCTATAAATTAAATCTCTTATTTCAAAAGAATCGTCAATGATGATTTTCTCTTCAACTGGAATGTCGAGATAATAAATTTTTTCAACTAATGGAGATACAAAAATCGCTACTGATTTTTTATGTGTGTTGTAATTTAAACCTTCAAGTATTACATTCAATTTATTTAAAACAGGCAAAACCCTATCCTCAGGATAATTCAATTCCAATTCTTTCTCAATTTTATTTTTTGCCATTTTAAGTTTATAATCCAACTCTTTCTTCAATCCAATCTTTGGTTCAAAAGGCATTATAATTGAAATACATGGTAAATACTTTGGTGTATTAAGTACAGCTTCAAAAGTATCTTTGATCTGCGTTTCCATAATTTTAAGTTTATAGTGAAGAAATGATTTTAGATTAATTCTTTCCCTTTTAATTGCATTGAAATAAATACGATCAAAGCGCCTATTGTCATAACTATTACATCTACCCATCGAGAAGTTTCAATTAAGATAAATTGTGCTACAATCCAAATAATAAGTAGAATGCCTCCCGAAATTGACCAACTGAATTTTGATTTATGATTGACAAAAAGATAAAAAAATGCGATTAAGTTGCTAATGCCAACAGTTAAAAACAATATTAATCCGGGAACTTTAAAATCACGAAATGATGTGGTTTTTAAAATAGAAACATTTGAATTAATCATATTTCCATCTGGTACTGCCATCATCATAACTCCAATCATGGTTGCCAAAACACCCACAATGGAAGTAAGTAATATTAATGTTGTTTTCATGAGAAAAATTTTAAGTCAAAATTTAAAAGTCAAAATTGATTATCATCTGTAAAAAGACTTTTATCTTTTTAATTTTTAACAACAATCTTGAAATTCTAACTCATTTTTAATCAATTGATTGATTTGTCGTGTATATGTACCAGTTATTTCACCGTATGCTAAAATGTGATCGTTAATTTCTCGTTTCAACATTAATTTTTTGGTATTACGTGGCATTTCTATGAAACAATCTAAAGCATAGATTTTAAAAACATATTTATGCACACCATTCATTGGGCAGGGGCCACAATAAAAGTTTTTAGAAAAATCATTTATTCCACTAATTCCATTTTTGGTATTTTCTTTAATGTTATGGGTTACAGGAATATTCCAGACAATCCAATGCGTCCATGTATTAATTGGGGCATCTGGATCTTCTACAATAATGGCGATACTAACCGCATTATTGGGTATAAAAGCCAAATCTATTGGCGGACTTACATTCAAACCGTCACAAGTGTATTTAATTGGGATAGCATTTCCATCTTCAAACGCTTTACTCGTAACATAAAGTTTTTTAAACGATTGTTCTATTAATGTTTTTACCATAAAAAATGATTTAAGTGATTATCCAAAATAAAAGACTCATACTTAATTATAAAATGATGGATGTTAAATAAACGAGTGATTAACGTCATTAAAAATTGTTGTATTGAGATATAGTTTCGGGAACTAAATAAAATCATTATGCAAAATATCAACACACTACATCAGCTTTTAGAAGATGACATGAGAAAATTTATTGTGGCTGAAAAAACGCTACAACATACCATTCCATTATGGATAAAACTGGTTAATTCGGTGAAATTGAAAACCATACTTTTGAAATATTTCGATCAAATTAAAGACCATGTTACGCAAATGGATAAATATTTCGAATCGGAAGAATTGCAATTTGTGTATAATAATCACAAAGTGATGGCAACATTGGTTTCGGATTCAGAAGAACGAATTTTAAGATGTGAAGATTTTACGGTAAAAGATGCATGTATACTATCCTGTATTCAAAATATCAATCACTATAAAATAGGCTGTTATGGAACAGCGGCAGCATTTTCCAATGTATTGGGCAAAACAAGTATTGGATTATTGTTTCATCAATTTGAAGTAAATGAAAAACAAATTGATGATCGCCTTAGTCAGTTGGCAGAATATGAAATCAACAACCAAGCGATTATGCATTTGCCTTCAAATAAATAAAAAAACGTAAATCATTTAAGGTTATAATGATTGTCATTTTTTAAAATTTAGAATTTTAATTCCTTTGATTTAAACAAAAATATTAATCATTAAAATTAAAAACACATGAAAACAGACATTGAAATTCAAAAAGACGTAGTAGAACAATTGAAATGGGAACCATTTTTAAACGCAGCGCAAATTGGTGTTGCAGTAAAAGATGGCATTGTAACATTATCGGGACAAGTAGATGCTTATTCTAAAAAAGTATTGGCTGAAAAAACAGTAAAAAAAGTAGCGGGTGTAAAAGCAATTGCAGAAGATATACAAGTTGGCATTTCACCAGCATATAAAAAAACAGACACAGAAATCGCATTGGCAGTTGTGAATGCCATTAAATGGCACACCATGATTCCAGATGAAAAGATTAAAGTGAGTGTAGAAGATGGCAATGTAAAATTGGAAGGTGAGGTTGAATGGGAATATCAAAGAAATCAAGCAAAAACATCAATAGAAAATCTTATTGGCGTGCGATTTGTAACAAATCTTATTGCAGTAAAGCCAAAAATTACACCCTATGAACTACAATTAAAAATCAATGCCAGTTTTCAAAGAAGCGCAAACATTGACGCTTCAAAAGTTACAGCAGAAGTTATTGGAAGCAGGGTTATTTTAAGGGGCAAAGTGAGGTCATTTGCAGAACGTGAAGATGCAGAAAATGCAGTATGGTCAGCACCTGGAGTTATTACCGTAGAAAATAAACTGGTTATTGAAGAGCCAGAATATGCTTTCGAAGATTAAGGCAATAATGACATTGATTTTAAAATCCCGTTTTTTGAAAACGGGATTTTTTTTGATAATTAAAAAGTGAAAAATAAAAATTCAAAATCGTTGTCTATACTTTTCAAAAAGATTAATGAATTAAGGAATTAAAATTACTTTCGAAGCATTTCGTTTAAAAATTCGTTACAATGAAACTTAACATTAATGTGATCTTGTTCCATTTTTTTAAATGAAATAGTAATCTCATTTTGCTTTTGTTCAATTGATTTAGTCACCAATTTATCAGCCATTAAAATTTCATTTTCCGTCAAAAACTTTTTCCGTTCAAATATTATAATTCTTAATTCTTCAAATTTCTTTCTTGTGTTTTCTAAAATGAGTTGATGTACATCTGCTTTTGAGGCTATATCTACAATAGAATTTCTTTCAACTATTTCTTTTAACCTATATGAAAGGTTGGAAAGTTCTGTCATGTAAAATGAAATAGAATGCAACCAAGCGTTTAACTCATCATCATAAAAAGCAGTTATTTTTTTAGACATATCAATTTTGATTTTAAATAAAAAAGGGAAACCCTTCTGTGTAAATAAAATGAAAAATGGAAAACAAAAACATGATATTAATTAAAAAAAAAAAAAAAATAATCATAAAAATTAAAGCAATAAAAAGATATTTTTAAAACAATAACCTAAAAAATATTTTATGAAAAAAGACATCCAAACAACAGAAAAAAACGGTGTTTATCCAGGCAGTTTTGTACCTCAAAAGAATTCAGAAATATTCAAAAATGAAATTTCAAAAGACAAAAAAAAACACATCAAAAAGCCATTGGTTAATCTTATAGAGTCCAATCATTCTATTATTTTGGAAATGGCCGTACCGGGTGTAAAACGTGAAGATTTTTTAATTGAAGTTAAAGACGACATACTAACAGTTCATGTTATGCATAAAGATGTTAATAAAGATTTTATTGCTTTTTCAATGCACGAATTTGATTGCAATAAATACAAACGCAGCATACAACTTCCTCCAAATGCGGATTATGCTTTTGTTAGTGCAAAATATAACGATGGACTATTAACGATATATATCCCTAAAACAAATGAACCTTTTATAAATCAACAAAACACAATAATCGTTTATTAAACTTATTCAATGCCATTTACATTTAAGCATGATTATAAAATCGATGAAAATTACAAAACAAAAACTGCTTATTTCTGTATGGAGTTTGCATTAGACCAACCTTTAAAAACTTATGCTGGTGGATTGGGATTTTTGGCTGGCTCATTCATGAAAAGTGCATATGAACTCAATCAAAATATTGTAGGTATTGGGATATTATGGAAATATGGATATTACAATCAAACCAGAAAACATGATCAAACAATGGATGTATTGTTTGAAGAAAAAAAATATGGATTTTTAATTGACACTAAAATAAAATTTGAAATTACCATAGCTGGTAAAGCAGTATGGGTAACCGCGTTTTACTTGCCATCTCATGTGTTTCAATCTGCGCCTATATTTTTTCTATCTACTGATTTACCTGAAAATGATTATTTATCAAAAACAATTAGCCATAAACTTTACGATGCAAATCCAGAAACATCAATAGCTGCATCGATTTTACTGGGAGCAGGAGGTTCTAAATTCCTAGATTTAATAAATTGGGAACCTGAGATTTACCACATGAATGAATCACATGCACTCCCTATTGGATTTTATCTTTTAAATAAATTCAAAGAAATCGACATAGTAAAAGCAAAATTGGTATATACCAATCACACCGCCGAAGATGCTGCCAATAAAGTATCGAGCATTGCATTACTCGTGAAAATGAGTTATTTCTGTGGCATATCCTCAGATTATGTTTCTACTAATTTCACAAATGACAACGCTAATTTAAATCACACCTATGTTGCTTTGTTGTTATCTGGTAAAGCAAATGCCGTTTCTGAATTGCACAAAAAAAAATTATTATCCATTTGGGGAAAGTACAACAATATTTGCCCGATACATTCCATTACCAATGCGCAAAACTTCAAATTTTGGCATAATGAATGTTTGTATAAAGCAGTTAAAAATAATGACATTAATGAGTTTGAAAATGAAAAGAAAAAATGCAAACAAAAGCTTTTTGAAATAGTAGCCGATCAGTGTGGAGAAATTTATGATGAAAATATTTGCACATTGGTTTTTGCTAAAAGATTCGCTTCATATAAACGTGCAGATTTACTTTTAAATAATATGGATCGGTTTTTAAAAATCATTAACAATGAAAAATATCCTGTACAAATCATTTGGGCAGGAAAACCTTATCCAATGGATTATTTCGGAATAGGCATTTTTGATAAAATAGTAAACATTTGTAAATCATACTATAATTGCTCAATTCTTGTTGGTTATGAAATCAGTTTGTCGAAAAGTTTAAAATTTGGTTCTGATGTTTGGCTGAATACCCCTCGAATTGGCCATGAAGCATCTGGTACAAGTGGAATGTCTGCATCAATGAATGGCGCTATTAATATTGGCATACAAGATGGTTGGTTTCCTGAATTTGCAAAAAATGAAGAAAATGCATTTGTAATTAACGCCTGTGAAAATTGTTTGCCTGATATTTTACAAGATGAAAAAGATGCAGAAAATCTATACTCGATTTTAGAAAATGAAGTGATTCCAATGTATTATGAAAATCGTGAAAAATGGTTTGAAATCACCAAAAAAAGTATGCTTGATATTTTGCCCAACTTTGATAGCAATAGAATGGCTAGAGCATATTATGATACTTTATACGCTAAATAAATGAAAACACATGCTCAGTTATCGCCAACTAATTCAAACACTGCGAAGCTAATAAACAGTGGTAGAATTTATTTTGACACGTTGACAGAATTAATTCGAAAATCTGAGTCAAGTATTTTTTTACAAACGTATATTTTAAAAGATGATGAAACTGGTAATTTGATTGCAGATGAACTAATACAGGCTGCTAAAAGAAAAGTGAAAATTTATATTATATTAGATGGTTTTGCATCTCGCAATTTGCATGAATCATTTATAGACAATTTAAAGTCAGTAGGTATTGAGTTATTGTTTTTCAAACCCGTTTTTAAAAACAACCATGTTTATTATAGTAGAAGAATGCACCACAAAATTGTAGTAGTAGATGGAAGATTTTCTTTAATAGGGGGATTGAATATTGCAAATAGATACAACGAAATCAACAACCATAAAGCCTGGCTTGATTTTGCAGTGTTAATAGAAGGAGAAGCTTCGCTACAAGTAGAAAATTACTGCAAACAAGTAAGATTAAAAACAACCAAAATAGAAATTGAAACAAATTCGGAAATCATCAATCGATTTTATGAAATACCAGTAGACAATCATTGCATGGTTAAAATCAGGAGAAATGATTGGCTAATGCATTTAAATGAAATTTCTTCAAACTACATAGAAATGCTTCGCAACGCTAATCATGAAGTTTTAATCCTTTGTAGCTATTTCATTCCAGGTAAAGTGTTGAGAAGATCAATGGCTAATGCATCTAGAAGAGGCGTTAAAATAACCGTAATTACTGCAGGACAATCGGATGTGCCATTAACCAAAAATGCGGAAAGATGGCTTTATGATTGGTTGCTTCGAAATAACATAAAAATATATGAATATCAAAAAAACGTGCTTCATGGCAAATTAGCGGTAAGCGATCAAACTAATGTCACTATTGGCTCCTACAATATTAATAATTTAAGTACTTATGTATGTTTAGAATTAAATGCAGAAATAAAAAACAAACTATTTGCACAAAACGTACAAAATACACTATTAGAAATCATTGAAAAAGAGTGTATTGAAATCAATTCGAAATATCACCATCATCAAAAAAACTGGTTGAATCAATTTTTTAGATGGTGCAGTTATCATTTATTGAGATTTGTTTTGTTGATATTTACCTTCAATTTAAAGAGAGAAAATTAATTCCCCATTATTCTTTTAAAAAAGAAAATGGATTCACTCAAATTCCATGCTTCAAACCGTCCGCGTTGCACGACCAATTTATTCTCTTCTGGATGCTGAATGAAATAATGAAATACAAATTCACTTTGAGGATTACGCCATCCTAAAACCTGTCCGAATCGTAAATCATTAAACACTAGGGTATTTTTAGTTTTTTTAATCGTGTAATAATCATCAGAGAATCGAATTAATTTTTGCAATGCTTCGTGATTATCAACGCTATCAATATAATTTGAATTTTGTTTGAATCGAGAAAAATGAATCTTATATGATTGGTCTAAAATGGAGTAATATCCAATATCAAAACCATCCTTTTTTTTCACAACAATGTACCATAAGAAATTTTGAAATGGAGCTGGTGTAGTGAAATAGGAAATGTGTTTTTCTGTTGATTGTAAAATATTATTTTTTACTTGATAATCAACAATAACCTTATTAAATATGCCAAATAAAACATAAAACAACGGTGTAAACAAACCCAATTTCCACCAACGGCTTCTTTTTAAATGATAGGCATTTAAACCAATTAAAAACACAAATGAAACCAAAGGCATAATGGAAAAAAATGGATCAGCCACATAAATAATATTGAATGAAAATCGTTTGTGTGAAAAAGGTTCGAGCCAACCAATTCCATAATTATTGAAGGAATCAATTAATAAATGAATGGAGATCTCAACTAAAAAAAAGAGTAGCCATTTGGAGAATCTAATATTATGCGGGCGATGCACTTTATCTGCAATTAATGCAAAAATTGGAACCAATAAAATCATGAATAAGAAAGAGTGGGTAAACCCACGATGTGCCAATAATGCAGAAGGCGTATCCATCCAAAAATTAGCAATAAAATCTATGTCAGGAATACTTTGTGCTAGAGCGCCCCAAAACATTGCTTTTTTTCCAAACCCTTTTTCAAAAAAAGCTTCACCCACACAGGCACCCAATGCAATATGTGTGAATGAATCCATTTTTTTAATAATTATTTGTTGTGTGCAATAAACAAAGGCATTTCAAATGCATTAACCAAAGCGTCTGCCATACTAGATCTAAACCATCTCGATAACTTCGATCTTCTATATGCTCCAATTACTGTAACAAAACTTAATGATTCATTTTGAAGATGTTTTATAATTTCTATTTCTGGTATCCCTTTTAAAACGGTAAAACTAATATTTGAAAAATGTCTTTTCATTAATTCTTTTAAAAGTTTGTTTTCGGGAAGATGGTTATTATCTTCCATTGGTTTAATCGATATCACTTCAATGGGCATGTTAATATGCGAAGACATTAAATAAGCAAACATTTTTAAAGCATACACTGAACTTGATTTTCCATCAAATAAAAAAATTACTTTTTGAAATTCATTGAAGGTATTTGGTGTTAAAAAAACAGGGCATTGCGCATTGCTTAAAACATCTTGTAAAAATCGACTGGGATATTTTTCTTCGTGATGATTAAATGTTATAGACTTATTTAAAATTAATAAATCTGCAAAAATGCTTTCGTGTAATAACGCTGAAAGGGCGATATTTTTATCATGATGAATATTAAAAGACAATTTTTTTTCCGTACAAATTTGATTAAATTCACTTGCTGAGGTTCGCCTTTTATAATTGTCGTTTTCTTTTAATTGATGTAATTTCTTTTCAGATACACCCTGATCAAAAACCAAGTCATAAATTTTATAACTGGTGTAGGAATGATCATCTAAAAAAACACCAGTTAAATGCGATTTTAATATTTTTGATAAATAAACCGCATAATCAGCAGTGGACTCAATAGGCTTTAAACCATCAAAAGCAGCAATAATCTTGTTCATACAAGTTTCAATTTATTTATGACTAATAAAAATGGGTAGCTGATGTTCGCTGATGACTTCCATCAAGAAACTTTTTTTAAAAAATTGAGAAAAAGATGTTCTTCCAAAAGAACCAGCAATTAATATAGAAGTCTTTCTATCTGCAATCCAGGTTGAAAAATATTTTCTTGAATCTATATCCAACTTTGATACGGTTAAATCTGTAAAATGCCTGGAGGCCAATTCTTCAATGTATTTCTCATTTGGAATAGCAGAATCCTCATCCTGATTGGCATACGTTAACAATGTAGGATTCTTTGTTAATTCTGGAAGAAGATATACGAACTGTTTTATAGCAAATACAGACGATTCGCTTCCATCGTAGGCAATAATATTTATAGATGGGAAATCGTATTTTTCAGGAACTACAATAATCGGACATTCTATACTTTGAATCGCTTCTTTTAAATAATTATTGGGATTGCCTGAACCCATATTTTCATAAAACTTCTCCTCCCCTATGATTAAAAGATCAGCAAACCTAGATTCTTTTTTTAATTCGGGTAATGCCAAATCATTTAAGTCTTTATGGGTACGATACTCTATGTGATTTTTCACACAAAGTGCTTCAAATTTTTTCACATTCTTTTCAATTACCTCCATATCATCATCTTCTAATAAAGGAAGAAAATTGGGTGTGCTCATTCCATCAGCATAACTCCATAAATTGGCATAACTAATTTGAGGTAAAAAAACACCAGTTAATAATATTGGATTCATCGCATTTAATTTGTTGGCAAAATCAAAAGCGGCATCCGAAAAATGGATTCCATCAAAAGCGAGTAGTATCTTTTTCATAATTTTTAGTTTTTACAAACATAGCTTGGAGCATTGTTGTGTCAAATAACATAAATCATGTTTTAAATAGACGCGCATCATGTTTCACCATAAAACACAACTCTATTTTTGTTTCGGGTTTTTCATATAGGATATTGGATAAAACGAGCTGGATTTCTATCCGGCTTTTTTTTATAAATTAAAAATTGAAAAGTAAAAAGTAAAAAAAGTGAATCGATAATTTTGAATATTGAATTTCTAGTTTAAAATCATCGATTGACCAAACGACCATCATATTTCACCATAAATCAACACCCTATTTTTGTTTCGGGTTTTTCATATAGGATATTGGATAAAAACGAGCTGGATTTCTATCCGGCTCTCTTTTTTTTAAATAAAATCGAATGAACAATTTCAACTTTTTACTTTTAAATTTTTAATTTATCGTAATCATCGATTGAACTAACGGCCATCATGTTTACCCATAAAACAACTACCTACTTTTGTTTCGGGTTTTTCATATAGGATATTGGATAAAACGAGCTGGATTTCTATCCGGCTCTCTTTTTTTAAAAAAATAAACACATCAAATCAACAATTTTTAATTTTGGCTTTTTAGTTTTAACTTAAATGAAAAAATGAAAAATATAATAACCATTACTTTAAACCCTGCAATTGATAAAAGCACTTCTATTTCAGAATTGGTTCCTGAGAAAAAATTAAAATGTCAAAATCCGAAGTTTGAACCGGGAGGCGGAGGAATAAATGTATCAAGGGTTTTACAAAGACTAAACAATAAATCAAAAGCATTATATTTTGAAGGCGGATTTTCTGGAAAATTTTTTAGTCAATTGATTCATGATGAAAATATAGAAACTATACCAATTGAAATAAAAAGTAACACACGAGAAAACTTTATCGTTTTTGATCAAAAAACGAATTTGCAATATCGTTTTGGCATGCCAGGACCAGAAGTCAATAAAAATGAAACGGATCAATTAATACATGTTCTTGAACAAATAGAAGAGATAGATTACTTGGTTTTAAGTGGAAGTATGCCTTCTAATTTTGATGAAAATGTAGTTAGTCAAATTGCATCGATTTGTAAAAATAAAAATGCAAAATTTATTATTGATACATCAGGACCTGCATTAAAAAATCATTTAAAAGAAAATGTATTTTTAATCAAACCCAATATTAATGAACTAGCAACCTTAGCAGGATTGGATTCCATTTCAATTGATGAGGTTTCAACAGTTGGTAAAAATTTAATTGCCACAGAAAAATGTGAAGCAATCTGTGTTTCGTTAGGTGCTAAAGGTGCAATGTTGATCACAAAAGATTCAGTCAATATCATTACACCTCCGAAAGTAAACACAATAAGTACAGTTGGCGCTGGAGATAGCATGTTGGCTGGTATTGTACACAAATTATCTATTGGTGAAGATTTACAAAACGCCGTAAAGTTTGGTGTGTCTTGTGGAACAGCTGCCACATTAAATCCAGGAACCGAACTTTGTCATTTAGAAGATGTTGAAAGAATTCTACAACAAGTTTCCATTTCATCAGAAACCACCTAGTTTCAAATCATTACAACAACTGATTTTACTCATTTTGTCTTTTCTATGATGGGATTATTTTCGCTGTAATATATTATTGCAATCGAAAAACATTTAATCACATTTTAAAAAATTAATCATGGAAAAGAACAACAAAGTACTAATCTCTTTGGGCATAGGACTAGCAGTAGGCACGGTGCTCGGAATTTTATTTGCACCTAACAAAGGTGTTGACACTAGAAAAAAAATTAAAGATACTGGAACTAAATTGTCTGATGACTTAACAAAGTCAGTAACAAAAATTAAAGAATCTGTTCAAGGATTTAAAAACAACGTAAAAGAAAAAGTGGATGGTGTTGTGGGTTCTGTAAACGATTACATTTAATAGCAAACTCAATGGAAAAATCAATTGAAAAAATAGAAGAACTCGCAAAAAATACGAGCTTATATTTTAAACATCACGTTTCATTAATAAAATTAGAAGCTGCTGAAAAAACTTCTAAGATTATGAGTAACGGAATTAGTTTGATTTTTATTTCTATGATTTTTTTTCTATTTGCATTTTTCTTCGGACTAGCGCTAGCCGTCATGCTGCAATATATCGTAGGCGAATTATACCTTGCATTACTTATTGTTGCTGGATTTTATGGATTAATTGGAGTCATCCTTTGGAAGTTTAGAAATAAATTAATTCGCATCCCAATTATGAATTCAATTCTGCATGAGCTTTTTAAAGATGCCGACTAAATTTGAAACATTTTTTCAATTGGGTAATTGACTTTTATATCCGTAAAAGCATTACCCAATTTTTTTGAAATATTTTTTTAAATTAAATTATACCAATGCCATCATTTAAAAACATAACAGAACTTAAGTTAGAGAAAAGCAGGTTACTACTAGAAATCAACGACATTGAAAAGGAAATGCATCAAAATTGGCATGATCTGAAAACCAGTGTAAAGCCATCTAATATTTTAAAACAAATTATTGCAACGATAATCGAAAACAAAACAAGTGAACATTCGAGTTTTTTTTCTAACAGCAATAAATCAGGATCCTTTAAAACATTTTCAAATATTTCAAAGCTAATAAAAATTAATCTCGCTAATAAAATTAAAGATTGGATTTATGCTTAATGGAAACATCAAAATAATCAAAAACCTTATTTTCTTTTGTATTGTCGTATTTTTAGAAAACTGTTATTCATCAGTGATAACAAATACTTGGCAAGCTGAAGATTCGAATAAAAAAATGATAAAAAAAGTATTGGTACTGGCTATTGACAACAATAAAGACAGAACCATTAGGGTCAAATTGGAAAATCATTTGGTGAACGATTTGACTAGAAAAGGAATTGATGCTTTCTCCGCTATTGAAAGTTACGGACCATTTTTTTTATCAGGATTGCAAGAAACAGAAGCAATCAATAAAATTAAAGGTCAAGGATTTGACGGCGTTCTAACCGTTGTATTATTAGACAAAGAAAAAGAAAAACACTACATCCCTGGCAGAATAACATATACGCCCTATTCCATGTATTACAGAAGGTTTTGGGGATATTATTCAACAGTTTACGAACGTGTATATGAACCTGGATATTACATTGAAAACACCAACTATTTCTGGGAAAGCAATCTGTATGATTTATCAGATAAATCCCTGATTTATTCTGCACAAACTAAATCTTTTGATTCAAATAATTTGGAATAACTTGCTGATGAATACGGAAAAATAATCTCAAATGATTTATTCAAAAAAGGAATTTTACATTGATGATTTAACTTGATTTCTAAACATGATTTTACACCCAATTGATTTTGTTTCTGTAATTAAAACCTTTTGATTTTTAAGCAACGCATCCACCGCATCAGATACATAATCCACTTTTACCTTTTTCGGTTCCGCTCCATTATCATCAATGGCTCCATTGTACTTTATGACCCAATTGTTGTTTTCTTTGAAAAGCACAAAAGCCTGAGGTGTTCTTTCTGCTTTAAACAATTTCGCTACTGATTGAGCGCTATCATACAAGTAAGGGAAATTAAATTTTTCCTTATTTGCTTTTATCACCATGTTATCGTAAGTATCTTCTGCATACAACACCGTATCCGTTGAACTTATAGCTATCAAAGGGAATCCTTTATGGTGATACTTCTTATTTAATTTATTTAATCGTTTGGGATATAGTTTTGCGAAAGGACAATGATTACAAGTGAAGATGATAATAAATCCTTTAACATTGGGATAATCATTCAACGAAACCATATTCCCATTCACATTTTTCAATGAAATATATAGACTTGAAGTATCATTTTGAGCAAATGATTTCAATATTAAAACAAAAGTAAAAATGCTAGTGATAAATATATTTTTCAATTGGGTTATTTTATAAATGAATAATTGGGATTGAACACAAATGATCGATCATTTAATGTCAGTAAGAATGCAATCAAATCTACTTTTTCATCTGAATTAAGTACAATAGGATGATTAAATTCCTTTGAAATAAAATTGTTGTAATTATTCCCTTCTGTATAGTGCTTCAATACTTCAGATAATTTTACAAATCTGCCATCATGCATATATGGATATGTGTATGATAAATTTCTTAAGGTTGGCACTTTAAAAAGAAAAGAATCTTTTTTATTTTGGGTAACGCGCAGTCTGCCATAATCATTTAAAACTATATTAGGTTTCAATCCATTGCCTTTAAAACTTCCGTTGGTAAACAATGGTTCTGTGTGACAAGATGAACAGTTCTGCTTAAACAGTTTATACCCATTAAATTCTTGGGTTGTAAATGACACCTTATGCTGCATCACGCTATCATATTTTGAGTTTGAACTCACCAATGTTAAAATAAACTGCGATAAGGATTGAAGCAATTGTTGTTTATTTATACTATCAATCCCATAAGCATCTGTGATTAGTTTCTTATATTTTTCTGATTGATTTATTTTTTGAATGACATGACTTAATTTTTCGCCCATTTCTTTCGGATGGGTGATTGGAAAAACCGCTTGTTCATCTAAGTCATTAATAGCACCATCCCACATAAATGACTTCTGCCAAGCAAGATTAATTAAAGCTGGTGCATTTCTAAAGCCAATGCTGTCGCCTATTCCATGACTTAACGCATGATCGGTATGTGCAAATGCATTGTATGGTGAGTGACAGCTGGCGCAAGAAATTGTATTGTCTTTTGATAAAATAGGATCATAAAATAATACCCTACCCAGCATTATTTTTTCATTGGAGAATTTACTCTTTTTAAAATCATACACAGGTTTTGGCCATCCAATTGGAACTTTAAATTCAGGCAAATCAATCAACACAAAACCCATTGTAAACAAAAAAAATAACAAGGAGACAAAACCGAGTTTCTTTTTACTCATTTAACAAGAATTGATTGAACAATTTTTTTTGAGAGCGAAACAGCTGAAGCACTTGGAGACATTATATTGTATTTTTTTTCAGAGAAAATACTTTTAAATATTAAATCTATTGGCATTTGAAATTGTAAATTCTCCGATAAAGATTGAATAGTTAAATCAACCAATTGATACGCATTATTTTTATCTGAATAACCACCTATATGATATTCAAACTTTTTGTCTTCTTGTTCCAAATTGCCTACAAAACCTTCCATCTTAAAATTAATATATCCACTTTGCCAAGTCCAATACATACCCATTAAAGGATCCAATGCGCCATCTAAAGCACCCGAAGTATTGGTAACACTATCAATGCCAAGTCCAAATTGAATTCGATTAAATGAAGTGTTTTGAGGAATATCAAATTGAAGGTTCAAACTATCTTCTGCATTTAATAAATAAACCCCGCCAGAATTTTTATAAATAACCTTATCGTTGTTTAGCAACGAGATATTAGAAATATAAAATTTTAATTTAGTTATCGAAATGCTATCATTTAATTCAGTAGAAAAATAATGTTGATTTAATGCAATTCGTGAGCCATTTATGTTTGGTACAAATGACAGTCGAACTGGTTTAACCATTTGGGATATAGCCAAATTACGACAAGCGCAAACAATACACAATAAAAGTAAAATACGCTTCATCATTTGACAATACTATTAATTTTTCTTGAGTCTATCTTTAAATAATTTTTCAAACTTCTCAATTTTTGGCTGAATCACCATTTTACAATACCCATTTGATTTATTGGCATTGTAGTAATCTTGATGATCATCTTCGGCTTTATAAAAAACTTTGAAAGGTTGAACAGCAGTTACTACCGGTTCGTCGTACACTTTTTCTTTATTAAGTTGATTGATGATATCTGTTGCCGTTTTTTGTTGAGCAGCATTTCTATATAAAATTACAGAACGATATTGCTCCCCCACATCTGCACCTTGTCTGTTTAACGTAGTTGGATCATGAACCGTAAAAAACACTTTTAATATTTCGTCAAGAGAAGTTTTCTTGTTATCGTAAACGATTTGCACTACTTCAGCATGTCCGGTAGTTCCCATGCAAACTTCACGATAGCTTGGGTTAGCTACTTTTCCGCCTGAGAACCCCGACTCTACCGATTTTACCCCATCAAGCATTTCATAGATTGCTTCTACACACCAGTAGCATCCGCCGCCAAGGGTTATGGTATCATATTGTTGTTGTACAACTTTTTCAGTTTTTTCAAAATTCAGCGATAACGAATTCACACAATAGCGCATACCTGTAGACGTTGGACCATCATCAAACAAATGGCCTAAATGCCCTCCACATTTCGCACATACAATTTCGGTACGGTGCATTCCATGAGAATTATCTTCTATCTTTTTTATTTTTCCGCCTTCAATTTCTTTATCGAAACTTGGCCAACCACAATGCGAATCGAATTTCATATCGTCGGTAAACAATTCACTTCCACAACCTGCGCATTTGTATACACCATGCTCTTTGTTGTACAACAGTTTCCCAGTATAAGGCGCTTCAGTTTCTTTATTTCTTAAAACACCAAACTGATCTTTATTTAATATTTTTTTCCACTCATCAGGTGTTTTAAAAATAGTTACAGCAGAGGTGTCCTGATTTTGAGGCTTTTTACTTTCTTTGTTTTGTCCACAAGCAATAAGTGACAATGTAAGGAAAGCAACATACAGGAATGTGTTTTGGTAAATTAGTTTGGTCATAATAAATAAATTGAATTCACCAAAGATATTTGTTTGAATACAAAAAAGTTGTTAATAAAATTATTCCCCTTCTTCTTCCTTCTTTTCCTTTTTCTCTGGCTTGTCTTTCTTTTCTTTTTTGTCTTTTTTATTTCCATGTCTGCCGCTACCATCGCCTTCATCCAAAATGCCTCCAGCAGGATTTAATTGAGCAAGAATTTCAGTCAATTTTTTTCTCGCCGCTGCAGATTCAGTGTTATCACTAGACGCTAAAACCAATTTTTCATTAAAAGGGGCATTGCTCATATCGTATAATTCATCGGCTCTGTTCAGTTTCCATTTGGCATCTCTTACGTACCATTTATTGCCTAATTCAATAAAAATCCAGTCGCGGGGATTTCCTTTTTTACCCAACAACTGAGGCAAGAAACTTCTACCATCTAATACATTTTTAGTAGGCAATTTGGCTCCGGCAATATCTGCAAACGTTGGCAACAAATCACTTGCATCCATTAATGTATTGGTTACTTGACCTGGTGCAATTACCTTCGGCCAATATGCAATATTTGGAACTAAAGCACCACATTCCAACATCGAGCCTTTTTTCCCAGAAAGTGGCTTGCCATTTATCGTCCCCCTAGCTGCATATTGACTTGCAGTTCCATTATCACCCATGAAATAAATAAACGTATTTTCACTTAATTTCAAACTGTCTAAAAGATTCAGAAGATTTCCTACCAATTTATCCATGTACGCTAAATTATCCGCGTAATGGTCGCTACCTGGTTTACTATCTGGTGTTGGCTGAATTTTCGCATGCACTTGAACCAATGAATAGTATAGAAAAAAAGGTTTATTCTTATTATTGGAAATGAAATTTACCATGTGCTCATGCATTAAATCTGGCATATAATTTTCTCCCAATGGCTTATCAACGCCATTCTCCGTATACATTTCTGCTTTAGCATTTCCTTTTTTCCAGTAAATGCCACTTCCTTTGAATCTAATATAATCATCAAACCCAAAATCGGAAGGTTGTAAAGGAAGCTGTCCCCATTTTCCAACCATTGACGTTTTATAACCAGCCGTTTTTAATACACTTGGAATTAATATTTCATTTTCTGGAAGTACATTTAAACACATATCTTGGTTAACAGCCCCAGTTCTAAATGCATATCTGCCCGTTAATATCAAAGCTCTTGATGGTCCACACAATGGAGCCGTATACCCATTATTGAATCGAATGCCTCCTTTTGCCAATTTATCAATTATAGGGGTGTAATTGCTATCAGAACCATAGCAACTTACATCGCCAATGCCTAAATCATCAGCAAGAATGTAGATGATATTCGGTTTTTTGGATTTAGATTGTGAAAATGTTTTTGTAGAAAAAATACAAAATAATAGAAGCAGAGATGATTTTAAAAAACGCATAATTTGAATGTTAGTGGGTTGATTTTATAAAAAATATTAAAGTTATTGCATTTACCTTTGAAAGTAATTTAAAAAAAGTCATTAAATGGAAAGCCAAAAAAATACTTCAATAAAACATGTACTTTTTCTTGTTATATTTTCTGCTGTTTGCTTTTTACCTTTTTTAGGCAACGCCCATTTATTCGATTGGGACGAAATTAATTTTGCAGAAATAGCCAGAGAAATGCTGGTTTCTAACGATTATTTTCATCCCAAAATGAACTTTGAATTGTTTACCGAAAAGCCGCCATTTTTCTTTTGGCTTCAGGCGATTTGTATGAATATTTTTGGTATAAATGAATTTTCTTCTCGATTACCCAATGCCATTTTAGGAATCATCATTTTACCATTATTATACTATACAGGCAGTAGACTCAAGAACAACCGCTTTGGTTTAATTTGGGCAATAGCTTATGGCTGCACCATACTTCCTCATCTCTATTTTAAATCTGGAATTATCGATCCATGGTTTAATTTTTTTATTGCATTGGGTTTATTTGGATTAATAAAAGCAAGAGAAAACAAATTGAATAATGGCGCATCTTTCAAATGGCTACTAATAGCAGGCATTTCAACCGGATTATCCATACTAACAAAAGGGCCAGCGTCTATCGTCATTCTTGGCTTAACCGGATTTGTATATTTTACAAGTACTCGTTTTAAAAACTTCTTTAGTTTCAAACAAATCATACTTTTCATTTTAATCACGATTGTATCAACCGGAACTTGGCTCACGATTGATTATGTTCAAAACGGTGATCAATTTATAAAAGAATTCACGATCAGACAATGGGAACTATTAACCACTAAAGATGCCGGACATGGAGGTTTCTTTTTTTATCATTTTATAGTGCTGTTTTTTGGATGCTTCCCTATATCTGCATTTTTCATTGATGGTTTAATAAAGAAAAATGAAACTGAAAATAATGAATTGCATGATTTTAGAAAATGGATGATTACTTTATTTTGGGTGGTGCTTATTTTATTTTCGATTGTGCAAACCAAAATTGTACATTATTCTTCCTTGTGTTATTACCCAATGAGTTTTATTGCAGCATTGAGTATTTACAATATCCAAAATCAAAAATCAGCTTTTAATTTACGCACGAAAATCCTGTTGATTATTTCTTCAATTCCTTTTGTGATTGCGCCATTTGCGTTGGTTTTCTTTGGAAAAAATAAAGAACTTTTAAAGCCCTTATTGAGTAAGGATCCTTTTGCGGTGGAAAACATTCAAGCGAATGTAACATGGACAGGACTTGAAATGCTTCCTGGTATTATCGTGTTGATTTGCACCATTGCTTGTTTTTATTATTTTAAGAAACAAAAAAATACACATGCATTTATTGCGCTTTTTTTAGGTAGTCTAATTTTTATTCAAGGTGGTTTGTTCTTTTTTATCAATAGAATTGAATCCATTAGCCAACGCGCAAACATTGAATTCTGGCAAAGCCACAGTAAAGAAGATGCCTATAAAATCACCTACCATTATAAATCTTATGGGAATTTCTTTTACGGCGAGGTTACGCCACAAGCCAATAAAAATTATACCGATGAAGCTTGGTTGTTAAAAGGGAAAATTGATAAACCTGTTTATATCTCTTGCAAGGTGAATGGCAAAAATGATTTTGAATCTGAGGTTAAAGATGCTCAGTTTCTTTATAATAAAAATGGATTTTATTTTTACAAAAGAAGTCCCTTACCTTAAATATGCTGGCTTAATGATTCCCCATTTGTGTAACCGATATTGAAAGCAAACTTTCAATACGCCCAATCCATAAACAATACTACGTTTTAGGTTGATGGAAGAAGCTTCTGGAAAATATTTTGTAGGACAAGTTATCTCTCCGATTTCAAAATCCCTGTCAAAAATTTGGGCAATCATTTGATTGTCGAATACAAAATCATCCGAATTTAAATTATAAGAAATGCTGGTAAGCACTTTTGAAGAAAAAGCACGATATCCAGTATGATATTCCGACAGTTTTTGATTTAGTAAAATATTTTGAAATGAAGTTAGAATTCGATTGGCAATATATTTATACATGGGCATTCCGCCGTTAAGCGCACCTTTGCTTAAAATACGAGAACCAAAAGCAACCGGATAAACTTCATTTGCAATTAAGAAAGCCATGCTATGAATCAACTTTGGCGTGTATTGATAATCTGGATGAAGCATGATTACGATGTCAGCATTAATTTCTAATGCTTTGTTATAACAAGACTTTTGATTACCACCATAACCTTTATTTTTCGGATGGATGATGATGTGTTTAATTCCTAAAGAAGCGGCTACTTCAGCTGTATTGTCTTTACTATTATCATCAACTAAAATAATATCATCAACAATATCAAATGGTATTTCATTATACGTTTGCTCAATGGTTTTAGACGCATTGTATGCTGGAAGAACAATAACCAATTTTTTCCCTAGTATCATTTTAAATAAAATTAATTAATCGCAAATATCAGTATTTAATACCAATTTGGTTTTATTCACCATTAACTTATTGAAATTCAGATAATAAAAAATAATTTCGTGTTATAAAAAAATCACTTGAGCGCACCAATATATTTAATAACGCCCCCATTTACGCAGCTGAATACCCCATATCCGGCAACGGCATATTTAAAGGGCTTTTTGAATACTAAAGAAATTTCTTCCTATCAAAGTGATTTAGGTATAGAAGTTACCTTGAAAATTTTTTCTAGTTTAGGATTAGAAAACATATTTAATGCTTGTCCTTCCCAAGATGCTGAAAATTGGGAAAACATTTCTGAAAATGCCAAAAGAATCATTCGTTTAAAATCTGCTTATATCAATTCAATTGATGCAGTAATATCTTTTTTACAAGGAAAACAAAACTCATTAGCACATCAGATTTCTACGCGTAATTTTCTGCCAGAAGCCAGTCGCTTCTCGCAGCTTGATGATTTAACATGGGCTTTCGGTACAATGGGTATACATGATCGTGCAAAATACTTGGCTACCATGTATCTCGAAGATTTGAGTGATTTAATAAAAGAATGTGTTGATGATCATTTTGGATTTAGCCGATATGCGGAAAGATTGGGCAGAAGCGCCAATAGTTTTGATGAATTGCATCTTGCATTACAACAACCATTCACTTTTGTAGATGAAATATTGATTGGACTTTTAGAAAAAAAATTAAATGAAATCAATCCAAAATTCATTGCTTTATCGGTTCCGTTTCCAGGAAATTTATACGCAGCATTTCGAATTGCCCAACATGTAAAAAAACATTTCCCAGATATTAAAATATGCATGGGTGGCGGCTTTCCGAATACAGAACTTAGAAGTTTGAAAGACAAACGTGTATTTGAATATTTCGATTTCATCACATTGGATGATGGCGAAGCACCCATTGAAAATTTGTTGTTATTTCTAGATGGAAAAATTGAAATAGAATCATTAAAGAGAACATACGCTATACAAGATAATGAACTAACGTACATCAATAATGCAACTTGCGTTGATTATAAACAAGGGCAAGTTGGCACACCAGATTATTCAGATTTACTGCTTGATAAATATATCCAAGCCATTGAAATCATTAATCCAATGCATAGTTTATGGAGCAATGGCAGATGGAACAAACTAACGATGGCGCATGGTTGCTATTGGGGTAAATGTACTTTTTGTGATGTGAGTTTGGATTATATAAAATTATACGAACCCATCACTGCCAGTTTGATTTGCGATCGTATGGAAGAACTTATAGCACAAACTGGAGAAACAGGATTCCATTTTGTAGATGAGGCTGCACCGCCAGCACTAATGCGCGCATTGGCATTAGAAATAATTGAACGAAAACTGGTAGTTAGCTGGTGGACAAACATTCGTTTTGAAAAAAGTTTCACCAGAGATTTATGTGTTTTGCTTAAAGAAAGTGGATGCATTGGGGTATCAGGTGGACTTGAAGTGGCGAGCGATCGATTATTGGCTTTAATAAACAAAGGAATAACAGTAGAACAAGTAGCCAAAGTAAATCGACATTTTACAGAAGCTGGAATAATGGTGCATGCTTATTTGATGTATGGATTTCCTACACAAACGGCACAAGAAACCATAGACAGCATGGAAATGGTAAGACAGTTATTTAAAACGGGTGTATTGCAATCTGCATTCTGGCATCAATTTGCTATGACAGCGCATAGTCCAGTTGGATTAAACCCTGAAAAATTTGGGGTAAAAAAAGCAAAAGAAATCGAAATCACCTTTGCAGACAACGACGTTGAACATATTGATTCTACTGGAACTGATCACGAAAGCTTTAGTTACGGCTTAAAAAAATCATTGTTGAATTACATGCATGGTGTAGGAATTGACGAACCTTTGTTTAAATGGTTTGAGATGAAAGTCCCTAAAGCAAGCATCGACCCAAATTTTATATCCAATGTACTTTCAGATGATTCATTACAAAATTATAAGCCTACTACACAGTTAATATTTTTAGGCAACATGCCAACCATTGAAATAATCACCAAATCAAAAAAAGGCAATCAATGGGAGTTGGCGTCAATTACATTTGAAACAAAATCTACCACGATTAATATTCGTATTGATAAAGCACAAGGGGTTTGGTTTTATGATTTATTGACACAATTAAAAAATGGCACCAAATTGAATATGAAAGAAGTAATTGAAAATTACGAATTTGCTGGCTTAGAAGATTTTGAATTATTTTGGGATAACAAGCCGATGAATCAATTGCATAAGGCGGGTTTGTTGATGATTTAACAAGTGAAAATTTAAAAGTAAAAAGTAAAAAAGTGGGTTTTGTGAATTAGAAAAATAGGCATCCAAATTTTGGCAATAAAAACTGCAAATGAAAAAACTGATCGCAATAATTATTTTCATATTTATCTACAATAAAAACTATGCACAGTCTAAACTGGATAGCACCTTCATCGATTCTACAAAAAATATTATTACAAAAACATACCCACAACCAGAAAATGCAGTCAAAATATTTTATGCTGAAAAAAGTGAGTTGATTGTGATACAAAGTATTCACCTAAATAAAGAAAATTTAACCATCCAATTAATAGACCCAAACGGAAAATTTATTCAGGAAACGACTTTATATCAAGGAAGCACACTTGCCTATTTCGATACACAAACATTATACAATGGAGATTACACCCTAAAAATAATTGGACCAACCGGAACTTCGATTGAAAATGTAACAATCAAAAAGAAATGATTTTTTCTTAGTTAACCTTCACGCCTTTTGCTGTTCTTACACTAGTTTTATTTTTATTGACCTGCCTTTTCTTTATAAGTAATTTAGGCATTTTGGGCAGTTCAGTTTGGTATACTTTTCCTTCATAACTTAAAGTGCATTCATTTACATCTTTAACTACATCTTTAGTTATAGGTTCTCCCTTTGCTCTGTCTACATTTAAACCTGTAGATGTTCTTTTTACAATTTTACAAATGGTAGGTTTCAATTGGTAATTGTTGAAATTATTTTCAAAAACCAAGCTTCTATTGTTTCCTACTTCAAAGCTTATGTTTAAAATATTAGAACCTACCATATCACATTTGCCTCTTGTATTTTTATTGATTTTTATGATCTCGGTGTAGATGCCATTTTGAAAAGTAACTTTTCCAGAAGCTAAGCTCACTTCTGAAGATGCTAAAGTTCTTGTTAATACAATTTTGTCTGAGTTGTAAAACTGAATCTTGGTTAAATCAATTTTTTGCTTCTCTGCTTTTTGACGTAACTGTTCGGTAAACAACACTCTACAAGAAGAAAAAAGTATAACAATAATCAATAACAATCCAACTTGCTTTTTCATAAACGGTAATTTATAGACGAAAATAAAGATTCAAATAAAATCAAAACTATTGAATTTAGATTTAAAATGTTAATGATGTTTTAATTTTAACGAAATAAAATTTACTAATCTACAGATTCGCATTTTTAGAAATACAATTTTTAAATAACCGCCAAGCATAAACTGAAGAAATTCCATTAATTTGCCAACCAATAAATATCATTACTTTAAACTGTGAATTTTGATGATAAAAAAACTCGTTTTTTCAATCTTGCTATTACAATCTTTGGATTCATTTGCTCAACAAAATGAAAGTACAATAAACAAAGACAGTACAATCACATTTGGTGGCTATGCTGAAGCATATTATACTTATTCAAAAAATGCAACTGATCAAAAACCTTCATTTTTATACAATCACAAAAGAAACAATCAGGTGGGAATCAATCTTGCCTTATTAAATGCAGCCTATAATGAAGAAAAAACAAGAGCAAATGTTGGTGTAATGTTTGGCGATTATGGTCAATTTAATTACGATGGAGAACCAAACTGGGCAACATTCTTATACGAAGCAAACTTTGGCCTTTTAATCAACAAAAAAAGAAACATTTGGATAGATGCTGGTATTTTCCCTTCTCATATTGGTATTGAAACACCAATTTCAAATGATTGTTGGAGTGCTACAAGATCTATTGTTTCAGAAAACTCGCCATATTATGAAAGTGGAATAAGATTGTCTGGAAGCTCTTTAAACAAAAAATCATATTGGGCTTTTTGTTATTTGAATGGTTGGCAAAAAATCATAAAGCCTGCAGATATTTCTCAACCGTCATTTGGCGCACAATATGTTTATACACCAAATGATCGCTTTACATTTAATTATAGCAATTTTGTTGGCAGAAGCCAGGCTGATAGTTTGAAATCTCTAAGAATTTATAATGATATTTTCCTAAAGTTTGCAGCAACAAAAAAAATCGAGGTAAAAATCGGCTTCGATTTTGGAAATGATAGTTATCAATTAAATAAAACCAGTTGGTGGTTTACGCCGATTGTTTTTGCAAGATTCAAAATAAAGGAACGCAACTATATCTCTGTTCGTAATGAATATTTTTTCGATAAAAATCAAATCATAATTAAAAATCTAGATAATAAAGAAACATCGATATATGGATGTTCATTAAACTACGACCGCCAATTAACTGAAAAATCACTTTTTAGAATTGAGTTTAAACAATATTCATCTACAAATAAAATCTTCGAAAAGAAATCGAATTTATTTTCTGAAACGCAAAGTTTTGTTACTGCTGGGTTTTCTTTTAAGTTGTAATTCAATACTTAATAAAATGTGATTTTAGATACCGTAATTAACTGCTGAATCATAAAATCATGCTTATTACTTTTTAATAGATGCCTAACATTTTTATGGTCATTCAAAATTCATAAAAGTCAATCAAAAAAAATAAAATACATTATTTTGTACTTTATTTATCGTTACAATTAATTTCAATAAAATGGAAAGATTAAAATCATTAGATCCGCCACACAAGGGCTTACGCAATGCGCTGGGAAAATTAGCATTATCTGCTGGGAAAACAGATTACACATCTTTAAGCAGTGTTGCATTACTGAAGGAATTAGCAAATGAAGTATTTCATCTTTTAAAAGACCATACGGCCACGGAAAATAAATTCATCCTTGCGCCGCTAGAACAAAGAAACCCAGGATTTACTAAGAATTATTTTTCAGACCATGATGCAATCGACCAATTAGAACAAAATTTACTCGATCGTTTTTTATCACTTAATGGACAACAAACCAATGATGAAGGGCATCAATTGTATCTCGACTTTTGCAATTTTCAAAGTCATTATCTCGAGCATATAAATGAAGAAGATTCAATACTAGAGTTGGAAATGCAAAAACACTTTACGGATGAAGAACTGATGCAACATCAAATTGAAATAATGCAAGGAATGAGTTTTGAAACGTTGCTTTTATGGTTCAAATACATTGTGCCTGCGCGTAGACCTGATGAAAATGCACAAGTTTTAACTGGATTCAAATCAGTAGCCCCAGAATCTGCATACAATACTGTTTTAAATACAATAAAAGAAGAAGTTAGAGAAAGCGAAATGCAAGCAATTCTCTCTTTGGTGAAATAAAAATGAATCTAGAAAACTTAGAAATAAAAAAACTCGAACAAAAAGATTTAGACACCTTAATGGGTTGGGCTTCCAATGAAGGATGGAATCCTGGTAAAAATGATGCAAAAGTATTTTGGAATACAGACCCAGATGGCTTTTACGGATGTTTTTTTGAGGGTAGGTTAATCGGAGGAGGAGCCATTATTTCTTATAACGGTGATTATGGATTTATGGGATTGTTTATTGTTCACAGTGATTATAGAAATGATGGCATTGGAAGAAAATTATGGCATTTCAGAAGGGATTTGTTAATCAGCAGACTTCAAACTAATGCATCTATTGGAATGGACGGAGTATTGGCCATGCAACCTTTTTATAGCAAAGGTGGATTCAATATTGCGTATAGAGATGAACGTTATGAATTTTTAAGTAACACATTTAGTTTTTCAAACGATATCTCTACAATCGAATCAAATGATTTTGATGATGTAGTAGAATATGACATCAAATTTTTTGGTTGTTCAAGAGATAAATTTTTAAAAGGTTGGTTGTTCATGCCAGAATCTAAAGCTTTTAAGTACAAAAAAGACAATGAAATTTTAGGTTATGCAGTTGTAAGAAAAGCTGAAACAGGATATAAGATAGGACCACTTTTTGCAAACAATTGGGAAATAGCAGATGAATTATTGAAATCTTGTTTTAGTGCATACCCGAATGATTCCGTATTTCTTGACATCCCAACAACAAACAATGATGCTGTTGGTTTGGTAAAAAAATATGGCGGGGAATATGTTTTCGAATGTGCGAGAATGTATTATGGCAAAGTTCCCAATACCCCAATTAATAATATTTATGGCATTACATCATTTGAATTGGGATAAATTTTATTGAGCAATTATTTAAAAAATAAAAAATATAACACTACCCACTATGAGAAATTTTTTAATTATCTCAACATTAATTATTTCAATGACCTTAAACTCTTGCAAAACAATGGATGTAACGTTAACCCTAAATATGCCAGAACAATTATCAAGTGTGGTTCAACAAATACCAGCCAATGAAAAAGGAAGAGAAAATAACACATTATATCTACCACCTCGAGAGATTAGAACAGAAGAATTTAACACGCCTATCCTACATACATTTATTGATACAATGTATTCTATGATGAAAAATAAATCTGGAGTTGGAATTGCCGCAAATCAATTAGGCAGAAGGCTTCAAATATTTATTATTGAAGCGAAATCCGATAATCCACGTTATAAAGTTTTAGGTCCTGTGCCAAAACAAATTTTTATCAATCCAATGATTACCAAAGTATCCTCAACTAGAAAAAATTTCTGGCATGGTTGCTTAAGTGCCAATGGTGAAAAAAGAGGAAACGTAGCCACGTATGAATGGATTGAATACACATGCAAAGATGAAAAAGGGAATATTCAAACCGGTAGATTGGATGGTTTTGCTGCAGTGATTTTTCAGCATGAATTTAGGCACTTATTAAATGGTACTTACCTTGACGTGGCCAAGCAATTTCTTGCAAAACCCGATCTCGACCATGGAATTGAAACAGGGGAAATACCATTTTTCGAAACGGCTTCTGATACTTTGCCTCTGTTAATTGGTGGCTATACTATTGGTGAAACACTTGACCAATATCATGCTAAATAATTGATGGTTGTTTCTGTATTGTATATTGAGATTATTAAAAGATAAAAAAATCAAATTGTAAAAGTTACTTTATTAATTCAATCAGCTTGAGATTTGCATGAATCAAATGGGAATTTTTAAAGTTAAAACCTATTCATCATGTTCGATTAAATTAGATAAATTTCTAGGCGTTATAGATCTTAATTTTAAATACAATCTAATATACCTAATACTTATTGTAATAAATAAAATCCCTAGAAATAAGAAAAGAAAATAAAAGTTGTCGGATGAAGTATCGTTACTATTATTGAGAGAATCAACAAAAAGTAATGAAAATAAACTTCCAAAAAATAAAAAAATAACAACCCACATAATACTTCGACTTAATTTGCCATCCATATAATTTGTGTTATTTTCCATTTCTTCCGCCTCTGTGGTTGAATCTCCATAAGAAACTTTACCAATTTCAAAATGATCTATTGTAATTGGAGGTAGATTGTTGGATTCATTTAAATCCTTAATCAATTCTTCAAATGATTTAAAATAAGGCTGTTGTTGCTTTATTAGATTCAAATAAATAGGTATAGAAAGGATTGATAAAAAGAATGCTATTGGAAATGATGACATAAGAAAAATTAAATTAATAGAAATCAATCCAATTATATATGCCCTTTTATACAGATTGTATGTGTATTTTCTATAAAAAACAACACCAAATTTGTAATACATACTCTCTCTTGACTCTTTTTCACTAAGCTTTTTTAGATACTCCTTAGAAAAACTTTTTAAAGTGCGAATCAAAGGAGTTACAAATTCTATCAGCTCTATATATTTTTTAGATGGTTTGCTTGGTGTTCTCCAACCCTGAATTAAAAGTACTTTTAAATGATAATTGACAACATATTTACGGGGCCTTTGAGATTGAAATTCTGTTAATACTTCTGACACAATGTTATTAATTTCTTGTAAATTAATAATGTTGTCTAGCGCTTCGTTATTTTTTACTTTAATATTTCCTATTCTAGTTATCCAAATATCTTCAACTCCAATACCTGCAATTGGGTCAATCAAATCTGAAATAGTTAGCACTAATTTTGGATGCGAATTGATTTTTTTAAAGATTTCAATTAAAATTTTCTCATACAATTGCGATTTGTTTTTCCAAACTTGTTCATAATAAATAAACAATATTGTACGGAATAAAGGAATGGAAATGAATATATAAAATGCAATTGCATGAATTAGACTCATAATTATTATTTTAGGATATAATAAAAATAAATAAAACCATTCAATTTAAAGTGAAAGTCTTTGGATGTAAAATAAAGATACTCGGAAGGCATGTATCAATTGATTCGATAAATATTTGAAGGGAAATTCAAAGAAATTAATTGTCTAGGTGAGCCCCATTACATCATCGAAAAATCATCTATTTGTTTTTATGTCAAAAAAATTGATGTTTTTTTTTGTTGGGATGATTACCAAGAGTTCGAACTTTATGAGAGAAATTATGTCAATTTTTAATTTTTAAATTACTAATTTAATTACCATATAAATTGATACTATATTTATAAAATTAATAATTAAGTATATGAGCCAGATATCAGGATACAATATCCCTCTTCATCAGGAAGTAATTTCAGATTTTATCTATCACATTCGTAGGCATATACAAAGCAGAGGATTACAATACGAATTTAAGGTAGCACCAGAGGTAGTCTTAAAAAATGAGGATTTAAAAGATGGATATATAATTCCGGATATTTCCGTTAAACTTAGAGATAGTACATGGAACCAACCAGAGATGATTATAGAAGTAACCAGGGATAGAAGTTGGAATTCAGATATTAAAAAAGTAAGAAAAGCAATTAAGGAAGTCCGTTCATTGAAAGAGGTTTTTGTTTTTAATATTGAGGAAACGGAGTGTTGGAGAATTAGTAAGCCGGACTTTGATGAGGAAGACGGTAATTGTTTTTCCTCAGTTCTAAAGTTTGACTTAAAAAATTGCCTTCGAGGTTAAATTATAAATACAAAAGTTTAAACACGTAAAATCTTTAGCATATGGCGAGAATTTTACGTGTTTCGATACGAATTCCTTACTTTAATAAAATGAAAACTACACTTAAAAATACTTCTATGTGTATTGAAAAGTTACTTTTCAATCAGCCTGGTAAGATTACTATTAAAATGGAAGATGGACGCTTATTTATTATTCCTTTAAGATACTTTCCTGAATTACAAAAGCTAAGTGTTGAAAAAAGAAAAAAATACACAATCGTAAATGATAAAACAATTCTTTTTGCTCACGCTGATGCTGTTTATCATTTGGAAGATTTTATTGGATTAGAGGGAAAATGGAAGGAGAGATGATTAATTGTTGGTACAATTAAAATATAAAAAGCCATCAATTAAATTGATGGCTTTTTTGTCGGGATGATTACCGGGAGTTCGAACTTTTTGGAGGATTTGGACAACCTATTAAAGATTTGAAATTTTTCTATTGACTGAAAAATATTGCTACCTTCAGAATATATTTAATGTTTTAACTTAAGTTTCTCTAATTTTTTTTTAAATTATTGCTTAAAATCTAAACCCAAATCGGGTTTTTTACTACCTCAATATTTGCTTTAGTATATCGAGCAAGATGATCTTCTTTATTCCAATCTTCAGGCATTACCTTTGCTGATAATAATGATTTTTCTTCGTCTTTTGTTATTGTTGCGATAAACCAGTATTTATCTAATAATTCAAAAATTATCTTTTCATTTAGTTTTTGATTTTTTGCAAGTTCTTCACATGGCTTTTGTACATATTTGTCTTTGGGTACCATGTGTTCAAAAACAAGACTTCCCGGCTTATATAAATCCTCCCAATTATTCAGTATTAATTTAGCTTGTAACGATAAATAATTGGAAATGCTATATTTTCCTGTACACAAGTGTAAATATGCATTTGAAAGAAATTTATTTTTTCCTTCACTAATACCTTTTAAGTACAATTCATCTTTCCAATGAATTGATGAAAGAAATAGAAAATAAGATGAAGATAATTTATTGAGTATCTCAGATCTAATTAATATTTTTTTATCAGTTACCATAAAAATTTATAATGTTTGTTATAATTTCAGTTCAAAAACTCCATAATCTCAATTTTTTATAACGTCCAAATTCACATCCTTCAAGATGTCCGATCCTTTGACGACTGAGTTAAATTTCTTGCAATTAAATTGAACTTGAAAAAAGTATAAGAAAACAATATTCAATTAGTTTCTCGGCACATACTGTTTATTCCCTTTGCTGTTTTTATAGTAGATTCCGCCTCTTTTTCCGCGATATAATACTTTGCCGCAAGTATTGCAGCCACCACCCAAGTAAGCACTACCTACGGTTAACCTCTGAGCCCACCATTCTTGATATTGTTCGTAGGACATTCCTTTCTTCACCCATTCTGGTTTATTATCAGATACTGCTTGGTATTTCGCATCAAGCGTAGTTTTCTCAATCCAATTTAAAACTTCGTTGATTTTTTTCACTGAATTGTCATAAACGAGTTTATCAAAACATGTATCTCGAAAAAACTTCAATCTGTAAAATTGGCTTTCAGCGATTAATTGACCAGCTAAACCATTGTTTGTTGCTGACTTGTAATATTTATAGGCTTTGTCAACATCTGAAGTAAAATGCTTTTGTAAGGATAAATTATATTGACATTTTAATTTGGAGATTTCTTTCGAAAAAGAAATCCAATTCATATCACTATTCGATAAGTAATAATCAAGATCGTCCAATAATTTGATATTCTCTAGAGCAACAAGATATGATACAGATTGAATTTCTGATTTAGTTAATTCAATTAATGTATCTGCGATGTAATTTAAATAGTTTAAGTAATTGGTTACATTAGTGTCTCCATTTTTAGATCTTTTATTTAAAACCAAAGTCAATTCTTCGAAATTCGATTGCAAAAACAACGAATCTAAAATCCTCATTTCAGAATCTACATTACTTGCAGTCAATCCATCGGATTGCCTACCATCTCCCGAAGCTTGACAACTTCCCGCAACAGGAATTAGAAATGCTGAAAAACATCCGATAATTGTAAATAATATCCTATTCTTAAAACTTTTCATTACTGTCAAATTTATCTTTTTAAATTCCAAGTTCTTTTCTTAGTACTTCTAAAGTACTGGGATTTACACCACTTCTTTTGAAGTCTTCAAAATCATTTAGAATCATTGTTTTCACATCTAATTCCACATCCGGGGAGAATTGATCTAAATTAAATTTGAGGTAATTTTCTTTAGCCCTTATCGTGTCACCATTTAACAAATATGCATGAGCTAAATTTATGGTTACCATGATATTGTTATCAGATAATTTCAGTGCTTCTTTTAAAAATTTCTCAGCAACATCATATTCAAAGTTTAATAAACATCGCCAGCCCAAAGAATTCAGACTTGAATAAGTTTTCTCTCCTTTTAGATAAGAATTATAATAATATGGGAAACTTATTTCGTCATTATTTTGAGAAGTAATGAATGTATCAATTTGTTCTTTATTAACTGTTTCTATTGGTTGACTTAACATAGAGTTCAAATCAATTGAATTGGTCAATGAGCCATATTTCCGAATAAAGTCCGAACTATTTGTCCTCAAAGACAATTTTATAATTCTCAATTTATCAACTATACCCGACAACCGAATTTTATCCGCCTCCCAAGTTGTAGCGTTTGTTTTATTCAATTCAAGCATATATTCGTTTTGGAAATAGGATTTAAGTTTTCCGGATTCCATTGCATTATTATACCATTCTTTTAGAAGCGTATCACTAAGTCCTAATATCAGGAAATCATTTTGAATACTTTTCAAATAAGTAGATGCTAAAATCAAATCATGCTTAATTTCATACACAAGAAAACTCTCTTTGTCAAAATTTGCGATATTTTCTAAATACACATTGGGCTTTGCATTTACATAGAAAAAAGGGGGAGAATATGGAACTATCTCACTTAATTTTCTTATTAAATCCTTGTTATTCGCTATGTATGAGACAATAACGTCAGAATTTAATCTTACAAATGCATCGCGAAGTTGAAGTTCATCGAAATCAAGGACCTTTTTTGTATAATTGTAAGTACAACTTTTTATTTGAAGATTGGTTTTCTCAAAAAGTTGAGATAAACGTGAATTTTTGAAATCCAATGTACTTACCAAATATGCCAAAGCTAATGCATTACTCGAATTGGCCATCTCTTCGCTGTAAAGCTCCTTTTCGTCTATTAAAAGGTTTTTAACTTCATTAGGAACCATCCAAGAACTAAAAAGAGAGTTATCCGAATAGTCCCAAAATGAGACATTTGAATAATTAAAAATATCTGTTGAAATATTAACTTTAACGCCATTCATCTTTAAAGCGGCATCCATTATACTTGGATTAACAGCCAATTTATGATTGACCATGTTGTAATTGATATAAGGATTAGAATTTGATAGACCTAGAAACTCCTTCGAAATCAAAAAAGACCAATAAGGATATGCACATTTCAAATAAGCCAAGTTTGTTCTATGTCGATTTAGCAAATAGATGTCGTAACAAACCATTCGAAGTCTATTAAACATGTCATATTGATCTTTGAATTTACTTGAATTGACAAAGGCATCAATTACTTTCACATCCCAACGCTTGAATGGTTTGGAGTTTACCTCGGTTGAAATTTCTTCATAAAACCTAATTCCTTCGTTAAGCAACTCGATTTTTCTATCCTGAATCGAATTCATCTTCTTTAGAAACTCCATTTCAGGTACCTGTTGAAAATTGTTCATTTTATTGAACTCCGACTCAGATTTCTCAAGTTCGTCAAAAAAATCAGACAAGAACAACTCATAGACACATTGAAAAATGGTACTTTCTTGATTAACGTAATTTTCATCCGCAAATACTTTGTCATTAATGGATTTTTTTAAGGAATTGAAAGATAATATTTTGGCTTCACCTCTCGATAACATCTTTTTATAATATTCTTTACGCTCTTCTACCGATTGTGAAAAAGAAACGATAGGAAAAATTCCTAGAAAAAAGAGAACAATCAGGATTTTAATTTTACCCTTGAAATTGATTATTGATGATAATATATTCATATAATTAAATTTAACTTGGTTAGAACTCCGCTCAATTTTTTATTTAAAGTAGTACCAGAAACCATTACAACCAATAAGAAAGCCACCAACAAACCATCCAACTTTCCAAAGAAAAATTTGAAATCCAGAATTACGATACTCATCACTTCTTGAAATAAAACTAGATTCTATTACAACAAATAAAATTCCCGTTACTAATCCAATAATTAATCCTAAAACTAATTTAAATCCTGCTCCCATATTTAATAAATTTAGTCAAATATATTAAAATATTTGAAATAGGAATAACTTGTAAAAATTAAATATATTCTCGTATTTGGCTTTCATTATTTTTGTATGTTATGATGAATTTTCTAACAATAGTTAATTTTTCCGAACAATTTATTTACTATTTTTCTCCAAATCCCTCAACAAATTTCTCAACATCCTTTTTGAAACTGTAGGCAGATAGTATATGTTGTTTATTGCTATTTCGATTCTCTCACAAATCTTACTAATCTTTTCGTCGCAATTATCTGCAATCGCTAATAGACCTTCCATTCATTCGTCGAGGGGAATTTATGTATTAAAAAAGCCCCTGCAATATGCAGAGGCTTTTTTGTCGGGATGATTACCGGGAGTTCGAACTTTTTGGAGGATGTAAATTTGGTAATCAAATTTTAATCACAATTGAACCAACTGGCAAACTATCCTTGTTTAAATAAGTTTCAACAAGAGGGGTAAGTTTTGTAAGCTCTTCATAAGTGTTCATTTTCGCAGACATTACAAAAACGGTAATGGTATATTTTTGAAAATTTTGTTGATGCTGCAAGTTCTTGTCAAAAGTCAATAATGCATCAAAATTATTCTCGAGAAGGAGCTTTAGTAATTCACCATTTTTGATTCCATTCCATGATTTTTCACGAACGGTGAAAACTTCATGTGCAAGAAAATCCTGTTTAAGTCTTTTAGGAAGATTTTCATCAAGCAACAGCCGCATATAATTGGTCTAAATTTTTTGTATTGAGCAATTTGTTAGCGTAATCTAATAATGCGATTGCTTGTTCTTTAGTAACCGAAGGAAAGTCATCCAAAAATTCATCAATGGTAACACCAGCTTCAAGGTGATCAAATAAAGTTTCTACCGGAACTCTTGTTCCTTTAAATACAGTTTGACCGCCTAAAACTTCATTGTCAATAGATATGATATCCTTTAAATTCATAAAACTAAATTAATGAAATTTATTGATAAACTTAAGTAAACAATCATTTCGAAATTTAATTGTAATCATTAAAATAAAAAAGCAGACCATAATGATCTGCTTTTTGTCTGTTGTATTATAAAACAACATTGTCGGGATGGCAAGATTCGAACTTGCGACCTCCTGGTCCCAAACCAGGCGCGATAACCGGGCTACGCTACATCCCGAACGTAATTTGTTTTAGCCCAAGAACTGCAAATAAATTTTCAATTCTGCGGAGAGAGTGGGATTCGAACCCACGGTACAGTTTGACCCGTACGACGATTTAGCAAACCGTTCCTTTCGGCCTCTCAGGCATCTCTCCTTTTTATTGCACCTCTCTATCGAGGGTTGCAAAAATACAATTGTATTACTTATGAACAAAAAGAAATTTATAAAAGTTTGAATTATTTTTCAAAATATAAAAATCTTAATTTCTTCAACACCATTTGAATTTCAAATCCATGCTTACATCGAAGCCAACTGAACCTTATGTTGCAGTTCCAATACACTCTCTTTAAATAAATTATCCGTATCCATTAAATCCTTCACCGTTTGACAACTATGGATAACTGTTGTATGATCTCTTCCCCCAAAATGCTCCCCTATCGTTTTCAATGAATTTTTTGTAAACGACTTTGATAAAAACATCGTTATCTGACGTGCTTGTACAATCTCACGCTTTCTTGTTTTTTGCAACAACTTATCATACGGCACATCAAAATAATCACATACCATTTTTTGTATCGTGTCTATTGTGATTTCTTTGCTTGACGTTTTGATGAAATTGCGCAACACTTTCTTTGCCAATTCTAAATCTATCTCACGCTTATTCAATGAAGATTGAGCCAATAATGAAATCAATGCTCCTTCTAATTCCCTTACATTACTATTAATATTATACGCAATGTATTTTACAACCTCACGCGGCATCTCCAAACCATCCTGCTTCATCTTGTATTCCAAAATTTCAATCTTGGTTTCGTAATCCGGTAATTGTAAATCCGAACTCAAACCCCATCTGAATCTACTCAACAATCTTTCTTGAACCCCTTCTAAATCTTTTGGTGATTTATCACTGGTTAATATTAATTGTTTTCCACTCTGATGCAAATGATTAAAAATCGAGAAAAATGCGTCCTGTGATTTTTCAGCTCTTATGAAAAATTGTATATCGTCAATAATCAACACATCAATCATTTGATAAAAATGAATAAAATCATTGATGGCGTTATTCTTACTGTGATCAATAAATTGATTGATGAATTTTTCTGAACTTACGTACAATACTACCTTGTTGTTGTACAAACGCTTTACCTCATTTCCGATAGCTTGTGCCAAATGCGTTTTACCTAATCCAACACCACCATAAATTACCAAAGGATTAAATGATGTAGTGCCTGGTTTTTCTGCAACGGTTTTTCCAGCTCTTCTTGCTACACGGTTACAATCTCCTTCTATAAATGAGTCAAATGTATATGAACTGTTTAATTGCGGATCGATTTGCATTTTCTTCAACCCTGGAATTACAAAAGGATTCTTTACTGGATTATTTATTACCAATGGAAAATCCATTTCATTATTCGAATATAACTTATACCCATTTCCATTTCCAGGAACATCCATCGTTAGTGGCTTATTTTTGCTATTGCCGCTATCAACCATTATTCTGTATTCCAATCTTGCCTCTTTCCCCAATTCACGCTTTAATGTTTTTGCCAATAATGCTACGTAATGCTCTTCAAGGTATTCGTAAAAAAATTGACTTGGTACCTGAATAGTCAAAATCTTTTCTTTAATGCCAACCGGTTTTATTGGTTCAAACCATGTTTTGAAATGTTGCCACTCCACAATATCTTTTATGATATCCAAGCAATTTTGCCAAACTTTTTCAAACGACTTCTCCATTATTCCAAAACAATTTATATTGAGTGAACGATTGTTATTTTTTTCCGATTTTGTTCTAATTTTTTAGGGGAAGCGAATATCAAAAATAATATGTTTATAAAAAAATTTTTTATTAAGATTTTTTTATGTTATACAAATATTTAAAAAAAAATCCTTTTTTACTTTATAGAATTCCTTTTCGCTTTTCCGAAACCTGAATATAGACATTTTCATTTCTAAAAACATAATTTTATCAACATTTTTTTTTTTTTTTTTTCTCCTCGTTGAATTGTGAAAAAACAAAACTTTATCCCGAAATATTCAATACTTTTGATTTTTAAAAAAAAAATGAAAAATGAGTTTTGAATTAATTGGCAAGTTGATTGCAAAGTATGACACCGTAAATAGAACTGAAAGTTTTAGAACAAGAGAGTTTGTTGTTGAAAAATCTGAAGAAATTAACAACAGAACTATTGTGAACTATGTGAAATTTCAATGTGTGCAAGATAAAACCAGCATGGTTGATAGTGTAAATATTGGCGACAATGTAAAAGTTCTATTCAACATCAAAGGTTCTAAATGGGAAAAAGACGGCAAAACAAACTACATCACCAATTTAGATGCTTGGAAAATTGAACAGCTTTTAAAAGTTGCTCAGGTTAGTCAAATTGATAATGAATATATGGAGCCACTAGATACATTTAGCTCAACGGCTTCTGATGGCGACGATTTACCATTTTAATATTGTTCGATAATTGTTTTTAGGATAATACCTAACACAGCTCATGCAAAAAAAAACCACACTTCGGCTTTCACCAACCGACGCTTCTAACGAATCTACCATTCGATTAAAGCTTGGGCAATTTCATAGTATTAAGCCTTCGCTTATTACAGGATTCAGACTTTTAAAAAAATCGATCGATGCCAGAAGCAAGCAGGTTTATTTCAACCTGACTTTTGATGTTTTTATCAACGAGCCGTTTGCGCCTTTTGTTCCAGCTTCCTTTGTGTTCAAAGATGTTTCTGCATCAAAAAAATCAACAATCATCATTGGCGCTGGACCAGCAGGAATTTTCGCAGCACTAAAACTAATTGAAAGTGGTATAAAACCCATTATCATAGAGCGTGGAAAAGATGTAAAAAGTCGTAGACGCGATTTAGCCAGCCTCAACAAATTAGGTATTTTAAATCCAGATAGTAACTATTGCTTTGGCGAAGGTGGAGCAGGTACGTATAGCGATGGGAAATTATACACCAGAAGCAACAAAAGAGGCGACATCAATCGAATTCTAAACCTTTTTGTGCATTTCGGGGCTCCCGATAACATTCGATACGATGCTCACCCACACATAGGTACCAATAAACTTCCCCAGATCATTACTGCCATGCGTGAGCAAATTATTGCATGTGGTGGCGAAATTCATTTTGAACATCGACTTACCGATTTTATCATTAACAATGATAAATTGATGGGCATTAAAACCCATAATGGCGATATCTTTCAAGGCGATGCATATATCTTAGCCACCGGACATTCGGCACGCGATGTATTTGAAATCTTACATCAAAAAAACATTTTAATAGAAGCAAAACCGCTTGCTATTGGTGTTCGAATTGAACATCCTCAATTGTTAATCGACCAAATTCAATATCATTGTCAAGTTAGAGATGAACTATTACCCCCAGCTTCTTATAGCTTGGTGAATCAAGTTGAAGATAAAGGCGTATTCTCTTTTTGTATGTGTCCGGGTGGTATAATAGCCCCAGCTTCAACCAATCCAAATGAACTGGTGGTAAACGGCTGGAGTCCTTCAAAAAGAAACAACCCTTTTGCCAATAGCGGCATGGTGGTACAAGTTGAGGATGAAGATGTACTTCCATCATTAAAAAACCTTGGTATTAGTCATGACAATCCCTTACGTTTCATGTATTTTCAAAAAATGATTGAAGAAAATGCATATAAAGCTGGTGGTGGAAATTTTGTTGCACCGGCTCAACGAATGACTGATTTTTGTAAAAACAAGATTTCGAGTGATTTGCCTGATAACTCTTACATCCCTGGACTTCAATCATCGGATTTAAAAACTGTTTTACCCGATTTTATTCATCAACGCTTAGCCAATGGGTTTATCGCATTTGGCAAAAAAATGAAAGGCTATTACACCAATGAAGCCGTTGTTGTAGCTACAGAAAGCAGAACCTCTAGTCCAGTTAGAATTCCGAGAAGTTCGGAAACCCTTGCCCATCCTCAATTTGACAACTTATATCCATGCGCGGAAGGGGCAGGTTATGCAGGGGGAATTGTGAGCGCAGCTATGGATGGCGAAAGAATCGCAGACATCCTTGCCCAAAAATGGAGTTTTAATAATTGATGTAACTATATTAGCATTTAATCAGTTAAATTTACAAGGTATCTTTTTTAATACATTCGTTTTTAATTACCATTATGGATTTCCTCTCCCTACACCATTTAAAAAAATATTTCGCCGATCAAAAAGCGGTTGACGATATCAGTTTCAACATAAAATCTGGCAGCATTTTTGGCTTACTTGGTCCAAATGGCGCAGGTAAAACAACGCTAATTAGAATGATTACCGGGATTTTTTATCCAGATCATGGCCACATCGATTTTAATGGACAGCGTTTTAATCCAATGATTGATTCTACAAAAATTGGATACATGCCTGAAGAAAGAGGCTTGTATAAAAAAATGAAAATTGGCGAACAAGCGCTTTATCTGGCACAATTAAAAGGCATGAGTAAATCGGATGCCATGGAAAGTGTAAAAAAATGGTTTGTAAAATTTGAGATGGAGAGCTGGTGGAATAAAAAAGTGGAGGACCTCAGTAAAGGTATGAGCCAAAAATTGCAATTTGTTATTACCGTTTTACACAATCCACAATTGATCATTTTAGATGAGCCCTTTAGTGGTTTAGATCCTGTAAATGCAAATTTGATTAAAGAAGAGATTTTCACCTTAGCTAAAAATGGTGCTACCATTATTTTCAGTACACATCGTATGGAACAAGTGGAAGAAATTTGCGATCATATTGTATTGGTAAATAAAGGAAAGAAAATCCTCGATGGAACTGTACATCAAGTAAAACAAGATTTCAAAGAAAATATCTACAAATTAGGCGCAAATGTAATCGCAGAGCAACTTATGACTGGTTTGTTTGAAGTGGTAAAATACGAGCCCAATCAATTGTTGCTCAAACTTCCAGAATACACGACAACAAACGAAGTGCTTAGTTATTTTATAAATCATAATGTAAAAATCAATTCATTCAATGAAGTACTTCCTTCTTTGAATGACATTTTTATCAAAATAGTTGAAGACACCACGGCAACTAGAAAATTCGAATCCATACAATAAACAGCTATGAAAAAAATTGCATTAATTATAAAAAGAGAATATTTTATTCGGGTAAAAAAGAAATCGTTTTTGCTAACTACGATTGGTGTTCCTTTGTTCATCATTGGTTTTTATGCCATTATCATTGCTATTTCTTTGGATGAATCTGGTGGTAGCGATAAAAACAAAATCGCTGTAATAGATGAAGCGCAATTGTTTAGTGGAAAAATAGAAAACTCAAACCCCAGTATTGTTTATAGCATTATTAAAAATGAAACAGAAAGCAACTACATAAAAAAATATCAAAAAGCAGGATTTGATGCATTTTTATTTATTCCAAATGATAGCATTGCAAAAACAAAAAGCATATACAATTTACACAGCAGCAAATCAATGAATCTACCATTAATGTCATCGATTGAAGAGCTCATTAATGAAGCTATTAAAAAGAAAACATTGATTGCCAATGGTATAAACCCAGAAGCATTTCAAAAAATGATTCATCCTGTAGAATTGGAAAACACCGTAGATACTGAAACTGGTCAAAAAAAGAGTTTCGCTGATGTGGCTTATGGTGTTTCTTTTGCTTGTGGCATTTTAATTTATATGATGATGTTGATTTACGGAACACAAGTAATGCGCGGTGTTACGGAAGAAAAAACAAATCGAATAGCGGAAGTGATGGTTAGTTCTGTAAAACCTTTTCAAATGATGATGGGTAAAATTATTGGCATTGGTGCTGTTGGATTAACTCAATTTGCAGTTTGGATATTTTTAATGTTTCTGATGCAAATGGCTATACCATTTATTTTTCCTGATTTAATGCAGCAAATAAACAATGCATCAACAACAAGCAGTGAAAATATAAGCATGGCTTCAAATATTATGCAAGGCTTGTCATCTTTGCATTTGGGCAAGATTTTATTTTCATTTTTATTTTATTTTCTAGGTGGATATTTAACATACGCTTCTATTTTTGCAGCAATAGGAAGTGTAGTAAGTGAAGATCAGCAAGAAGCACAACAACTTGTATTTCCGGTAATGATGCCTATTATTTTGGGGTTTGTAATTATGACAAAAGCGGTAAACGAACCGAATAGCAGCCTAGCTGTTTTTGGAAGTATTTTTCCATTAACCTCTCCAATTGTAATGATGGGCAGAATTGCTTATGATATACCCAATTGGCAGATTGTAGTATCCATGCTTTGCTTGATTTGTAGCTTTTTATTCTTTACGTGGATTGCAGGAAAAATATATAGAACGGGCATATTACTTTATGGCAAAAAACCATCTTGGAAAGAAATGATTAAATGGGCGGTTAAAAAATCGTAATAAATTGGGTTTTAGAAACGAACGATTTTACTTATAAATTAGAGGAAACGATTTTGCATTGCTGCTGCTGTTTGTATGCATTCATTCCAAACTTCTTGTACAATTTCCCCAGCAGGTTTTATGGTATTAAACAAGCTACTTACCTGCCCTATTTCCAATTCCCCTTCTTCTAAATCGCCTTCGAACATACCCTTTTTAGCACGTCCTCTTCCTAACAATTGTATAAGCTCTTCTTTAGAGGCTGCTCTATTTTCTGCATCAGCAACTTGTTGATAAAACTTATTTTTTACCAATCGAACAGGTGTAATATTTTTTAGAGATAATACGGTATCCCCTTCTTTAAGGTTAATGATGGTTTGCTTGAAATTATCATGGCTACTTGCTTCTTCACTAGCAACAAATCGGCTGCCCATTTGCACGCCATCCGCACCAAGAATCATTGCTGCCAACATTTGATTACCTGTACCAATTCCTCCTGCTGCAATAACAGGAATATCTACCGCTTTTTTTACAGAAGGAATCAAAACCATTGTTGTAGTTTCTTCTCTTCCATTATGCCCACCGGCTTCAAAACCTTCTGCCACCACTGCATCGCAACCAGCTTCCTGTGCTTTTAAAGCGAACTTGCTGCTGCTTACTACATGAACTACAATGATGCCATGATCTTTCAATCGTTTGGTATGCAATTGAGGATTTCCTGCAGATGTAAAAACAATGGGGATTTTTTCTGATATGATGGTTTGAATATGTTCTTCTATATTGGGATACAACAAAGGTAAATTTACACCAAATGGTTTTGTGGTAGCGAGTTTGCAATTTTTGATGTGCTCCTTTAAAACTTCAGGATACATGCTTCCACTACCCAATAATCCCAATCCGCCAGCATTACTAACGGCAGAGGCTAAACGCCATCCACTTGCCCAAATCATCCCGCCTTGAATAATGGGGATTTCAATATTAAAGAGTTGATTGATTTTATTTGACTCCATATACAAAGAATGATTTACTACGGCAATATTTTAACTTCTACTGCCTCCTAAATCAATTGCAGTATTATCGCCAATATTTAAATTTCTGCTTACGCCTTTTACCTCCGCATCGTTGCCAATTAATGAGCTATTTAACACGATTTCAAAAAGATTTGAGTAAGACCCAATAATCGAATCTTTTATTATTCCATGGTTTATACTTGTATGTTCGCCAATGGCTACATTAGGACCGATTACCGAATTTTTTATTACACATCCTTGACCAATTGTTACTGGTGGTATGATGATGGTATTTTGATATGCATTTTCTTCAGTTGTATTGCCCCCAAACTTTTTAAGTAAAATGGCATTTGATTCCAACAAAGTTTCTTTTTTACCACAATCAAACCAATTGGATACTTTGAAAGATTTTATTTTTGCACCTTGATTGATCATACATTCAAAAGCATCGGTAAGGTTGATGTCTTGAAACTCCTCTTTGGACTCAATAATTTTCTCAAGACAAGCATACATAATCGCCGTTTCTTTGATTTTGTATATGCCAACAAGCGCTAGATTACTTTTTGGAATAGCCGGTTTCTCAACAACGCGACTGATAAAGCCTTCTTCGTCTACTTCTGCAACACCAAAATTTCTAGGATCATCTACTTTTTTCAAACCAAACATAGAATATGGTGAAGCCAATACTTCTTTTATATCGTACTCAGCAATGGTATCTCCTAACACAATAAATACATCATCATCGCCTACAATATTTCGGGTTAGTTCAACAGCATGTCCAGTTCCAAAACGATTATTTTGCGTTACAAAATGGCAATTTAAATCTGGATAATGATGGGTTACATAATCTTGAATTTTTTCACCCAAATAACCAATGATAAAAATAAATTCATTGATGCCAGCTTCTTTAAGTTGATCAACAATGATGTTTAATATGGTTCTACCTGCAAGGGGTATTAATGCTTTGGGTTGTGTATATGTATGTGGACGTAGTTTGGTTCCGGCACCTGCTACTGGAATTATCGCTTTCATTTTTGCTATTTTTCGGACATGAAAGTAGGACTTTTTGAGTAAAATGAACATTATTGTAGAATTGTTCACGATTTATTCAAAAACTATTATTTCTTTTAGATGATTAATAATTGGAGCTTATCTTTGTGGCCTAAATTTTAAATATGTACAAAGACAAAGCTGTATTTGATCTAATAGCAAAAGAATTAGACCGCCAAAGACATGGGATTGAATTGATTGCGAGTGAAAATTTCACGAGTTTAGAAGTGATGCAGGCGATGGGATCTTCATTAACGAATAAATATGCAGAAGGTTATCCTGGAAAAAGATATTATGGCGGTTGTGAAATTGTAGACCAAGTAGAACAGTTGGCGATAGACAGAATTAAACAAGTATTTAACTGCGAATATGCAAACGTACAGCCACATAGTGGCGCGCAAGCAAATGCGGCTTTAATGTTGGCGATTTTACAACCTGGCGATAAAATATTGGGATTGGATTTAAGTATGGGCGGACACCTTACTCACGGTTCTCCTGTAAATTTTTCAGGAAAATATTTTAAGCCATTTTTTTATGGGGTTAAAAAAGAAACTGGGTTGATTGATTATGAAATGCTTGAAGAAAAAGCTAGAACAGAAAAACCCCAATTAATTATTTGTGGTGCTTCAGCTTATAGCAGAGATATTGATTATGCAAGAATTAGAAAAGTGGCTGATGAAGTTGGCGCTTTTGTACTTTGTGACATGGCACATCCTGCTGGATTAATTGCGAAAGGATTATTATCTTCTCCATTTGAACATTGTCATTTTGTAACCAGTACTACCCACAAAACACTTCGTGGACCAAGAGGCGGTATTATTTTAATGAAAACCGATTTTGAAAATCCATTTGGTTTGAAAGATATGAAAGGAAATACTCGTATGATGAGTAATTTGTTGGATATGGCGGTTTTCCCTGGAACACAAGGCGGACCATTGGAGCATGTGATTGCGGCAAAAGCCGTTGCGTTTGGCGAATTACTTTCGGATGAGTTCACTACATATATTACCCAAGTACAAAAAAATGCACAAGCAATGGCTGCTGTATTTATGTCTAAAGGGTACGAAATCATTAGTGGTGGAACCGATAACCATTTGATGTTAATTGACCTTCGTAATAAAAACATCACCGGTAAAAAAGCACAAGAAACGCTTGATTTAGCACATATCACCCTAAACAAAAACGCCGTTCCGTTTGATGATAAAAGTCCGTTTGTAACCAGCGGTATTCGTGTTGGTGTTCCTGCAATTACCACAAGAGGCATGAAAGAATCAGACATGAAAACGGTAGTAGATTTTATAGATCGAGTATTAATGGATATTGACAATCCTGAAACGATTGCTGCAGTGAAAGGAGAAGTAGGCAAGTTTATGGAGCAGTTTCCGTTGTATCCGGAGTTGGGGTAAGGAGGAGGTTTGAGAGGTTTAGGAGGTTTAGGAGGTTTAGGAGGTTTGAGAGGTTTGAGAGGTTTGAGAGGTTTGAGAGGTTTGAGAGGTTTAGGGGGTTTGAGAGGTTTAGGGGGTTCAAAAGGTTCAATGTGTTCAAAAGGTTGGAAGTTCGTAGGGGTTGAACATTTTCAACCCTTAGATAATGGAACGAAATCAAATCCAGTATCTAAAATCAAGAACCCAGTAACTAGTGTACTTCATCTTTCAAAGTATAAAATTTAAAACATGATTCAACGCATTCAATCCATATGGCTTTTACTTGTTGCGGTTTGTGCATTTGCAACATTGAAAATAAGTACCTATGCTGGAAATTTAATTCAGGAGCCTACAGATTTATCTGGAAAAGTAATTTATCAGGAGTTGAACGGAATGAGTAGTGTTGGGAATAGCATCATTACCATTGGTGTTGGCATTTTAGCACTTGTGAGTATTTTTATTTATAGCAATAGAAAATTGCAAATTAAACTTTGTGTTGCCAGTTTTTTTATAGAACTCAGTTTGATTACGATGTATTATTTTTCTACAAAAATGTTTAAAGAAGGTAGTTACCTTATCGGCGCTATACTGCATATTTTAATTTTTGTTTTTCTGATATTGGCGATTATGGGCATTAGAAAGGATACTAAAATTGTTGAGGAGAGCAGTAGGCTTAGATAGGAATGTTTGGGGTTTATGGTTTGTGGTTAGATACTTCAAAAAAATAATCCTATTGGATTATGGGTTCTAGATTTTTATGCTAGATTTCAGCTCGTTCCACCAAACACCAAACATTTCCCCTACATAAACCTCCCCGTATTTCCTTTTTTACTTTTCTTTAATTCTGCTGGAGTGCCCGAAAAAACTAGATTTCCACCCAAGTCGCCAGCTTCTGGACCGAGATCAATGATCCAATCGCAACATTTTAATACATCGGTATTATGTTCTATTACCAATATCGAATGGCCCTGATCTACCAATGCATTAAATGATTTTAGCAATTTTTGGATGTCATGAAAATGCAATCCTGTGGTGGGCTCGTCAAAAATAAATAGTATGCTGCCTTGCGATTTTCCTTTACCTAAAAACGATGCCAATTTTACCCGCTGTGCTTCTCCCCCACTTAATGTATTTGATGACTGCCCTAGCTTTACATAACCCAAACCTACATCTGATAAAGGTTGTATGGCTTTTGCAATTGCTATTGCATTTTTATCCCCTTTATTGAAAAATTCAATCGCCTGATCTACACTCATTTCAAGTAATTCGAAAATATTGACATTTTCATACTTGACTTCTAATACTTCTTCTTTGAATTTTTTCCCGCCACATACTTCACATTCCAAATGCACATCCGCCAAAAACTGCATCTCCACAATTTGTTCACCCTCTCCTTTACAAGCATCACATCTTCCTCCATCTACATTAAAAGAAAAATGTTTTGGCATAAACCCACGCAACTTACTCAACGGTTGTCTTGAATATAAATCACGTATTTCATCATATGCCTTAATGTATGTAATCGGATTACTTCTGCTCGATTTACCAATTGGATTTTGGTCAATCATTTCAATTTGCTTGATGTAATCCATATCTCCTTTTAAACCCCTAAACAATCCTGGCTTATCCAATCCTTCGCCTTTAAGCTTTTTCAAGGCAGGATATAATATTTGTTTTACCAAGGTTGTTTTACCACTTCCACTTACCCCACTAATTGCACAGATTACATTTAGCGGAAAACTAACATCGATATTTTTTAAATTGTTTTCAGATGCCCCTTCAACCGTTATGCTTCTTTTCCATTTACGTAAGTTGGCTGGTGGCTCAATTTTAAAAGCTCCTGATAAATATTTTCCGGTTAAACTTTCTTTATCCTTGATAATGGCATCGTAATCTCCAACTGCTACCACTTCACCGCCCAAATGACTCGCTAATGGTCCCATATCAATAATATAATCGGCTTCACGCATCATCATTTCATCATGTTCTACTACCACAACGGTATTGCCTAAATCTCTTAATGATTTTAAAACACCAATCAAACGTTCTGTATCTCTACTGTGTAAGCCAATTGAAGGTTCATCTAAAATATATAATGAGTTGGTTAAATTACTGCCCAAACTTCTGGTTAATTGAATACGTTGACTTTCGCCACCACTTAGTGAATTGGCCAAACGGTTTAATGTAAGATATCCCAAACCTACGTCCAAAAGGGTTTTTAAACGGGTATGTATTTCTATCAAAATTCTTTTTGCCACTTGATTGTCGTATTCACTCAATGAAATTTGATCAAACCATTTCATTAAATCCTTAACCGGCATTTCACAAAGTTCGCCGATATGCTTTTTTTCTATTTGAATATACAATGCCTCTTTCCTCAATCTATAACCATTGCAATCCGGACATTTCGTTCTGCCCCGATATCTGCTTAATAAAACTCGATATTGTACTTTATATAAATTCTGTTCTACTTCTTTAAAGAAATCATTTATCCCATGTACATATTGATTGCCATTCCATAAGTGATTTAATTGCTCTGTTGACAAATCCATTATGGGTTTGTGAATGGGAAAATCAAATTGCTTTGCAGCTCTTATAAAGGCATCTTTCCAAGTACTTAGTTTTTCGCCTTTCCATGGAGAGACTGCATCTTCATATAAACTCAAACGCTTATCCGCAATAATCAAATCAGGATCGATGCCAAGCACATGTGAAAAACCTTCGCAAGTTGGACAAGCACCATAGGGATTATTAAAAGAGAATAAATTAGGTACGGGTTCTTCAAATGTAATGCCGTCTAATTCAAACTTATTGCTGAATGTATATTTCTTTTCATCTACTTCTACCATTAAAGAACCTTCACCTTCGTAAAAAGCTGTAGTTACCGAATCTGAAATACGGTGAATATCATCTTCATCAAAATCCTTTTTTATTAAACGATCAATTAATAAAAATGATTTGCCCGCCTCTTTTTGTTTATAAATGGGATGCTTGCTATTTTCTAAAACATCTTCTATTCTAATGATCTCTTGCTGGTGATAAATACGCGAAAATCCTTTTTGCAATAAAATATTCAACTCTTCTTTCACATCTCTATTGGCTTGAATTTTAAAAGGTACAAGAATTAAAATCTTTTGTCCGTTAATTAAACCTTGCATAAACTTAACCACATCTGTCACATCATCTTTCTTTACTTCCCTTCCGCTTATGGGCGAAATGGTTTTACCAATACGAGCAAAAAGCAATCTTAAATAATCATACAATTCCGTCATGCTACCAACCGTACTTCTGGGTGTGCGCGAAATAACTTTTTGCTCGATGGCGATAGCCGGACATAAACCATGTATATAATCAACATCAGGTTTATTCATGCGCTGCATAAATTGACGTGCATACGAACTTAAACTTTCTGCATATCTACGTTGCCCTTCTGCAAATAAAGTATCAATAGTTAATGATGATTTTCCGGAGCCGGAAACACCTGTAACGACTATTAATTTGTTTCGTGGTATGGTAACCGTTATGTTCTTTAAATTATGAACACGCGCACCATGAATATGTATATCATTATCCTTTTTTGATAGAATATCTACTGATTTTTTTGATTTTATCTTTTCCATATAATTAGGCAAAAATAAGCTAAGAATGTGGTTAATACTGATAAATTTACGTGCTATGAAAAAACTACTACGTAGATATACGCATGGTTTTCGAGCACTAGTACTCGATTTTTGCGTTTTGCCAAAAAAAGCTTAAAAAATATTTTGAAGCTTAATTTTTACCTCTACTTTTACTTTGTGATTGAGAGCAAACGGAAAAAAAATAAAAAATAAAAACAAGTTTTTTTCTCAACGTTCGAAATCAAAAAAACCAATATCCTAAACCAATAAAAACAAAAAAACATGAAAAACCTTTCTACACTAACCGATCAAGAATTAGTTCGTTCTTACATGAACGGAGACTCAAATGCAATGAATGTTCTAGTTGAACGTTACAAAGACAAAATTTTCACATCTATCTATTTATTAGTTAAGGACAAATATCTTGCTGAAGATATTTTCCAAGATGTATTCATTCGTATCATTGACACGTTAAAAGGTGGTCGTTACACAGATGAAGGAAAATTCTTACCATGGGCTATGCGTATCGCACACAACATGTGTGTTGATCATTTCAGAAAAGTAAAACGTAGTCCAAGTATCAAAACTAGTGATGATCATGACATTTTTGAAGTATTAAACTTCTCTGAAGCTGGTGCTGATCAAAAAATCATGGCAAATCAGAGTCATGATAAAATCAGAAAAATGGTTGATTTACTTCCAGAAGATCAACGTGAAGTGATCATCTTAAGAAATTACGCTAATTTAAGCTTTAAAGAAATCGCTGATTTAACAAACTGCAGCATCAATACAGCATTAGGTAGAATGCGTTACGGGTTAATCAACTTACGTAAAATGATGACTGAAAAACAAATCGCATTATAATATAAAAATAGTTTTGATTTTGAATAGCAATTCTCTTCATTGGGAATTGCTATTTTTTTTTAATAAATAGTTGAAACCATTAAACATTTACAAAAATTCATAGCCCACGGTTCAAACCGTGGGCTATAAATAAAAATATTCCATACAACCGTTTCAACGGTTTACTTGTTTTATGCACTATCTCACCAGAAACAAAATCCATTTTAATCCACGGTTGAAACCGTGGGCTATCAGAATAAATGTATTATAATGAAAATAAAATTAATGAATAAAGAAGAAATGCTATTTTTTTTGAAACGTATTTAAACCGCAATTCAACCAACGTAAATATTCATTTTTATTAGGTGTATATCCAACAGGGCTGTTTAATAAAACCTCGTTTGTATCAATTATTGCATAAAGTGGTTGTGCATTATTGGCAAAATTTTCAGTTTCAAATGTAGCCCACAAATCACCGTAAGTATTGATCTCCTTATTGGCACCTTCTTTTGTTTTGTAAATAAATTGTTGAGAAACAGGAAGTGCTTTCTTATCATCAACATAAAGCGAAACCACTACAAATTTTTCACTCATTAATTTATACACATCAGGTTCACTCCATACATTTTCTTCCATGCGTCTACAGTTAACACAAGCATATCCGGTGAAATCAATCAGTAATGGCTTGTTTTCAGCTTTTGCCATTTTTAACCCTTCCTCGTAATTTTTAGAACAATGTAATCCCAAAACACAATCAGATTCTTTTTGATAAACGCTATAATAAAGAGGAGGTGGAAATCCGCTGATTAATTTCAAATTGGCATAGCTCGTATTTGTAACCCCTGGAATTAAATAAATAGTTATCAGTAAAATAAAAGATGCAAATAATTTTCTGCTTAAAGATATTTTTTGGTTAGGCGAATCGTGGCTGAATCTTATTTTTCCAAAAAGATATAATGAAAGTCCGATTCCAACTAAAATCCAAATACCAATAAATATCTCTCTTTTTAAAAGGCCCCAATGCTTTACCATATCTGCATTTGATAAAAACTTAAATGCCAAAGCGAGTTCTAAAAAGCCCAAAACGACCTTTACGGTATTTAGCCAACCGCCCGATTTTGGTAAAGATTGCAACCAATTTGGAAATAAGGCAAACAAAGCAAAAGGCAATGCCAATGCAAGTCCAAATCCACCCATACCAAAAGTTAATTGCATCGCTCCCCCATCTGAAGCCAATGAACCTGCAAGCAATGAACCTAAAATTGGACCCGTACATGAAAATGAAACCAACGCAAGGGTTAATGCCATAAAGAAAATCCCTAAAATATTTCCAGCGCCGGCTTTACTATCTGCTCCACTTGATAATGAAGCAGGTAATGTGATTTCATAAAAACCAAAAAACGACAACGCAAAAAATATGAAGATTACAAAGAAGAACACATTTAAATAAACGTTTGTAGAAATGTTATTTAAAAACTCAGGGTTTACGCTGTCTAAAAAATGAAAAGGTAAACTCAATAAAATGTATATGATAAAAATAAAAAAGCCATATAAAAATGCGTTGACGATTCCCGATTTTTTAGAACTTGCTTTCTTCGTAAAAAAAGAAACGGTAAGAGGAATCATTGGAAACACACAAGGTGTAAGTAGTGCAATTAACCCGCCTAAGAAACCAATTAAAAACAAGCTGGATAAGCTTTTGGATTTGGTATCATTATTACTTGTAGATGTTATGCCACAATTGTTTTTTGGATGTTGTATATCAATTGTAGGAATTAATACTCTAGCTTGTGATTGGTCATTCGCACTATTATTAAGTACAATTTTTTCTTGGTGCTCTTCTGTAATAAAATCTAAGTCTTTTCCCAATTCATAAGCGATAATTAATTTAAAAGCATCGGGTTGCTTACCTGTAAATTCTAACTTTTGAATGATTTCAATTTCATTTTCATAAACCGTTTTTTCAGCGCCTTCAAATACTTTGTCTTTTATTTTCTTTTCAGTAGCATTGATTTGTGGCGATTGGAATTTTGCACTAGACTCTTTTGAAGAAATTAATATTCCACTTAATCCTTCATTAGCGTCTGCTTTATACAAATGCCAACCTTTGGAAATGCTGCCTTTTAAAGTGACTTCTATTTGATTTTCATTTATTTTTTTAACCTGATTCGTCCATTTAACCACTGATGAATCTTGGGCAAATGACTGCATTCCGAATAAAAGAAAAGTCAACGTGTAAAGTAAAACTTGGAAGAAAGCGATTTTATTTTTCATTTGTCAATATAGTGTTTTAAAAAATCCAGTCACCTGATTTGCTCAATTTGATATAATTTAAATTGAGCAAAAGCAATAATTATAAAAAAATCCCGAGGTTATCGGGATTAACAAATTTAAAGTTTATTTAGATGCAAGTTTTATGTTGAAGGGAATTTCTTTAGGCGGCAAACATCTTTTATCATTGCAAACCATATATAAAACTGTTCCTTTTAAGCTTGTATTGGCTGTTGATTTTACCGTAACTTTTTGAACAAAATCAACATTGCTGCTGTAGAATTTTAATGTGGATTTGAAATTTGGATCGTACGACGTTTCCAATTTCCCTACTTCTTTTATTTTACCTACCAACTTAATCAATGGATTTTTGGTGAAACTGAACGTAGTTGGCTCTGGGCCTTCTCCACAAACTTGTGCGTAAATATGCCAGTTTCCAGATACTGTAGCAGTCATATGCACATCAAATTGCTTTGCACCTGTATTGGTTGCTGTAAAATTCCAAGAAACCGGATTTTCGATTTGAGCGAACCCAATTCCTGAAAAGAAAAATATTAATAAGGTGAAACATCCGATTTTTTTCATTTGATTTAATTTTTAGTAAAAATATAAACCTCGATTTCTAAACTGTAATAAATTTTGTTAATTATCCAATCCCAAAAAGTTCTTTAAATACTATTTTACCATCAATATTTCCAAGACTTGAGTTGCAAACACGCTCCGGATGAGGCATCATTCCAAATACATTTCTGCTTTCGTTGCATATACCCGCTATGTTTAGTGTTGCTCCATTTGGATTGCTTGTAGGTGTAGCCGCGCCGTTTTCATCACAATACGTATAAATAATCTGATTGTTTTTTACCAAATTGTTTATGGTTTCTTCGTTGGCATAATATCTACCTTCACCATGTGCAATTGGTATTTTAAGCGCTTCGCTCGTATTTGAGCTGGTTGATTTTAGGTATATGTTTTTACAAATAAATTGTTGATTGGCATTTTTAAGCAATACCCCTGGTAATAATCCGCTTTCGCATAAAATTTGAAAACCATTACAAACACCAAGAACTTTTCCTCCTTGATGCGCGAATTCAATAACCGCCTGCATCATCGGACTAAATTTTGCGATGGCGCCACATCTTAAATAATCTCCAAAACTAAATCCTCCAGGTAAAACAATACAATCATCTTTTGTAAACATGCTGATGTCATTGTCTTTATGCCACAATTCAATAACTTCTTGTTTAAGATCGGTTCTTAGGGCTTCTACCATATCTCTATCACAATTGGAACCTGGGAAAATAACTACACCGAATTTCATTTTTTGGAGTTTTGCTTGTTGAATAATTATGCGAATTTACAGCATAGGACTTAATGAAAAATAAAAAAATATCCGTTAACAACAGAAAGTGCTACTAATAACCAATGGGATAAATTTATAAACCATTTTTTTTCTGGATAATAAAAATTGGAGGCTACAAAAATTGAAGCTGGAACAAAACAAAATAAAGTGAAAAGAAATTGAGGTGTTTTGTTGAAAAATGGAATAAATATGGCAAAAAACAAAAATGCAGTGATAATCGTCCAACAATTTCGAGATTGAACCAATAATTTTCGCATATTAGATTGCGTAAATCCAAACCCAATAATAGAAAGAATTATGGTGAAACATAAACTACTAATTTCAAAAACTGTCAAATGAAACTTTGGAAGACTAAAATAAATCGCGGGAAAATTCAGTATTTCAAACTTATCAAGCAAATAACCAAAAGCAAAAACAAAATAAAAAGGGGTAATGATACCTAAAATCACAATGAACCATTCTTGAATTCTAAAAGGCCTGAATATCAATAAACCGAATAATACAACAAACACAAATAAAAATGTTGGAAAGAAAATCAAGATGGCAAAACCAGATAATAGTCCAATATTAAAAATATTTTTTTTGGGATTACCTTGATTGGACATGTTGAATAAAATAGACAAGATCCAAATTAATACACTTATTGAAAGCAAAGCGGAACTAAATCCAATGTGAAAAATAGAAGTAATTAATAAATAACTCATCCCTACGAGGTAGTTATTTCGTTGAAATAATTTTTGATCTGTAGCTATCTTATTAATAACTACCGCTTGAAGAAACACGATTAAAAATGCCACACCGCTTATGATTGTATCACTTGTATACTTATTAAAAATTCCAATAAAATACTGATATAAAAATGTATCGTTACTATTTATTGTTGCTGGAGTTGATTTGAAAAATAGCGGCCAGTTTAATGCCAAACCATATAACAACAGTAAGAAATTATTTCGGGGATTATTGGCTTTAAAACTGCCTATCACAATTTAAGTTTAATGTCTGTTAATAAAAATGAAGTTAAAGAAATTGCATTTGAAAGATATAAAATTATTTAAAATATTATTTTTGAAAAGCCAATTTTACCCATATAAATAAATGGTATAACCAATTCTTTACTCCCAACTTGCTTGGCTAATCTAGGCATAAATTCGTAACCCATTTGACGACTTTTTAGGGCAGGATATCTTTTAATTGAGCCGTCTGAAAACAACCCATGAATACTTATAATTTCATGTTGAGGATCTTTATCAATGAATAAATATTGAATTTGTGTTCCCAAATTAATTGTAGCAAACGAAAGGAAATTATCTTGCTCTACGTCAACCTGATTTTTTTTAATTTGATTCACCCATTCCATTTGCAAATCTTCGCCTATACCAACCAACACAATATCTTTATAATAATACCTCAACGAATTTGAATTGTTAAAAGAATTGAATGATCTGTAATTATTATTATTTTGGTTGTATAAAAAATAATCATTTGATACATATCCTGAGCTTGGATTAAAAAAATTTGAATTATTAAATTGGTTATTATTATACACTGTTTCCGTAAAATTGTCCTCGGCCATCAATATAAAACTTCCATTTTTTTTGAGTATAATGTTTTCTGAAAGTATTATTTGTTGATTGTTTTTTTTGTATTTCTCTGAAAGTAAACTTTTTTTTGTTTCATCAGAAAAAGCATTAAATGCTGATTTTTCGGTGAGGAAATTTAAAGGATCAACTACGGCACTAAACAACCCTTCAGGTATGTCCTGTTTTTCATTTAAGTAGAATGCATTTAATACAATTTTATTATTGATATTATCTACTTTAATACAAGAACCCGTAACAAAATAGCCATCAAGGTTAATTGGCTTACTAACTATACCAATTTGATTAAATCGATGCTGGTATAGTTCCAAACTTTTAATATTATCGCCATTAAATTCAGTGCTTTCTTTTATAAAATAAAAATTTCCCAAATTGTCGATTGAGCAGTCTGTGAAATTGTCTTTTCTCACATTGAAACTATATTGCTCATGTACGGAATCAATCAAAGTAAAATTGGAGCTAAATAATTTTGCTTCTAAAAAAATAATGTCGTTTTTTACATTCTTCTTAAACACTAAAATTTGTTGTTTATTCTCGCTGTAAACAGTATTGAATATTTTTTGGCTGGCAAAAAATCCAATGTTTGTGAAATTCAACCCAGTAATAGGTTGCAATAATTTGCCATGAATATCCACTTTTGCCGCATTACAATAAACCGTTTTATTTTTTTGATATTGAAATAATACAATGAAATAATCTGGGTACCGAATAAAATCAATGTCGAATATGTTTTCCGATAAAAAATCCAATTTGTTGGTTTCAATTAATTGCATTTGCAAGTCATATGTCGCCAAAAAATGCGTTCTCGAAATATTTTTATACACCAAATAATGTCCATCTATTTTACCTAATATTTCAAACTTAATATTTCTATTGTCTTTTTTTTGAACTTCAGAAAACAATACATTTTGAGCAGAAATATGGTAAACAAAAAACATAAAAACAAATCCTAAAAGAAGCAATTTTTTATAAACCCAAATTGAAAATTGCAGCATCATAGAAAACATTGATTTCATAATCGTAAATTTAATCGCTATTACATTTGTAAATCTTAATGTATAGCATAAAAAGAAAATACAATTCAATTTATACAAGAATATTAACCCCCATAAATTAATTTCTTTTGTACTAACTTGTTTAAAAACAAAATAACCAAATATTTGTTTAATTATATTATGCAAACAATTTTAATTACGGGAGGAACCGGACTTGTAGGAAAAGCATTGACAAAAATGTTGGTGCAAAAAAACTACAAAGTGATTATCCTCAGTAGGTCTTTAAAAAATAAAGTAAATACACCAGAAATCAGTTATGCTTTATGGGATGTTGAAAAACAAACAATTGATATGGAAGCGATATCAAAAGCTGAAGGCATTATACATCTTTCTGGTGCGGGTGTGGTGGATAAAAGATGGACTTCTGCCTACAAAAAAGAAATTTTATCGAGCAGAACTAGAAGTAGTTTATTGTTGGTAGATGCATTAAAAAAAGGAAATCATCAAGTTAAAACAATTGTAAGTTCATCAGCTATTGGGTGGTATGGTCCAGATAAAAAAACAGATTACGCATTTGTAGAAACAGATGCCGCTGAAGTAGATTTTTTAGGAACGACTTGCAGACAATGGGAAGAAAGTATATCCACCGCTGAAATCTTGGGGATTCGAGTGTGTAAATTAAGAACAGGAATTGTATTGAGTAATGAAGGAGGTGCATTGGTTGAATTTAAAAAACCGCTTCAAATGGGCATTGCCGCTATTTTAGGAAATGGCAAACAAATTATCAGCTGGATTCATATTGAGGACTTGTGCAGAATGTTCATTCATGCAATAGAAAACACAAAGTTAACCGGCAGTTTCAATGCTGTAGCACCAATGCCTGTTAGCAATAAAACACTTACTTTAACTTTAGCAAAATTATTAAAGGGAAGATTTTTTATTCCGATGCACGTTCCTGCTTTTATATTAAAATTGATGCTTGGTGAAAGCAGCATTGAGGTATTAAAAAGTACAACCGTTTCAAGTGAAAAAATAAAATCAACAGGTTTTACTTTTTATTATCCAAGCATCGAATCGGCTTTAAAAGAACTTACAAGTCCTTCTTCAAAATAATGCTTCTGCTCAACCAATAAAATAACACAACAAAAAATACAGCGATTGAAACTGTCAGATAATGATAATCAGTTGGGAAAGCATTTTCTGCCAATGACTTTAAAGGATTTTCAGGAAATGACAATAAACTATCTGATGCATTCATGGGAAGATAACTTCCAAGACTTCCTAAATCCAAATTAGAATCGCCTTTAATTTTCATACTCCACAAATTTAATAATTGCGAAATGATATTTTCCGCACTCATATAAATAAAATATACGCCAATTGCGAAGCCTGTTCGTTTAATCAATACCGAAATAAAAACTGCGATAAAATTATAGGTAAGGGCTTTTAAAAAAAAGTAGCCTACTTGAGAAAACCCATGTAAAGAAAATTCGGTTCCAGTAGTAGATGCTAGTGCAAATCCTGTTACAACCACAAAAATCGTTGAAATCACGGCGAATAATGTTGCTAATACAATCTTCACATTAATGAAATCCAATCGGCTAATTCCGTCTATAATATTTTGTCGATTGGTTTTGTACGTGAACTCATTTGTAACCAACATGATCAATAACATTGCTGGTAAAATTAAAATATAGCCTGAAGCATAACTTGTGGTTTGCCAAACGTGTTTAAAATCATAAGGCATAAATTTACCCAGCAACATACCGGCCTCTGTTTTGTCCACCATTTTATTAAACACAGAAAGTACCATATAATTGGTAACAAAAATGCCAATGATGAAAAATATGCCAATGATTAAAAATGCTTTATAGTTTTTTAATTTTAGCCATTCTATTTTAAGAAGATCGAACATGATGTATAATTAATTGGTGAGTTCTAAAAATTTAGTTTCCAAGCTTTTCTTTTTCAGTTGCAAATGCGACAAAACAATGTTGCGTTCAAAGCAGAATTTATTTATGTCTTCCATATTTGCAGTTCCTTGTGGAAGATTCATCTGAACAAATTTATCTTTTATTTGCAGCGATAAAGTATTGGGGAAAGAGGTTAAAATATTTTTCAAAGCATCCAAATTTGATGATGCAATTTCTACTACATCTTCGTTTACCAAAATTTCATTAACATCGCCAGAAGCAATTAATTTGCCATATTTTAATATCGCTACATGGGTACAAACTTTTTCTACCTCATCAAGCATGTGACTCGCCATAATTATAGTTTTACCTTGACTTGCTAAAGACATAATTAACGAACGAATCTCAGCAATCCCAACAGGATCTAATCCATTTGTAGGCTCGTCTAAAACCAATACTTCAGGATTACCCAATAAGGCACTTCCAATAGCCAAGCGTTGTTTCATTCCTAAACTATACGAACTAAAGGGAGAGTTTTTTCTTTGCGTAAGCCCTACCACTTCTATTACACGATAGATATCATCTTCACCGCGTTGTTTGATTTTTGCAGCAATTTTTAAATTTTGAACCGCTGATAAATAGTGATAAAAATTAGGTGTTTCAAGCAAGGTACCCATTCTTTTTCGATGAGATTCATTTGGCAATTCATCAAACAATTTGAAACCACCTCCTGATGATTTTATTACATCCATAACAATACCAAGCATCGTCGTTTTACCACTACCATTAGGCCCTAAAATTCCATACACTGTACCTTTTGGAACAGTAAAACTCACTTGTTGTAATGCCTGAATCTTACCATAATTTTTGGAAAGATTATCGATTGTCAATATGTTCATTATTGTGCTAAATTTTGCATGAAGTAATCAGTTACTTTTTTGTACAAATGCGCCCTATCTTTACCCAATACATTATGTTCGTGTCCTGGATAAATCATATAATCAACCTGAACACCTTTATCCACAGCAGCTTTCACTAAATTTACAGAATGCTGCATCACCACTACATTGTCTTGCATGCCATGAATCAATAATAATTTACCTTTTAATTTTTCGATTTGTTTGGTTAAATCTGTTGCTTCAAATCCATCAGGGTTTTCTTGAGGAGAATCCATGTAACGCTCTGTGTACATAATTTCATAAAACTTCCAATCGGTAACTGGCCCACCAGCAACTGCTGTTCTGAAAACACCAGGATGATTCAACATGAAATCAATTGTCATGAAACCTCCATAGCTCCATCCAAATAAACCCATTTTATTTTTATCCGTGAAAGATAATTCGTTTAAATAATTTACGCCAGACATCAAATCTTCCATTTGATATTTACCGGCATTTCTATGAATTTCTTGTTCGAAAGCTTTTCCTCTATTTGAACTTCCTCTTGTATCTAACGTAAATACTACAAAGCCTCTTTCTGCCATGTATTGAAACCAATAATCTCCTGCCCCACCATTCCAACTATTGGTAATCATTTGCGCATGAGGACCTCCATACCAATATACAACTACAGGATATTTTCTGGTACTGTCGAAATCTGTTGGCTTAAATAATCTGCAATACAAATCATCGCCTTTATTATTTTTAATGGTAAAAATGCTTAAAGCGCCTTGTTTGTAATTTGCTAAAGGATTTGATGCAGTCAACAATATTTTTTTCTTTCCAGATTTTGTTTCAATCAATTGAATGGTTCTTGGATTATTGGGATTACTAAAATTATCTAATACATAAGCGCCATCTGTACTGTATGAATTCGTGTGTACTTGATCGCCTTCAGTAATTGTGCTTAATTTTCCGGTTTTCAAATTAATGCTGCACAAGTTTTTTGAAATGGGAGATACAATAGTAGAAACAAAAAACAAATTCTCTCCTTTATCATCAAACCCTTTGACTTCCGTTACTTCCCAATTGCCTGCAGTGAGTTGTTTAATTAATTTTCCATCTGCGCCATATAAATACAAATGATTCCAACCATCTCTTTTGCTTTGCCAGATGAATAGACTAGGATTACTTTTTACAAATTGCATCGGCACAAGTGGCTCTGCATATTTCGAATCGGTTTCTTCAAACAATGTTTTTACAAATGCGCCAGTCGCAGCATTGTATTGATTTACAGAAAAATGATTCTGTTCTCTATTGACAATTACTATGTATACAAATTGATCATCAGGGCTCCATGCAATATTGGTAAGGTATTGTTCTGCTGGACCTTCGGTTTTTATCCAAGTGGTTTTTTCGGTTTCTACGTTATACACAGCAAGGGTTACGTGATGGCTCATATCTCCAGCCATTGGATATTTTACATTAGACACTTTTGCGGGTCTTTCATTCCAATTTATGATTGGATAATCAGGCACCATCGATTGATCCATTTTGTAAAAAGCCAATAATTTTCCGTTGTTGCTCCAAAATGTACCTTTAGTTATACCAAATTCGCTTTGATGTACCGTTGATCCATAAACGATGCGCTCGCTGCCATCAGCAGTAACTTGTTTTATATTTCCGTTTTTGGCCACCAACAAATTATTTCCTTCAACATAAGAAATATATCCAGCTGCACTGGTTTCTATATATTCCTTTTCTGAAAATTTACTGTTCAAAATAACCTCAACAGTATTGGTTGATGGACGAATAGAAATCTTTTGTCCTTTTATGGTAGCGATATAATAATCTTTTGAAAAAGAAATTGCAGGCATTGAAGTAACAGTATCCATTGAACCTTTTTTCAAAAAAGCATTAAATGAAGAAAGCGATAAAAACTCCGATTCTTTTGCCGCTGCAAAATTGCCGGTCATCCACGTTTCCGTTCCGTTAACTTTTTTAAGATACACATAATTTGAAGTGCCTTTTATAAACTGAAGTTGCTTTAAATTTTCTGGCGCAAGAGATGTTCGTGCATTAAGCATGGCATCTTCAATAGTAAGTAATTTTTGTTGCGCTTGAATGGAATTGGCTAAACAACAAGTGATAAGAAAAATGAAAATCTTTTGCATATTTTATATTTTTTGAGAATGGTTAAAAGTAACAAATAAAAAGCAATCTAGTGGCGATGCTTTGGCATCTTATTTAATCAAAGTTAAATTGACCTTTTCTGCATCAACATTTAATTCATACTGCAACCCACAAATCAATGCCTCATTGTGTTTTTGATGTCCAACCGGAAAATTAAAACAAACAGGAAAATTAAATTCTTTTACTTTTTCAAGGACAATTTGTTCTAAACTAAGTCCAAATTCTTCACCCGGATTATCCAGTTTAATTTTGAAGCCTGCAATAATCAATCCTTTTAAATGATCAAGTTTGCTGGCTCTTTTTAAATTCCAAAACATTCGATCGATGTTGTATAAATATTCTTCCGTGTCTTCTAAAAATAATATTTTATGTTTTGTATCAATTTCAGATGAGCTGCTACAAAGGTTTTCAATCACCCTTAAGTTTCCTCCAATCAATTCGCCTGTTGATTTCCCTAAGCGATTATTTGAATTTGGTGACACATCATAATGCATCTCTTTACCCGATAAACAATCATAAATGGTCTGTATGGATTTGAGTTGATCCGCATCTGCAATTGTCCAATCCTTTAGAAAACTATTGCACATTTTAGAATGAATTGTTGCAATTTTGAAGTTTCGGTTAATATGGCTATGCAAAATAGTTACATCGCTAAAACCGATAATCCATTTGGGAAATGCCTTAAATTTTTTAAAGTCTAATTTATCAATAATCCTAACAACTCCATAACCACCTCTTGCACATAGAATAGCTTTTATATTTTTGTTGTCAAGCATTTCTTGAAAATCATTTTTTCGCTCTTCATCAGTACCTCCAAACGTGAAATCTTTTTTGCCGATGGTGTTGCCGATTTTTACTTGAAAACCCCATTCATTTAATTTATTTATGGCTGGCTGAATGTCTTCTATTGAAATAAAACCAGCAGGAGAAGTAATTCCGATAGTATCTCCAGCTTTAAGAAAGTCGGGGGTTATACAAAATTTTTCCTCATCAGATAACATAGTTATGGTGTCATTTGCAGACTTTCCAGAAACAGAAGAAGCAACTAATAAAGTAAGTGAAGATGAAAGGAATTTTTTACGGTTCATGGTGGTTATGTAAAAGTCGAAAGTACGAAAAGATTTGAGAGGTTGAAGATGTTTGAGAGGTTTATGAAGTTTTAGAGGTTTATGAGGTTTATGGCATTTTTCATCATTGAGAATTCTATTTTTTTATTCAAAAACCTTCGTGCCTTTGTGTCTTCGTGCCTTCGTGTTAAAAAAACCTTCGTGTCTTTGTGTTTCCTCCATCCTCCCAATTCATCCACCCAATTTATTGGCAATTGCCTTCAATTACGGTATTTTTGCACCTATGAACAATCCAAAAAGATACTTAATTACTTCTGCACTCCCTTATGCCAATGGACCAAAGCATATTGGACATTTAGCTGGTGCATATTTGCCCGCAGATATTTATAGCCGTTATTTAAGAGCGCAAAAACGAGATGTGGTATTTGTATGTGGTAGCGATGAACACGGTGCCGCCATTACCATTCAGGCAATGAAAGAAAACACCACACCGAAAGCAATCGTAGATAAATATCATGCTTTATTAGAAAGCAATATGAAGGATCTAGGCATTTCATTTGACATCTACCACAGAACTTCTTCTCCAATTCATCACGAAACTGCTCAAGAATTTTTTACAAAGCTGAACAACAACGGCGATTTAATTATTAAAGAATCAGAACAATATTTTGATGATAGTGCCAATACATTTTTAGCAGATAGATACATAATTGGTACTTGTCCGATTTGTTCAAGTGAAGGCGCTTACGGTGATCAATGTGAAAAATGTGGTACTTCGCTAAGTCCTGAACAATTAATTAATCCCAAAAGTACGTTGAGTGGAAACCCTCCATCTAAAAAGAAAACAACGCATTGGTATTTGCCTTTAGATAAACACGAAGATTTTTTACGCGAATGGATTCTTGAAAACCATAAATCTGATTGGAAGACCAATGTATTGGGTCAATGCAAAAGTTGGATTGATGCAGGTTTACAGCCTAGAGCGGTTACAAGAGATTTGGAATGGGGTGTTACCATCCCAAGCGATGTACCAGGTGGGGCTGGAAAAGTCCTATACGTTTGGTTCGACGCGCCTATCGGGTACATCAGTGCCACCAAACAATGGGCGCTTGACAACAATAAAGATTGGAAACCTTATTGGGAAGATAAAGAAACCAAATTGGTACACTTCATCGGTAAAGACAATATCGTTTTTCATTGCATCATTTTTCCGGTAATGTTGAAATTGCATGGAAACATTTTACCAGACAATGTTCCAAGTAATGAATTCATGAATTTAGAAGGTGATAAAATGAGTACGAGCAGAGGCTGGAGTATAGAGATGGATGATTACATCAATGATTTTGTAAAAAAAGAAAATGGTGGTGGAATGATGGTGGACGCGCTTAGGTATTACCTAACTGCAATTGCGCCAGAAACCAAAGACAGTGAGTTTACTTGGAAAGGATTTCAAGATGCATTGAATAGTGAATTGGTATCCATCTTTGGGAACTTTGTAAACAGAACTTTTGTATTGATGCATAAATTATGTAATGGAAAAGTTCCACCTCTTCATCAAGAAATAATAGATGATGCAGACAGGAAATTATTGACAGATATTTCAAATGCAAAACAAGTTGTTGAAGCAAACATTGAAAACTACAAATACCGTGATGCATTGTTTGAAGTAATTGACCTTGCCAGAAAAGGAAACAAATTCATGCAGGATAAAGAGCCATGGATTGTTGCAAAACAAATTGGAGAAGATGGCAAACCAACGGAAGCAGCACAAAAACAAATTGACAATTGCTTGCATTTTTGTTTACAATTAAGTGCAAACCTCGCGATATTGATAAATCCTTTTTTACCATCAACAGCGGAAAAACTTTGCTACATGATGAAAGTAGTAAACAAAATCTTGGATTGGGAAAACGCAGGAAAACCAAACCTGTTAAGTGTAGGATATACTTTAAGAGCACCTGAACTGTTGTTCAGAAAAATGGAAGATGAAGAAGTATCTATCCAAATGGAAAAATTAAAAGAAAAATCTAAAAAAATTATGGAAGCAAATCAGCCTGCAGCAACCGTTTCAAATGAAACAGTTAAAGTAGAAAAACCAATCATTCAATTTGATGATTTTTCAAAAGTTGATATAAAAACAGGTACCATTATATCTGCAGAAAAAGTAGCCAAAGCAGATAAGTTATTAAAGCTCGAAGTGGATTTAGGTACAGAAATAAGAACGATAGTTAGCGGTATTGCCATGCATTTTAACCCAGAAAATATTATTGGTCAAAAAGTAGTTGTTGTTACCAATCTTGCCCCAAGAAAAATGAAAGGCATCGAAAGTAACGGGATGATTTTAATGGCAGAAAATGCGGATGGAAAATTAGAATTCATTTCTAGCAATGTGAACAACGGAAGCAGTGTAAGCTAATTTCAAACTTAAAAATCATGACTACAATTATCCCTCCGTATTTAAAGAAAGGAAATACTATAGGCATTACCTGTTCCTCTGGCTTTATGGATAGAGAAAAAGCCAACGCTTGTATCAAAACGCTTCAGGAATGGGGGTTTGAGGTAATGATTGGTAATACTTTAAATAGTAAGTCGACAAATTATTTTAGCGCAACTGACGAAGATAAAATAGAAGAGCTGCAAGCGATGTTGGATGATGAAAATATCAATGCGATATTATTTGGCAGAGGTGGTTATGGAATGGGAAGAATCATAGACCAATTGAGTTTCAAAAAATTCAAGAAAAATCCCAAATGGCTTATTGGCTTTAGCGACATCACCGTAATGCATTGTCATTTGATTGGGGCATACAAAATCGCCAGTATTCATGGGCCAATGGCTGCCGCATTCAACAAATCAAGTGGATCAGCAAAAAATGTGGAAGCATTAAAGAATGTAATTTTTGGAAAAAAGATACATTACGATTGTGCATACCATCCATTCAACACTATTGGTTCTGCAGAAGGAAAATTGATTGGCGGAAATCTCGCTTTGTTGTGCAATGTTATTGGCACGAAATCGGATTTTGACTGCAAAAATAAAATACTATTTATTGAAGATGTTGGCGAATATAAATATAGCATCGACCGAATGTTGCATCAGTTAAAAAGAGCGGGGAAATTTGATCAATTAGCTGGATTGATTATCGGAGGTTTTACTGATATGAAAGATACAGAAAGACCTTTTGGTATGGAAACAAATTCAATTATAAAAGAGGTTTTAAAAGAATACAATTTCCCGATTTGTTTCGACTTCCCTATTAGTCATGGTAAAGAAAACCTAGCCGTTAAAATTGGGATGAATTATAGTTTTAAAGTAACTAAAACCAAAACCAGCTTAAAAGAGATTTAATCTTTTAGCATTTGGTTTATAGTTGATTCGTAAGCGGAATTAGAAGTTGTAACGAATTTATTTTTGTCGTTTATTTTCTTTGATAATTTCTTGCTGCTAGATGAATTGGCGCTTTGTTCATCAGTAAAAATAATTTTAACCGGAGCGGAAATCTCTTGTATATTTTCACCAATGGGAAACTTATAATTGCTCATCGAATTCCAAGGATAAATGGGCAATAAAGAAGAATACAAATCTGGAACGCTATAAAAAGGATTTTCAAGAATGAGCATTTGGATTGGAGTTGAACTGGCAAGAGTAGCTGCAACACCTGCACCGAAATGCTGACCATAAACAACAATTTGCTCAGGCAAAAACTTTTTATCTGCCAATCGTTTTACTTGAAATGCCTGTTCATTTATTTTCAATTCAGATGGCTTTCCACTGCTTTTTCCAAAGCCTGGATAATCAGGAATCCACACTTCGTATCCATTTTTTATAAACACATTTGTTTTGCTTTCAAACATCGACACATTGTCTTTTGCATCATGAAAATAAATGACAACACCTTTAGCTACTGTGTCATCTGCTGGCAAAAACTGTATCAAATTAATGGTGTCTTCTTTGTTAACTGGAATATTTACTTCTTTAAAACCATGGTCAAACTTAAACATAAAGTCGGTGCTTAATTTAGTAGGACGTAAAAGATATTTGTCTTGTAAATAAAAAACAGCAATGCCAACCGAAGCATAAATAAACAACAACAGCTTTATAAAATTGAAAATCTTTTTCTTATTAAATGTCATTGTTGTTGATTGATTTTTTCCAAGCGTACATGCCACCTGTTAAATTGATGAGATTTGTAAACCCAAATTTATCTTCAAGACGTTGAATGGCAATTTGACTTCTTACCCCTTTTTCGCAGTATAAAACAACGGGGGAATATTTATTAATTATTGAATAATGATTAAGAATTTCTTGAAATGGAATTAAAGTTCCACCAATATTAAATGCTTCATGTTCGAATGCTTCACGTACATCAATGAGCATCAAATCAGTACCTTCTTTTAGCGCAGTAAACAATTCTGTTGCTGAGATGTGTTGCATGTTGAAAATTTTACCCTTCCTCCTCTTCATTAAACCAAACACGGTTTAATTTCAACTTACTAACGGGGGCTACTACCAGCGGGAATTTCTCCACAGCAACATTACTTTGTTCCAAGCCAAAACTTCTTTCTTCACTAACACTTAATTCTTTCAACCAGAAATATAAACGCATAATTAAATGTTCGGTAAAAGGAAGCTCGTTATCTTGACTAAGAAATTTCTCCATTACAATAAATTGAAAATCGCCAACCATATTATTTCTTTGTTGACTTTCGTAACGGCTAGTAATGTTTACTTCGCGATTGGCCACTAAATCTTCAACTACTTTTTTAAACATTAAATTTAAACGAGGTTGAATTCTAAAACCCAATCTAAATTCTACACGAATAATATCGTTTGGAATAATATGTTCAACCGTATATTCGCTAGTATATGGATCATCTAACGTATGTACATGTACGAACCAATAAATATCTGCACGTTTTGGTTTACCGCGCAAAATACTGTACATGATTTTATGCTCAATTTCATTAGAATTATTGGCACTTGTTAGATAAACCAAGTGGGTTGCATATTTAGGAACACTGCTGTCGTTACTCAATTCTTCAATTTTTGGAATATACTCTTCAACACGAACAAACTCAACATATCTGGCTTTAATTTTTCTAGCTCTATACCAGATGTACATTACAGAAAATAATCCACCTGCAATAATTAATGTTACAAATCCGCCGTGTGGAAATTTCTCCAAATTTGCAATTAAAAAGCAAGCTTCAATACTGATGTAAACAAAAAGAAAGAACCAAATCAGTGCAGGACTAACCCTTTTTGAAATCAGGTAGTTTGCAAAGAGAACTGTAGTAGCCAACATACAAAGTGTAATCGCCAATCCATAAGCCGCTTCCATTGCACCAGAAGATTTGAAATACAATACGACTGCACAGCATCCAACAAAAAGCAATGTGTTAATTCCAGGAATAAACAATTGACCTTTTGCTTCTGTAGGATAATTAATTTTCATCTTTGGCCATAAATTCAAACGAATGGCTTCACTGATTAAAGTAAATGAACCACTTATTAAAGCTTGACTGGCAATGATTGCAGCAGCAGTTGCGATAATGATTCCCCATAACAAAAACCAATCTGGCATAATTGCATAAAATGGATTTTGCATGTTAATCGCATTCGGAAACTTAGATAAAAACCCAGGCAATTTTATTAAATCTTGATTGGCATAAACAGCACCTTTTTGACTCAATAACCAAGCGCCTTGTCCTAGATAGTTTAAAATCAAACAAACTTTTACAAAAATCCAAGAAATTCGAATATTTCCTCTACCACAATGGCCTAAGTCGCTGTACAATGCTTCAGCTCCCGTAGTACATAAAAAGATAGCGCCTAATATCCAAAACCCTGAAGGATAAACCGTTAATAATTTTATGGCATAATAAGGATTAAATGCTTTTAATACGGTGAAATCAGTAACTACATAAGAGATACCTAGGACCGCCAACATTAAAAACCATAGAGACATAATTGGACCAAACATTTTACCAATTGAATTGGTTCCAAATTGTTGCATAAAAAACAACAAGCATAAAATGGCTAGTACAATAATGATGATGGTAGATTCTGTAATATCATTCAACACCGGAATATTTCTTAACCCTTCAATTGCAGATGTAATAGAGATTGGCGGCGTAATCATACCGTCAGCCAAAAGTGCCGCCCCGCCTAACATAGCTGGAAAAACCAGCCATTTTTTTTGTCTTCTTACTAAAGTATATAATGAAAAAATGCCGCCTTCCCCTTTGTTATCTGCTTGTAAAGTTAAAATCACATACTTCAAAGTAGTTTGCAAAGTAAGCGTCCAAAAAATACAGGAAATAGCTCCTAAAATTAATAACTCAGAAATAGGTTTACCATTGATTACAGCGCTAAATACGTAAAGTGGTGATGTACCGATATCACCGTAAATGATTCCTAATGCAATGAGTAAGCCAGCTGCGGTTACTTTGTTAATTGAATGATTATTAGCCACGAAAGTGAATTTTCAACAACTTATTGAAGTAAAATAAATTGGTACACAAATGTAGAAGTAATTGCAATAAAATAATGAAAACGAATTATTTTATTTTAAATAAAGATTGTCTCAACTTCCAATTAATCACCATTTTCTAATGTAAAAATCTCATTAACCGTAGTTTTAAAGACTTCAGAAATCTTAATGGCTAATAGCGTAGACGGAACATATTTTTCAGATTCAATTGAATTGATGGTTTGTCGAGACACCCCAACTTTATCCGCTAAATCTTGCTGCGTAATGTTCAACTTCGCCCTTTCCACTTTTAACGTGTTCTTCATTTGTTGCTAAATTTTTGGCTGTAGTAATTTAATAGATAACCAAACAGCATGGCTATTACCACTTGCTGTCCGGTCAAATTCTGAATTGGATCCTTAAAAATCAAGTCAACAAAAGGCGTTAAAATAACATATAACACCGCCCAAATAAATGTTTGAGACATTGCTTTTGATCTCATTTGGGCAATCATTTCATCTTCTACTTTTTCCTTTGCTAAAGCCACAAATAGTAATCCTAGAATAAAGCCATTCAAGGTGAATACTTTAAAAAATGCTTTATGAGTGGGCATCATTTCAATATGCATTAACTTAATTGACAATCCAGTTATCAAAGCGATTAAGATTATTCCAATCCCCATTTTTTTAAAATGCTTGTGTATTCGTGTGCCTTTGTAGTTGTTTGTTTTGTTTTCCATTTTGTCAAGTTTGTTTTTCTATATGTCAAATATACTTTACATTTTTGATTAAATATAATCTTGGAAAAAAAATAAAAAACCCCTTCCGAAAGAAAGGGGCTTAACACAAACAAACATCACAAACAGAGTTTAATATATTTCAAGCGATTAATCAGGTTTTTTACCATCTAAGAAAGAATTGATGGTATTGAGTTCTATTTGATTTTCGCTATTATTTTTTACAGTATAATGGCTATAAAACGTTTCTACATCGGCAATTTGAACTTGCTTTTCCATATTGCGTCTTAGATAAGCAGGCACGGTATCGTATTCGCTATTTGGATCAGCACTTCCAACATTAAAAGACAAGTTGCGCAATTTTGCCAAACGCTCATTTGCCCTACGTCTAAGATCTTCTGTCTCATCAGGTAATGCTGCCGTTTCGTTAGATACTTCATTAACAGAAACCATAGTTGCAATTGGTGCAACATTTTTTACCTCTGCAGTTTGTTTTTCGAAAACTGTGAAATCAATAGTCTCGTTTTCAATTGAAGCTTCTAAATTTATTGGGCTTTTAACTTCTTCAATTTGAGTAACGGTTATCGTATTTTGAACGTTTTGCTTTTCTTCTTCAACTGCATAAATTTGAGTTGGCTTTGCTAAATAACCTCCAGAAATAGGCGTTGATTCCTGCACTGTAGGGGTTTCTAAAGGTGTAGAACTTTGAGTTGGTTCTACATTAGTTTCTGCTTTTGGCATTTCATTGTTAACTACCGGTTCATCAAATTCAAATTCAATAATTGGAAGTTGATCCACTGCAGAAGATATTTCAAAAAATACAGGAGCCTCATTAGTTGGTTTTTCTTCAGTTTGTACCGTTATCACTTCAGAAGATGTTGTATTTTTTTCAGTTAATGTAAATTGAATAACGGGGTTTTGTTCAGTGGCTTCAACTTTAGTTTCAACACTGGCTTCAATTTTGTTTTCCACTTGTTCAACTGATTCTGTTTTCAATTCTAATTCAACTGGCAACAAGATTTTTTCTTCAACTTGATTCTCAATTACCTTTTCAATTTCTTTGGTTAATGGAATAGAAACAATTGGTTGAGCTTGCGTTTCAAGTTGCAAAACAACGCGATCGTCTTCTGCTTTTTTAGCATTAGAATCTGTTGTTGAAAATGGATCATTACGATCAAAACCAGTTGCTATCAATGTGATGCTAATTTCACTTCCAAGGGTATTATCAAAACCCAATCCCAAAATGACATCAGTTTCATCACCAGCTTGAGAAATGATATAATTTTGAATAATTTCTATTTCATCCATAGTATGTTCATGATCCCCTTCGGCACTGTTGATGTTAATCAAAATCCATTTTGCACCTTTAATGTCATTGTCATTTAACAATGGTGAAGTAAGCGCGCTTTCAATAGCAATTTGAGCTCTATTTTCACCTGCAGCTGACGCACTTCCAAGAATGGCAACACCACCATCTTTCATAACGGTACATACATCGGCAAAATCCACATTAATTTGACCTGTGCTATTGATTACATCTGTGATACATTTTGCTGCGGTAGCTAAAACATTATCTGCACGACCAAATGCTTCTTTCATTTTTAAATTGCCAAATTGATGACGAAGCTTATCGTTGCTGATGATCAACAAAGTATCCACGCTTTGTTTTAGTAAGTCAATGCCTTCTTGAGCCTGAGCAATTCTCTTTTTACCTTCATATGCAAAAGGCGTAGTAACAATTCCTACGGTAAGAATACCCAAGTCTTTACAAATCTGCGCAATGATAGGTGCACCACCAGTTCCAGTACCACCGCCCATTCCAGCAGTTATAAATGCCATTTTGGTATTCACTTCCAATATGCGTTTTATTTCTTCTAAACTTTCTTCTGTAGCTTGTCGACCAATATTTGGATTTGCACCAGCGCCCAAACCTTGCGTTAAATGTGGGCCTAATTGAATTTTGTTGGGTACATTACTAAGCGCAATAGCCTGTGCATCTGTATTGCAAATAATAAAATTTACACCTTCTATATTTTGTGAAAACATGTGGTTTACCGCATTGCTGCCTCCGCCACCTACACCAATTACTTTAATAATTGATGATTGTTCTTTTGGTAAATCAAATTGTATCATATTGGAACTTTTTTGGGTTAGTTAGTTATAATGGATCTTTTTTTACTGATTCTTAAATTCTTCAAAGTTTTTATCATCTTCTTCTTGAAACAAATTTATGATATCCGTTTTTATTGAATCTAAAAATCCTTTTAGCGTTTTCTTCCTTTCAGGTGTTATGGTAACAGGCTCTTCAGTTTTAGCAACAGGAGTTTCCATTACAGGCTCTTCAATTTCAATTTGAACATCTGCTTTATGTGCTACTTTTTTCCATGTTTTCTCTGGTACTTCTTCTTCAACAGTAGATTTGTATTTGTTTTCGTAGTCATTGTACCCTTTTAATATCAAACCGATACAAGTACTGTACATTGGTTTTTCCAACTCTTCTAAATGATCTCCTGATAAATGTTCATTAGGATATCCAATGCGTGCATTCAATCCCGTAAGGAACTCTGTTAATTGCAATAAATGCTTTAATTGAGAGCCACCACCAGTTAAAATGATGCCGCCATTTAAAGAACGACTGTCTAATCCAACTTGTTTTAAATGATAAGTAACAAAATCCATGATTTCACTCATGCGCGCTTGAATAATATTAGCTAAGTTTTTAACTGCAATTTCTTTTGGCGCCATTCCACGTAAACCAGGAATAGTAATGAATGTGTTTGCTTTTGTTTGATCGCTCAATGCACTACCAAATTGCACTTTCATTGCTTCTGCTTGAGTTCTTAAAACACCCAATCCTAATTTTATATCGTTGGTAATGTTTTCACCACCAAATGGTATAACTGCGGTATATTTTAAAACACCTTCAGAAAATACAGCCAAATCTGTTGTTCCACCACCTATATCTACGATAGCTACACCCGCTTCTAAATCTTGCTCACTCATTACTGCTGCTGCAGATGCTAAAGGTTGTAATACAAGATCCTTCGTTTTTAATCCTGATTTTTCTACACTACGATTAATGTTTCTAATTGCATTTTTATCGCCTGTAATGATGTGAAAATTCGCACCTACTTTTACGCCGCTATATCCAATTGGATTTGGAATATTAGGATGATTATCCACTGTAAATTGTTGCGGAATAACATCTATAATTTGATCACCTAATGGAATATATGTACGATATTGATCTGCTACCAATCTGTCAATTTCTTCTTGACTGATTTCATCTTCAATATTTTGACGAACGATATCGCCTCTTGTTTGTAAACTTTTAATGTGGTGACCAGCAATACCTACATAAACTTCATGTATATCAAGCTCTGGATTACTTTCCATACATCTTTCTAATGCAGTTTGAATAGCCTTGATGGTTTGGTCAATATTCAAAACCATTCCATGTTGTACGCCATTACTATTGGCGCGTCCGAAACCTAAGATTTCGAGTTTTCCAAATTCATTTTTTCTACCAGCAATGGCAGCGATTTTAGTAGTTCCTATATCTAGGCCTACAATAATGGGTTGTTTGTGTTGCATAATTGTTTGTGTGTTTGTTTTTATTTTTAATGTGATTGTTTTTATTGTTAATTTTTAGTAATCGTTATTTATTGTTGAATTAACTTTTGGTTTTTCTACTTTAGTTTTATTAGTCTTGCTCACATTACTTTTTCCAGCTGTTTTCTTTTCAACTTTTTTTTCAACTTTTGGTGTTGGCTTTACTGCTTTAGTTGTTTCCTTAGCAATAATTGGCGCTTTATTACTCTCTACTTTTTTAGGCGTGTTTGCGTTTGAATTTACAATTGTCTTTGTAGTAGAAACTGAAGTTTCAACAACCATTGCATTCGGTTCTTCTGGCTCATCGTCCCTAGCAATTGAGTTTAAAATCATAGACTCATTAACCGTATTTTTTGCATTGTCTTGCTGCATGGCAAATGAAGTATCGCTCGACATTTTTGCAGAATATTCAGCGAATGCTTTAATCATTTTCATAGTCTTCAATGAATCTGCTATTTGCTCTTCTAATCCAAGTATTGAGGCTACAATTTGATTTTCAAACTCGAGATTTACTTTACTATATTTTTTCCATCCTTTTACTGAAATCACATTTTTATAAAACAATTTTAGTTTGTTGAATTTCTTGTCAATATTGGTAGCATCGCCGAATAAAATAACTTGATCTCCCAATTTTGGAATCAACTCGAATTTATTTGAAGCTGTTATATCAACTTGGTCTATCATTGCCATTAAAAATGGATCATTTTGAATATACAAACTCATGGCTTTAATATTATTCAATAAGGCACTATCTGATTTTGAAAGTACGCTTAATGCCGATGGAAAATTTGTAAACACAGGCAATCGTGCTGAATGCGTTTTGCTTAATGGCAACATGTTTAAGCTATGGTCTATATAAAATGAAGTTCCTTGATTTGAAAAAACTCTTGCTACTGGATTTTTCTCTTCCACCTTAACCATTAAAATATCATTCTTATCAAAATATAAAGTTGCTTTGCTTATCCAAACATCTTTTTTGATTTGATTTTCCATCTCTAGCAAATTCAATTTATCTATAGCTTGTCCTTTAATGTTTTTACCCGCAACTTTTTCTAAAATTTCTAGAATTTCTGATTTCCCAATAAAGAAATTATTGTTTATACCAATGATTTCAATTTCATAGCCTTTACATACGCTATTGTCTTTTTTATGAATTCCACTAACCAATAATGTCAAACTACCTAACCCCAAGCAAATCCACAAAAATGTAATCAGGATTTTTTTTATGTTTAATTCTTTAATTGCTTTCATTTTGACTATTATTTGATTAATGTGTTTTTTATTGGTTCAACCAATGTATCGATATCTCCAGCTCCTGCTGTAATCAACATTTCTATTTCACCTGCTTCTAATTTCTGTTTTACAATCTCTACGATTTCTGTTTTTGAACAACATGTCACTTTTGGGTTATTCATTAATGTAGCAATCATTTCGCTATTTATCCCTTCAATTGGCAATTCTCTTGCCGGATATATTGGCAATAAAAAAACCTCATCTGCCATGTTTAATACCGATGCAAACCCTGTTGCAAAATCTCTTGTTCTTGTAAATAAATGTGGTTGAAATATCAACGTGCATTTTTTTTCTGCAAACAATCCTTTTGCGCCCTGAATCAATGCACTTAACTCCTGAGGATGATGTGCATAATCATCAATCATTACTAAATCTGAAGTATGGACGATATATTCAAATCTTCTTTTTACCCCTTTGAAATTTGCTACAGCTTGAATGATTTTTTCATCCAAAATGTTTAGATGTTTTGCTACTGTTATAGCAGCTATAGCATTTTCTAAATTATGCATCCCACCCATGTGCAACGAAAGCCCTTTTACAACTTGATTTTTAATTTGTGCATCAAAAAAGTAAGAACCATTTTTATGCATGATATTAAATGCAAAACAATCCGCTTTGTTATCGTCTACGCTATACGTTAATTTGTTTTGTGAATCAAAACCATGTGTTTTATTCAACCCCATTTTGATAATGAGTAAACCTCCAGGTTTTACTTTTTGACTAAACGAAACAAAAGCGTCAATAAAATTCTGTTCGTTTTCATAAATATCCAAGTGATCCGGATCTATTGATGTAATCACAGCAACATCTGGCGTTAATTTCAAAAAGCTTCTATCGTATTCATCCGCTTCGGCTACACAAACATTCTTTTCACTTGTCCAAAAATTGGTGTTATAATTTGAAGTAATCCCACCTAAAAAAGCATTACATCCAAAATCGCTATCACGCAAAACATGTGCTATCATTGAACTTGTGGTCGTTTTACCATGTGTACCTGCAACACAAACATTATACGATAAATTGATTATCATACCAAGCACTTCACTTCTTTTATAAATCGGAAATCCATTTTCAATTAAGAAAGTAAACTCTTTATGATTTTTAGGAATTGCCGGCGTATAAATAAATAAAGTTGCTTCTTTATCTATCAAGTTTATATCATCTGTATAATGAATACCAAAACCTTCTTCAGTAAGTTTTAAGGTTAATGCTGTTTCTGTTTTATCATAACCATTCACGACTAAACCTCTACTTTTAAAATAACGGGCAATTGCACTCATACCGATACCTCCGATGCCTAGAAAGTACACACGCTTTCCTTTAGCTTCTCCTAAAGAAACTGCTTTAACAAAGGATTCGATATGAATTTGTTGATCCGTCATTTTTATTTTATAATATCCAATATTTGATTGGCTATAATTTCATCAGCGTTTAAAATGCCAAGTTTTGATATGTTTTGTTTTAATTTATTTTGCAACTCATTATTATTTAACAATTCAAATACTTCAGGAATTAATTTTTCCAAAGCATCTTTATCTTCCATAACCAATGCCGCATTTTTTTCTACAATTTTTTTAGCATTTACCATTTGATGATTTTCAGCAGCAAAAGGAAAAGGCACAAAAAAAACAGGTTTACCAACAATACACAATTCCGAAACAGCCATTGCCCCACTTCTGCTAATCACTACATCTGCCGCAGCATAAGCATATTCCATTTGTGTTATAAAATCTTTAACCACAATATTTTCAAACCCCTTGCATTTTTCAAGTGCTTGATTATAAAACGATTTTCCTGTTTGCCAAATTAACTGCACATTTCCATTTTCAAAAAAGTGAAGGTTTTTCAAAATGGCTTCATTAATACTTTGTGCGCCCAAACTACCGCCAACACTAAAAATTGTTTTTTTATTTTTATCCAATCCAAAATGATTCAAACCCTCTTCTATTGATACTTTATGATTAATTATTGAACTACGAACTGGGTTTCCACTTACACAGATTTTATCTTTTGGAAAAAACAATTCCATTCCGTCAGTTGCTGTAAAAATTTTTGTAGCATTTTTTCCCAACATCTGATTTGATTTTCCTGCAAAAGAATTCGACTCATGAATAAAGGTTGGAATGCCTTTAGACTGTGCAAATCTTAAAACCGGAAAACTAGAATAGCCTCCTACGCCGATTACAGCATCTGGTTTAAATTTTTTAAATATTCGAGAAACCTGAATAAAACTTTGAATCAGTTTTATCGGTAATCCAATATTTTTTATCAAAGAACTTCTATTAAAACCCGCTATGGTTAAGCCTTCTATTTCAAATCCCGCCTGAGGAACTTTTTCCATTTCCATTTTTCCTTTCGCACCAACAAACAAAAAACTAGAATCAGGCGATATTTTTCTAAGCATTTGAGCAATAGCAATAGCCGGAAAAATATGCCCTCCAGTTCCACCACCTGCTATTATAAATCTTTTGCCCATTGCCTTTTATCTATTCAATTAACTATTGTTTGTTTCCGGTTCTTTTGATTCAGATTCAGCTGCTGCCGCTGCTTCTAAATTTTTAAGTTGTGATCCTTCTTGTTGTTCAACATTTCTTGCAACACTTAAAATAATACCTATGGACATACAAGTAAACCACAAACTGCTACCACCCATACTTACCAATGGAAGCGTAACTCCGGTATTTGGCAACAAACTTACATTTACACCCATATTGGCAATTGCTTGAATGACCAATGTAAAACTTAACGCTAACGCCAGAAATGCACCAAATGCGAATGGGCATTTTTTATACAATCGAATACATCTAAATAAGAAAAGCAAATAAATCATCAACATAAATGCAGCCCCTACAAAACCGTATTCTTCTATTATAATCGCATAAATAAAATCGCTGTAGCAATGTGGAAGAAAATTTCTTTGCAAACTATTTCCTGGACCACGACCAAACCAACCACCATTAGCAACAGCAATTTTTGCTTGGTTATTTTGATATGACTTTTCGCTATCATCTTCTTTTTGAACGTATAAAAAAGTTTGTATTCTACCTACCCATGTTGGGATACGTCCTACCCTTAATGCAACTGGTAATTCATTGCCTTTTTTAGTTTCTTTATTATAAGTAGAAACAGCAATTGCAACAAGCAAAACAACAGGGACTAAGGCAACTAAAACAATACCCATCAAATGCTTTGTACTCACTCTTCCAATAAACATAAGCATCATACTAGTTCCAAAAACCAATATAGAAGTTGATAAATTAGCGGGTGCAATAAAAGCACATATAATTATAACAGGTGTAACTATTGGAATAAATCCTTTTTTAAAATCTTTAATAACCAGTTGCTTTCTACTCAACATTCTGCTCAAATACATAAACAAAGCCAACTTAGCAAAATCAGAAGTTTGAAAAGTCATATTAATGACTGGAAGTCTAATCCATCTACTTCCTGCATTAAGTTCAACACCAAAAAATAAGGTGTAAAATAATAATGGTATTGAAACTAAAAAAAGTATAAGCGCTAGCCTTGAAAAAAAAGTATAATTAATCCTATGAAAAAAGTAAATCAACAACAACCCTACAATAATAAATGCGAACTGCTTGAATAAATAACTTTCGGTGCTTCTGCTCATCCTATAAGCCAATGAACCCGTACTGCTATAAACCAAAAGCAAACTAGCCATTGTAAGTATAATAACGATAGACCAAATAACACGATCGCCTTTTGTTTTTACAACAAGATTATTACCTACTTCACCAATTTTAAATGGAGAAGTATTGTCTAAATTGTTATTTAAACCTGGATTAAAAAATCGTTTTACTTTATCTATTGTCTCTTGCATAAAAAGTGATGTACTTTCTAAAATATGATTATAAATTTCTTACTGCTGCTTTAAACTGGTTGCCTCTATCTTCAAAGTTTTTAAACAAATCAAAACTTGCACAAGCCGGACTCAACAACACTGTTTCTCCTTTGTTTGCAATTTGAAATGCTGTGTTGGCCGCTTCCTCAGCACTCTGTGTATGTACAATAAGCGGAATGATATCAGAAAATGCTTCTTCAATTTTATTATTATCTAAGCCCATACACACAATGGCTTTTACTTTTTCCGATACCATTTCTTTAAGCAGATTATAATCATTTCCTTTATCTACTCCACCCAAAATCAATATCACAGGTTTTGTCATACTTTCAAGTGCAAACCAAGTACTATTAACATTTGTAGCTTTGCTATCGTTGATAAATTCAACACCTTTTATGGTAGCCACTTTTTCCATACGATGTTCTAAACTTTCAAAAGTTTGCAACGCTTCTCTGATTTTTTCTTTGCGAATATCAATAGCCGTTACAGCCATACTTGCAGCCATGCTGTTATAAAGATTATGTTTACCTTTTACAGCAAAATCAGATACGTTCATTTCTACTTCTTCGCTTTTCCATTTAAGGCAAATTTTCGCGTTTGTTAAGTAGGCACCTTGTGGCAGTTCTTTTCTCATAGTAATGGGAGCTTGGATTGAATTAATGGTATAATTAGTTATATATTTCATGGATACTTCGTCATCAAGATTGTAAATGAATACATCTGATTGACGTTGATTTTCTATAATTTTAAACTTACTGTTTACATAGTTTTCCAATTTGTATTGGTATCTATCTAAATGATCTTCTGTAATATTTGTAAGTATAGCTACATCTGGTCTGAAACTTTTTATATCATCCAATTGAAACGAACTTATTTCAATGATGTATAAATCTTTAGGATCTTGAGCAATCTGACGAGCAAATGAAAAACCGATATTTCCAACCATTGCACAGTTTTGGTTTGCCGTTTTGCAAATATGATAGGTCAATGCAGTAGTTGTGCTTTTACCGTTACTTCCGGTGATAGCAATGATTTTACTTCCATCTGCGTATCTGTATGCAAATTCAATTTCGCTTATAACAGAAATATTATTTAATCTGATTTTTTGCACAATAGGTGATTTTTCAGGAATGCCAGGACTTTTAATAACTTCTGATGCGCTTAAAATCAATTCTTCATCATGACCAGATTGTTCAAAAGGGATTTCGTTTTCATTTAACTCTTGTACATATTTTTCAGCAATAACACCAGCATCACTTACAAAAACATCATACCCTTTTTGCTTGGCAAGAAGGGCGGCACCGATGCCACTTTCTCCAGCTCCGAGTATGATTAATTTTGTAGACATAAATGCAGAATGCTATAATTAATGATTGTTAATTCAATTTGTTAAAAAGGGTACGGATTAAAACTGGGTTTGTTTTCTAAGGGTAAAAATTACTTTAATAATGTATTAGAACAAGGTTCTTACAATACACTTGTTGGCAATTAAAACCAATAGATATGACACGCCGTTGCTAACACAGAGATGTCATTTTTTGTTAGGATTTTTTCTAAAACAATCTTAAGCAATTGCCTATTTCTTGATTTAAAAAAGGTTCTTCAAAAGCATCGAATTTAATGGGTTGCTTTTTTAGTTTCTTAGGGTTGGTGACTAACTTTATAATTAAGTAAATCCGTTTATTATCTCATTTTTAAGGTTACAATTGCAAGCGCTACACTTAAAATTGTAACAATCCAAAACCTCACCGCAATCTTACTTTCATGAAATCCTTTTTTCTGATAATGATGATGTAAAGGACTCATTAAAAACACGCGCCTTCCTTCTCCATATTTCTTTTTGGTGTATTTAAAATAACCCACTTGAATCATAACGCTCATATTCTCAATTAAAAAAACAGAACAAAAAATTGGAATCAATAATTCTTTTCTAACGATTATGGCTAGTGCTGCAATAATTCCACCTAGAGCAAGACTTCCAGTATCTCCCATAAAAACCTGTGCTGGATATGCATTATACCATAAGAACCCGATACAAGCACCCACAAAAGCTGCAATAAAAATGGACAACTCTCCTAAATTGGGTATGTACATAATGTTTAAATACTCAGCAAATTTTATGTTACCACTGACATATGCAAATATGCCTAAGCAAATTCCAATAATGGCACTTACACCCGTTGCTAATCCGTCTAAACCATCAGTAATATTTGCCCCATTTGAAACAGCTGTAACAATAAAAATCACAATTAGGATATAAATAATGTAAGTATATTGTTCTAATGATTGCGGTAACAATTTGGCATAATTAAATTCATGGCCTTTCACAAATGGTATGGTTGTAATTACATTTTTTGCATTTGTAAAAACACGATCTTTCCCATCAATTTTGATTACTTCAAATTTTGTTTTGTTTATTGAACTATCATTTTGAGTAAAAGGCATATTGGAGATTACTTCTCTTTTTACTACTACACTTTGATTAAAATAAAGTGTGGCGCCAACTACTATTCCAAGCATTACTTGTCCAAAAATCTTAAACTTCCCTGCAAGTCCATCGGCATTTGTTTTTTTAAAGTCAATTCCTTTTTCTTTAGCAATTCTTTTAGATCTTATTTTCAAATAATCATCTATAAAACCAATAGCACCAAGCCAAACGGTACAAAGAAGCATCAATCTGATGTAAACTTTATCTAAATTAGCCAGTAATAAAGTTGGAACAAGTATAGCCAAAATGATGATTAATCCACCCATGGTTGGCGTTCCGATTTTTTGTTTTTCACCTTCCAATCCCAAATCCCTTACTGTTTCACCCAATTGTTTATTTTGTAAAAAAAGAATGATTTTCTTTCCAAAAACAGTAGTTATAAACAAAGACAGAATCAAAGCCAACATCACCCTGAATGTGATGAACTGAAAAAGACCGCCACCAGCAAACCGGTAACCTTCTTTAGACAGCCACTCAAAAAAGTGATATAACATAATTATTCTTTTTTATAATTTTATTTTTCTAAAAGTTCTAGCATTTCCATTAATACAGACTTATCATCAAATGGATGTTTTACACCATTTACGTCTTGATATTTTTCATGTCCTTTTCCTGCGATTAAAACAATATCAGATTGATTTGCAAAACTGATGGCTGTTTTAATGGCTTCTTTTCTATCACTAATGGTCAGGCATTTTTTTCTACTAACCACATTAACACCCGCTTCCATTTGCTTCAATATTTCATCAGGTGATTCAAATCTTGGATTATCGGAAGTAAGAATCACTTTATCACTATATTGACAAGCCACTTCAGCCATTAAAGGCCTTTTTGCAGCATCTCTATTTCCACCACAACCAACTACGGTGATAATTTTTTGTTCTCCTTGACGTAAATTTTTTATGGTTACCAATACATTTAATAATGCATCTGGTGTGTGCGCATAATCCACAATACCTACAATATTTTCTTTTGCACTTACGGTATAATCAAAACGGCCTTCAGCACCAGTAAGCATACTAAGATTTTGAAGCACTTGATATTTATCTTCGCCTAAACTCAATGCTACACCAACAACTGCTAATATGTTATAAGCATTAAATTCGCCAATCAATTTAAAATGAACATCAGTATCATTGATATTCATGTGTAAACCTAAAAGTGCATTATCTAAAATTTTTCCTTTAAAATCAGCAAGCGTTTTTAAACTATAATAGTATTTTTTTGCTTTACAATTTTGAAGCATCACAGAACCTCTTTTATCATCGGCATTAGATATGGCAATAGCGTCTTTTGGTAAATCATCAAACCAAGATTTTTTAACCTGAATGTATGCATCGAATGTTTTATGATAATCCAAATGATCATGAGTAATGTTGCTAAATACAGCAGCAGTAAATTCAACACCAGCTATACGTTGTTGATGAATAGCATGACTACTACATTCCATGAAAACATGGGTACATCCTCGGTCAACCATTTTCTTCAACAATTCATTCAACTGAATCGCATCAGGAGTAGTGTGTGTAGATTCAATAATATCTTCACCAATTTGATTTTGAACTGTACTGATTAAACCACAAGTATAACCAAGTGATGTAAACAATTTCCAGAGCAAAGTAGCAATGGTTGTTTTTCCGTTTGTTCCAGTAACACCAATTACTTTTAAAAGAGATGATGGTTCTCCATAAAAATGATGACACATCATCCCTAAAGCATGTGCAGTATTTTTAACTTCTACATAAGTTACATTATCCTGAAGTTGCAGAGGTAAGCATTCGCAGATAATAGCTACTGCACCATTTTGTATGGCTGTATTTATATAATCATGTCCGTCAACTGAAACACCTTTTATTGCTACAAAACAACTGCCTAAAGTAACTGTTCTAGAATCTGTTTGCAGATTCTTAATTTCTATATCCGTATTACCGGAAACAGAAACCATGTTTACTTTATATAGTATATCTTTTAGCATAATCTTTGCTCTTAATTGAGCATTAATATTATTTTTTGACCTTTTTTAAATGAAGTACCTGGGTACAAACTTTGACTAATTACTTTTCCTTTTCCACTAATGGTTGCCGTTAGTCCTTTATTCTCCAATAGATACAATGCATCTTTCAATCCCATTCCCACAAAATTGGGCATTATGTTTTGAGCCGTGTTTAAATCAGTTGGCTCTGCTAGCTTGGCTTTTTTACCAGACAAACTTGCATTGCGCCATAAACCAGATGCATTTGAATCTGCATAAGTAATGCCTAGACCAGAAAAAATAGATTGCATATCATTTTTGATGCCAAAATAATTGTGAACCGAAGTATCTAAAACTGCTTCATTTTTAAAATTAGGTTTGCTCAAAAAATGGTTATAGATACGGTCGCTCACTTTTTTAAACACTTTACCCGCAACCACAGCACCATAATACTGTTTCGAATTTTTGTTATTTTGAATAACAACTGCTATTGAGTATTTTGGATTTTCAGAAGGGAAATAACCAATAAAAGACGATTGATAAATTTTATTGCCTTTATTGTATCCAGAATTGTCTAATGCAGACACAGCGGTTCCTGTTTTTCCAGAAATCGAATAATTTGAATCAGTCAAAATTTTATATCCTGTACCATGCACGCTATCCACAACTGCTCTTAAACATACTTTTGCTTGTGCAATTGCTTCATCATTGCAGATCTTATCTACTAAAACTTCAGGGACAAATTTTTGAATTTCAACACCATTTTCTTTAACAGAATTTACCAAATATGGCTTCATCATTTTTCCATTGTTTGCTACTGCATTATAAAGCATTAGCATATGCAAAGGCGTAACCAACTCTTCGTAACCATGTGCCATATATGGAATGGTTGTTTTTCCCCAACTTTTTGAAGAAGGACTTTTTATGGTTGGTCTTCCAGATGTAGCAATGATATCTACACCCGTTAATTTGGTTAATCTGAAACGATCCAAATGTTGATACCATTTCATAGGCTGATCTTGATAATATTGAAAGGCTAATTTTGCAAAAGCAACATTGCTACTTCTTGCAAAAGCATCTTTCACCGATATTGTTCCTGTACCTAAATGCGAATCTTTTATTCTTAATCCATAAAAGCTTTTTGCACCACCTTCACAATCTACCTTGGAATCAATAGTTACATATTTATCATCAAGCAAACTCAATAAAGTAGCCAATTTAAACACAGATCCCGGCTCTGTTGCTTTCCCTATTCCATAATTTAAATTTTCTGTGTATACACCTTCTGCTTCTTTTCCTAAATTGGCAATTGCTTTTATTTTTCCTGTGGCAACTTCCATTACAATTACACTACCATGTTCTGAATTGTTTCCCACCATCATTTGCATAAGCTCATCTTCTGCAACATCTTGAATGTAAGTATCTAATGTTGTGATGATATCTTTTCCATTTACTGGATCTACTTCGGCACCTTCAACTGGCATATATGCTCCAGATGTATAACGCATTAATCTTTGTCCAGATTCACCACGAAGCAAACTGTCATAGGTCCTTTCAAGTCCAACATTCTTTGAAGAATCTTTCCTTGAAAGGCCTATGGTTCTGTTTGCTAATAATACATAGGGATTAATGCGTTTATCGCGAATATCATAGATGAAACCACTTTTATTTCTGCCTAATCTAACCAATGGAAAATCACGCATCAAACTCATTTCATCATAAGAAATCTTACGCTTGAGCAAATAGTAACGCTCTTTATTTTGATAGGCCAATTCCAAATCATTTTTATACGTCTCCTTAGACTTATCGCCAAAAACTTGACTCATTCTTAATGCTAAAGAATCAATATTTTCTTTAAACAACAAACCATTTTTAGCCCTTAAGCCTTCGGCACAGAAATCAACATACACATCAAAAACCGGTATTGAAGTACTCAAAATATTTCCATCTTCACTATAAATACTACCACGTGCTGCATTAATAGGCATATATTTAAGATGCAAACTATCTCCCATACCTCTCCAAAACTTACCTTCTACTTGTTGTATGTAGAAAGTTTTAGCTAGTACCAATACGCCTATGATCATGATGCCAATGTAGCATAAATAAACACGCCATAATATGTCTTTTCTGATTTCCAAAATTAGTTCTGGGTTTTATTGTTTTGTTGAATGGTATCGTTTAATAAAATAGGAGGTTGTTTTAATTCCTTTAAGCCCAAAGGTTCAACAGACTTAATCATCTCTGTAGCTTTACTTCTATAAATCACCTCACTTTTTATTGTTTTGTATTCGTATTCCAATTCTTTTACGTTATGTTCTGTTTTGCTTATTTTTCTACTTAATTTATCCGCATAATGTCCATTATAGATGTAAGCAATTGCAAGCGTAGACAAAAACAAAATGAATCCAACATTCTCTACAATATTTCTATAATTGAAATATTTTTTCCAATCAATTTTTTCGTTCGTGCTGTTTGATATTTTTTTTTCTGTTGTCAACTTTATATTTTTTCTGCTATTCTTAATCCTGCACTTCTTGATCTATTGTTTCTTTTTAATTCTTCCATTGTTGCTTCAATAGGTTTCTTGGTTATTATTTTCAAAGGGCTTTTTGGTTTTATTCCAAAAACATCATCCGCTTGTACCTCTTCAATTGAACCCGTTTTGAAAAAATTTTTAACCATTCTATCTTCTAAAGAGTGAAAGGTTATTATTGCAATTCGACCACCAGGATTCAACAAATTCAATGATTGCTCTAGCAAATCTTTCAAAGCACCCATTTCATCGTTCACCTCAATTCTTATGGCCTGAAAAACCTTAGCCAAATATTTATTGGGATTACCCATTACCACTTCTCGAATTGCTTGCTTAAACTGATTGATGGTTTGCATTGGCATGTGACTTCGCTTTGCAACAATTGTTCTAGCCAATGTTTTCGAATTACTAACCTCACCGTATTTTTCAAATAACTTATGCAATGCTTGCTCATCGTACGTTGCTAAGATTTTTGCAGCAGTCAATTCCTGTCTTTTATCCATTCTCATATCCAAATCAGCATCAAAACGAATTGAAAACCCTCTTTCCGCTTCATCAAACTGGTGACTTGAAACCCCCAAATCCGCAAGAATACCGTCCACTTTTTGAACCCCAAGCAGTCTCAAAAACCGCTGAATATGCCTGAAATTCTGTGGCACAAACTCCACTCTTTCATCTTTTGGCAAATTTGCTTTCGCATCCATATCCTGGTCAAAAACAAATAACCGACCACCTGAACCCAACTTTTTTAAGATCTCTTTGCTATGTCCACCACCACCAAACGTACAATCCACATAAATTCCATTTTCTTTAATCGACAATCCTTCAACCGTTTCCAAAAGCAAAACAGGAATATGATACGCTTCACTGTTTTCATCCGCTTGATTATGCTCGTTTATTTCTTTGTTTGAAAGCATATTTATCAAGTATTCGGATTCTCTTTTGTTTTATTCATCACCTCATTTGCCAAATTGCTAAAATCATCTGCCGACATTGAATCAAAAAATGCTTGATAAGTTGCCTTATCCCAAATCTCAATTTTGTTAACCGCAGCGATTAACACAATATCTTTATCCAACCCTGCATACTCTATCAATGATTTAGGCAATAAAATCCTTCCCGCAGAATCCAATTCAATTTGATTTGCACCATTTAAGAAAATACGTCTAAACGCTCTAACTTTGGGATCGAAATCATTCAACGCGTTGATTTCATTAAAGATTGGTTCCCAGCTTTGCATTGGATACAAAGTCAGGCATTTTTCGAAACCTCTGTTTAATACAAAATTTGTTTTCTCTAAATCGGGCAATTGTTTTTTAAATCCCGCAGGTAGCAGAAAACGTCCTTTTGCATCAACCGTTGATTCATATTCGCCTAAAAAACCAATCATGATAGGAAATTGTGCTGTTTTAAATTTATTTCAACACAAAATAACACTTTTTCCCACTTTTTTACATTAAAAAGATATTAGACTTTTATCCACAATGAGATAATCCACATATTTATAGCGTTTTATACCCAAATTATAGGGTAAAAACCACCATACAAGTGAATTTCAGTGTGAATCAATGTGGATAAATGTGGATAACTTTATTTTATACAACTGGAAAACTAAGGGTAAATGTGGTTCCCTTACCTAAAGTACTGTCTACTTTTATATTGCCTTTTTGGGCCTCTACCATTGCTTTTACATAACTAAGTCCTAAACCAAAACCTTTTACATTATGGATATTACCTGTATGAGCTCGGTAAAACTTTTCAAATATTCTGCTCGAAGTTTCCTTATTCATTCCAATACCATTGTCTGCAATTATAATTCTAAACTGATTGAAATGGTTTTCTGTAGTTAAACTAATTTCCAATCCTGTTTCTTTTGAGTATTTTATGGCATTATCTAAAAGATTATTTATCAAGTTTATAAAATGGACTTCATCTAAAAGCATCAAATCATTTTTTGCATTTAATGCAACGTTTAGTTTTCCATTTTTTTCCGCTAAAGGCAGTTCAATATTGTTAATGGCTTGTTGAATCAAATCATTTGCATTCACTTTTTTCGAATGAATTTCTATCTCTTTTTTATCTAACAACGCCGCTTGTAAAATCGCTTCCACTTGCTTGTTCATGCGTTTGTTTTCTTCTTTTATTATGCCGGTAAAATAAGCTGATTTTTCTTTGTCATTTATTACTTTTTCATTTTTCAATGCATCAACCGCCAACGAAATAGTAGCTATTGGTGTTTTAAATTCATGCGTCATATTATTTATAAAATCAGATTTAATTTCACTCAGTTTTTTCTGATTGAGCAACGCTTTGATGGTAATAAAAAATGCGGTTGTGATGATAATAGAAAACAAAATCGTTCCGATGATAAACCAAATGATTTCTTTAAAAATAATATCCTCTTGATTGGGTACTATGATAACCAAATATTCTTCGTCAGTTAAATTTTCAAATTCACTACCTGGCGCTGGTTGTAGCGGAATAGCAAAATTGGTATTGTTTGCAGAATCTAGATAATACTTAAAAAATTGGTCGCTTTGAACTTGATCACCAGTTAAACTATTATCGGATACCGCAAACTCAAAAGAAATACCTTTTAAAAAATGCTTGTCCATTGAATTTCTAATAATCGCTTGAATCTCATCTTTGGTATAACGTTGCATTACCGATGGCCTGAAAATTTCTAACCGCTTCTTTTCATTGAGAATTAATTTTTCTGTTTTTTTATTGAAAGATTTAAAATTGGATTTCTCATTCATCAATTGCTCCGCTGCTTCATTTGCTGCAAAGAATATGTTCTCCTTTAATTGCTTCTCTTTCGTTTCTTTTGCGGTTGTTAACCACGTAAATTGAAAATAAATCAATCCAATTAAAGACAAAGAAATCAATACGATAATGATTGGGAAAATTTTTTTCATCCGATTTTTTTACTTCACTAAATAATTTTTTGGCGAATTTTTGTTTTTACAAATTTAATGTAGAAAAAATGGTTTTAAGTTGTTTCAAATTTTTAGGATTTTTTTTAACCCAGCTTTACAATTTTTATAAAGAACTTTATTTTCATTTGAAGCATAAATAAATTGGGTTGTTTTTATTTATTTTAAATATTTTAGAGGTATGATTCCTTTGAATGAAAATATTTTTTTAATCGCAGATCCATTTCTTAAAGATTTGAATTTCAAAAGGTCTGTAGTTTTCATCTGTGAACATAATGATGATGGAAGTTTTGGTTTAATACAAAATGAACCTACCCATTATTTTTTACATCATTTATTTGATAACATTTACATTGAAAATATCCCTGTTTTTAAAGGAGGTCCTGTTGGCTTAAATACCATTCATTTTTTACATCAATTTCCAACTGTTCCAAATTGTGTAAAACTATCAAACGATTTGTATTGGGGCGGTGATATTGAAACAATAACCCGTTTGATTAATAGCAATCAAATTGATTTGCAAAAAATAAAATTTTTTATCGGATATAGCGGTTGGTCACCAAAGCAATTGGCTGAAGAAATGTCTGAAAAAACTTGGTTAATTTCTGAAGTTAATACAAACATTATTTTCAAATCAAAGCCACATGAAATCTGGAAAGATGCATTAAAATTTTTAGGTGGCGAATTTGAGCAACTGATCAACTATCCAATAGACCCACAACTAAATTAAAATCATACAACTTGTTATTTAAACTATTAAAATACCCGTCTAAATTAGCCTTACTTTTTTTTTGCAGGCATATCATTATTCAAAACAAAAAGGTTTTAAACCATAATGGTCCATTATTAATTGCTTGTAATCACCCCAATTCATTTTTAGATGCCATCATTTTAGCAGCCTTATTTAAAAAGCCTATTTATTCTTTGGCACGAGGCGATGTGTTTAAAAACAAAAGGATTGCGAAAATATTAATTGCATTAAATATCTTACCTGTTTTTAGGATTACGGAAGGTGCCGAGAATTTAAATACCAATTATGATACATTTGCAAAATGTAGAGAGATATTTAAAAAGAATGGTATTGTATTGATATTTAGCGAGGGTCTTTGTGTCAACGAATGGAAATTAAGGGCTTTAAAGAAAGGTACAGCTAGACTAGCTTTCAGCACATGGAATGAAAGCGTCGATTTAACTGTAATACCGACTGGCATAAACTATCAATCGTTTCGTTCATTTGGAAAAAATGTTCAACTCAATTTTGGGACGCCAATTTTAAAACAGCGTTTCAACCTGTCTGAAACAGAAGGTGTAAACATTAAACTATTTAACGAGCAATTAAAAAATGAACTAAAGTCATTGGTGGTTGAAATTGAATCACATAAAGAAGAAACAATTAAAAATACATTCCATGTTAAACAGCATCCAATAAAAAAAACGATGCTTCATATTCCTGCAATAATTGGAAAAATTATTCATGCGCCTTTATTTATTCCCGTTCATAAAATAAGTTGGATGTATTTTGAAAAATTGGATCATTATGATTCTGTGGTTGTGGGCTTATTGTTCCTACTTTATCCTTTGTATTTGCTTATTATTTCAAGCATTTTATTTGCGCTTTTGGGAGGGTGGTATTGGTTGTTGGTATTTATAATTCTCCCCTTTTTAGCCTGGAGTTTTATACAGTTGAAAAAACAATTCTAGACGATTACTTCCTTTTAATATTATCGCTTAAAATCTTTCTTGCTTGATCAATTCCATCAGCATCAAAAGCTTCTTTTGGAATCAAAAAAAATGAACGAGGATTGAAATAAATATGAAAAAAATGTGGGCTTTCCAACCATGTGCTGAACGCATTCCATTCCCAACTTTTATCCGCTCTTTCATGAATTAATGAGAAAGTTGTTTGATTAATCTCCACTTTAAATTTGTCTTTAAAAGAAGCTGATTTTGCATAAATCATTCTGGGTAATAAAAACCAAAATAAAATCATCATTACAAACCAAAGTAAAGAGCTAAACAAAAATGCAAAAAGCAATATTTTTTTTAAAAAGAATAAGCTGGCAGAGATTATAGCAAATAGATTTACGACAATCATCAAATACTTTATTTCTTTTCGGCTGATGAAATGGTAACGTAATGCCTGAATTGTTTTTAATTTATCGTACGCAAAAATTGATGAGGTCATAAAAATAATGTTCTTGTAATTTAAATTTTCTTGACTTTAATTTCGTTTTTTTAATTTGTTTTCTTCTACAGACCAATTTCCCAATTGCTCGCCGTTTTTTCCAATGAAATCAACTTTCATGGTGCGGTTCCCTTTACTACCAAAGAAGGAAATCTTTCCAAAATTTTGTGCTTCTATTAATGTATTTGCTACGCGAAATGGATTGTCCAATTCCTTTCCCGAAACCTTTCCAACGCCTGATGTTAGCGGTGAAATAGTAATGTCGTACAACGGATAATCATTCGGCCTTTGCATTTCTATTACTTCACTATGATGTCTGTCGCCTGTCAAAAAAATGACGCCATTTATTTTTTGGTATGATAAAAAATCGATCAATGCTTTATATTCTGTTGGATAATGAGTTAAACATTCATAATTATTAATTGGATTTAAAACTTGATTTCCAGTAACGATAATTTTAAACGTTGCTTTACTAAATAATAAACTGTTTTTCAACCAATCCAATTGTGATTTTCCAAAATATACCTTATCCTCGTTTAAGCTATTATTTGTGGAATCAGCCAAATTTACATCCGACCTAAAAAAACGATCATCCAACAAGAAGAAATCTACATCTCCATAATTCATCATTGTGTAAATGCCTTCTTTATTTTCTCCGCTGCTTGGATTAAGCCAATAATCATTAAAAATATTTCTGCTTTCGTTTTTGAAAATATAATTTGCCCCTGCATCATTAGGTCCAAAATCATGGTCATCCCAAATGGCATATTGAGGCATACTCGCCATTAATTTTTGTAAAATCGGAATCGCTCTATCATGTGAAGCACGATATTTCAAACCCCAAACCGATGAATAATCAACCTCTCTGTAATACCAATTATCGCCTAACCATAAATTGAATTCAGCTGGGGTTTTTGCCATGGTTTCAAATATGGAAGAATCTCCTCCATAAGGCTTGCCAGGGCGATCAAATTTTGCTTCATTAAAATAGGCGCAGCTTCCAGTTAAAAAACTAAAATCGGGCGCAGGTTTGCGATATTGCCAAAGATCTTTTGTGGTAAATCGGGTGTCGAAAGGCAAATCAATTTTCTTTCCATCAAGTAAAATCGCATATTGATATGATGTTCCAAATTCAAGTTCATTTAGTTCCAATTTTATGGGGTTGAAAAATTTCCCCAATTCTCCTTTATACGCAACAAGTTTTTTTGAATTTACATTTGTGGTTGGAGCATATTCAACAGCTACTTTTTTTACATCTGCAGAAACCTCCAGCCAAATCATCGCAGTTCTTAATTCAACATTACCTGCCCATGGGCCACTAACAAGTTTGCTTTTGTTTTGCGCGATCATCAATAAAGGCAAACAAATTAAAATAAGTGGCAAATAAAAAAATTGGTTTTTCATCTTCGATTTTTTTACAAGGTATTTCTATTTTGTATAAGTTGAAAAGTATTGTGACTGAAAGGTTATGAAAAATTTTATTTAGTACTTTTTAATTTTTCATTTTCAAAATGCCTATTCGCATCTCTTTTAGTTTTTTTCTCTATGTTTTTTTGTAACGCTTCATTTAAATTCACCCCTGTTTGATTAGCAATACACATCAGCACCCACAACACATCTGCTAGCTCATCTTCAATCTCTTTTCCTTGGTCTGATTGTTTAAAAGATTGCTCGCCATATTTTCTAACCATCAATCTACTGAGCTCGCCTACTTCTTCCATTAAAATACCAAGATTTGTAAGTTCATTAAAATATCTTACCCCAATAGATTTTATCCAAACATCTATTTCATGTTGAGCGTCTTCAATTGTCAATTGCTTCAATATATTTTGATTTTCCATTTGTTTACTTTTTTTACTTTTTATGCTTTCATTTGAGTATCGATCCAAATGGTTACTGGACCATCATTCAACAATTCAACTTTCATGTCTGCGCCAAAAAAACCGGTTTGTATTGGCCGTCCTAAATCAGCTTCCAAACAATCAATTAACTTCTGATATAAGGGTATTGCATATTCTGGTTTGCTAGCTTTAATATAACTGGGGCGATTGCCTTTTTTTGTAAGTGCATGGAGGGTAAACTGGCTTACTAAAAGAATTTCACCTAAAATGTCTTTTACACTCAAATTGGGAACATGATTTTCATCATCGAAAATACGAAGGTTTACAATTTTGTTGCTTAACCAAATGGCATCATCAATTGTATCAACATCTTCAATGCCAACAAGCACTAATAATCCTGATGAAATAGCTGATTTTACTGTTTCGTCTATGCTAACTTTAGCCCGAGCTACACGCTGAATTACGCATCTCATTGTTTCACAAAATGGTTTAAAAATTTAAGCTAAATTAAACATGATTCAATTAATAATAACATTCAATAAATATTTAATGACATTACAAAAAATAAAAAAAAATATCTTTCCACAAAACGTGCAAAACTCATGAAAACCAACAAGGATAAGACGTGCTGAATTGTTCACATATTTTGTCCACACCTTGTTGATATTTAAGGTGCTAAAAGATGACATACAAAAGATATTTTCGTTGACCGCTAAAGGAAAAAAATATTTATAACTAACTATTAACAAATTAATAACCAATGCCAGCAAAAAAAGAAACATCAAAAGCGCTCAGTTTCCAGCGTCAATTCACCAAAGAAGGAGTTAGTCCTTACGATATGTTTGAATATGACTATCGTACATCAGTAATCAAAAATCCAAGCGGAGAAGTTGTTTTCCAAATGGATAATGTAGAAGTTCCAAAACAATGGAGCCAAATTGCTACAGATATCTTAGCACAAAAATATTTTAGAAAAGCGGGCGTTCCTCAACCTGATGGTAGCAAAGGCAGAGAAACCACTTCAAAACAAGTTGCTCATCGTATGGCGCATTGCTGGCGTGTATGGGGAGAGCGTAATAACTATTTTGCCTCTGAAAAAGACGCACAAATTTTTTATGATGAATTGGTGTATAGTATTTTAAATCAAGCTTGTGTACCAAATAGTCCACAGTGGTTTAATACTGGTTTACATGAAGTATATGGCATTTCTGGAAAGCCACAAGGTCACTACTATGTAGATGCAAAGGATGGTCAATTAAAAAAATCAACTTCTGCTTACGAGCGTCCTCAACCACATGCTTGTTTCATATTAAGTGTTGATGATGATTTAGTAAATGAAGGCGGTATTATGGATTTGTGGGTTAGAGAAGCACGTATTTTCAAATATGGTAGCGGTGTTGGTACAAATTATAGCAGCATCAGAGGTGAGCATGAAAAATTAAGCGGTGGCGGTACGTCAAGTGGCTTAATGAGCTTCTTAAGAATCGGTGATCGCGCTGCTGGTGCTATCAAAAGTGGTGGAACAACCAGACGTGCTGCTAAAATGGTGTGTTTGGATCTTGACCATCCAGAAATTATGGAATTTGTAACTTGGAAATTAAAAGAAGAAGATAAAGTTGCTGCCCTTATTGCTGCAGGTTATTCAAGCGATTACGAAGGTGAAGCTTATAAAACAGTAAGTGGACAAAATAGCAACAACTCTGTGCGTATACCGAACTCTTTCTTTAAAGTTTTAGACGCTAATGGCGATTGGGAACTTAAAGCAAGAAGCGATGGTAGCACCATGAGAACAGTTAAAGCAACTGAACTTTGGGATCAAATCAACTATGCTGCTTGGAGATGTGCTGATCCAGGAACTCAATACGATACAACCATCAACGAATGGCATACTTGTCCAGAAGGTGGTCCGATCAGGGCTTCAAACCCTTGTAGCGAATATATGTTCTTAGACAATACCGCTTGTAACTTAGCTAGTGTTAACCTTCGTCGTTTCTTTGATGAAGACAACAATACATTTGATGTTGCTGGTTTCGAACACACTTGTCGTTTGTGGACTGTAGTTTTAGAGATTTCAGTTTTGATGGCTCAATTCCCATCGAAAGAAGTAGCTCAATTGAGTTATGATTATAGAACATTAGGATTAGGATACGCAAACTTAGGTAGCATGTTGATGGTAAGTGGCATTCCTTACGATAGCGAACAAGCTAGAGGAATTGCAGGTGCTATCACCGCAATCATGACAGGTATTGCATATAAAACTTCAGCAGAGATGGCCTCTTTCTTAGGTACTTTTAGCAAGTATCCAGAAAACAAAAAGCACATGTTGAAAGTAATGCATAACCATCGCGCAGCAGCATACGATGCAACCGATGCTTATGAAGGATTGGAAATAAAACCAAATGGTATTAACGCTAAATATTGCCCAGATTATTTATTAAAAGCTGCAACTAAAGCATGGGATGATGCAGTACAAATGGGTGAAAAATATGGTTACAGAAATGCACAAACCACTGTAATTGCACCAACAGGTACAATTGGTTTAGTAATGGATTGCGACACAACAGGTGTTGAACCAGATTTCGCATTGGTTAAATTCAAAAAATTAAGTGGTGGTGGTTATTTCAAAATCATCAACCAAAGTGTGCCACAAGCGTTACGCAATTTGAAATACACAGAAACTCAAATTGAAGAGATAGTAAACTTTGCAAAAGGACATGCTACTTTAAAAGGAGCTCCTTTCATCAACAATGAAACACTTGCTAGCAAAGGATTCCAACCTGCAGAAATCGAAAGATTAAATGCAGCAATGGGCAGTGCATTTGAAATTGGATTTGTATTCAATGTGTATACTTTAGGTGAAGAGTGCTTACAAAGACTTGGATTTACACCAACTCAATACAATGATTTTGAATGGAGTTTATTAGAAGCTTTAGGCTTTAGTGATTCAGAAATTGAAGCTGCAAACATTTATGTGTGTGGTACAATGACTGTAGAAGGAGCGCCACATTTAAAAGAAGAGCATTTGCCAGTATTTGATTGTGCAAATAAATGCGGAAACACAGGTCAACGTTATATTCATGCACATGGTCACATTCGTATGATGTCTGCTGCACAACCTTTCTTAAGTGGTGCAATCAGTAAAACAATCAACCTTCCAAACGAAGCTACTGTAGAAGAAATTGCAGATTCATATCGTTTGAGTTGGGAGCTTGGTTTGAAAGCATGTGCTCTTTATCGTGATGGTTCTAAATTGAGCCAACCATTGAGCAACAAATCTGATAAAAAGAAAAAATCATCAGACGAAAGCGAAGAAGCAACTGCAGAAAGTTCAATATTTGATATGGGTAAATTAACCATTGACGAATTATTGGAAGAAATGAATAAGCGTGTTCAAAGCAGCGCAGATACTTCTTTAAAGCGTCAATTGGCGATGATTGTAGAACGCAGAGCATTACCAGCTAAACGTAGAGGCTTTACTCAAAAAGCAAAAATAAATGGCCAAGCTTTATTCTTAAGAACAGGCGAATACAATGATGGTACCTTAGGGGAAATCTTCATCGATATGGCAAAAGAAGGAGCAACTATGCGTAGTATGTTGAACTGCTTTGCAATTGCCATCTCAATTGGTTTACAATATGGTGTTCCTTTAGAAGAATACGTTGAGAAGTTTGTATTTACAAGATTTGAACCAGCAGGAATGGTTGAACATCCAAATATCAAAACAACCACTTCAATCATCGACTTTATGTTCCGTTCATTGGCTTACGAGTACTTAGGCAGAACAGACTTAGTACACGTATTGGATAAGCCAGAAGTTGGGAATCTTGGAAATGAAGCATGGGATGAAACTACACCAACCATCGGCGAGCGTGCTCCAGAATTAAGCGAAGTTCGTGTATTAGGAAACTCTGATTCAATGAAACCATACGTTGCTCCTACGAAAGGCGCTACTTCTATGGATGCGGTAAGTGCAGCAAATAAATCAATGCAAGGAGATGCTCCAGCATGTAATACTTGCGGACATATCACCGTAAGAAGTGGTACTTGTTACAAATGTTTGAATTGCGGCAATAGCTTAGGTTGCAGCTAAAAATAGTGTTTTTAATAATTGCTTAAACACAAAGCCATCGGAGTAAAATCTGGTGGCTTTTTTTATGATATCTTTTAAACAAATCTTAATATTTTTACATTTTAAATCTTACTTTTAAACATGAAAAAAATTATCCTTTCCATTTCTTTATTACTTTGCTGCTACATAAGCAAATCCCAAAAATTATTTTCCGTTGATTACGAAAGCCAAGCAGATCTAAAGGTTTTTGTGGTTGATTACGAAAGCCAAGCAGATTTACTCGTTTATAAAGTTAAATACCAAAGTCAAGCAGGCAAAAATGATGGCAAGTGGTTTTTTGTAGATTACGAAAGCCAAGCAGATAAAAAAATCTATTTCGTAAAATATCAAAGCCAGGCAGATTTGAAAATTTATTTTGTAGACTATGAAAGCCAAGCCAAGTGGAAAAACAATTCAAAAAAACATTTGATGTACTAGAATTTAAATTCAAAAGTAAAAATTCAAAATTCAAAATACGCGGATAAACACTTGTTTTCCGTCGTGGCAGACAGTCATTTTCTTACTTTTTACTTTTCACTTTTTAATTTTTAATTAAATATTCATCAATGAAAATCATAAAAATTATTTTAATCGCATTTATTCTTCTAATTGCATTAGTTCTTATCGTTGCCATGTTTATTCCAAAAGATTACAAACTCGAAAGATCTATTGTAATACAAGCACCGAAAGATAGTGTTTTCGAATATGTGAAGCATTTAAAAAACCAAAACGATTATAGTGTTTGGGGCAAAATGGATCCCAATTGGAAAACATCATTCAGCGGTATTGATGGCACAGTTGGCTTTGTTTCGGCTTGGGAAAGTGATGTGAAAAATGTGGGTACTGGTTCACAAACCATCACAAAAATTGTTGAAGGAGAAAGTATGAATACAAGATTGAATTTCGAAAAGCCATTTAAAGCAGAAAACAATACCGAGATTTCAACAACTGCAATCGATGCTTCTAATACAAAAGTAACATGGTCTTTTAACGGGTCATTTGCTTATCCAATGAATATCATGAAATTGGTCTTCAACATGGAAAAAATGATAGGAAAAGATTTCGAAACAGGATTGCAAAACATGAAAGCAATTCTTGAGAAAAAATAAACTTTATTAATGACAAAAGTATCAGTATATCTAACATTCGACGGAAACTGTGAAGCCGCTTTTGAGTTTTACAAATCGGTTTTTGGTACTGAATTTTCCGAGATTAATCGATTCAACGAAATGCCACCACAAGAAGGTCAACCACCCATTCCTGAAGAATTAGGAAACAGAATTATGCATGTGGTTTTGCCGATAAACAATAATATGGATCTACTTGGTAGTGATACTATGCCAGACCATAAACATATTTCCGGAAATAACTTTTCATTATCTATCAGGATAGACTCAAAAGAAAAAGCAGATGATTTTTTCAACAAACTTTCAGAAGGCGCAATAGTAATAATGCCAATTGCCGATACATTTTGGGGTGCATACTTTGGAATGCTTAGCGATAAATTCGGCATTCAATGGATAGTGAATTATGATTACCCAAAATCTTAGAATAACGAAAAACCCAGATTTTCAGTTCAAAATTTGCACTGAAAAATCTGGGTTTAATCCATCAAATATTTTTATTTAAACTAAGCTGTGGTAATCATTTTTTCAACGAAAGCCATCTTCCTTATTTCAGTTGCAATTCCATTTGCATCTAATCCAATTTCATCATACAATTGTTTAGGCGTTCCGTGCTCTACTAAACGATCAGGGATACCCATAATTTTCACATCAGCCTTATAGCCAAAAGCATTCATAAACTCTAAAACTGCAGACCCAAAGCCTCCTACTACCGTTCCATCTTCAACAGTGATTATTTTCTTGAATTTGCTAAAAACTTCATGAAGCATTTCCTCATCAATTGGCTTTGCAAAACGCATGTCATAATGCGCTGGATTTAAACCTTCAGATTTTACATCACGGATTGCAGATGCTGCGAAATTTCCTGGGTGACCAAAAGTTAATATAGCAATATCATCCCCATCTTTTAATTTTCTACCTTTTCCGATTGGGATTTCTTTCATTGGTGTTTTCCAATCCACCAAAACGCCCTCTCCTCTTGGATAACGAATTACAATCGGAAGCTGGTTGGTTTCCAATTGAGCGGTGTACATCAAATCCCTGAGTTCAGATTCATTCATTGGTGCACTTACAACTATATTTGGAATACAACGCATGAAAGCAATATCATAACAACCATGGTGTGTTGGACCATCTTCACCAACCAATCCTGCCCTATCCAAACAAAATATTACAGGTAATTTTTGAATCGCAACATCATGTATCACCATATCATAAGCACGTTGCATGAATGAAGAATAAATATTACAAAACACCTTCAAACCCTGAGTAGCCATACCCGCACTTAATGTTACGGCATGTTGTTCGCAAATACCTACATCAAATGCGCGATCAGGCATTTTATCCATCATGAATTTTAACGAACAACCACTAGGCATAGCTGGAGTAACGCCCATTATTTTAGGGTTCATTTCTGCCAATTCTATAATCGTATGCCCAAAAACATCCTGATATTTTGGTGGTTGTGGTGCATCAAATGTTTTCTTTATTATTTCACCCGTTACTTTATCAAACAACCCCGGTGCATGCCATTTGGTTTGATCTTTTTCTGCTAATGCATACCCTTTCCCTTTTACCGTTTTTATATGCAAAATCTTAGGCCCAGGGATGTCTTTTAGGTCGTTAAGTGTATCAATTAACTTAGTTACATTATGTCCATCAATTGGACCAAAATACCTAAGTTGTAATGCTTCGAATAAATTACTGCTTTTACTTACTAAACCTTTTAGGCTGGCTTCGACTTTGCTAGCCATTTCTCTGCTATAATTTTTTCCGATGGGCAACTTTCCCAATGCCTTCCAAACGTTATCGCGAAGTTCATTGTATGTATGAGAAGTTGTGATATCAGTTAAGTATTCTTTTAAAGCACCCACATTTGGATCGATGCTCATGTTATTGTCGTTCAAAATAATCAACACATTACTTTTTTCAATACCTGCATGATTCATTGCTTCAAATGCAAGTCCGGCAGTTAGCGCGCCATCGCCAATAACAGCGATATGCTGTCTATCTTTTTCCCCTTTATAATGCGAAGCCATAGCCATTCCCAAAGCTGCAGAAATCGATGTAGAAGAATGTCCAACACCGAAAGTATCATATTCGCTTTCACTCCTTTTTGGAAACCCACTTAAACCGTTGTATTTTCTATTACTTGGGAAATTATCTCTGCGTCCTGTTAGTATTTTATGTCCGTAAGCTTGATGGCCAACATCCCAAACCAATTGATCATAAGGTGTATTAAAAACGTAATGTAAAGCCACAGACAATTCAACAACACCTAAACTTGCCCCAAAATGCCCACCATAAACACTTACAACATCAACAATGTATTGCCTTAGTTCATTGGCAACCGTATGCATTTGATCCTTGCTTAATTTTTTAAGATCAGCAGGACTATCAATCATCTTCAATAAGTTTCCAGGCAATATTTCCATTTTTTTCAATTTACTTAAACATAAAAATAATCAATTAAACATTGATTTTAAAAACAAAAAAAAGTAGATTAAGTTTAATTTCAAAAAAACTAATTTATATGCTAGTTCTGTTGAATTATCTCATGTAAATAATTTTCAAACTGCTTTCTTACTGATTTGCCCGATCCAATAAAATTATTCAACATCATAGAGAAAAGTAACGTTTTATTTTTGCGGGTTTTTATAAACCCACACAATGTAAAATTATTGCTCAATGAACCAGTTTTTGCAAAAATAAAACCACTGTCGGTTTTAAAGTAATTGGTCAGTGTTCCTTTCCCTCCAGTTGGTAATATATATTTCAATCTTTCATACCCATAATCTGATTGTAATTTATTGAGTATATAAATAAAATCTTTAGGTGAAAATAAATTATATCTGCTTAACCCACTGCCATCAACCCATCGAGGCTGTTGGGGGATGTCTTTAAATGTTGATTTTAATAAAGTATCAATTATATTAGTTTCCGACATATAGCCAAGATACTTTTCACTTGCCATTAAAAGTGTTTGCTCTGCATAGAAATTATCACTTCTATGCATCATGATTTTAAAAACCGTATCTGTTTTTTGTGAATAAATCGGTTTGAATGTTTCTTTATCTGTTTTAACTGATTTAATTGTTAATGACTTCCCCAATTTCTGCTGTAATAAATTTGTGCCCGTTTCTATTCCGTAGGTTTCAAATGGAACTTCCTGATTTATTTGATTTGAGTTGCCATTAAGGGATATTTCAAATTTATTTTTTCCAGGCATTTTAATAATTACATTATTTATACTTTCAGTGTTGATCTTTTTTAAAAATTCAAAATCTGAAACATTTCCATTTAATAGTTTTAAATCATACGCAAAAGAATCATTTGAAATTTCATTATTCCTCAGCCAATTCAAGTGGAGTAAATTTCCATAAATTGGTAAAGCATTACGTTGAGGCATATACACTTCGGATGCATCATCCCATGCCCATCCCTTTCCGTATGGTTGAATTTGGTGGTTTTGATTAATGATTACTATTGGCTTTTGATTTGTTTTAAGGATTTCAAAAACCGGTTGATTCAAAAAATCATCATGTAAAAAAGTGGGGTCACCAGAAGGCAAAACAAAAAATGTATCTCGATTATCATTATAATAAATTCCAGTTAATTGCTCGTCAAGAAATTTCATCCCTGCATACAAGGTGAACAGTTTTGTATTACTGGCTGGAATAAATAATTTTTCTGCGTTATAGTTGTACCAGTATTTTTGAGTTGATGGTTCATAAATACTAATGCCCAAATGCCCTGATTTAACAATAGAATCATTAAGCAAAATAAATTGATTGGTTGCTTTTTTCGAAATATTACAAGACAATAATCCAATAAAAAGAAACCATATCAAAAAATACTTTTTGTTCATTTATAATTTTTAAATTTTTAAACCGTACGCTCTTGAGCCCTTAACCAACGTTCTGGAATGTCATTCATACTTGCACTTAAATAGTCTTTGTAACTACATGCTAAAAAGTTTTTATCCGGCATTTGCATCCACCAACGATTTGTTTTTTTACTCTGCATAAACAAGGTATCCAACTCCGAAAAATAAGTATGAAACAAATTGAAATTGCCATTATCATTTAATGCAGCCTCGTACCTAATTGAATTAAGGCCATCTAAATAATACCAAAGCATTTGTGCTATTTGTTTTGCTGTCAGATCATGTAAATCATTTTCCGGATTATAACCATAAATGCCAAAGCTTGATAAATTGCTACTCATTCCTGCATATTGTGATAGTACACATGCTTCTTCTCCATTTAATCCGTTGGTAGTTAATACATTTGATGGAGCTGCACTGTTTTTAATTGCGGCGATATCAAAGCTCAATAAATTGGTTTGACGAATTACAGGCTCCATTTGCTCGATATCGGACTTCACAACCCCTACACGATAACAATCAAACCTAAGTTTATCCATTGTTTCCAATAATCTAGGATGTACAAAATAACTTTGAAATCCGATGTGATTGTAATGAGAAATATAATTGGGCTCGCTAGTTAGCATATCCAATAAGAAATTCTCTTGCCTAAAAAAACTATCCCCTCTTAAATCAATCGTAGCGTCAATACAAGTTGCCACAATGTTTTTCTTTGTTGATTTATACGCATAATATTGCGCTAAAGTAATGTCGTGAGACCCTCCTAAAATAATTACTTTCTTTCCAATACTAAATAACTCTGCTATTACGGTTTGCAAAGCAGCATAACTATCATTAATAAGTGCTCCTTGTTTTACATTGCCAATATCTGCAATTAAAATATCTGAATGCCAATGATGAAGTGCATAAAATTGTTTTCTGATTTGATTGGGCGCATTACTTTCGGGTGCATTTAAATCTGTTCCGCGCATTTCTCCAATTCCAACCATTACAATATCAACATCTGTCAAATCCGGAAATTCGTTTTCGTAAAAACGAATATGTTTGGCAAATTGTCCATCTGTAAATGTTTCATCATTCATTAATTCTTTCACAGAAACGGGTGATAAAAAATCCTGTAAATCTTCCATAATTTTTTATTATTGATGTAGCTTTTTTAAGATTTGCAAATTGGATAACCTAATCATTAATTCAAATAATGATAAGTTGGCTATTTCGTTTCTACAAACCTAATTCATTCAAAGGAAAGGTTAATCGATATAGATTATTTTTTTCTACGTTTTCTGTTATTTGTATTTAGTAACTTTGACCATTATTCAATGATAGTCAAATGATAGAAAATCAAGAAATACTTCAAGAAGTAGTTATAAAATTTGCTGGGGATAGTGGAGATGGGATGCAATTAACGGGTACCCAATTTACCAACAACAGTGCCCTTTTGGGTTTGGACCTAGCCACCTTTCCAGATTTCCCTGCTGAAATTCGTGCTCCGATAGGTACATTACCAGGTGTAAGTGGATTCCAACTTCGATTTAGCTCTGATAGAATATATACGCCAGGCGATTTTTGCGATGTTTTGGTGGCAATGAACGCTGCCGCTTTAAAGGTAAATTTGGCTTCTTTAAAAAAAGGCGGAAAAATTATAGTAAATGTTGATGGTTTTGATTCAAAAAACTTACGCTTAGCCAATTACCCCGATGGTGAAAATCCTATTGAAAACAACAGTTTGGAAAATTATGAAGTTATTAAGATAGATGTAACCAAGCTTACCCGTGAAGCGTTGAAAGATTTCACAATGGGTACCAAAGAAAAAGACAGGGCAAAAAACATGTTTGTACTTGGCTTTTTATATTGGATGTACAACCGTAGCATGGAAAATACCATTACATTTCTAAAAGATAAATTTTCAAAAAAAGTTGATATCCTTGACAGCAATATAAAAGCACTTCAAGCGGGTTATAATTATGCGGATACTACTGAAACATTTACGGAAAGATATGCTGTAGCTAAGGCGAAGATGGATTCCGGTAATTACCGATCTATTATGGGAAACCAGGCATTGTCTTTTGGATTAATCGCTGCAGCACAAAAAAGCGGATTAAATCTTTTTCTAGGAAGCTATCCAATAACGCCAGCATCAGATATTTTACATGAGCTGAGTAGACATAAAAATTTTGGAATAAAAACATTTCAAGCTGAAGATGAAATCGCTGCAATAACTTCGGCTATCGGTGCCAGTTATGGTGGATGGATTGGCTTGACAACTACATCTGGTCCGGGTATGGCCTTAAAGGCGGAAGCAATGGGACTTGCAGTGATGCTTGAAATTCCATTAATTATCTGCAATATTCAAAGAGGTGGACCGAGCACAGGATTGCCAACAAAAACAGAACAAAGTGATTTAATGCAGGCCTATTATGGAAGAAATGGCGAATGTCCAATGCCTATTGTGGCTGCAGCAACACCAAGCGATTGTTTTGATGCTGCATTTGAAGCCGTAAGGATTTCAATTGAGCATATGACACCTGTGATTTTATTAAGTGATGGATATATTGCTAATGGAGCCGAGCCTTGGAAATATCCTCAATCAGCAGATTTAAAAGATATTAAAGTAGCGTTTAAAACAGAACTAGAAGAAGGCGAAACCAAACTTTCTCCTTATGCACGAAATGAAAAACTCGCTCGTCCTTGGGTAATTCCAGGTACACCAAATTTAGAACATCGAATTGGAGGATTAGAAAAACAAAACATCACTGGAAACATCAGTTACGATGCAGAAAATCACCAATTGATGGTTAAACTCAGACAAGAAAAAGTAGATTTAATTGCTCAGCATATTCCAGATCAAAAATTAGATAGTGGGGCTGAAAAAGGAAAAGTGCTTGTAATTGGTTGGGGAAGTACATTTGGCGCAATAAAAAGTGCTTGTATCGAGTTACAATCAAAGGGCGTTTCTGTATCACATGCACATCTACGCTATATTCGTCCTTTTCCTAAAAACTTGGGGGATATTATCAAAAACTTTGATCACATTTTAATTCCTGAAATTAATAATGGTCAATTGATAAAAATTATTAGAGATACGTACATGGTAGATGCAAAAGGCTTTAATAAGATCATGGGTACTCCAATTTATAAAGCGGAGTTGATTGAAGCCATTGAACAGATTGTAAAAGGGTAATTTATTGCGTAATAGTTTATTCAATAATTGTTCTAATGAACACATAAAAAAACAGCATTTACTTATAAATGCTGTTTTTAATAAATTGAAGATATAATAAACTTAAAAATTTAATACTTCTTATCTCATTCTGCTTCTAAGACTAACACTTAATTTAAGATTAAAGCTAAAATAAGCATCGTTATTTAATGGACTTCCTCTCTTACCACCTGGGGCAGTTTTTTGACCGTTGGTTTCACGATTATTTAAATACAATGCATTTTCTAATCTTGTACCTGTAAATCCATTCAATGCATAAACGGTTGGGTCTATATAATTTGTACTTACATCATCCAGATAATCCGTAGTAAGCATACGATAAACAAATTCACCACGCAAGTTTACCAATGGTGATAATTCATATTTCATACCAACACCGAAAGGGTAATTTATTTGTGTAAGTTTATACACTGGGCGATCTGGGTATTCTTTTAATCCTTGTCCTTCTGTAGATAGGGGTTGTAAATCAATTAATCTATTTCCTTCTTTCAACTGCGGATTAAATGAGAAAGAACCAATCCCTCCAAGTAAATATGGAGAATATCTTGGTGCTTCTTGATCACGTGCTTCCCAATCTATAAAAAGCATCATAGGATGAACTTCAAGCATTGCAGAGTACTCTCTAATGCTGCTTTGGAAATTAAGATTTCTATTGTAACGAAATCTAGCTATGTCTGTACTAGATACTGTTGATAGTACATTGTCATCTGCAGAAACTTTACCATTGCAGAATTCTAATCTTAATCCTAAAGCATTTTTGTATGAAATGTTTGCAAATATCCCGCCAGAAAGATAGCTTTTTCCACTATTTAAATCTTTAATAAACCCTTTTCCAATACCAGCTTTTCCACCTAAATCAGTTAAGCAATTCATGGCACCAATACTTGCACCTACCTCAACCAAAACATCTTGATCGTAATAATCATCATTATAAAAATAGTATTGCGCTGATGCATTTTTACTTAAAAAAGTAAGTGCCAACATTGATATAATAAGAAAAAATGACCTTTTCATTTGGATCCTTTTATTTGGGTTGAATTTTTGATTCTAATTGCATACAAATTAAACGAATTTTATTCAAATTTTAAACATCAATTTTAAGTTTCTTAAAAAAATTACAAGCACTTGAAATTTCACACTGGTTGCACTTTGGATTTCGTGCGGTGCAAATGTATCGTCCATGTAGAATAAGCCAGTGATGTGCAATGTGAATTTTAGATTTGGGAATATGTTTTATAAGTTGTTTTTCTGCAGAAAGCGGCGTTTTTGCATTTGAGGTTAACCCAATGCGCGCACTCACCCTAAACACATGTGTATCAACCGCCATATTGGGTTGATGGTCAATTACCGAAGTTATTACATTAGCCGTTTTCCTGCCTACCCCTGGTAATTTAATTAAATCCTCAACAGTCATTGGGACAACTCCATTAAAATCCTGCATAACCATTTGCGCCATTCCAATTAAGTGTTTTGCTTTATTATTGGGATAAGAAATACTTCTTATAAGGTCAAAAACAGTATCAAAGTCGGCATGGCTTAACTCTTTTAAATCTGGAAATCTTCTAAAAAGTGAAGGTGTAACCAAGTTTATACGTTTATCCGTGCATTGTGCCGATAAAATAACTGCAACCAGCAATTGATAGGTATTTTCAAAATTCAACTCCGTTTCTGCAACTGGCATTTGCTTTTCAAAATATTCCAACACAAATTGATAACGCTCATTTTTTTTCATAAAAAAAAACTGCTTTTTTTGAAAGCAGGTGTAAAAATAATATTAAACTATGGTTTATAGTGCGGGCGAAATCTCTTCTACAGATTTCTCAGCGTATTTTAAAATATTATTGACTGATGTTGCACTAGGCGAGAAATTAATGGATTCCAATTCATTTTTAGATTGTGTTAGCAATTCTAATTTTTCCATTAAACTCCAATCTTGTTGAAGTGCTAACTCAATAGCTTCTGTTTGAAGCTTTGTCGTTTCGCCGTATAAATACAACAAAAGATCTTCTGAAGTAATATTATGCATAAGCAATTTTGTGACTTTTTGTTAATTAAATATCTTATCCAACATTCTAAACGAGCTTATTTATTAATTATTGTGTTAGAATAAAAGTATTTTTTCTTTTTTTATGGGGTTTTTACTACAAAAATATCCTCATTGTCTTTTTTCATCAGATATTTTTCACGGGCATACTTCTCAACTGATTCAGCGCTCGTTTTCAACATACTTAATTCTGCTCTTGTTTCAGTGATTAAAGCAGCCATTTCTTTTTCTGATTTTTGCAACGCCTCCAATTTGATTTGTCTTTCTCTAATTAATCCCCAATCTTTTGAATCAAAAAATGCCATCCAAACCCCAAATAAAGTAATGGTAACAAAATATTTGTTCTTTAAAATGTTCAATACCCAATTTTGTTCCTTCATTATTAAATATTTATTTTTTCGATTTTTGAAATAACATTAACTCGTCAAACGAATGTTTTCTTTTCTGAAAATCCCTCACGTAATTTAATAATTTTTTCAATTGGAGGAATTTATTTACCAAATTTTATTTTTCCATTTGGATAAATTCCACCTTGGCCCAACATTTCTTCAATTCTAATCAACTGATTATATTTTGCCATACGATCACTTCTTGATGCAGAACCAGTTTTAATTTGTCCGCAATTTAAAGCAACAGCTAAATCAGCAATGGTGCTGTCTTCGGTCTCGCCACTTCTATGACTCATAATGGTGTTGTAGCCATTATTTTGCGCCATGCTAACCGCGTTGATGGTTTCAGTTAAAGTACCAATTTGATTCACCTTTACCAACAAAGCATTTGCAGTACTGTCTTTGATGCCTTTTTCCAAACGAGTTACGTTGGTTACAAATAAATCATCTCCAACCAATTGGCATTTTTTACCTAATCTATCCGTTAGCATTTTCCATCCTTTCCAATCATCTTCAGCCATCCCATCCTCAATTGAAATAATTGGATATTGTTTTACCCAACTTTCCCAATAATCAACCAATTGCTCGCTGGTCATTTTTTTGCCATCACTTTTATGGAAAATATATTTCTTTTCTTTTGCATTCCACAACTCACTATTAGCGGCATCCATGGCAATTCCAATTTGGCTTCCTGTTTTAAAACCTGCTACCTGAATAGCTGTCAATACCGTTTCGATAGCTTCTTCATTGCTTTGGATATTTGGAGCAAAACCACCTTCATCTCCCACATTTGTACTAAATCCTTTTTTCTTCAACACTGTTTTTAATGCATGGAATATTTCAACACCCCAACGCAAACCTTCACTAAATGATGTTGCACCAACAGGCATTACCATAAATTCTTGGAAATCTATTTTATTATCAGCATGTGCGCCACCATTCAAAATATTCATCATTGGTATTGGCATCACCCTTGAATTCGTTCCTCCAATATATCTATACAAAGGCAAATTAGCTTCCAAAGCTGCAGCTTTTGCAACCGCCAAACTTACTGCCAACATTGCATTTGCACCTAACTTGCTCTTGTTTTCTGTTGCATCCAGCGCAATCATCATCTCATCAATTCCAGTTTGATCCGCAACATCCCAACCCAATAAATGATCGGCAATTGTAGTGTTTACATTTTTCACTGCTTTCAACACCCCTTTGCCACCATATATTTTTTTATTATTGTCTCTCAATTCCACTGCTTCGTGAATGCCGGTGCTTGCTCCACTTGGAACTGCAGCACGTCCTAAATGGTCATTCTCCGTTAAAATATCTACTTCAATGGTAGGATTACCTCTACTGTCTAAAATTTGTCTTGCGTGAATTGATGAAATGTAACTCATTTTAATGTTGTTGTTTTATGAATAATAGATTGATTTTTTTAAAAATTACAACGTTAGGGATTTGAAAACAGATTCTAAATTATTGCTTTCGCTGTTTAATGAAACAATGTTCAAATTATTGCTTAAACAAAGTTCCATGATTTGTTTTCTTATCGACTCTGCATTACTTGTTTCAAAATTAAATTTATTTTGACTTATTTCCTTCACGCTAATACAATCTTTAAACCCTGAAAATAAATTTGATGCGATTTTTTCCTTAAACTCAACCGAAACCATTTGATTGTCATTGGTTTTATTTTTCAAATTAATCAATTGATCATCGGCAACAATTTGTCCTTTATTTATTATAATTACTCTTTCACAAATGGCTTCAACATCCTGCATTATATGAGAAGAAAAAATTACTGTTTTATTTTCAGCCAATCTTTTTATGATGTCTCTAATTTCGATAATTTGATTGGGATCTAAGCCTGATGTAGGTTCATCTAAAATCAATACATCTGGATTATGCACCAAAGAAGCGGCTATCCCAACACGCTGCTTATACCCTTTACTTAATTGTCCTATTTTTTTATGTGCTTCTTTTGTTAATCCCACCAATTCAACTACATCATTTACACTAGATTGCAAATTGTCTATATTATAAACGCTTCCTACAAAAGACAAATACTCTTTCACATACATATCCAAATACAATGCATTCGACTCTGGCAAATAACCTATTTTTCTTTGCGTTTCTGTTGGTTGATTTTGCACTGAAATGCCACAAACCTCAATTGAACCTTTGTCTGGCTTTAAATAACCAGTTATCATTTTCATAGTAGTGGATTTTCCTGCCCCATTGGGTCCCAAAAATCCAACAATTTCATTTTTGCCAATATTAAATGAAATATCGTTCACCGCTTTTTGTGCTCCAAAATTTTTCGAAAGATGGGTAACTGATATTGACAATGGTTAATTTTTATCTAATTAAGTTTAATTTATATTGCGCGCTTTCCTATTCACTTATTTATTTCCAGCATCTGGCTTTGACCCCTGTCCTTGTTGATTTCTTGGTCCATTATTATTTGGCCTATTTCCTTGATTTCCTTTGTTGTTTGGATTTCCTGTGTTTTGAGGACCTCTATTTTGACCAGAATTTTGTTGAGGGCCTCTTTGTGGTCCTCTATTGGGTTGATTTGGTCTTGCTTGATTCTGTTGCCCTTTAGGATTTCCTTGATTTGGATTGCCTTGGTTTTGTGGACCACGATTTTGAGAACCTGATTGTTGCTGACTACGCTCTTTATCTCTGCGTTTTCTTGTTGTTTTTTCCAAACTCTTCAAACTAATTTGTCCAACTAAATCCGCATATTCTGGTTCAACTTCTTTTGGTTTTGAAGTAATTACTTCAGCCGTTTCCAATTCTTCGGGACGAATCCCTTGCTTATTTTGCGCTTTAATTCGTTTTACAGTTTCAATGGTTAATGGGTAATGTTTGTTGCTGTCAGACATTGTATACCACATCAAGTTTTTGAAGATATCTTTTTTAATAAGAAATGCACGTCCTTTTGCCAATTCAAGCATATCTGCATCATTTGGGAAAAACTGCAACGCATCCATGTACGTATCTAATTCAAAATTCAAACAACATTTTAAACGGCCGCATTGTCCACTTAGTTTGGTTTGATTGATACTTAAATTTTGGTAACGAGCGGCATTTGTGTTCACACTTTTAAAATCAGTTAGCCAAGTGCTACAACATAATTCTCTTCCACAACTTCCAATACCACCCACTTTACCTGCTTCTTGTCTTGCCCCAATTTGCCTCATTTCTACTTTCACTTTAAACTCAGCAGCATAAAGTTTTATTAGTTCTCTAAAATCCACACGATCATCCGCTATATAAAAGAAAGTCGCTTTTTTAGCATCGGCTTGTATTTCAACCTCAGCCATTTTCAATTCCAATCTTAAATATCGTGCAATTGCTCTGCTTCTGATAAGCATATTCGCCTCTTTCGCCTTTGTTTCAACCATTTTTTGAATGTCCTGCTCTGTAGCTCTTCTTAATACTTTTTTTATTTCAGGACTTTTTTCGTCAATGTTATTTTTCTTCAATTGCAAACGAACCAATTCTCCAGTAAGATTTACCATCCCTACATCAAAACCATTAACGCCTTCAACAGCTACCATTTCACCTTTTCCGTAATAATGTAAGGTTGTATTTTTAAAATAATCTTTTCTGCTGCCATTGTTAAAACTAATCTCTACCACTCTGCAATTGCTTTCAGGATCACTAAAAGGCAAATTGGCAAGCCAATCATGTACATTCATTCGATTACAACCACCACTTGAGCAATTGCCATGACTTTGACAACCACTTGGTGCTCCATCTTTGCTTGTTCCGCAACTTCCACAACCCATATATGTATAATTTTACAATTATTAAATTTTGTACCTACGCTTAAAATACTGCAAATCGAAAATAATTTGCAATTATGCAACCAAAATTACTGATTTGTTGCTAATAATATGATATAACTTAATGGTTAATGCATGAAATAGAATTTTGGCATTTGCATTTCGTTCGATGTGATAGATTGAATGATCCAATTCTTGGATGATTGCTTCTAACTGTGCAATGTTACACAATCGGTTAAAACGGCTTGCAAAATCCATTTCTGCAGATACTTTTTCTGTAACTTCTAACTGACTCAAAGCTTGATTTCCTCGAACCCTCAACGTTAATGCTTGTTCCAGTAAATAAATGAAATATTGAAGGAACTGCTTTTGTTTTTCTCTGCCAATTTTAGAGATTTCTTCCACCCATTTCATTTGAGCCATCGGACCCGTTTTTACAATGGTATTTAACCAGTCTCGCAATGTAACTTCCCAATCATCTTCAACATGATTAAGCTGGTGCAAAGCTTCTCTGAAATTACCTTTAGCTAAATAAGCAAACAAGCTCGATTTATTTGAATCTACATTGAATTTTAACTCCAACGCATGTTTAATTTCTTCAGTTTGCAACATCGGAAATTTAATCAATTGGGTTCTTGAAAGAATAGTAGGCAAAATAAGCTGTTCGTTTTCAGCTACAAAAATAAAAATGGTATTTGGTGGTGGCTCTTCAATTAATTTCAATAGCTTATTTCCTTCTTTACCCAGTAACTCCGTCATCCACATAATCAGAAACTTGTACTCTGATTCAAAACTTTTTAAACTTAAGATTCGATGAATTTCCTCGCACTCCGCAGCTGTAATATTGGCTTGTTTGTTTTCTGCTTCAATAAACTGCAGCCAATCATACGTATTCCCGTAAGGATTTTCTAAAATAAATGTGCGCCATTTTACAATTAAATCATTGGAAATGGTTTGTCGATCTGTTCTTAACCCACTTATCGTTGGTATTGAAAAATGAATGTCGGGATGCACCAATTTTGATGCTTTCAAGCAAGAAGGACAAATACCACAAGAATCTGACAAATCAAATTGTTGATTTTCATTTTCTGAAATTTCTACATCATCGCCAAATAATGAAACTTCTTTTTGGGGTGGAGGCGGCATTTTTCCATTTACCCGATCACAACAAATGTATTGTGCAAAGGCCATTGCAGCCGATAATGCGCCGTTGCCTTCTTTTCCAAGAAACAACAAGGCATGACTGAGCCTATTTTGATTATACATCTCAATAAGACGTTGCTTAACCTGATTTTGTCCTATAATATCTTTAAACTGCACAATGCAATTTAAAATAAAATAATTCAGTAAAGGGAAAAGTTATCGACGCTTTTGAGAAATAATTATTTTATAGCTTGTCTGTAATATCCTTGCTTAAAGGAGTTGTGCTGCTTTCAAACTTAGAAATGATGATTCCATTTTCGTCCAATAAAAACTTATTGAAATTCCATTTTATTGAGGCATCAAGCACACCATTTTTTTCTTTTTGTGTGAGCCATTGATAAATCGGAGCGATACTTTCTCCTTTTACAGAAACTTTTGCTGCCATTGGAAAACTTACACCATAATTTTTTGAACAAAAAGCTTTGATTTCATCATTAGTGCCAGGTTCTTGTCCGCCAAAATCATTTGAAGGAAAACCAACTATAACCAACTTGTCTTTGAATTGATTATACAATGCTTCTAAATCTTTATACTGAGGGGTGTAACCACATTCTGAAGCAGTATTTACGATTAATATTTTCTTTCCTTTAAACGTTGAGAAATCAATTTCTCCACCATCCAAGGCTGTTACTTTAAATGGATGGATACTTTTTGGAGATTCGATTTTCATGTTTTCTGTATTTTCCATTTTAATATTTTTATTTGAAGTTGAACCACAAGCTGTTAACATCAAAGCGATCAAAGTAATTTTAAACATAATTTTTTTATTTCTAACAACGATTAAATTAAAAAGTTCAACAGCAAAAAAAGTTATTGCTTTTCATAGCAACCAATATCTATTGATGTCCCTATTAATCTTGTTTGATTATCTAGATCATATAAATAAGATGTGTTTAATCCTTGATCCAATCCTGGTGCAAATGGATTGTTATTTACTCTGAAATCGTAATATTTATTTTGAACATCTATGCTATCAAAAATGGGGTCTTGATTTTTTATTGATGAAATAAAATTAACGACTGATGGGTCTACATCAACTTTATATAAAGAATGATCAAACGTTACATCAAAAAAGGTGTTGCCCAGTTTGTCAATGTAAATCTCATCCGTGTTTGTACCTCCTTCTCCCCAAAAAATGCAATTTGTAAATCGTGCAGACAAATCCGAAGAAATGGTATTCCCATTTTGAAAGGTATAATTACTTACGTTCAATGTTGGATTGTTATGGCTTAAAAAATCATTTGAATAGCCGGCTGCTGTACAATTTACAAATTGATAATTTCCACCATTAACGATTTTAATTCCCGTTCCACAATTGCTGATTAAAGAATTTTCAACAACTATGTCGGAATGATTGCTAAAAATACCGGCGTCATAAGCATTATTAATAATGCATTGATGTATAGAAAGTTTAGGTATTGTATTTACCGTTGGGTCTATGGCAACAATAGCTTGATATGCATTTTTTATTACGGTAAAATTCAGCACGCTATTTTTACTTGAAGTTCTAAAAATAATGCCCGGCCAACTCGCAGGTAAATTGCTGTAATCCGAATCCAATCGATCTCCTGTAAAAATCACTTCATTGTTTTTAAGGCCTTGTGTTATGAGTGTTCCATCAACCAAGATTGGTGCATTCGCATGTACAAATATTTTCGTTCCTGATTCAACAGTTAATACTGCAGATTCATTTATGTTTAAACTGCCAAGAATTACATACGGCAAATCATTTTGCCAACTTACATTTCCAATAATGTTTTCATTGTTTAAAAAATGTGCGTTTTGTCCGTATGCTTGTAATTGAACAAATTTATCGTTGCTATTATAATTTATCTTGATACTGTCGCTTATAATAAAAGGGAGATTTTGTTGGGTAGGATTAATCGTAATTGCTACAAAAACATAAATACTGTCGTTGGCATCAATTTCAATATTATTTAGTTTAGTTACAAATGAGCCGTTAATATTTATTCTATAAGCAGATTGTGGCCCGCCCATTAATTTTATTTCAGATAAAAGCAGCTTCTGATTGATTTGATTTATTATTTTAAACGATTTTGTAATGGAACCAATTGATGTGAAAACCGTATCGAATTTAATGCTGTCGGATGAAACAAATAAACTTGCGTCAGAAGAGGTAATAAAATTTTCTTTATTGCAAGATGCTGCAAAGAAAATGAAGCAAAATCCAAGTGGAAACAATAAAAAAAATATTCGTTTCATGTGTAATTTATTAAGTCAAAATTAAAAAATAAAAAAAGCCCAAATTGTTGAATCGAAGGTTTTAAAATTTTTATCCACCACAAGAGGAAGTTTTTTACTTCTTACATTTTACTTCCCACATCCGACAATTATTAATTGTAGAACACAAATATAGTTTTTATGCTAAAAGAATCCTCAATTGCTTGCGTGCGCTAAAACAGCAATGCTTACCGAAGTATTTTCAATAGATAAAATGGCATTGCTACAAGCTTCCAAAGTAGCACCAGTTGTAATCACATCATCAACCAACAAAATGTTTTTGCCATTAATACTTGATTGGTTTTGAATTACAAATGTTCCATCTACATTCGTCCATCTTTCTACACGTTGTTTGTTTGTTTGTGTGGTTGTGGTTTTTGAACGAACAACTAGGTCATTTAAAACTGGGACATTTATTTTTTGAGATATACCATTTGCTAAAATTTCAGCTTGGTTATACCCTCTTTTTCTTTGTTTATCTGGATGCATTGGCAATGGAATGATTGTATCAATATTTTTAAATCGTCCACTATTTAAAAGTTGATCTCCAATTAATTTTCCAAGATAAATTCCAATTTCCTGATTGCCTTTATATTTTAATTGATGAATCAGTTGCTGTATAATTTGTCCTTTTGAGAAATAAAAAATGCTACAGGCTGATTGTATTTTTACCCTTCCATAAAATATATGTTCGATTTGATTATCAGGTATTTTGGCAAAATCTGTATGGGGCAATTGTTGCATACAATTAAAACAAATCAATTGAAGTTTTCCATGTAAATCATCTCCGCAACCAGCACAAACATGCGGATAAAAAAGCTGTAACGCATCTTCTAAAATATTTGATAGGGGTTTCATAGGGGTTTATTAAGTTAAAAGTCAAAATTTAAAAATCAAAAATGTTGATTTGTTTTTTTTAGTCCATCAATGCGCAATGATTTTTTACTTTTTACTTTTTAATTTTTAATTTTCATAAAACTAAAACAACAATTGATACAATTCTTCAACTTTTCCAAGCGCGATAATTTCTATTTTAGATTTTAGTTTATCGAGTGATTTTGCATTGTATTTACTAACCACTATTTTCTCAAATCCTAATTTCTCCGCTTCGGCAATTCTTTGCTCTACTCTATTTACTGCTCTGATTTCTCCACTAAGTCCTACTTCGCCAGCAAAGCAAATATGTTGGGGTAAAGCCACATCTTCATAACTACTCAACAAGGCGGAGATAATCGCCAAATCAATGGAAGGATCTTCTGCTTTAATACCGCCTGCAATATTTATAAAAACATCTTTAACCCCGAAATGAAAACCGCCTCTTTTTTCTAAAACAGCCAATAACAATTGAAGTCTTCTCAAATCAAAACCGCTTACTGTTCTTTGAGGAGTACCATAAACACTTTGAGTAACTAGTGCTTGAGCTTCTATTAACATTGGGCGCATACCTTCAATAGTTGCAGCAATGGCAATACCACTTAATTGATCTTCTTTGTTGGTGATTAAAATTTCACTTGGGTTGCTTACTGCACGCATGCCTTGGCCGGTCATTTCATAAATACCCAATTCGGCGGTAGAACCAAATCTATTTTTTAAGGTTCTAAGAATTCGATACGCATAATGTCGATCTCCTTCAAATTGAAGAACGGTATCTACCATGTGTTCTAATATTTTCGGACCAGCAATATTCCCATCCTTTGTGATGTGTCCGATTAAAAAAACAGGCGTATTGGTTTCTTTGGCAAAGCGTTGAAATTCGGCAGCACATTCTCTAATCTGGCTAATGCTTCCTGGTGATGATTCTACAAATGGAGATTGTAATGTTTGTATGGAATCAACTATAATTAGTTGCGGCTTTAATTTTTTAATCTCTTTGAAAATACTTTGCGTATCGGTTTCTGTCAACAAATAAAATTGATCATTAGAAATACCAACACGATCTGCGCGCATTTTAATTTGTTGCTCACTTTCCTCACCACTAATATATAGCGTAGTTATATTTTTTATCTGCAAACCATTTTGCAAAAACAACGTTGACTTACCAATTCCAGGTTCGCCGGCAACCAATACGATGCTGCCCAAGACAATACCTCCACCAAGCACACGATTTAATTCTGGATCAGATGTTATGATTCTTTTTTCTTCTGCACTCACTACATCATTAATGGCAATCGTTTTCAATTTTGAAATGCCATTATATTCTTTCCATTCGTCTTTATTATTTTTTTCTGTTCCCTTAACAATTACTTCTTCAACAAAAGTATTCCATTGTGTACATGATGGACATTTGCCCAACCATTTTGCACTTTCATAACCACATTGCTGACAAAAAAAAGATGATTTAGTTTTACTCATGCAGTAAATGTAAATGCAAAATTGCTAAAGAAAAAAAACTGAATTTTATTTATGAGAAAAAAGAAAAAATACTTTGAGTGGAAATTCCATAAAAGTAAAAGGGTCAGCATTTCTGCTAACCCTTAAACTTACTAACCCATTAAATTCTGTTGCTAAATTACAAATTGCCCCTACAAAAAAAAATCTTTTTTTATAAATGTGAATAAGTTTATGAAGCACAAAATTTCAAATGATAAAATAAAATATTGATAACTAATTATATTTCAGCAGATTAATGGCTAAATAAAAAAAATTAAACCAATTCATAAAAAATTCTTTAACATTTAGATAGAAAAATTAATTTAGTTTATATTGCAAACTAATTTACAAGTTGAATTAAAATAAAGTTTGCACAATTAATAGAATTCGACTCGTTTTATTCAAAAAACAAACCATTTTTCCAGTTTTTTAACCAAAAACAGCCCATTTTAACATCAATCGTAAAAATTTATATCATCAACACTATGAAATCGACATATGCATTTTTAAAACCATAAGTATTCTAAAATTTCAAACCGATTGAAAATGAAAAAATTGATTCTTGTAGATTAAAATTATTGAAGCATTTATTTGATAAACATGAAACAAAAACTTGAACCATTATTACTTTCACAATCTCGACTTTCCATTATTGGTTTGTTGTATAAATCAAACGAGCTTGAATTTACTCAAATTAAAGACGCTTTAAAATTAACTGCTGGAAATTTGAGTACTCAAATTCAAAAGTTGAAGAAGGTCGGATTCTTGGAAATAGAAAAAAAATTTAAAGGAAATTATCCGCAAACAATTTGTAGGATTACACCCAAAGGAATTATTGCGTTTGAAGATTTCGTTACAAACATGAATCAGTTTACCAATTCGGTTTTAATAACAACAAACGAAAATGTTGAATCAACATCAAGTCAATCCTAAATTTTTCGATTCAAATTACATTATCAAAAACCTTTTTAAATAAACTTTATTGCATTTGTGGTGTTATAACTATTTATGAATACAATTCTTGAAATAAATCATCTCTCAAAAAAATACAATGACTTTACTGCTGTGGATGATTTATCATTCTCGGTAAACAGTGGTGATGTGTATGGTTTTTTAGGGCAAAATGGTGCCGGGAAATCTACCACCATCAGAATGATGCTTACGCTGATTGAGCCAACTTCTGGTGAGATAAATATATTTGGCAAACCGCTTTCAAAAAACAGGTATGAAATTTTATCAAAGATTGGTGCTGTTGTAGAGCGTCCTGATCTATATAAATACCTAACCGCTTACGAAAATTTAAAGTTGTTTGCCCAAATGAGCAACATCAATGTTACGCATAAATTATTGATGGATCAACTTGATATGGTTGGGCTTGCAGATCGAAGTGACAGTAAAGTTAAAACTTATAGCCAAGGAATGAAGCAGAGATTAGGCATTGGAATTGCATTAGTGCACAATCCTGATTTAATTATTTTGGATGAACCTACAAATGGTTTGGATCCTCAAGGCATTGCAGACATTAGAAATTTAATTTTAAAACTAAGTACCGAAATGGGAAAAACAGTTATTGTTTCTTCTCATCTTTTAAGTGAAATAGAATTGATTGCAAACAGAATGATTGTAATTCATAAAGGGAAAAAAATAGTAGAAGGCTTTGTAAAAGATTTGCTCGACCCTTCAAAGACTTTGGTTGAAATTGAAACAACAGATAATGAATTTGCAAAGTCTGTTTTAAAAAATTCGGCATTTGCACCAATGATTGAGGATAAAAACGACAAACTTCATTTGACCATAAATAAATCTGAAATTTCTACATTAATAAAAATTATGGTAGAATCAAATGTTCAAATTATTGCAGTTACACCAAGGCATTCGCTAGAAGATTATTTTTTGAACTTAACAAAAACAGCATAATATGTGGAATCTGCTTCAAATAGAATTATTTAAAATCTCCAAGCGTCCGCGTACCTATATTGCATTTGCAGCCATTGCAGCCATTGTACTTATTTTTCAATTTGCATTTAAAGCAGATGGAGAAAGTTATATGAATTTAATGATGCAAAATATTCAGGATAATTTTGAGTTAGATAAATCAAAAGCAATCAATGGATATTTCATGTGTTATATTATATTAAACACATTGCTCATTCAAGTTCCAATATTGGTCACATTAATTGCAGGCGATGCTATATCTGGAGAAGCGAACATGGGCACATTGAGGTTATTACTAACCAAACCCATTAGTCGCACACAATTGTTGTTGGTTAAATTTTTCGCCTCATTTATTTTTACGGTGGTGCTGTTAATTTGGATGGCGATGATTGCACTTTTTTTGAGTATGGCCATTTTCGGCGTGGATGATATGCTTATTTTCAGGGCAAAGGGTGAAGAATCTCAAATTTTACAAATCACCAAAGACGATATATTATGGAGATATTTTGCCGCTTTTGGTTATGCCGCCATTGCACTTACCGTAATTGCAGCGCTTTCTATTTTACTTTCTGTTTTCGCAGAAAATTCTATCGGACCAATTGTTGCCACCGTTTGTATCGTTATTTTTTTTACTATAGTTTCTAATTTAAATGTGCCCATAATTGATAAAAATGTAAAGCCCTTTTTATTTACTTCTTATTTAGTAGGATGGAAAGGATTTTTTTACATTGGAATTAGTGATGATGGACAACCCATAAAAGGCAGCATTGAAAATTGGGGCGCTATCAGAAATAGCTTAAGTATTTTATTGGCACATATTGCTTTGTTTTTAGGCATTGCCATTGTTTCATTTAGAAAAAAAGACATTTTATCTTAAAAAATCACTGATGATTAAAACATTAATTTCAACTTTTTTACTCACAATAACAATTCCTGTTTGTGTTGCTGCTCAAGATATTAAGCAAATTGTATCTCAAGTAAAAAAGAAAATCGAAATGGTATCAGATTATGAAGCATCTGGAAAAATGAAAACAAATGTTGCGTTTCTTAAAATTCCGATTGCCAATGTAAAAATGTATTTTAAGCGTCCAAATAAACTCAAATTAAAAAGTGAGAAAGGTGTTTCATTTGTTCCAAAAGGTGCAATGAGTTTAAATATGAATAATTTATTTGCAGAAAATAATTATACCATTATAGATGCGGGCACTGAAAAAATGGGAAACAATACAGTAAGAGTAGCAAGGCTGCTTCCCAACGATGACAATAGCGACATTGTTCTTTCTACGCTTTATATCGACCCCATTAATTTGGTTATTGTAAAAAGTAAAACCACCACAAGAGAAAGTGGAACTTATGAATTGGAAATGGTGTACAAAAATTATTTAAAATACGGATTGCCAGACAGAATTCTTTTCTCTTTTAATACCAAAGATTACAAATTGCCTAAAGGAATTACGTTTGATTTTGATGATGGAGCAGAAACTAAAAAAGTATCAACTGATATGAAAAACAAAAAAGGACAAGCTGAAATTACCATCACGAATTACATTATCAACAAAGGAATTTCAGATGTTTTGTTTAATTAAAAAACACTGTAATTAATCTTCTAAAATTTTTTCGTCCACTGCATTTGCCAAAACATTCTTACTCAATTTTCTTAACGGATTAGCACGTTGTGTATCGTATTCTCTTCTACTGTGAATGATGTCGATGCAACTAAATAATGCTTGGCGCATAGATGTTTCGTCTGCGATACCTTTACCAGCAATATCGAAAGCAGTCCCATGATCCGGAGATGTTCTTACACCAGTTAAGCCAGCCGTAAAGTTTACGCCTTCACCTAATGAAAGTGATTTAAATGGAATCAATCCTTGATCGTGATAAAGTGCAAGTACTGCATCAAATTTTTCATATTGACCTCTTGCAAAAAATGCATCTGCGCTATAAGGGCCAAAGCAGAAAATATCTTTGGCTTTAGCCGCTTGAATAGCTGGCTTTATAATTTCAATTTCTTCTTTACCGATTAATCCTTCATCGCCTGCATGTGGATTTAGACCCAATATGGCAATTTTAGGTTTTACAATATTGAAATCTCTTTTTAACGATTGATTGATCAGATTAAGTTTGCTGAGGATTTTTTCTTTTGTAATTACCTGAGCTACATCTTTTACGGGCAGATGTTCTGTAAGCAAACCAATCTTCATATTTTCTGCAACCATCAACATCACTACATCTTGAACGCCAAATAGTTTTTGTAAATAAGGTGTATGCCCAGTGTAATTGAAAGTATCTGACTGAATATTTTTTTTATGAATAGGTGCTGTAACCAACCCGTGAATTTTTCCAGCTTTCAATGCTTCTGCTGCAACTGAAAGACTTAAAATCGCATACTTACCACCGGTATCATTCATTTCTCCAGGTGTAATGGTAACATCTTCTTCCCAAACATGAAACACATTAACCTGCTTAGGATTTATTTTTGTAGAATCTTTGATGATCGAAAAGTTGATATTTACATCAGCTAATGATTTTCTATAAAAGTTAATGGCTTTGTTATTGCCAAAAATTACCGGTGTACAAATGTCAAGTATCCGATTATCGTTTAATACTTTAATGATTAATTCGATTCCAATTCCGTTGATATCACCACAACTGAATCCAATAATTGGCTTTTGATCTGCTATTACACTCATGCGCTTTATAAATTGAGCGGTAAAAATACGAAAAAAGGAGTTTAAATTGGTAAGAAGGTTTAAGTCACTTCGTTGGTTTAAGTCGCTACGCTGGTTTAAGACACTTCGTTGGTTTAATTCACTTTGTTGGTTTAATTCGCTTCGCGGGTTTAAGTCACTTCGTTGGTTTAAGGGTTTAAAAGTTGACAGGATTTCCCCATTCAAAGTAGTAAGTTTTAAAAATCAAAAATACTTCCAACCATTAAACCCTTGAACCAGCGGAGCGTTTTAAACATTTAAAACCTCGAATACTTCCAACCTTTAAACCATTAAACATTAAACCAGCGAAGCGTTTTATACCTTTAAACCAGCGTAGCGACTTAAACATCTTATCCCCTTACCTTTGCTTACATGTACACTATAAAAAAATCACTGGGACAACATTTTCTAAAAGACACGCCTACATTAGAAAAAATAATGGACGCATTGGCTATGCATCCTTTTACAAATTTATTGGAGGTTGGTCCGGGAGCGGGTGCATTAACGCAGTATTTAATTAAATTGGAGGGCATCAATTTCAAAGCGGTTGAATTGGATGACGAAAAAATAGCTTACTTAAAAAATAAATACCCTGTTTTATCTGATAAAATTATTGCTGCTGATTTTTTGGAAACGGCAATACCATTTGAAGAACCATTCACTGTTATCGGAAACTTCCCGTATAATATCTCTACGCAAATTTTATTCAAAATCATCGATTGGAAAGATCAAGTTCCTGTTGTGATTGGCATGTTTCAAAAAGAAGTGGCCCAAAGAGCAGCATCAGCGCCTGGCTCGAAAGTTTATGGGGTTTTGAGTGCATTAATTCAGGCGTTTTATGATGTAGAATATTTATTTGATGTGCCGCCCGATTGTTTTAATCCTCCTCCAAAAGTGATGAGTGGTGTAATTAGATTAACCAGAAGAAAAACGCCACTTGACGTAAAATCCGATCGAGCATATAAAGTATTGGTGAAAGCTGCTTTTAATCAACGCAGAAAAACATTGAGAAATGCCTTAAAAGCGCAGTTTTCTACTGAAGTTTTACAAGATGAAATTTTTAATAAAAGAGCGGAATCGTTATCTATTGAGGAATTCGCTGCACTTACTTTTCGCATGACCTCATAAATGCGTTTTTTTAATTTTTTTGCACCTTTTTATCTGTAATTTTGCCCCCGTTATAATTTAGAGGCAATTACAACCCGATAATTTAATATTATCTAAAAAAATGTTGTTTAAAAATTAAAAAAACATAACCGCTATGAGTTTTTCTACCAAACATAAAATTCGAATTGTAACCGCAGCTTCTTTATTTGATGGCCATGATGCGGCAATTAATATCATGAGGCGCATTCTTCAAAGTAAGGGTGCGGAAATTATACATCTCGGACATAACAGAAGTGTGGCAGAAATTGTAGAGTGTGCAATAGAAGAAGACGTTCAAGGTATAGCCATTACCAGTTATCAAGGTGGGCACGTTGAGTTTTTCAAGTACATGAAAGATTTATTGGAAGAAAACGGATGTGGGCATATAAAGATATTTGGCGGTGGTGGTGGTACCATTTTACCAGATGAAATAAATGAATTGCATGAGTATGGCATTACTAGAATTTATTCGCCAGATGATGGTAGAACGATGGGGTTAGAAGGCATGATTGAAGATTTATTAAATCATTGCGATTTTGGCGTAACGCATGATGCTGATTATAAAAACCCAATGACATTGGGCGAATTAATAGATGTCAGATTTGTGGCAAGAAAAATAACACAAGCTGAAAATGATTGTTTTGCTGGTGTAGATCAAAATCTAATTGAAAAATCCACTACCCCAGTTTTAGGTATTACCGGAACCGGTGGTGCTGGAAAATCTTCTGTTACAGATGAAATTGTACGACGTTTTTTACAGAATTATACAGACAAAACAATTGCCGTTATTTCGGTAGATCCATCAAAGAAAAAAACAGGAGGTGCATTATTGGGCGATCGTATTCGTATGAATTCAATCTCTTCTCCAAGAGTGTACATGCGCAGTTTGGCTACAAGGGAAAGCGATAAAGCATTGAGCAAATACGTTCAAGATGCCACTGACATTTGCAAAGAAGCCGGGTACGATTTTATTATTTTAGAGTCTGCTGGTGTTGGACAAAGTGATGCATCCATTTTGGACTATTGTAAAGTAAGCATGTATGTGATGACGCCGGAATATGGTGCGCCATCTCAATTGGAAAAAATAAACATGCTTGATTATGCTGATGTAGTATGTGTAAATAAGTTTGATAAAGCTGGTGCTTTGGATGCACTACATGATGTGCGTAAACAGTTCAAACGTAACCACGGACTATGGAATGCAAAAGATGAAGAGCTTCCTATTGTTGGCTCCATAGCGGCACAATTTAATGATGCAGGCGTAAACGAATTGTTTACCTTGTTGATGCAAAAAATTACTGAAAAAACAGGAATTGATTTTAGTACTTCACATGCAGGAATAATAAAAATTGAATCCAATATTCCCTCTACTGTAATACCGGCAAGTAGGGTTAGATATCTTTCAGAAATTGCGGAAACCATTTATGCATATGATGCTCAAACAAAAGCACAGAGTGAACTAGCGAGCAAATGGTATCAAATTTCCGGAACGCTTGAAACTTTAAAAACAGAACTAACACAAGAAGCAAAATTGGCTTTAGAAAAAGCCCTGCAAGAGATTGAATCTAAAATTACAGCTGAAAATAAAAAGCTAATAACGAATTGGCATTCAGTATGCGAGCGATATAAAAAACCCAACTATGAGTTTCAGGTAAGGGATAAAATTATTAAGCAACCGTTGGTGTATGAAAGTTTATCTGGCTCTAAAATATCTAAAGTTTATTTGCCTACTTATAAAGATTGGGGTGATATTTTGCAATGGCAACTTCAAGAAAATGTACCAGGAGAATTTCCATATACCGCTGGTGTGTTTCCATTAAAAAGAGATGGTGAAGATCCTACCAGAATGTTTGCTGGAGAAGGTGGACCGGAGCGTACAAATAGAAGATTTCACTATGTAAGTGTTGGACAGCCTGCAAAGCGCTTGAGTACTGCATTTGATAGCGTTACTTTATATGGCGAAGACCCAACATTAAGACCTGATATTTATGGAAAGATTGGAAATAGTGGTGTAAGTATTGCAACGATTGATGATGCAAAAAAATTGTACAGCGGTTTTGATTTATGCGACCCAAAAACATCGGTGAGCATGACCATTAATGGACCTGCGCCGATTTTGCTTGCATTTTTTATGAACGCTGCAATCGACCAACAATGTGAAAAATACATTATTGAAAATAATTTAAAAGACGAGGTGAATAAAATCATCGAAGCTAAATTTAAATTAAATAATTTGCCGAAATATATTGGTACCGATGGAAATGAAGTAACGCCATTAAAAGGAGAAATGGCTGGAGCATTGCCAACCGGGAACAATGGACTAGGCTTACGTTTGCTGGGATTGAGCGGAGAGGATGTATTGCCAAAAGAGGTTTATGAAAAATTAAAAGCAAAAGCACTTTCAACCGTAAGAGGCACCGTTCAAGCCGATATTTTAAAAGAGGATCAAGCTCAAAATACCTGTATATTTTCTACAGAGTTTGCACTAAAATTGATGGGCGATGTGCAGCAGTATTTTATTCAACATCAGGTTGAAAATTTTTATAGCGTAAGTATAAGTGGATACCATATCGCTGAAGCTGGCGCAAATCCTATAACACAGCTGGCATTTACTTTAGCAAACGGATTTACCTATGTTGAATATTATTTGAGTAGAGGAATGCATATCGACGACTTCGCTCCGAATTTGTCTTTCTTCTTTAGCAATGGAATGGATCCCGAATACAGCGTTATCGGACGTGTTGCTCGTCGCATTTGGGCTAAAGCCATGAAAAATAAATACAACGCCAATAGCCGTAGCCAGAAATTGAAATACCATATTCAAACCAGTGGAAGAAGTTTGCATGCACAGGAAATCGATTTCAACGACATCCGTACTACATTACAAGCGTTGTATGCGATTTATGACAATTGCAATTCCTTACACACCAATGCTTATGATGAAGCCATTACAACACCAACAGAAGAAAGTGTAAGAAGGGCAATGGCCATTCAATTAATCATCAACAGAGAATTAGGAACGGCAAAAAACGAAAATCCAAATCAAGGTTCTTTCCTCATTGAAGAAATGACTGAACTTGTTGAACAGGCTGTAATGACTGAGTTTAACAGAATCACAGAAAGAGGTGGCGTTTTGGGAGCGATGGAAAGAATGTATCAACGTAATAAGATTCAGGAAGAAAGTTTGCACTATGAAACTTTAAAACATACAGGCGAGTATCCTATTGTTGGGGTAAACACATTCTTAAGTAAAAAAGGTTCTCCAACCATTTTGCCAACTGAAGTTATTCGATCTACAACTGCAGAAAAAGAATTCCAAATAGCAACCTTAGAGGCATTTAAACAGAGACATCAAAGTAAATCTGCTGAAATGCTTAACACACTTCAGCAAGTTGCCATACAAAATGGAAACCTATTCGAAACATTAATGGAAACAGTTAAATATTGTAGTTTGGGACAAATAACACAGGCGCTATATCAAGTAGGTGGGCAATATAGACGGAATATGTAATCAAAAAGCACGGAAAAGCTCATTTTATGCACGAATATAAAATAACGGTGTCATAGAAAGGCTTTATGAATTTATCCGTATACTTTTACATCGGTTTTTCATAGGATATTGGATTTTAAAGCGGGGCTAGATATTTATCTTGGCCCTTTTTTTATGCTTTTTCAGTATCCAAACCAGTTTTTTTATACCATTTTCCGATGATTGGAAATCGAGATAATTCTTTTGATTCAATTTTTCCAACAAACCCAGCAAACAAGAGCAGTAAAATAATTCCAGTAGAAATAGAAAACCAAAGCGTGTCTTTCATCAACATGTTTAATCCTAGATGAGTCAGATAAATCAAAACAACCAAAACGATATACGCGGTTAATTTCTTCACCGCATAAGGCACTGGATAATATTTTTGTCCGAGTTTATAACTGCAAATCATCATAAACAAATAGCAAGAGAAAGTGGCCAATGCTGCACCGGTGTAATGCAATATAGGAATCAGTAAAATGTTTAACCCGATGGTGATAATGGCACCAATTATTGTTATGATTGCACCAAAACCATTTTTATCGGTTAATTTATACCAGACACTCAAATTGTAATAAATACCTAAGAAAATATTTCCAAGTGCCAATAAGGGTACTACCTCAAGTCCTTCGGTCCAATTGGGATTGGCGAATGTTAGAAAAACCCATTTAAACACATCTAAAAACAAGCCAATAAACAAAAACATAAAGCAGCAAGCGATTACAAAAAACTTCATCACACGTGCATAGGTTTTTTGTGCATTTTCACTTTTGCTTTGATTGAAGAAAAAAGGTTCGGCTGCCATTCTAAAAGCCTGAATCATAATGGTAATCAAAAGTGCCAATCGGAAAACATTGGCAAATATGCCCAACTCATGATCGGCCTGAACAGGTGGTAAATCCACTACATGTCGGTAAATCAATCTACTCATTACATCATTAACCATTCCGCCTAAACCCACAATAATCAATGGTGCACTGTATTTCATCACTTCACGCCATAAACCAAAACTGAATTTTAATTTTATCGTGATGATTTCTTTAAATAAAATGATTAACGTAACGAAGCTTCCAATTAAATTTCCAAACAAATAATAACCTATGCCTAAATTGGGATCATAAAAGTTGACTAAAAAAGAATTGGGATTATTTTTAATGATAGATGGCACAATACCCATAAAAAAAATCACTACAAAAACATTCGTAAATATTCCGGTTACTCGCGCAAATGCATATTTTTTGGGGCGATTTTCTTGACGAAGTTTAGCAAATGGCAAAGTGTTTAAATTGTCAACCGCAATAATGCCAATCATCCATAAAATATATTCGGGGTGCTTATTTAAATCCACCAAACCTGCAATTGAATGTTGTTGTGTGTATAAAATTGCACTAAAAAAAATAGTGCTAAAAAGCAACGAAATGGAAAGCGTGCTATATAATTTGGCTTTATCGTGTGTTTGAGAAAATCTGAAATAAGCCGTTTCCATACCATAAGCATACAACACATTTAAAAAAGGAATCAAAGTATATACTTGCACCAAGTCGGCTGTTTTCTCGGGCAAATCAATAAAAAACGGCAAAGCCATATTCATCAAATATCCCAAAAACCTACTGGCTATTGTTGGTAGCCCATACCATAATGTTTGTCCGGCCAATTTTTTTATTCCGCTCAAGTCTTTTTGTTTTAATTGTAATTTACTTGTATAATTTTTAAGTTCTTGTTTTTAGTGATGTGGATTTTTTATTTCAGGAATAAAATCAGGTGCAAATCTTGGATTTTTTATAAAGCTACTATCTGTTAAGGTGTACAAGAAATATATCAGCTCTGATTTTTCTTTGTTCGATATATTTATTTTTTTTCTGAGAGCAGGATCTAATAATTTCTGTGTGGTGTCAATGCCATTGATATAATGATCCATTACTTTATGCAAAGAGAAAAAATGTCCATCGTGCATGTATGGCAAACTAACTTGAACATTACGCAAAGTGGGCACTTTGAATTTCAATGAATCTTCTTTAACGCCAGTAACCGCATACCTTCCGAAATCTTTTTTCTTATTTAAAGGCATGCCGTTGTTTCTAAAACTGTTGTCGGTAAACAAGGGTTCTTTATGACAAGAAGCACAATGTATTTTAAAGGTGTTGTATCCCCTTAATTCGTATCCTTTGAAAGTATCCTCTCCACGCATTACTCTATCGTATTTACTATTTGAAGAAACCATTGAACCCACAAATTGCGTGATGGCTTTCAACATGCGTTGGCTATTGATCATGGGATCGCCAAATGCAGCTTTAAACATCCTGATATAACTCGTATCTTTTTGAATTTTCAATAATACAGAATCCAAGTTTTCCGCCATCTCATTTGGGTTTGTTAGTGGTGCAAGCGGTTGCACTTCTAGATGATTAATGGCACCATCCCAATGCAATAAGTTCGACCATGCCATGTTTGCTAATGATGGTGCATTTCTAGAACTGAATGTGTTATTTACACCATGACTAAAATCGTGATCGTAATTAGAAAAAGCGGCAAATGGTTGATGACAGCTGCCACAACTTACTTGACCATCTTTACTGAGATTACCATCATAAAATAATTTTCTACCCAGTTGAAAACCTTCTTCTGTCAATTTGTTTTTAGCGAAAATAATTTTTGTAGGTTTTGGCCAACCTTTTGGAATATCAAATTTTAATGGGGTTGGTTTCTTTTGATCATACATAGCACTAAGTACAACAATGAAAACAAAGCTGAGTAATATGTATGCTATGGTGATATTTTTTTTCAAATGAATTAGAAATCGTTATTGATTTTTTTTCTGACTTGTTTTTTTTCTGATGTAATTTTTTTGGATTCAAGTCTGTTTAATTGCGATGCTTTTGTAGGTTTGGTAGCCTTGCGTTTTTTGGGTACAATTAACGCTTTATTTACCAATGTGTTTATTTTAGAAATCACGTCTTGCTTATTGGCCAATTGACTGCGTTCGTTTTGACTTTTCACCCATAAGAATCCGTCCTCGCTGATGTGGTTTTTTAATTTTAATTCAACCCTGATTTTTTGTTCATCATCCAACAAAACAGAATTTTGCACATGCCAATACCCTGCAACCATGGTTTCTACCTTGTTTACATTTTGTCCCCCTTTTCCGCCACTTCGAGCTGTTTTAAATTTGAGCTCTTTTGATATGTCAATCATTATTTTATAAAGTTATACTCTTGAATTGCTTTTTATTTTTTAATTATGTTGATGAACATGAAATATTACATTTATTTCAATGCTCAAATTTCAAAATTCTTACCAAAAATAATATATATCCATACCAATAAACAGATTTTATCATTTACAAACGTTTATTATTTCGGTTTACGCAAAAAAAGATACATTTTTGCAGAAATGAATAAAGGAATTTATCAGTCTTTATTAGACAGGAAATCAAATCATAAAAAATCATTTGCCGTATTGGTTGATCCCGATAAGGTGAATGATAAGCAAGTACTTCAATTAACTGAATTGTGCAACGATGCTCAGGTGGATTACCTACTTGTTGGTGGTAGTTTAGTGGTTTCTGATTATTTAGACCAATGCATTCAAATCATAAAAGCAAATTCAAATATTCCAGTTATTTTATTTCCTGGAAGTCCATCACAAATTAGCAAACATGCAGATGCGCTACTTTATTTATCACTAATAAGCGGACGAAATCCTGAGTTGCTCATTGGCCAGCATGTGGTATCTGCACCATTTGTAAAGAAGAGCGGATTGGAAATCATGTCAACAGGTTATATGGTTATTGATGGCGGTGCGCCTACAACAGTTTCTTATATCAGCAATGCAAGTCCATTACCTTCCAATAAAAATGAGATTGCAATGTGTACCGCAATGGCAGGTGAAATGTTGGGGATGAAATTGATTTATATGGATGCAGGAAGTGGTGCCCAAAAGCCAATTTCTACCTCAATGATTCAACAAGTTTCTTCTTGTATAGAAGTTCCTTTGATTGTGGGTGGAGGAATTACAACACCTGAAAAGGCAAAACAAAATTGTGATGCTGGTGCTGATATTATTGTAGTGGGAAATGCAATTGAGAAAGACTTCAACCTTATAAAAGAAATCTCTGCTGCAATTAGAAACTAAGAAATCTTAAACGATTTGATGAACAAACTCGTTGGTTTTGAACTGTTTTTTCACATCGTTCAAATCTCTTAAAATACTAGCGTCAGCAAGTGTTCCATCCATTTCCAAAGTAAATCCACCAATTAATTCTTCTTTAACGGCTGTTTCTAGTTCTATTTTTTGGAAAGAAGTAGTTGCCTTGATTTTTTCAATAATCGATGATTTTAACTCCTCGCTGATTGGAACAGCAGTAGTTATTTTTATTGGATGAATATTGTTTAACTTATTGTATTGTTGAATGAAGGCAATAACAATTTCTGGTAAGTTGTATTCTCTAGCCTTATTAACCAAAAGACGTAAAAAAGAACTGGTTAAAACGTTTAATTTTTCAGCAGCAACCGAATCAATAATCTTCGCTTTTATATCAGATTTTATGATTGGGCTTTTAAGCATTGCCACAAAATCAGGGTTTGATACGCAAACAGCGTTTAGCCATTTAATATCCGCATAAATAACTTCGAGATTATTTTGTTCAATTGCCAAGTCAAGCAAACTCTTTGCATATCTTCCGGCTAATCTTGGATTTGTCATAATGAAAAATTTGCTTAGTTCAATTTGATTTCTTCAGCCAATTTGCTGATATAAATTTCTTGTTGTGCTTTATCAGAAAGTTCTCTTCTTAATATTTTTTCGCTTACTTCAACCACCATTTTGCCTACTTGGTTTTTGATATCAGTAAGCGCAGCCATTTTTTGTTGTTGAATAGCGGCATTAGCGTCATTGATGATTTTTGCAGCCTGAGCTTTTGCCTCATCTTTTGCATCGTTAATCATTTTGTCTTTGATTTCTTTTGCTTCTTTAAGCATGTTTGATCTTTCTTCTCTTGCCGATTGCAACAAAGACTCATTATCAGATTTTAATTGCGCCATTTCTGCTTTTACTTTTTCTGCAGAAGCTATTGAATTGGCAATATTAGATTCACGTTCGTTAAGACCGTCGATGATTTGTTTCCAAGCAAATTTCTTAAGGATAAAAAACACAATAAGAAACGACAACAACGTCCAAAAAATAAGTCCTAAATGTGGTAATAATAAATCCATTGTAAAAAATATTATGGTTGATTAATGTTTTAAAAAATTACTGCATTCGCCGCCCTGTGCTTTAAATGCAGTAATGTGTTTTGCAAATTACTTAGCCAATACAGCTAATAATCCAGCGATAACTGCGAAAAGGGCAACACCCTCTACGAACGCAGCTGTCAGGATCATATTTGCACGAATGTCATTGGCTGCTTCCGGTTGACGGGCAATAGATTCAACAGCTCCTTTACCAATTTGACCAATACCGATTCCGGCACCGATTGCGGCAAGGCCTGCACCAATTGCACCACCCATGTGAGAAAGACCAACATCTAACAAAGCGATCAAAGTCATGATACTTGTGTTTATAAGTGAAAAATAATTACGCTGTTGCCACATCATGATGTGCGTGAGCATCATCGTGATGATCGTCGTGTGAACCTTCAAAAGCTTGTCCAATAAACACTGCTGTTAAATTGGTGAAAATAAAAGCTTGTATGAAAGCCACCATAATTTCTATAAGGTAAATGAATACTGCGAATGCTACAGAAAGTGGCGAAAATCCCCAACCTGCAACAGCACTCATTGAACCAAATATAAAAATCAAGGAAATAAAACTCAAAATAATAATGTGACCTGCAACCATGTTTGCAAATAGACGGACGATTAAAGCGAAAGGCTTTGTAAATACGCCTAAAAGCTCTACGGGCAACATGATGAAAATACGCACCAATAATGGAACGCCTGGGAACCAGAAAATATGTCCCCAGAAATGTTTGTTGGTGCTAAATAAAATAACCACAAAAGAAACCACCCCTAATACCACGGTAAATGCCATGTTCCCCGTAACGTTAGCCGATCCAGGTATTAAACCAAATAAGTTATTGATAAGGATGAAAAAGAAAACTGTCAATAAATAAGGCAAATACTTTTGGAATTTACCACCCAAATTTGGTTTTGCCACCTCGTCTCTTACAAACATTACAACCGGTTCGATCGCATTTTGCCAACCCTTTGGAGCCGATTTTACACCTGCGCCAGTTTTATATTTTTTAGCTACACTAGTCATCAAAAGCACTAAAACAAACAGTGCGATGATCATTTGAACTACATTTTTAGTAATGGAGAAGTCATAAACTACGGAGCCGTCTACTGCTACTATCTCTTTAGCTTCATTGAATTTATATCCTTCAAATGCCAATTCACCTTCATGTCCAAATTTTGAAGAGGAAAACATTTTTAATCCTTTTCCAGGAATGTAAAGAATGATTGGTAAAGGTATGGTTGCGTGAAAAGATTCATGCTTATTTTCCTTATTTTCTATAGTAAAAAAATGGAATTCATGGGCATCTTTGATGTGATCCATGATGATTTTCGCCGGATCAAGACCTTCTTCTTTGCTTTCATGATGCTCAACTTCTGCATTATGCGCAGCATCTTGTGCTTTAATAGCCGATGGTGTTACAAAGGTAAAAAAGGCGAAAAGCACAACCAGTATATGTTTCAGGCATTTAACTACCATAATCTTTCTTAATTTTGGCGCAAAGATAAGGCCATAGGGTTTAAATGTGAAAAATAGGAAGAAAAAGTTTTTGAGGTTTTTGAGGTTTTTGAGGTTTTTGAGGTTGTAAGGGTTGAAAATTTTCAACCCTTACAAAAAGGTAGAGGTTTTTCGTCTGCCGATGTTGGCGTTTTCACCAATCATCACAGGATGGGAGGTTTAAAACTTTAGGTGTTTTGGTATTTGATGTTGAACGCATTTTCCAATTATTAGCAGTTTTATTTAAAAATAACTTCGTGTCAAAAAAATCGTGCCTTTGCTCTCTTGCACCCTATACATGAAATCAAAATATTCTAATTGACCACCGGTTGCAAACCGGCGCCAATTAGAAGAAAATGTACATATTTGAAAATGCTTCCAACCTTTTGAACCCATTGAACCTTTTAAACTCATTGAACATCCGAAACCTCTCAAACCTCACAAACCTCAAAAACCTCTCAAACTTCATAAAACCTCTCAAACCTCCCCAACCTTTAATTTCGCTTTCTCTATCAACTCAAAATACGCCCCTCTTTTACCCAGCAACTCTTGATGGCTGCCCATTTCCTTTATTTCGCCTTTATCGATAACCATGATGTAATCTGCTTTTCGAATGGTACTTAATCGATGTGCAATGATAATTGAAGTTCTGCCGGTTATGATTTTATCAATAGTATGCTGAATTAATTGCTCGGTTTCAGTATCTACAGACGCAGTGGCTTCGTCTAAAATTAATATGGATGGATTATATAAAATCGCCCTTACAAAAGAAAGCAGTTGCCGCTGACCTACAGATAATGTTGAGCCTCGTTCCATGATATTGAATGCATATCCACCAGGAAGCTTCATGATAAAATCGTGCAAATCAATCATTTTAGCCGCACGCTCCACTTCAGAAACCGTAATGTCGGGATTCATCAAAGTGATGTTGTCTAATATGGAACTGCTGAATAAAAAAACGTCTTGCAATACCACCGCGATTTGCTTTCTTAGATTCTCAAGATTGATTTTTTCTATTTCAATGCCGTCTATTTTTATACTTCCTCGATTAATGTGATACAATCGATTTATCAAACTCACAATTGAAGTCTTTCCACTTCCTGTATGTCCAACAATAGCAAGGGTTTTTCCTGCAGGCAATTTGAAGCTTATGTCTTTCAGCACGTATTGGTCATCGTTATACGCAAACCAAACCTTTTCGAATTCAACTTCTCCCTTAAATTTTGCTTTTGATAATTGCGAATCTGTTTCATCAACTTTTAAGTAATCTTCATTATCAATCACTTTAAACACTCTTTCGCTGGCAATTATACCCATTTGTAAAACATTGAATTTATCTGCAATCATGCGTAATGGACGAAATAATAAATTCAAACACAAAATAAATGAGGTTACAATTCCGGCTGTTTTTTGAGATTGTTCAATATCAAGGTGAAGCGATTTTTGTGCTGCCCACCAAACCAGCAATCCGATGCTAACTGCTGAAATTAATTCTACAAAAGGAAAAAAAACAGAATACGCGAAAATGGCTTTTATGTTTGCGTTTCTATGTGTTGCATTGATTTTATTGAATTTCTTTTTTTCTATTTCTTCTGCTGCAAATGCTTGTATTACAGACATTCCAGAGATATGTTCTTGTACAAAAGAATTTAATTGCGCTACCGAATTTCTAACTATTATAAATGATTTATTTACCGATTCTTTAAAATAATAGGTAGCAACAATCATTAAAAAAAATGGCGCCAAACAAATCAATGTTATTTGCCAATCGGTATAAAACATGTACGACAAAACCGCAATTATAGAAAGCATATCTGCAATTATTGGAATCAGTCCATCGCTGAATATTTCATTTACAGCTTCGATGTCATTTACCGTTCTTGTGGTTAATGTACCGATTGGCGTTTTATCAAATTGAGACAAATTGAAGTTGATGATTTTTGAATAGGTTGTCATGCGTAAATCTTTAACTACATGCTGACCAATTTTTGCGCTGGTGTATGTAAAATAATATCGAAGTGCGGATTCAAATAATAAAATCACAATTTGAATAATGGTAATTTCTACAATAAAAGCGCCGGGACCAGAAAGAAAAAATGCATCATTGCCAGATTTAATTCCTTTATTTAATGTAAGCTGAATAAGCATTGGGCGAACTGGAGCTACAATTGCAAGCACAATAGACATACCCATTGTTGCAAATAATATCCGCTTATACGGCATTGCAAAACCAAGCACCCTTTTAAGTTGTTCTATGTTGAAATTCTTTTTGGGAGAGGGTTTGTTATCCATTTTTCAAAGTTAAACAGAAGTAGAATTAATTCAGAAATTAATCCAGATTAATAGCTTTCCATTTTTTTATTGTACGCTTTTATGAAAATGGCGCCGAGGTTTTTGTATGGCGGGATATAGCTTTCCCAGCTTTCTCGAATGGCTTTATTTTTATCCTGATTAAACGTAGTAGATAATGAACGCCACATGTCTTTCCAAACAATTTTATCACTATTCAATAATGATTGATTTAAGTAGTTCATGATTGGCCTATTGATATCTCCAGCTCCAATTTCTTTTGTAGAAATGATATGTGCATCTGGTGAAGTTTCTAATATCTTTTTTAAATTTTTATAGCCTCCGCAAGAACCCAAAAGCACGATTTTTGCATTAAGTGGCATTCTGGCAATTGTTCCAGGCAGCCAATAACTATGTCCGCGGTGAATAACAATATTGGGATAGATTTCATTTTCTTCGAGATATTGATTCAAATGTACTTGCGCACTATCATCTAGATTTGCATCATAATCCAAAGGTAAATTCGCAAACACCCACACATTTCCTTTTATTGATTTTATTTCCACCCATTCTTTTTTCTTGATTATTTTCCAATCTTTTAAAGGAAAAGAATTGAGGAATGGCGGAAAAAAAGTTTTTCCATCTTCATCGCCATAAAAGAAAACCTGTTGTACAATTCGGGCGCTATCATCTTGTAGATTGGAATTTTTTAATTCGTAAATAGAAGGAATATTTGCAATTTCTGAGAGATTAACATTATTGGCTGTATCTTCTGACAAAAAAATATTTTTAAGTAGGTAATAAATTAAAGCTCCATTTTCATTGTTATCGTTTATACATTCTGTTTCATTATCTGCTATATTTTCTAAAATGGTTTTTCGTAATGCGATGTTGTTTATACTACTATATGAATCAGCCACATCAGTAGCATCTTCCAAACTTCCCGATTTATCTAAATTAGAAACGAATGCTTTCATGAGTGATGCAGAACTTTGGTTTGGCATACATTTCAAAAAAGTATCTAGTCGGTTAAAGTTTGCAATTATTTTTATGAATTTTTTAAAATAATCAAATTTTACAGAAAGCAACAAAGAATCACATCTAGGTGTTGAACCTATGCGCTGCAACATTCTAGAAAAACTATGTTTAAAACTAGATGTATAAATATCATTTTCACCCATTACAACCATATAGTAAATGTCTGCTGCATTTAACGAATCAATGGCTTTCATTCTTACATTTAAATTAGACTGTTCGTGAAGGGTATTTATAGGTGTGATAAAATGTCTAATTGCTCTGTCTTTTAAAACTTCTCTCAGTCCGTTTGGACCAAACATGGCAATGGGTGTATCTTTCGCAGGAGATGACATTCTTTTAAAGTATTCTATTTCAGTTTTTACCAATAATTTATAATAGCCCACACTATCGAAATTATTTTCTCCATCACCAATATATTTTTGAATGTCTGCTGTAGATTTTTTTTCAGAAAGTAAATCATCTAAAAAAGGGAAATACATTAATGCGTTAGGTGTTTGGCTCAAAGTAGCAACCATTTTAACCAACTTACTTTTATTTCGATGAATCAGTATTCCCTCGGGTGTATTTAACGACTGCGCATATGTGTATAATTGAGCGGGGCTGTATGCACAAGCTATGTTTATCAAACTGTCTGCAAATGGCTCATTAACATAGGGCAGAATGGTTGTAAGGATAATTTCAGGATGTAGATTGCAATATTTAAAGTACAAAATTTTTTGTGCTTCCTTGTAAGACTTGTTATCAGAAAAAACATTGGCATTTATTTTTACTATGCTGTATGGCATATCTTTCAAATGCAGTGGCAAACTGTTTTCCGTTTCAGCAGATTTGATGATTTTTGTAAAGTTTTCAATTAGTTTTGGTAATTCACCAGACGTAATTTCTTTTTTTGCCCAAGCTAATCTGAAAGATTTAAGCACTGATTCGATATAACCTAAATAACGAATTTTGTCGTTGTTTTTTTCAATGGCATTATTTTGTTCAACCCAGTTTTGTAGTTCATCAACCTTCCGAAACAACACATCAGATATTCTAAGATTCACTTCTTCATTGTTTCCGACCCTGAACATATTGTCTAGTATTCCATCAACTCGATCACATTGTTTTTGTTCGTTATTTATTTTATCGTGAAAATATTGACGATAAACGGGAACATTCGTAGTATCCGCAATTGCAAATGAAGCAAAAGATGCCAATGTAAACAAAACCAAGAAAGATAGATTTTTAAAAATCATAATTCTAAACAATTGATGCAATTTACTTCTTCATCTTCATTATTCACAAGCATAATATTAATAAAAATAAATTGCATTAACAATTTGATAATACCTTTATCCTGATTAAAATTTACTATGGTGAAGTCATTGTGTTAAATTTGCCAATATAAAAAGTGAAATTAGCCGTTTAAGAAAGAGACATCCTAAAACTAATAATCGCAAAAATTAACATGAAAAAAGTTTTAATTGCTGATGATGAACAGGATATTCTTGATATTCTAAAATTCAATTTAGAAGCCGAAGGATATATGGTTGAAACCGCTAACAATGGCGTTGTAGCAATCGAAAAAGCAAAATCATTTTTGCCAGATTTAATTATTTTGGATGTGATGATGCCAGGAAAAACGGGCATTGAAGTTTGTGGTGTGTTACGTATGTTGCCAGCATTTAAATCTACACTAATTATTTTCTTGACTGCCATGAGTGATGATACTGCTGAAGTGAAGGGTTTAGAAATTGGAGCAGATGATTATCTAAAAAAACCCATTCGTCCGAAAGTATTAATGAGTAAAGTAAATTCTTTATTTAGAAGGGTTTCAAAGGAAATAGACCACAACATTAATCTTGGAGAACTTATTATTAACAGAGAAAATTTCAGCGTTCGTTATAAAAATGAAGATATAAGTCTTGCCAGAAAAGAATTTGAATTGTTGTCGTTATTGGCTTCTAAGCCAAGCAAAGTATTCCTAAGAAACGAGATATTAAATCAAATATGGGGAACTGAGGTAATTGTTGGTGACAGAACGATAGATGTTCACATCAGAAAAATTCGTCAAAAGCTTAATTTAGACTGTATTAAAACAGTAAAGGGAGTTGGTTATAAATTTGAACTTTAATTATTTCGTTTTAGTCTTTTATATGTTTGTATTTTTAATGCAAATTATAAAGCAAGCGACTTAAATTAAAAGAAAATTGATGATGACTCCTCAAAAAAATATCACTCCAAATAATTTGGCTGCAATTTGCAGTGCGGCCATTTCTTTACCCATCTCAGGATTCATTTTCTTCTTAAAGCCAATTTGGTGGGTGTTTGTTGTTGCACTGATTTCAATATTTATTTTTTGTTTTTTATTAATTAGATATATTGTAAAGCTATTTATCTATCGACAAATCAAACTGATTTACAAATTAATTTCACAAACAAAAGCTTCGAAAAGAGAAGAGTTTTATTATAAAAATCTTCTCCCTCAAAAAAGTATAGAAGAGGTAAGAATTGATGTTCAAAAATGGGCGGAACAACGAAAAAATGAAATTGAAAAACTGCATGAAAACGAAGCATTTAGAAGAGAGTTTTTACAAAATCTAAGCCACGAATTAAAAACACCAATTTTTTCAATACAAGGGTATGTAGAAACCTTATTAAGCGGTGCAATTAGCAACCCTGATGTTAATGTGAAATTTTTAGAAAACACCTCTAAAAACATCGATCGTTTAGTGAATTTAGTAGACGATTTGGATGAGATATCAAAATTAGAAAGTGGCGAACTCAAATTGTCTTTAGAGAATTTTACCATACAAAACTTAATTAAAGAAGTATATGATTCCCTTTATTTGAAGGCTTCAGACAAACAAATTTCATTAACAATAAAAAGAGGTTGCGAATTGCCATTGAATGTTCATGCGGATAAAGAAAAGATCAGGCAAGTACTGATTAATTTGGTTGACAATGCTATAAAATACGGAAAATCAAATGGGGTTATAGAAGCAGGCTTTTATATAGTGGAAGGCAAAAAAATATTAATTGAAATAACAGATGATGGTTATGGTATAGCAGAAGAACATCGTTCGAGAATTTTCGAAAGATTTTATCGTACAGATTCTGCCCGCACCAGAAAAGTGGGCGGAAGTGGACTAGGGCTTTCTATTTGCAAACATATCATTGAGGCGCATAACCAATCGATACATGTTAGAAGTACTGTTGATGTTGGTTCTACTTTTGTTTTTGAATTGCCGATATCGGTAAGATTGGGTTAGAGAGGTTTGTGAGGTTTAATGGTTTAAGACGTTTAATGGTTTAATATTTCGTTTCGTTTGGCAATACGGTATTAAACTAAAATCGCTTTCAACTATTAAACCAATAAACTTTAAAACTTCAAAGCGATTTAATGTTAGTTTCTAGTTTTTCAAATGAAAGGACTCAAAAGTTCAATAGCACACAGGTAAAATAATCCCAACTTTTAAACCATTAAACTTTAAACCTAGTAAAGCGATTTAAACCTTTTACCTTCTAGCATCAAAAAAAAGCATCCAATTTCTTGAATGCCTTTTTATATTTATCGAAATAAATTTAAGTTTTTACTTTTCGAGTATTTTAAATTCTACTCTTCTATTTTTTTGACGCCCTTCTTCAGTATTGTTTGATGCAATAGGATTCTTCTTTCCAAAGCCTTTAGCTGTAATTCTATTCCCTTCAATATTTTTAGACATTAAATACTGTTTTACTGAAGCAGCTCTATCTTCTGATACCTCTTGGTTTCTTGTTTCACTTCCAATGGCATCTGTATATGCCGACAATTCTATTTTCATATTCGGATTTGCGCGCATCATCCTAACAATTTTATCCATTTCAACATATGATTCTTCGCGTAAGACTGATTTCCCGAAATCAAATAGAATGTTGTTGGTTACCAATATTTCTCCTGGTTTTAAATCAGTTAAATTTTCATCAATATTGATTCTTTTACGTTCCACAATATTGCCATCTTGATCAAGTTTTAAAGTGTCGTTATAATCATTGATAACAACCTCTGGTACCAAATAAAAATCACGATTTACTGTCTTATTTAAATCCGCTAACATTAAATCTAATGTGTCTTTAACTTCATAATAATTATCCGCATTTGATTTGATTACGTACTTTTTACCATAAGGTAATGAAATACTATAGCTGCCATTTGTAACAGGAACTTTTTCTGTTTTAACCCCTTCATCAGAAATTACATCGTAAGTTAAATTAGCATCAACATTATTATTTGTTTTAGCATTTATAATTTTGCCATTTAATTCTACAAAAGTTTTTGCTTGCTGCCATTTATTAAGTTTCACTTTCGCAATATCAGTTTCACCTATTGAATTTTTGCTTGTTGAAAGATATCCGTACTCTCCTGCTGCATCAGTAGAAAAATAAGCTTCCCATTTCTCAGAATTTACAGAGTCCCCTAAATTTATTGGCTCACTCCATTTTAACCATGATTCATCCAATCTTTTTGTCATCCAAATATCATGTCCGCCACGACCTCCTGGTCGATTACTGGAAAAATATAAAGTGGTATTATCTGCTGCAACAAATGGTGAAATTTCGTCGTAATCATCATTGCTCAACATGGTTACTTTTACGGGTACTGACCAGTTATCCCCTTCTATATTTTTACTAACATAGATATCGTTGTTGTCGTTATTTTTTTCTTCAGAAAAATAAAGGAATAAAACTTTTCCATCGCTACTCATTGATGCACCAGAATAAATATCAATTGACATCCCTGCATAACCTGAAATGTTTAATTTTTTAGGTTCGCCCCAAACATCATTTGTTTTTGTGCATAACGAAAATCCTTTGCCTGATAACTTGCCATTTTTATAGGCACCTCTTATTAGAACGGTGTTTCCATCTGGCGAAATCCAAAAAACAGCATTTTCTAATTGCCCGTTTATAGGTGCTGTACATTTTACAGCCTTACCCCAATTTTTTTTAGCATCTAATTCAGAATACCAAACACTTTGACCAAATTTCTTTGTTTTAGATTCATCTATGATAGTCCCTTCTACAATATAATAGAGTTTTTTACCGTCAAAAGATATAGTTGGTCTTAATTCAGCAGATGCAGAATTAATATTAGCTCCAAGTATTTCTACATTTGATTGTGCATATACATTAGCACCTGCCAAAGCAATTGTAAAAAAGAAAATTAATTTTTTCATGATAAATTTATTTGAGTACGATGTATTTTTTTATTTTAAAACCTATTCTATTACCAGAAGTTCAATTTTTTATAAAATCTTGTTCCTGGGTTTGTTTGACGACCTGCTGTAACAATCAATGACACTTCATTTCTTTTTGCACTATATGCCGGGAATCTAATCGAATTGATTGGGTGCTCATAAGAATATCTTATGTTGATAATTCTTCCGCATGTTAAATTCAAATAAGGCATCATCGTTTGGAAATTACGCGTATAAAAACCAAAATTAGGGTTGATCTTACCTTTTGGATCAGTTCTATACAATTCTAAACCTGCCCAAAAAGCGGTAATTTCTAAGTTGTCGTCGGTATTTCTACTGCGGAGATATAAACCCTCTTTCCAGAACATATTTTTTTGAACCAATCCCCACTGGTCATTAAATCGAACACGTAATAATGAATGTGCAGTTATTCTATGTCTTAATGATGGATTATCATCATCTTCTACATCACTTGCATCATATTTTGGATAAAACAAATGATGCATCGCTCCTCCTAATTCAAACATCACTGATTCTGTAACTCTTCCATAATATGCTCCTATGTTCACATCTGTATACGTTTGAGATCCTGATCTATCTCCAGCTGCATTTCCATATTTATATGGATAACGGAATGCGCCTCCAGTAATTTCTTTGTTAAATGCTTTTCCTTTGCTTTCATCAAGTACACCATTTGCATTGGTAAACTGCACTCCAAACCCAAATAATCTATTTGATTTTGTATAAAAATGACGTGCAAGAGACAAAGAATAAAACTTAGCCGTTATAGGCGAAGTTTCATGACTGTATGTATAATAATTAAAACCCGTTCCCCAATATCCAGTCACTTTTTTCTTGTTACCAGATTTATCTTTCCCAGCTTCTACATTTTCATTATCATTATCCATCTGATTTTGAGGATTTTCATCACCACTACTTCTGTATTTTCCAAGTTTAATGTCAATACTCACATTTTGATGATTCATGTAAACGGTTTTTTTGGATACAGAAGAATCTTGTGCAATTGCGTTTTGCCAGCTTGATAAAACAGAAGCGCGAACACGTCCATCAAACCTACCGGTTAGTGCTGGATTAAACTGAATTGGTGCAGACCAAATTTGCGAGAATCTTGCATTTTGTCCAATTGCATTAAATGAGATCAGGAAAAGAACCACGATCAGAATTTTCTGACTTTTCATAATTTTTATTTTTCTTTAGTTTTGAAGATTGTATTGATTTATTTTATTGCCTGCTATGTAATTTTCGATTTGAACGTTGCCTTTAACTGATTGAAATTCTGGTAAAAGCATTTTTATTAAATCTCTATATAATTCTGGTTCGTAAAACCCTTCTAATGATTTTAATTTTTCAATGATAATATCAGCATCAGATTGATCTACTTTATTTTCGGTACTTATCATGATTTTTTCATGATGGGTTTCTTTCATTTTTTCATCTTTTGCAAATACCTCTTCGTACAACTTTTCTCCTGGTCTTTGTCCAATAAAATTAATCTTAATATCTTGATCGGGAATAAATCCAGCTAAACGAATCATGTTTTTTGCCAAATCTACAATTTTAACTGGTTCGCCCATATCAAATACAAATACCTCTCCTCCATCAGCCATTACAGATGCCTCCAAAACCAATTGACACGCTTCGGCAATGGTCATGAAATATCTTATCATTTCTGGATGCGTAACTGTAACTGGGCCTCCCGCCTGTATTTGTTTTTTAAACAATGGAACTACGGATCCGTTTGACCCCAATACATTTCCAAATCTGGTTACTACAAAAGACGTATTGTTATTTCCACCTTCTGCTGCTTGAACAATTATTTCAGCTAGTCGCTTAGTTGCACCCATTACACTTGTTGGGTTTACCGCTTTATCAGAAGAAATGAAAACAAATTTTTCTGCTTTATATAAAATAGATTTCTTAACAATACTTTGTGTTCCAAATACATTTGTTTGTACCGCTTCCCAAGGAAACGCCTCCATCAGTGGAACGTGCTTATACGCTGCTGCATGATAAACAAAATTAGGTCTGTACTGATCGAAAATCCTATCCATTAATTCTTCATTTCGAATGTCTGTTAGAATAAATCTATATTGAACCAATGGATGTTTGCGCTTTAACTCTTGTTCAAGATCGTACAAAGCACTTTCAGAAAAATCTACACAAATAATCAATGTGGCGTCATGCTCTGAAAGTTTACGAACTATTTCGCTGCCTATTGAACCAGCAGCACCTGTAACTAAGATTGTTTTGGTTTTTAAACTATCTGCAACATGTGCATCATACAATTCTATTTGTTTTCTGTTCATCAAATCACCAATTTCAATTGATGCCAATCTTTCAAATTTAAAGCCATTGTCTAATAATGATTGAACAGACGACAATTCCTTTAACTTCAAATTATAGGGTAAAATATCTTCGAGAAACTTAGCTTTTCTTGCTGGCAAAATTGAATTATTAGCAATAACAACATCTGTAACATTATATTTATCAATGGTAGTGCCTAATTCAGTAGACGCATCATAAACACGTATTCCTCCAATAAAACGACCGATTTTATTCTTGTCATCATCTAAAAACCCAATAATACTAAATTCATCTTGATATAAACTATTGATTGATTTTTTTAGAAAAACCCCCATTTCGCCAGCACCATAAATCAGCAACCTTTTGGGTTGATTTACCGATTTTGTTCTGCGGTAATGAAAATAGAGGTAGCTTATGATTAAACGAGTACCAATAATATAGCAAGTTGTAATAAAAAAGCTGATAACAAAAATCTCAGGTTTTAATTGATTTTTTTCTGAAAAGAAAATGCCTATTGTTATGCTAAAAACATGGATTAAAAAAATAATGAACGTTAGTGTTAGAAAATCTTTACTGCTAAAAAAGCGAATAACTTTTTTGTAAATACCAAAACTTACCCAGGCAAAAACACCAAAAGCAAGATGAAAAAACAATCGATAAACAATCGTGTGAATAGGGAATTCATTTATAGACAAAATACGGTAATTGGCCAAAACTGCCGACAATAAACCAAGCATAACCAACAACTGGTCTCCTATAAGTACCAATTGTGAAGGTCTAATAATATTTTTTCTTGATTCTTGCATTTAATTTTTATATCTCTAAATGTTTTTTTATTTCATTAATCACATTTTCAATTACTGATTCAGATAAGTTTGAGCCGCTTGGCAAGCAAAGTCCGGTATCAAACAACCTATCTGAAATTCCATTGTTATATGATTTACAATCTGCGAAAACCGGTTGTTGATGCAATGGTTTCCACAGTGGTCTTGTTTCTATGTTTAGCGTTTCAAGGTATTGTCGTAATGTTTCTATTGTACCCAATTTGAAATATTTTTCATCAAAAACAATGGTAGTTAACCACCTGTTAGAAAAAAATCCATTAGGCTCTTCTAAAAAAGATATTCCTTCAACTCCCGACAATCCAGTTCTATATTGTTCAAATATTGCTCGTCTTTTTTTAATTCTCTCTGGCAATACTTCCATTTGACCTCTTCCTATTCCTGCGCATATGTTGCTTAATCTATAATTATACCCAATTTGGGTATGTAAGTAATAAGGTGCTGGATCTTTTGCTTGAGCAGAAACATGTCTTGTTTTGGCAATTAACGTTTCATCATTACTCAATAAAGCACCACCGCCACTAGTTGTTATGATTTTATTTCCATTAAAACTTAAAATTCCTGCTTTTCCAAAACTGCCACAAGCTTTATTATTGTAGTTGCTCCCCAATGCTTCGGCGGCATCTTCAATAATTGGAATCCCATATTTTTCAGAAATCGACAACAACTCGTTCATTTTGGCCGGCATTCCATACAAGTGAACAACAACTATGGCCGCAATTTTTTTCCCAGTTTGTAATTGATCCTCAATAGCTTTTTCTAACAATTGTGGATCTATGTTCCAAGTATCCGCTTCGCTATCTATAAAAACAGGTTCCGCACCACAATATTTTATCGGAAATGCAGATGCTGCAAATGTGAAACTCTGACACAATACTACATCTCCTTGATTAACTTCCAATAAAGAAAGCGCCAGATGCAATGCCGCGGTGCCTGAATTTAGAGATACGGCTGCATTTACCCCAACATATTCAGTTAATTGCTTTTCAAAAAAATCAACATTAGGTCCTAAAGGCGCAACCCAGTTGGTAGAAAATGCTTCCTCTACATATTTTTTTTCATGCTCACCCATATGAGGTGATGACAACCAAATTCTTGACACGCTTTACAGTATTTTTTACCCTAATTTTAACAAATTCGAAACGCTACGAAGGTAATTATAAATTTTAAATAAACAGATTAAACAAAAGAATTAATTGAATGATAACTTATGTTTCTTAGATAAGTTCAAGTTATGCTCAGGAAAAATGACTTGTCAAATTAAAAACTGATTTAATAAGGCTTGAAAAAATAATAATAATTTAATTTTTCCCATTAAAAGCTTCTACCGTTGCTTGCCCATTTTGATTAATCCCTTCTGATACAAAGATTTTTTTTATGGTCATGAAGATTATTTTAAAATCTAAAAGGAAGTTTATGTTGTTAATATACCAAACATCGAGTTCAAATTTCTTATTCCAGCTGATGGCATTTCTTCCATTTACTTGAGCCCAACCTGTAATACCAGGCCGTACCCAATGACGCTTTTTTTGTTCATCTGAATACAATTCTAAATATTCTGTCAATAAAGGCCTTGGACCAATGATACTCATATCCCCTTTTAGCACATTAAACAATTGTGGAAGTTCGTCTAAAGAAGTTTTGCGCATCCATTTTCCAAAATTGGTTAATCTAATTTCGTCAGACAATAAATTCCCCTTTCCGTCTTTCGCTTCGGTCATGCTTCTAAATTTTACTAAATAAAAAAGCTTTTCTTTATAACCAACCCTTTGCTGTACAAAAAAGAATTTCCTATGGCCTGTAATTAAAAGTAATAGAATCAATAAAAACATGACCGGCATCAATAATATTAATGCAATTAATGCAACAATAAAATCCATTCCTCTTTTGAATATTTTGGAATAAATGCCATTTGATTTTTGAGGTGAATTATACATTTTTCAAACGTGTTTCGTACTCTTTCAGCAAAATTTGCCAAAGTGTTTTTTGATTATAGTTATCTATTATTTTCTGTTGTATATTTTTTGAAAATTCGTTTGTTTTCTCAGGATTCAACCTCGATTCCATCATGGCTTTTAGCAATTGAGTGCTGTCCTTTGTTGGAACGAGTTTTCCATCAATTCCGTTTTCTACGATTTCGTTGCAACCATTAATATCACTGAGTAAAAGCATGCATCCCATTGCGCCAGCTTGTAATGGCACATTGGGGAACCCTTCTCTATAACTGGGAAATGTCAAAACTTTTGCTGCTGCTAAATATGGCCTTATATCTTGCTGAAAACCCCAACATTTAATTTGCGGATGATTGTTCAACATTGACTGATGTTTCTCTTCCAACGGATCTAAATCTGGTTCTGGAGCGCCAACCATCCAAAGTTGATCTTCTGGAAAATGCAGACTAAGTTCAGTAAACGCATCTAGTAGTTCAGCAATCCCTTTATCTTTTACAATTCTACCCACAAAAATCCATACCCATCCTGTTGACGAAAGTTTTGTTTGATTTTTTAAATGTAAAGCTACTTGTAGAATGCTATCGTTTATTGAAAAATGATCAGTGTTAATTCCATTGCTTGATCCTTTCCCCAAAACTTTCATTTTACCATTTGCAATGTTAAGCGACTCCATGAATTTTTTTTGTATAAATGAATTGGGGAAAATCTCATGAGCTGCAAATGCAGTAAGTTTTTCTACAAAAATTAATACTTTCCGCATAATTCCTGAAGATTCAACCCAAGGCAATCCTGCAATAGTGTGTAATCTAATGGGCACACCTGCTAACTTCGCAGCCCACATGCCTATCAATCCTGCTTTTGGGGTATGTGTGTGTACAATATCTGGTTTGATTTTTTTTAAAATTCGAGTGAGTTGAATTAAACTTTTTAAATCTTGAATTGGTGTTATTTTTCGGGTAAGCATCACCGGTATATGCGCACATTTTTCTTGTTCCAATAATTTAGGCACTTCTTCTCCAGGGCTACTAATCATGGTTACTTCAAATCCATGTTCACTCATGTATTTCATTTGCCCTTTTAACAAAACCAACAACGAAACGGGAACTGTGGTGATTCGAACTAATTTTGGCATTGAGATGTTTATTTTTAGGAAATAGGATTTTATACAGCTAGAATTCTGTTCGTTGTTTCTTCCATGGTTAAACTTTCCATTCCATATTTACTTTTAAGTTGATGGAAATGATTTGCGATTTGTTGTAACTCGTGCATACATTCATTTGGATGAGTCCCAAAGTTTTCGGGGTGCCACCATAAATGATAATAGGCGTTATTTTTTGCCGCCATTGTCATTTCGTTTAATATTCTATTGAGTTTAAGTTTATTTTGAAATTTAAAACTTCCACTCCAGGGTCTGTATAATCTAGCAGCAGGCAATTGCAAAGGGTTTTGGTTTTTATCTATATCCTTCAACATTACCATTTTAATGGGTTGAAATTTTAAATATGCATCCCCTGTTCTAAATATCTTTTTAATCAAACTAGAATCAGCAGCATAAGACCAATACCATATTGCTGGATTCGTTCTTACAGATGTAATCCCAAATTCCTTACAGATGGATAGGTAGTCTTTGTTGAATTGATTTCTTGGAAAAACGAGTGATTTGATTTCTATTCCTTTTTCAGAGGCTACTTTGCAAGCCATTTTAATATCTTCTCTAAATTGATCTTTATTTTGACCTTCTTCTAAACAGAAATAATGGGCAAAAGTGTGGGTACCAATTTCCTGATAAGGCGTATTTTTTATTAAATCAATTAACTCCGGAGCAAAATGTTCCAAATCGTTTTCTGATGAAAATCCATTTTTCTTAACCCATTCGTATGCTGACACTTCAGGATTTTTAAACGTAGGAATTTGATTTGGTAAATTGTTTTTCCAAGCATTAGCGTTTTGCAAATACAACATTCCTACAGTAGCCCAAGTAACATGCAGTTCATTTTTTTCAAATAATGACAGCATTTCAGGGATTACTTTTCTAGTATTTGAAAAATAACGTTGATTTTTTTCATGAATAGTTTTCATCGTTTCGAAACTGCCCCAATGGAGTTCGAAATCTAATGAAATTGAAAAAATACCGCTATTGTGCATATCATTTTTTTTGTTCTACAACTTACTAATTTTTTTGTTATTGGGATTAAGCGAAAGCGCTTTGCAATATAAAATAAAAAAGAAAGGCATTAATTGTGCTTTTTGACGTAATGCTATGCCCAAATTACCGGTAACCTGTGCCAAAATTACTGATCCCAATAAAAAAGCAAATAAAGAAATTTTAAAATAACCATTCCATCCAGACCAACTTTTAACAAGACATTTAATAATCTGAAATGCCATTATCAAGCAAAACAAATTTTCAAAAGAGGCCAAAAATCCAAGCACCCCTAAACCATCAAAAAATAATGGTCGAAACCAAAACGTAAAAACTTTATAAAAGAGATTATATTTACTAATATCAATACCCGACGAAGCTTTTGAAAGTTCAGAGGTACGATGACTTAGTGTAGTGGAGGAGCTAATATCTAGTGTATCGGTATCGGTAAATTTTAATACACTCCCACTCAAATTAATAAATAAAAATACAGACACGATTATAATCGACCATTTGAAAAATGGCTTTAACCCACCGCTGGTTACAAACAAACCTATTATTGAGCCCAAAACAATAGCGAGTAAAATATGTGGACGAACCATGAAGATTAAAAAAGCACCAATTGCAGTAGGAACAAATCGTCGATTAATTCTACTTAAACCAAAGGCAAACAATCCAATTGCAAATGTAATAACACTCCCTTTACCCAAGGATGATGTCCAGAAATGTAGGCTTGGTAATAAAAAGACCAATTCTAACGGTGTATAGCTACCCCAAATTGGTTTTAGTTGGATATTTTCAACAGCTACTAAGTAAAAAAATACAGAAGCAAAATAACCGAAGTAAGAAAAGATAAGCATTACGGAATAATATCCTAGCCCAAGTGTTTGGGTTAAAGGCCATGCTAAAAAACCAATGAATTTAGTTCCGGATTTAAAAAACGAAAACCAATCATCATTATACAACGTTTTATTGAAATAATTGAACGAATCACTTCTTGATGATGATGCATAAAGGATATAAGCGATGGTTAAAATAAAATGTACTGTAAATAATAACCAAAGATACCCTTCGGATTTAACCTTAAAATTACTGCTCAATACCTTTACGAAAAAAGCATTAACCAGTAAAATGAGCAATATAATGAGCACTACTTCCATTTAGCTAAAATAGTTCTATTGAACCCATTGAAGGATTCCATTGTTTAAATTGATTAAACGAATTTAATTGTTTACTCGCCAATGTTTTCAACGTTATGGTTGGGCCTTTTTTAAACGGACCAAAAAATCCCAATGGATTATTTTTTATATGATGAAACAATGGTGAAATACCGCATGTTACAACAGCTGGACGAATTTTTCGAATTAATTTTTTGTACGCTTGTTTTGCTTGTTTTTCCCCAATATTTTTTTCGGTCCACAATTCACAAATACGAAGCTCAATAAATCTGTTTACTTTTTTCAATCTAAAAACAATACCGAAAACCCCCGGTTCAATCACCGCTCCGTAGTTGGCGACAGGACAATCTTGATATCTCCATTTCAAAAAAGCTTTATTGATGGCTGTATGAAAATGTGTACTTGAATTTTGTATAGCCCAACCCGAATCAAGTTGATCTAAAGATGCTTTGATATCATAGATTGAAAGTAATACACCAGCTGATTTTTCATTATAAATTCGAGGCAACAAACTACCTGCATTTATATAAATAGGCATCTTCCCATTTTCGTACCAACCCATTTTCAAATAGCCAATGATGCTAATTTTGTTCGGTGAATTAAAAACAAATTCAACACCCTCTTTGGTACATTCTTCTACTGCTTGAAGGGTTAATTTTTTAAATATCCCCTTCCCTTGATGAGATGGCAATGTTGATGTATCCACGGCTCTTACCGTTTTGATATTTTCCGCTCCACAAACCCAATTCCAGTACATAAAAGCCCTAACCCCAATGATTTGATTGTTTTCTTTTGCCAATAAAATCTTTGATTCGCCAAATGGATTTTCAATATGCTTCCAAATGAAATATTCAGCAGATTTTGGCAGCAAACCTTCGCCCAAACTTGATTTTAAAACCGTTATAATTTCTGGTATATCTGACAATGTAGCTTTTACAACCTGCATGACTAATTTTTTAAAATTTCGTAATAGGCCGCTTCAGTTTCTTTAACCATTTTCTTTAAGCTAAATGATTCTTGTACACGAAGTCTGGATTGGCTTGAATACTTCTGTAAAGCTGATTTATCTTTTATCAAATATTCGAGATGATTTTCGAGTTGATTCCATTCAGCAATAGGAGAAGTAAATCCATCAACACCAGATCTAATAACTTCTTTTATACCACCTGCATCTGTAGATACAATGGCACATTCCATACTCATTGCTTCCAACAAAGCAATCGGCAATCCTTCAAATGATGAAGTCATCATAAAAATATCAAATGCCGAAATCCAAGGCTTTACATTGGGTTGCAATCCCGGAAAAATAATATCGTTTTCCATGCCCATATCTTTTAAATGAGCCATGATTTCATCTTTTAAAATCCCATCACCTACAATACAGCCTTTTACATTTGGATGCTTTTCGCGAATTGACTTAAATAACTCAATCCATTCTTTTAATCTTTTTTGAAATCTAAAAACGGCAATTACGCCTATAAAAATATCGTCTTCTTTCAATCCTAGTTCATTTCTTTTTTCCATTCTATCTGATGCATTTCTAACAAATGTTTGAGTGTTTACGCCATTTAAAATAATTTGAACTGGAATTTTTGGATGTATTGATTTTTGAATAGAGTCCGCCACATCATTAGAAACGGCTATCACTTTTGTTTGCCAATTGAACGTGATTTTATTTAAAAACTTAGTTATAAAATGATAGCGGTCTTGAATATTATGCTCGGTATACATAACCGGGACATTATGCAATTTGTAAATTAATCGGCCAGCAAAACCTGCCCAAGGAAGATGGCAGTGCACCAATTTAATTTCATGCTTTTTTATGTAGTCGATGATTTTAGGTACTTGAGTAATGATGCGGATATTATTCGTAGCTGGAAATATTTTCACAATGCCTCCATTGGCTTCGATACCAGCAACCATTTGATTTTTCCATGGCAAAAAATAAATGAAATGAAACTCAAAAACATTTAAATCATGCTCTTGTAATACTTCTTGCAAGAGCATTTCGGCTCCACCCCTGCCTAATGATTTAACAATATGTAAAACTTTTATTTTAGGCATTTTTTATTTTTATTAAAAACAATATCCGTTTAAAAAAGACAAAATTCTAAAGACTAGTTAGCCATTCTTTAAACTTAATAACGCCATCTTTTAAAGATGTTGTTGGTGAATAATTTATTAATTCTTTTGCTTTGCCGATGTTTGAAAACGTAATCGGAACATCACCGGGCTGCTCGGGTAATTTATTGATTATTGCTTTTTTATCTAAAACAACTTCTAACGTATTTACCAATTCGGCAAGCGATACGGCATGACTATTTCCCAAATTAATAATCTCATAATTGGTTTTATCATAGTTTAAAGCCCCAATTATTCCTGTTACAATATCATCTACATATGTATAATCTCGTTGTGTATTTCCATCTCCAAAAAAAGGAATCGTTTCGTTATTTAATATTTTTTTACAAAACGCATGTATGGCCAAATCTGGGCGTTGGCGTGGTCCAAAAACCGTAAAAAAACGCAGTCCAATAAAACGAATGCCATACAAATGACTATAAACATGCCCTAATAATTCGCCAGAAATTTTTGTGCTGGCATAAGGGCTAATCGGATTCAATAATCCATCTGATTCAACCCATGGAATGTTTTTATTAATCCCATAAACACTGCTTGATGATGCAAATACAAATTGTTGAATTGATTTTTTTCGAGCGAATTCCAATAAGTTTTGTGTGCCTGTAACATTGGTGCGTTGATAAGCAATTGGATTTTCTATTGAAGGCCTAACACCCGCCTTGGCGGCCAAATGTATAATAGCCTGATATGATTCTGTTAAATGTAAATCTATTGCATTGGCGTCGGCAATATCCAATTCGTGAAAAATCAAATTGGGATGACTCACAACAGCGGATAAGTTTTTTTGCTTTGTTTCTTTTGGATAAAACGAGTCATAATTATCAACAACAGTAACCAGATAATCATTTTTCAGTAGATATTCTACCACATGACTTCCTATAAAACCAGCACCTCCGGTAACGATAATATGTTTATTTATGCTCTGCATTTGATGTTATTATGCTAAATAATAGAAAAATAAGCGGACTAACTATTTGAATCTGGCTTTTTTTCTTTCTTATCGCTGTTACTGATATAACTTGAATAGTAGCCATAACCATATTTACGTTTGTAGTAATAATAGCCATATTTATACCCGAAATATCCGCTATTTTTTACGCCATTAAACAAGATAGAAACGTTCTTAAAAATACCAGTTTCGCGCCATTCATTGATCTCTAATACCTGCTCTTTTATGGTTTGATTAAAACGAGTAACGATTAACGTTAGATCTGCCCATTTGCCCAAAATTTGAGCATCCGCAACGATTCCATAAGGTGGTGAATCCACAACTACAACATCATAATTGTCATCAAGATATTTTTTAAAATCCACCATGTATTTTGTTGAAATTAATTCTTGTGGATTTGGTGGAACAGATCCTGATGGGAAAAGGTCAAGCGTTTCTTTTTCATCATCAATAACTTTTACCCTAATTTCCTCTACTGTTTTTCGACCGGTGAGCATTGTTGTAATTCCAACTTTATTTTCTGCAATACCCAATGCTTTTGAAATTTTTGGCCTTCTTAAATCGAACTCCAAAAGGGCAACTTTTTTTCCTTGAAGTGAATAGCTTTTGGCAATATTCATTGAAAGGAATGATTTACCCTCACCACTGACATTTGAAGTAAGTAGAATATAGCTGGTTCTATTTTCATTTATTAAATAAAAATCCATATTCGTTCGCAATGTTCGAATTTGCTCACCAAACATCGAACGATTGTTTCCACCAATTACAAAAGGTGTTGACTCGTCATATTGTACCAACTCTAGTTCTGCAATAACCGGAATGGTGGTTAGGTTTTGAAGTTGTTTTTTGGAAATGATTTTTTTGTTTGTTATTTCTTTGATAATGGCAAATAAAATCGGCAATAACAACCCAACCAAAATGAAAGAAAACAAAATGGTTATTTTAGAAGGCTTAATCGTTGCTTTATTTTTTAGTGGCGGATAAATTACTTTTGAATTAACGGTAATTGAGGCTTTCGCAATAAGTGCTTCTTCACGCTTTTGGAGGAGCGTTAAATACAGCGCTTCTTTGATGTTTTGAAATCGGGTTTTATCCATCAATTCTTTTTCTGCTAAAGGAATTTGGCTCAACATCTGATTGGCCATTCTCATTTTTTCTTCATACGTATTTTTTGCTATTTGCAAATTGCTTTTATAATTAAGCAATTGATTTTCCATATTGCTTTTTATTTCAGCTAAATTTTTATCAACCAACTCAAGTGCAGGATTGGTTAATTGAGCAGTCATGGCTAGTTTTTCGCGTTGCATACGCATTTGTTGAAATTGAGAAAGCAAGTTTTGCAAACCTGGACTTTCAATTCCTACAAAAGACAAATCGGCTTCTTTTATTTTGGGGTTGTTGATGTAAGCTTCTACAGCTTTAATGGTATTTTCTAAAATACTAATTCTAATAAGCTCGTTATCATAATTCTGAGCGTTTTTCAAATATATATCTCCATTTGTAGTACTTCCAATCATTCCCCTTTCCACTTTAAAGTAAGCAAGGGAATTTTCAATTGAATCCAATTCATTTCTTAAAGGATCAATTCTATTTTCTATAAAATTTATGGCTTGTAAAAAACCGAGCGACTTATCTTTTGTCATTGCCTCACTATGCAATTTGGTCAACCCGTTTAGGATATCTATGGCGCGTTCAGCAGATATATCAGAATAATTAACCGTTAACACATTGCTTTCTTTTGATGTACCAACAACAAGTGAAGAGCTTAATTCAAATGCAACGATAAGTTTATTGGTATTATAGCAATATATAGGGGTGAAGCTGTTAAACTCTTTTAACTTGTGAATTACAATTTTGTGGTTATTCAATACAAAAGGAATTTCCCAAAGTCCATCGCCTTCAACTTTACCAGATACGAAATGGAAGCCATTTTTTTTGGGTAAAATTGAAAAACTAATTTCTGGCGGATCTTGGTTTGCTAGGTCTAATATCTCCCATTTAATTATGCCATAAAAATCTTTGTTTTTAAACCTTCCTTGAGAAACAGATTTATATTGCAACCCTAATTCTTCAACCAATTCAGCTGCTAATGACGGTGATTTAAAATATTCAATTCGATCATTAAATGGATCTCTTGACGAACCCAAAAAAGCTTGCCCTAATGAGATTTCTGATTTGTCTTCAATGCTAATACTTGTTGATAAGGTATATATAGGTGTGATATATCTTAAATAAATACTTCCTAATGCAAAACCCAACATTCCAAATAAGAGAATGAATGGCCACAAAGCCAAAATTCTTCTAAAATCAATATCAAAAGAAGATCCAGTAGTTGCAGACGCATTGTTTTTTACATAATATTCAGGTTCCGAAACATTGGCTTTATTTCCTTCCCAAATGTTTTTATCTTCTTTCATGTTTTTATATTTATGTCAAGATGTAAAATTAAAAAGTCAAAATTGTTGATTTTCTTTTAAACTTTTGACTTTGAAAACCACATATTATCATTCCCGTCATTTTTGTCATTTAATTCAACTAATGCAATCCACTGACAAATATTATTTCTTTACCAATAAATTTAGAAGTGTCCAATTAGAGAACCCTAAATAGTTATATAATCAACCTTGTAATTAATATAATCAAACCTGCTATAGAAATAAAAAGCGTAAACGTTAATCTAACAGGACTTGTTGGGCTAACCAACCAATTGTATTTACTAGGCATTATGTAAATAAAATCATTGCTCCTAAGAAAAAAATAGGGAGATTCAAATATTTTTTTGCTGGTTAAATCAAGTTTTGAAAAATATCTTTTTCCGCTATCTTCTCTAATTATCCATACATCTGATTTATCATTAGCTTCAGACTTGGACAAGTTTTGAGTCATCGCTTCTAGAATGGTAAGTCTTTCGTTAGTAATGTTAATTGTGGTTCCCTCATTGCCATTTATAATATAAACCTTGCCCATCAAACTTACATTCACAAATAAATCTTTGTAATAAAAAGCCAATTTAGATTTTATAATATTTTCAATTTCTTTGGTGGTAAGACCATTCACTTGAATCTTACCTAAAAGTGGAAAATCTATATTCCCATCTAAATCTACTAAAAATCCAACAAGGCCACTATTGTTGTTCCCTGCATTATTACCAAAAGGATTTAAAAATGACGTTAATGAAGGTTCTGTAGAAGTTATCGTAATATTGATTCGATCGGATTTTTGAACTCTTTGAATCGCAAAATCCTTTATACTATCTAATTGTTGAACAGACACTTGTTGATCTTTGAAAAGAATCTTGCCTTTTGTTAAGCCGCATGAACACAAATTAATCATCATTAATAACAAGACGGGCCAAAACAAACTATACTTTGCCATAAATTCAAAACATTATAGAATTTTAAAATTCAATTCGACTTTTTTTAAATGAAGCAAAGATAAATATATTGAGGTAGACTATATAAAAAAACAAATGAACGAATAACACAATAAATTACTATCTGTACTTATTTTTTAAAATTTAAATTGACTTAATAATAAAACAAGAAGGAATCTGCGAATATTAATAAATTATTAAATTGAAGTTGACACTTGAAAGCGTCGATTAAAAATGTGGGTTAGTACTTAGTAATTGAATTTAATACGCTCTTTTTACTGTTTAATTTTTACTTATTTCTATTAAAGTATCCATTCTATTTCACCAGAATGATGCATGATTTCTTTTCCATTTTGAGTTAACACCAATAATCCATTATTATTTACTAGGTTAATTGTTGCATCGGTTTCGATGCCTTTTATTTTAAATCTACAATGTTCACCTTTTTTATAAAGATGTTGATTATATCTTTCCCAAACACTGGTTTCATTTATAGAAATTGTCGTTTCAAACGAATAGATTAAATCCTGATGAAGCAATTTAGCTAGTGTTAAGGGGTCATAATTTATATTGGTTTCCTTTTTCAATGAAGTAGCCGATTTTAATTGTTCTGGAAATTCAACCTGATTTACGTTAATTCCAATGCCTACAATTGCCCATTTCCAATTTTCCCCGCTAAATCTATTTTCAATTAAAATGCCTCCTGCCTTTTTGTCATTTATAAACAAATCGTTGGGCCATTTTATTTTTACATCTATTTTAAGTTGTTGGGATAAAAAATCTCTGCAAACTAAAGCGATGAATGCGTTAAAAAAGAAGGGATTTTTTTGTAAACTATGCTGAGGGCGAATTACAACAGAGCATGTAATATTTTCACCAGGGTTCGATTGCCAATTTTTTGACCGCTGCCCTTTTCCATCTGTTTGTTCAATGGCAAACCAAGCTTCCATATGATTAGCCAATCCTTCAGAAACCTTTTCCATGGCATATTTATTGGTACTATCGACCTGTTGAATGACATGAAAATTAATTTGGTTTAAATCCATACGCTTTCAAATGATAAAGAAATACTACTTTTGAATATAATTGCAAGCTAATTGATTTATTTTTTCATTAAAAATATCATTTGCAATTCATTAAATTAAATCATAAACTATTTTGAACAATTTGAACTTATTGAACGACAGAAAAAAACCAGCTGCCAAATTAACGAGAAGCAGTAAAATTATTAAAAGCATCATTCAGGCCATTCAGGATAAAAAAGGAGAACAAATTGTAAGTTTGGACCTGAGAAAAATCCCAGAAGCGGTTGCTGACTTTTTTATTATTTGTGAAGCATCCAACAACAACCAGCTTAGAGCAATCGCAGACAATATAGAAAAAGAAGTAAAAGAAAAATGTGACGATACGCCTTACAAACATGAAGGTCGCCAGGCAGAACAATGGATATTGATTGATTATGTTAATGTTGTTGTTCATATTATGCTTCCAGAACCTCGAAAATTTTATAATCTTGAAGAGCTTTGGAGCGATGCCCCATCAATGTCTCATCACGAATAACTTAACCCAACCCATCATTTTAACGGCAATATATATTTATGAATCAACAGAATCAGCAATCAACACCTCCTGAAAAAAAGACTCCATTTGGAGAAGATCCCAAAAAGAAAAGCAAATTCAATATATACTGGATTTACGGAATCATTCTTGTGATTTTAATTTCTTATAATTTATTAAGAAGTGTTGACGTAGGCGGCATTGTAATTACAAATCCCGGTCAATTTGAAGAAATGTTATCCAAAGGGGATATCAACACCATTAAAATAATTCGCAATAAAAAAATTGTTCGCGTTTTTATTACCCCAGATAGTTTAAAACTTAAAGCTGGGTATTATAAAACAATCATTGGTGCTAAAGATGAAAGAAGATTCAAAGCAGTTGCGAAATCAACTGAGCCTCAATTTTATTTTTCTGTAAGTGATTTAAATAGCTTTGAACTTGGACTAAGCAATTATTACAGTAAAAACCCAACCGTTCGCCCTGTTAATAAAATAGCAGAAGATGAAGGTGAAGTTTTTAGTCAATTGATCAGTACATTATTGCCCATTTTATTATTGGGTTTTGTTTTCATCATGATGATGCGCAAAGTTGGACCAGGTGGCGGCGGTGGCGGTGGTGGAATTTTCAACATCGGAAAATCTAAAGCAACCTTGTTTGAAAAAGGTACTAAAGTAAACATCAATTTCGGTGATGTAGCTGGTTTGGATGAAGCAAAAGTGGAAGTAATGGAAATTGTTGACTTTTTAAAAAACCCAAAAAAATATACTGCACTAGGTGGTAAAATTCCAAAAGGGGCATTGTTAGTAGGCCCTCCAGGAACCGGAAAGACATTATTGGCAAAAGCTGTGGCTGGTGAGGCACAAGTACCTTTCTTCAGTTTAAGTGGAAGTGATTTCGTAGAAATGTTTGTGGGCGTTGGGGCTAGCAGGGTTAGAGATTTATTTAAACAAGCTAGAGAAAAAGCGCCTTGTATCATATTTATTGATGAAATTGATGCAATTGGTAGAGCGAGAGGGAAAAACGTAATGATGAGCAATGATGAAAGAGAGAATACACTGAATCAACTTTTGGTGGAAATGGATGGTTTTGGAACAGATTTAGGCATCATCATTCTTGCAGCAACAAACAGACCGGATGTATTGGATAGTGCGTTATTAAGACCAGGTCGTTTCGACAGACAAATTGGTATCGACAGACCTGATTTGGTTGGCCGTGAAGCGATTTTCAAAGTGCATCTTAAACCAATTAAAACTTCAGAGAAATTAGACATTCATAAACTTGCAGAACAAACACCAGGTTTTGCGGGTGCTGACATTGCGAACGTTTGTAATGAAGCTGCTTTGATTGCTGCTCGAAAAAATAAAGAATCTGTTGACATGAATGATTTTCAAGATGCTATTGATCGTGTAATTGGCGGACTTGAAAAGAAAAATAAAATCATTTCTCCAGATGAAAAAGAAATCATTGCATATCATGAAGCTGGACATGCTATATGTGGCTGGTATTTAGAACATGCATATCCACTTTTAAAAGTTACAATTGTACCAAGAGGAACTGCAGCATTAGGTTACGCACAATACACACCAAAAGAGCAATATTTATACAACACTGATCAATTGATAGATCAAATATGTATGACTTTAGGTGGACGTGCGAGCGAAGAAATATTCTTTGGGAAAATAAGTACCGGTGCTAGTAATGATTTGCAGCAGATCACAAAAATTGCCTACAGTATGGTAACTGTATATGGTATGAATGATAAAATAGGAAACATCAGTTATTATGATCCTTCTCAGGAAAATTATTTTACAAAACCTTACAGTGAGGAAACAGGTAAAATGATTGATACAGAAGTTCGTAAATTAATAGACGAAGCATATACTAAAACAAAAAATCTTTTAATAGAGAAGAAATCAGACGTTGAGAAGTTAGCAAAAGAATTGCTTGTTAAGGAAGTTTTATTTAAAAGCGATTTGGAAACATTAATTGGAAAACGTCCTTTTGAAGAAAAGAAAATTTTGGATGTAGCCAATGAAGAACCAATTGTTCCAAATGCAACACCTGAAGAAAAAACAGAACCTTCAACTGACAACAATACACCATCATAAATATTTTTTGAAATGGACGTTAGATCTCCAAAGGAAAATATTTTAAAGAAAATAAGACAGGCATTGGTAAACCCAGTGCCTTTGCCTTTTCCAGAAAGTGATGGAAATCAAGCTGTATTTCACAAATCTGAAGAAGACTTATCCATTTTATTTGCCCATCAATTCACTAATTTACAAGGCAAGTTTAAATTTGTAAATAATCAACTTGAACTGATTGAACAATTCCAACAACTTTTACAACATAAAGGATGGGGGAAAATATATTGTAAGGAGGCTAAGTTATTGCCATTATTGAGCGCGCTAAATATCACCCCTTTTGATGATTTAGCTGATTGTGATGTATCAATAACAAATTGCAGAAATCTAGTTGCCCGTACAGGCAGTATTGTGTTGAGTAGTGAGCAAGCATTTGGAAGAACTTCAAGTGTATATGCGCCAATACATATTTGCATTGCATTCACCAATCAAATTGTTTTTGATTTACAAGATGTTTTTAGTTCAATAAAATCAAATCCCAATAGTCAATTGCCATCATTAATAACTTTTGCAAGTGGCCCAAGTAGAACAGCTGATATAGAAAAAACCTTGGTGACAGGTGTGCATGGCCCTAAAGAAGTATATTGCTTTTTAGTGGAAGAATAATTAACTTGAATTTTAAAATGGAAAATAACAATACAGATATTCAACGGCTTTTTGTGTATGGCTCGCTAAGAAGTGGATTTCGAAATCCCGCATATCAATACATTTCAGATTTTTTTGAATTGCAAGGTGATGCTTTGGTACATGGTAAATTTTTTGATAAAGGGCCCTACCCCGTTGCGGCTCCAACAGATGAAGAAGTTTTTATTCAAGGGGAATTATATAATGTAAAAGACAATAAAGATTTTGAATGGGTTATTGCGCAGCTTGATGATTATGAAGGACTTAATGTAGAACCCAACGAAACGCCCAGTTACAGAAGAGACCGTGTTGAAGTTTTACTAAACGGCAATAAATTTACCGCTTGGATTTATTGGTATAATGGAAGCACGAATGACATGGAAGAAATCATTACCGGTGATATATTAAAATACCTTCAGGAAAAAATTAAAAAGAATTAAAATTGTTGTTGTCCAAAAAAATATATTTTCTATCTGATTTTCATTTGGGTGCCCCTAATGATGCCACTAGCTTGATACGTGAAAAAAAAATCATTCAGTTTTTAGATGAAATAAAACACAATGCACTTGAAATTTTTGTGCTTGGCGATTTATTTGATTTCTGGTTTGAATACAAAAAGGTTGTCCCAAAAGGATTTGTACGTATCCTTGGAAAGCTTGCAGAATTAACCGATATGGGTATTCCTGTTTATTTTTTTGTGGGCAATCATGATATGTGGATGAAAGATTATTTTCAAAAAGAATTGAACATTCCAGTATTCTTCGAACCTAAAGCATTTGACTTATTGGGCAAACAATTTCTAATCGGACATGGCGATGGATTAGGACCTGGTGACCATGGATATAAGTTTATTAAAAAGATATTTCGAAGCAAAATTTCTCAATTTCTATTTGGCATTTTACCGCCGATGATTGGCATAGGATTGGCCAATTATTTCAGTAGAAAAAGCAGGGCAAAAACAGGCAAAAATGATGAAATATTTGAAGGTGAAGAAAAAGAATGGCTGGTAATCTATTGCAAAGAAACACTAAAAAAACACCCCTACAACTACTTTATATTTGGCCATCGTCATCTTCCACTAGATATAAAATTGAGTAACGAAAGCAGGTACATTAATTTAGGCGATTGGATTACATACTTTACCTATGCTGAATTTGATGGCAATACACTTGAATTAAAATACTATAAAAAATAATCAGGTGGCAAGATTTTTAACCTCATTTATTATTGTTATTCTCTTTTTTTGCAATCAAGGTTTTACGCAATTTTTACAAAATGACAGTGCGGTTTTCCAACAAAAATTTAAACTAGAACAATCTATAGAAGGAAGTTTCAATTTGTTTAATGTTGATGCAATTGGCAATATTTACTTGATAACACCAACAGATCAATTGAAAAAAATAAAGCCTGATGGTACATTGGTTGCAGTTTATAATGATGTAAAGCGGTTTGGGAAAATAAGTGCCATTGACGTGCAAAATCCGCTGAAATTATTGATCTACTACAAAAACTATTCTGCCATTATAATGCTTGATAAGTTACTTTCTTTTCGAAATCAAATAGAGCTAAAACCATTACAATTCTTTGATGTAAATGCAGTTGCTAACACTTATGATAACAATATTTGGATTTATGATGAACAGAATTTTAAGATAAAAAAATTAGATGATAAAGGCTTGTTATTGCTGGAATTCGCCGATCTTAGAACGCTTTTTGACATAGGTCCTACAGCAGAAAAATTAATAGACGAAGACAATCATTTGTATCTAATCGATAAAGAACAAGGTGTATTTATTTTTGATTATTATGGAGCGTTTAGTCGCCTCATCCCAATTAAAGAGTTAAGCAATATTGCTATTGAAAAAAATTACTTAATTGGATTTAGAGATTCAATTATGGAGGTAGTTCAAATGAAATATTTAACCTCAACAAAATACGCACTTCCGGTTTTATCAGAAAAAATAAAATCATTGAAATTCATCAACAACAAACTTTATATTTTAACAAAAACGGGCTTAAATATTTATCGTTTAGATTAACTAATTTTATTTTATGGATTTTTTAGACAATATAATTTTTGAAAACACTGTTGGAAGTTTGCTAACAGTATTGCTCATTATATCAGCAGGGTTGATTTGCAAAAAATGGCTTTCCAGAAATCTTGCTTCACTAATGTTTGTAATAATCAAACAGAAATGGATATCAGTAGAGAAAAATATTTTTGTAGATCTTGTTTTTAAACCGCTTGGCACCTTTTTAAGTGTATTTATTTCATTTATGGCTTTGATGTATTTGAAATTCCCGGAAGCGTTAAAATTCAACATCAACAGTTTTTCTTTTCATGAAATTTTAATCAAAATTTCCAAAAGCATCATTATTGTTTATTTTATAATTTTTATAAGAAGCTTTATAAATTTTATTTCTTTTGTTTTGGATGTAAAAGCCAAACAAAACAATGAAAAAAGTGATGATCAATTAATTGTATTTTTCAGGGATTTTGCCAAAGCAGTTGTGTCTATTTTTGGCATTTTAATGATTTTGAAATTTGGATTTAAAGTTGATGTTGGTGCTGTATTAACAGGCTTAAGTATTATTGGAGCTGCTTTAGCTTTAGCTGCAAAAGAAAGTATCGAAAATTTGATTGCATCATTTATAATCTTTTTTGACAAGCCTTTTTTTATTGGAGATTTTGTGAAGGTGAACAATCAAACCAATACCACGGGAACTATTGAGGAAATAGGTTTAAGAAGTACAAGAATAAGAACGGTAGAGCATACATTAATTACAGTACCCAATAAGCTAATGGTGGATAGTGTGGTTGACAATTGGAGTATGCGTAACGCAAGAAGAGCAGAAATCAAAATTGAATTGAGTCATAATAATGAAATAAAAAGCATAAATGAATTCATACAATTGCTTGAAAATTATTTGAAAAACAAAAGTGAATTTATCACCAAAAGCTCAGTGTATATAACTGATTATACAAAAGCTGGAACTATAATTACTGTAGAATATTTTACTTCAGATATTCTAATTGAAGATTATTTTGTTTTGAAACAATCTCTGATCCTGTACATAAAAGAAACAATAGATGCAATGTTATTAAAAATAGCCAATGCTGGTGGAGATATTAATATTTTCAATACAGATGGTGGTGGAAACGTGGTGAATAACACCTCAATTATTTAATCAATTCAAGTATTTCTTTATCCCACTCTCCAGATTTTCCGTACTCAACTACCCTGCCAATTTCCTTACCTGATTTCATTACAATAATGGTGGGCACATTTGTAATATTAAATGCTGCTGCTACATTTTCAATTGTTTTCTTTTCTCTATTTACCCCAAAAAAACTTATGCAAGAATCTGGCATCCCACTCAACTGTTGAAGTTTGAAAAATTTAGGTAAAATAAATTGAGTGTCATCGCACCAAGTGCCGCCAAAAACCACAAAATGAACTTTAGATTTTGCAGCTTCAAAACCATTTAATAATTCTGTAGAAGGCTTATAATTTTTTTGATTGTCATTATACCAAGTAAAACTTGCTTCATTGATTAAGGTATACTTATTAATCAAACCTGTGTAGATTAAACCGCCAGGATTTTTTTCATCTTTTACTATTGTATAAGGCGTTTGTGCGTTCATAGTTTGCATAAAAAAAATGAATGCTATTGTTGTTAATAATTTCATCAAATTTGATTTATAATCCAGCTTTTATTTCATGTAAAAATGATTTCAAACTTTTCAATGTTTCAATCATTTCGAATTTTTTTTCTGCAGATTTACTTTTTTTCAAAAATTCTTTGGCACCTTCAATCGTGTATTTTCTTTCTCTTAAAAGATGATAAATTAACTTCAAATTTTTTACATCTTCAGGTCTAAATAATCGATCACCTTTTCCGTTTTTCTTTGGCTTTAAAATGTCAAATTCATTTTCCCAAAATCGGATTAAAGAGTGATTTACTTTAAACATATCAGATACCAATCCAATGCTATAATATCTTTTAGAAAACAATACATCATCCTCTGGAATATCTATTAAATCAACTGTTGCAGACATCTCACTTATTTTCATTCTGCCCCTGGTGGATTTTTTCTTTTCTACTTTCTCATTCTTTTTTTCAAATATTGGCGTAAAATCTATTGCAACGGGTTCTTCTTCTACAAATGGAATTGAATTATGATCAGTCAATTGATTTGATTCAATTTTTTCAACTGTTGCGGAAATTGTTTCTGCTTCAATTTTTGTATCTACCTCTGAAACTTTTTCGGGTTCCGATTCCGGAAAATCAAAATTGAATGATGTTTGTTTCAACTGTATTGGTGTATTTTTTTTCATTTTACTAGAAATTGAAATTAATCAAAGCTTTTTGCACTTCCGCTTGCTGCTAATTTGAGTAATCGATCATATTGTTCCGGATTCAAATCGCTATAAAAAAAATAAACTGGATCGACTTCATTTCCGTTAATATGTACTTCGTAATGACAGTGCGGTCCGGTACTTTTACCTGTGCTTCCAACCCATCCAATAACTTCTCCGCGTTTTATTTTTTGGCCTGCACGTACTTTAATTTTCACCATATGGCCATATAAAGTTTCGTACCCATAACCATGATTTATAACTACATGATTGCCGTAACCGCCTGTTGATGCGCCGGCAACTTTTACCACTCCATTTCCGGTTGAATAAATTGGCGTTCCTTGTGGAGCTGTAAAATCCAATCCCTTATGCATTTTTGGCGTTCCATAAACCGGATCGATACGCATGCCATATCCACTGGCAATTCGATTCAATTGCTTATTGCTTACCGGCTGTATAGCAGGAATGCTAGCAAGTTTTGTATCCTGGCCTTTTATCAATGAAGAAATATTATTATAACTGTTGAATTGGAAAGCAATGCGTGCACTAATATTGTTTAATTGATTGGCTACATCTTTTCCCAATTCATTATCATCCATTTCTTTTAACTTGTCAATTTCTTTTTGTTGTTCGATGAGTTTTGCACGTGCACTGTCAGGTAAAGGATTGGCTTCAAATATAGAGCGATAAACTTCATTATCACGTTTTTCCAAATCTGCCATTTGTTGTTGTAACAACTTCACTTTATCATTAATTTGCTTATAGTTCTCCTTTAAAATTTCATACTTCCTATTGGCTTCAATTTCTTTTGGTTTTGGAAAGAATTTCAAATACACATAAATAACTACTGTAGATGCAACCAATAGTCCAGAAAGAAAGCCAAATATGCGCAACAATTTAACCCGTAATGGTGTAATTAGCTTTTCATATCGAAGCGTATGTGTGTTATAAAAGTATTTTATTTTCTTCATTGGATATAAATCCCTTTCTTATGGTTTTAATTACTCAACCTTAATCATTAAATTGCAACCCACAATCGGTGGATTACATTTGTGTCTATTTACAAATATAACCCCAAATTGTATTTTACAACCCACATAATCAATTCAAATATGATGACGGCATCTGAAATTAGGCAACATTTTCTGGATTTCTTTCAATCAAAAGAACATAAAATTGTTCCATCAGCACCTATTGTTGTTAAAAACGATCCTACACTTTTGTTCACCAATGCTGGGATGAATCAGTTCAAAGACTATTTTCTTGGAAATAAAACAGCACCTTATTTACGCATTGCAGATACGCAGAAATGTTTGCGTGTGAGTGGAAAACACAACGATTTAGAAGAAGTTGGTGTGGATACCTATCACCATACCATGTTTGAAATGTTGGGCAATTGGAGCTTTGGCGATTATTTTAAACCAGAAGCAATTGCTTGGAGTTGGGAGCTATTAACTGAAGTATACAAATTAGATAAAGACAGATTATACGTTACGGTTTTTGAAGGAGATCCTAAAGAGAACATTCCTTCATCCTCAATTGCATTGGAAGAATGGAAAAAACTAGTACCTGAAGACAGAATCATTTACGGAAATAAAAAAGATAATTTTTGGGAAATGGGCGACACTGGCCCTTGTGGACCATGTACTGAAATTCATGTGGACTGCAGATCAGAAGAAGAAAGAATGAAAATACCTGGAAGAACATTGGTGAATAAAGATCATCCTCAGGTAATTGAAATATGGAACAACGTATTCATACAATATAACCGCAAAAAAGATGGCACATTAGAACCTTTAAGTTCTAAGCATGTAGATACCGGAATGGGATTTGAAAGATTGGTTAGAGTAATTCAAAACAAACAAAGCAATTACGATACAGATGTATTTAGCGGCACAATAAAAGCAACTGAAAACATTACAGGCAAGACATATCAAGCAAAAGATGATAAAGAAAGTATTGCATTTCGTGTACTTGCAGACCATATTAGAGCAATATCTTTTACAATAGCCGATGGGCAGCTTCCTTCGAATACGGGTGCTGGTTATGTAATTCGTAGAATTTTAAGAAGGGCTGTTCGTTATTATTATTCTTATTTGGATTACAAACAACCATTATTATTTCAACTGCTTCCAATGATTGCAACTCAATTCGAAAATGTGTTTCCAGAATTGAAAAAGCAAGAAGAATTTGTTGGAAAAGTAATCAAAGAAGAAGAAGAAGCATTTTTAAGAACACTTGAAAAAGGATTGAAAAAAATGGACACCGTTATAATTCAATCTGCATCTACAAAAACCATTAGCGGTGCTGATGCTTTTGAATTATTGGACACTTATGGATTTCCAATTGACTTAACGATTTTAATCGCTCAAGAAAACAACATGCAAGTTGATGAGCAAGGATTTGAAAGTGAAATGAAAATTCAAAAAGACAGAAGTCGCGCTGCAACTGCATTAGATACTGAAGATTGGCAAATCATCAACGAAGGAAATAGCGAAGGATTTGTCGGATATGACACACTTGAAACAACAACAAAAATTTTAAGAACAAGAAAAGTATCTGGAAAAGGAAAAGAACAGTTTCAAATTGTGTTGGCAAAAACGCCATTTTATGCCGAAAGTGGCGGACAAGTTGGTGATACCGGTTCTTTATCAGTGAGTGGACAAGTGATTGATATTGTTGACACTAAAAAAGAAAACGATTTAATCATTCATTTTACAGAACAAATTCCTGCTGAATTAAATGGTGAGGTTAATGCAAAAGTAGATGCTTCAAGAAGAAAGAACATTTCAATCCATCATAGCGTAACACACCTTATGCACGCAGCTTTGCAACAAGTTCTTGGCAATCATGTGGCGCAAAAAGGGAGTTTGGTAAATGATCAACAATTGCGTTTTGATTTTTCGCATTTTGCAAAAGTTACCGATGAAGAATTACAAAAAGTGGAGAAAATTGTAAACGAGAAAATTAGAGAAAATGTAGCCGTTGTAATAAAATCAATGCATAAAGACGAAGCGATTGCTTTGGGCGCGATGGCATTGTTTGGTGAGAAATATGGCGATACTGTTCGTGTAGTAATTATGGACCCTGCATACTCTATTGAATTGTGTGGAGGAACGCATGTTGGCTTTACAGGTGAAATTGGATATTTTAAAATCAAAACCGAAACAGCAGTTGCCGCAGGTGTTAGAAGAATAGAAGCTGTTTCTGGTTCAGCTGCTGAGCAAATTATTCAAGACCAATCCAATGAGTTGAGCTTGATAAAGGAAATTTTAAAAAATCCAAAAGACATACAAAAAGCAATTGAAGGTTTGCTTGCTGAAAACAGTACGCTTTCAAAAAGAATCGAATCACTTGAAGCGCGTCAGTTGGTTGGCATCAGAAATGAATTATTGCAAAAAGATGTTATCATAAACAATGTAAGTTTTATTGGTGAAATTGTAGAAGTGCCTAGCGCAGATGCTTTAAAAAAATTATGTGCAGATGTAAAACACCATTTACATGATCATTTTATTGTGCTTTGTAGCAACATCGGTGGGAAAGCTAATGTTGCAGTTGGTATCAGTGAAACTGTAATTGCAGCCAAAAATCTAGATGCAAATAAAATAATCAAAGAAATCGTAGGTCCAATGATTGTAGGCGGTGGAGGCGGACAAAAAACATTGGCAGCAGCTGGCGGACAAGACGTGTCTAAATTTGCTGATATAATAGAAACGCTAAAACAAAAACTAAACAGCTAATTCAAAATATTGTTTTTTAAAACAAAAATCCGATTAGAAATTCTAATCGGATTTTTTTTATGGCTTCAGTTGAATACTTAAATATCGATTTTGTTTTTTAGGATATTGAAGCCATGGTTTTTTTCATTGGATTGGATGTTTTGGTTTTCTTAGGATAATCTTGGTTTTTTCATTGGTTTGGACATGTTGGTTTTCTTAGGATAAATTGGTTTTTTTCATTGGTTTGGATGATTTTGGTTTTTTTAAGGCTATTGGATTTTGTTGTTTTGGATATCTGATACAAACATAACACCCTTATGATTGTCATCATAGATATTTACAAAACCGTTTTAAAAATCAAGTATTTTATGGAGAATTACATACGTAGGTATACTTAGCCCACGCTCAAGAAGCAAATGTTTGGGGTTTGTGGTTTGGAGTTTGGAGTTTGGCAGCCCCCTCAATCCCCCAAGGGGGAAGCTGTCCAACCTTTTGAACATTTTGTAAGGGTTGAATATGCCAAAGTAAGGGTTAAATATATTCAACCCCTACGACCTCTTAAACTTCTTCCAACTCCGGATATTTACACATTTCCAAAACCTCTGGTACATTACTATTGTCAACCCTGGAAGTTATAAGCTTACTGATGGTATGATATGCCATTTCTGAATCAGAAAAAGGTTTAAAAAACTGTTGGATATCCTTAGGCATAAGATTATTATCTAGCCAATGGTCGTAAGTATTCGAAGATATTATTACAGGCATTCGTTTCTTTGAATTATGAATCTTTTCCATCATTGGATTTGCATCCGTTGTAAGTATTGAGAAGGTTTGAATCAACTCGCCGGTAAATCGATCTGTCCAGTTTGCATATATCCCACCAAAACAAAACATTTCTTTGTTTTTCATGAAAATAAAATGCGGATATTTTTTCTTGTCAAATTCTCGCCATTCAAAAAAACCATCAGCAGGAATCAAGCATCTATTGTATTTTATGCCCGACCTGAATGAAGGTTTCTCAAATGCTGTTTCGGAGCGTGCATTTAATGTTTGTGCTTTTAATTTATCTGCATCTACTTTTGATTTCACCCAAGAAGGAATTAAACCCCAATTGAACAATTGCACATATTTCGGATCAGCTTGTGTAATCACGGGCATTTGCAAAAAACTAAACCCTGAAGCATGATAAACAGGTTGCCATTCTTGGCCTTCCCAATGCACACGAAGATTATCTTCGATTGTAGCCATTTTTTGTGTAATAGAATAATGAAAGCACATGGTGCAAAAGTAAATATTTAAAGAAAGTAAAACGAATAAGATGTTGGGCGAAAAGATGTTTTTGAGGTTTTTGAAGTTTTAGATGTTTATGAAGTTGGGTTTAAAGATTTTCAACCCTTACAAGAGGTTTTTGAGGTTTTTGAGGTTTGTTCCAACACCAAACACCAAACGACAAACTGTAAACTCCAAACACCAAACGCCAAACTATAAACAACAAACCACAAACATCTATTTTTTTATCTACTTTTACACGTACAAATTCTACAATGGAAAATATCATATCGGCTATAAAATCACTTTGGCTACAATTTAATTCTGAAGCAATATCTCGTATCGAAAATATCCCACAAAGTGGAAGCGATAGAAGCTATTTTAGAATATACTGCGAAAGCGATAAAACATATATTGCTACATGTAGCAACAATACCAAAGAAAACGATACCTTCATTTATTTTAGCAAACATTTCAAAAATACTGGTGCGCCTGTACCAGAGATATTAATCATAAACGAAGATAAAACCATTTACATTCAAGAAGATTTTGGTGATTTAAATTTGCTGAATGTTTTAGAAGAAAAAGGATATACACAAGAAGTATATAATCTTTTTAAAAAATCGCTGAAAGCGCTGTCAAATCTGCAAATTAATGGAGATAAAAATCTAGATTACAGCAAATGCATTACCAGCAAAGTGTTTGGGCAACAAGCCATTTTTAGTGATCTTTTGTATTTTAAATACTATTTCCTCGACACCTTAAAAATTCCATACGATAAAGAGAAATTAATTGACGATTTTGAAGCCATCAGCAATTATTTGGCACATGCTGATTATTCGCATTTCATGTTTCGCGATTTTCAAAGCAGAAACATTATGGTAAAAAATAGCGAAGTTTATTTCATCGATTTCCAAGGTGGAATGAAGGGCGCGCTACAATATGATGTAGCTTCTTTGTTGTGGCAAGCAAAAGCCAATTTGAGTGATGAATGGAAAGATAGCTTGTTGCAATATTATATGGATTGTGTAGATGAACAATTTGAAACTTCATTGGATAGAACATCTTTTGTAAATCAATACAATGGTTATGTGTTGATACGACTGTTGCAGGTATTGGGCGCTTATGGGTTTAGGGGATTGTTTGAACGCAAAGCCCATTTTTTAACCAGTATTCCATTTGCCTTACAAAATTTAAAACACTTTTTACAGCACAAAAAAATAGGCATTCATTTTCCAGAGTTTGAGCAATTACTCGAAAAAATAGTAAGTGATAAAATCATTCAACAATTTGAAAATATCAAAGCAAATAAGGAAACTCCTTTGACTGTAAAAGTTCAAAGCTTTTCTTATTTAAAAAATGGATATCCAAAAGATGAAACTAAAAATGGTGGTGGATATGTATTCGATTGCAGAGGCATTTTAAATCCAGGTAGAATAGATGAATATAAAAAGCAATCAGGACAAGATAAGCCAGTAAAAGATTATTTGGAACAACAAACGTTGATGCCAAAATTTTTAAATAGCATTTACGATATAATAGACATAACCGTTGAAGACTATATCAAACGCGGTTTTGAAAGTTTAGAAATAAATTTTGGATGCACGGGTGGACAACACAGAAGCGTATACGCTGCAGAAGCTGTGGTAAGACATTTGAAAAATAAATTTGGCGTAAAGACAACACTACAACATTTGAATAACGAAAACTGGGTAAAATGAAAGCAATGATTTTCGCTGCCGGATTAGGCACTAGATTCAAACCTTGGACAGATTCAAATCCTAAAGCGCTTGCTATCATAAATGGAAAATCTTTGTTGCAAAGGAATATAGAATACCTCCAAAAATATGGCATTACAGATGTGGTGGTTAATGTTCATCATTTTGCAGATAAAATCATAGATACCATATTAGCAAACAATGGCTGGGGAAGCAATATAACCATCAGCGATGAACGAAATGAAGTTTTGGAAACTGGTGGAGGACTTTTAAAAGCCCAGTCATTTCTTCAAAATGAAGATCCCTTCATTACATTAAATGCAGATATTTTAACCGACTTTCCAATAGATGAACTTGTGCATTTTCATCAACAAAAAGAGGCGTTGATTTCTTTTGGTGTTTCAAACAGAAAAACAACAAGAAATTTTTTATTTGATTCAAACAATCAACTTTGTGGCTGGGAAAACAATGCTACAGGTGAACAAATCATATCTATTCAAAATAGAGTATTGCATCCATTAGCATATAGTTGTGTAGCGATTTTCGAACCCACTGTTTTTGAGAAAATACCACAACGAGGAAAATTTTCATTAACAGAAACTTATTTAAGTATAGCCGAAAAAAATCTTATTGTAGGATTTGAACATAACAAAAACCGATGGATTGATGTAGGAAAACCGGAAAGTGTGGAGGTAGCCGAAGAAATGTTTGGAGAGTAATACTTCCCCCAGGGGGAAGATTTGACACTAAGGCACGAAGTTTTTTGACACGAAGGCACAAAGGCACAAAGACACGAAGTATTTTTGAAATAAATGATGCTAATAAATGGAAAATTCTTCCAACCTTAAACCCTTAAACTATTAAACCAGCGAAGTGAATTAAACCTAATGTCTTCTAGCATCTACTCCTTCGCTTCCGACGGTGCTTCAAAACCATTCTTCTTTTCTTCTTTCGGTTTTAATCCAAAATTGTATCTAAACGTAATGCCGATTTTTCGAGTGTCGTTTATACGCTTACCATTTATATTTTGATTGTTTCTATCAAATTGAAATACTACACGATTAGTTTGTAATACATCGTTTATAGAAAGAATAAGGTTCGCTTTTCTTTTTAGCATTGATTTATTTGCAGACACAACCATCCCTCCAAAAGTATTCAACTCATAAAAATTTTGCAACCCTTTTGAACGTAAAAAACCTTGCAAATTGCAGGTAAATGATTTTGTGAATTTATATTCATGGAATGTAAAAAATGTAAAACTGCCACGATTGTAATTAAATATTTGATTTTGAAAGAAACCGCGATACTCGTTATAATTATATAAGCCACCAATGTAAAAAAAGTATTTTCCTCCCGGAGGAATTCCACCAACCAATCTACAATACATCTCTTTATTCTTTCCTAAATTATCAAATGTTCGAAATGCAATTTTTGTTGACTCATCTTGATAAATCACACTTGAAAAAATATCTTTTGTGTAATTAACGCCAACAGAAGCTACAGGCATATCATTAAATGTGACATTGAATTCGTAGTTGGTTGTAAACTGTGGTTTTAGTGAAGGGTTTCCAGCTTCGTATAAATATTGATCTATGAATTTTGGATAAGGATTCAAGCTTTCATAATATGGGCGTTTAATACTTTTACGAAATATCGCATTGGCCATTAAGGTTTGTCCATAAATTTTAAACAACTTGTGCTTTAAGTAAACGTATGGAAAAACATCTTTTCTTTTTATTGAAAAATTTGTATCAGTCGGAACGATTTGATTTCCCGAAATATTTGTTGTTTCAAATCTTAGTCCTGGTTTAATGGTGAATCCAAAAAATGTTTTTGACACTTGAAAATATGCAGCATTAATAGACTCTAAATAATTGTATGTGTTGGTTTGAAAATAATCAATCTGTCTATTTTGATTTGCAGAATCTTTATAATAAAGAGATTTGTTGTTGCTACTGCTATTACTCAATTTTAAACCTGTTTCAAATGTAAATCCGTGTTTTGATTTCAACACCAAATCCGATTGAAAGCTAAATATTTTTTTATCATTGTCATTATTGCCATCGCCATTTAAATTAGCAATCGAGGGTATGTAATAATTATTCGTGTACTGTTGACTGTTATGATAAGTAAAAATCGAATATTCCAAAACGTTTGTCCACTCGCTTCCTATGGTATCAATTTTGAACTTTGAATTTAAAATGTTTGATAAAAAAATAGCATTATTGTTATTATGCACATCTGAATTATTTTTTGCTAATAAAGGCGTAAAATTTATTTTTGAAACATTGATATTGTTGATTGATTTGTTTTCATTTTTTGTGGTGTTAAATTTTACATCAAGTCCTATACTCCATTTGTTGTTGATTGCATAATCTGTACCTGCACTTAGATAATTAGTAATGCTTGGATATTTGGTATATGAATTTTGCAAAACGGATACACTATCAATATCAAAACTTCTATTTGAAATTATAGATTCAAAACTATTTTTTTTGTGAATTGATAGCTGAGGTAATTATTAAATTTTGTTGTGCCATTATTGATGTTAAAGCCGATTGTGCTTGTATTATAAACGCCTTGAAATGTTGCAATATTAAAACTTCCGCTGCTTCCAACTTTTACGCCTTTTTTAAGTACAATATTCAAAATCCCTCCGCTACTTGCTGCATCATATTTTGCCGAAGGATTTCGCATAATTTCAATTTTACTCACACTATTGGCTGGTAAACTTTTTAAAAGTGAAGCCAAATCAGCACTGCTGAGTTTCATCTCTCGGCCATTTAAAAATATGGTTGCTGGTGTAGTACTGTTTAAATAAACATGTCCATCCTGATCTATTATTGTACCTGGCGTTTTTTCAATTACTTCAAATGCATTAGTACTACTATTTGATAATGTAGTTGCATCAACAATAGTTTTATCATCCTCCTCTTTCATCAATGGTTTTTTAGAAACAATTGTTACAGCATTCATCACTTCAACATTGTTATTTAGCACTACAACAAGTTGTATAGACTGTGAATTGATACGTATTTTCTTTTCGAAATTCTTTTTGGAAACTGCTGTGATTTTTAATAGATAGTCTGAAGACGATTGAACATTAAAAAAGTCTTTCGATTTCAATACTTTTTTTTCAACAATACTACTATCTGGCAAATGCATCAAAACTGCTGTTGCATTTTCGAAAGCTTCGTTTTGTGCATTTAAAATGGATAGATTTAAGTTTAATTGTTGCGCAAATATTTGCACCTGAAAAAACAAAAAAAGAAAAACTGTTGAATAAAATAATTTCAATACTATATAAATCTTTGGATGATTAATTTTTTTCAAAAAGTGCGCTCTTGTCAACCACTTTAACTTCCATACTGTCTTTCAAGTTTTTACTAACCGTTTCGTATGGACCAGTAATTACTTCTTCGCCTTCTTTTAATCCGTCTGTAATTTCAATGTTGTTGATATCTTGAATACCTGTTTTTACATTTACTTTTTTCACTTTTGAATCTTTGGCTAAAACAAAAACGACTACATCCAAATCATCAACCGAAATAGCAGGGGTTACGTTTGTTTCATCTGTTTTTTCTTGCTTTTCAATGCCTAACTTTTCTCTTGTAGTAACTGCGTTAATAGGCACACTCAACACATTATATTGAGTACGCGTTTGAATATCTGCATTGGCACTCATTCCAGGTCTAAATGGGAAGCTGCCATTCCCCAATAAATCTTGATAACTTTCACGAAGCAGTCTTACATAAACTTTATATTGCGTAACATCTGTACTTGAAGCAGATAAGCCAAGTTGAGCAGCTGCGCCATTGTTACTACTTGCAATCTGCGTAACCACACCTTTAAATTTTCTTTCGCTGTAAGCATCAATAGACACCAGTGCACTATCGCCCAATTTAACTTTTGGAATGTCATTTTCGCCAACATCTACACGTACTTCTATTTTGTCCATATTGGCAATACGCAAGATTTCGGTACCAACATTAAAACTGTTGCCCGCAACTTTTTCTCCTTTTTTTACATTGAGTAAACTCACCACACCATCCATTGGTGCAATGATTGAAGTACGGTTTAAATCTTTGTTGGCTCTATCCAACGTAGCTTCAGCAGATTTTACTGAAGCGCTTACGCCATTGATGCTTTGCACAGCTGCTGTGTAATTAGCTTTTGCTGTTTTATATCCTGCTTCTGAAATATTAAATTCATTTTTACTGATTACTTTTTCGTCATACAATTTCTTTTGCATGTCGAAATTTTTCTTTGCTTGTTCGAGTTGAGCATCCAAAGCATCTAAAGCCGCTTTAGAATTGGCAACTTGAGATTTAGATTGATCTACACCATATGATGCTTGATCACGTTGAATGCTGTAAATATCTGCGTATATGCGTGCCAGTAATTGACCTTTTTTAACGGTATCTCCTTCTTGAACATATAACTCTGTAATTTCACCACTGATATCCGGACTGATTTTTACTTCAACTTCGGGAAATACTTTACCGCTAGCGTTTACAATTTCTATGATGTTTCTGCGTACAACTTTTTCAGCGGTCACTTTTGTGCCTTCTTTTTTACCAAAAGCGCCTGTTTTAAATAAAACAACCATTACCACCAATAATAAAATTGATAATGCAATAATCCATTTTGCTTTCTTATTCATAATGATAACAATTTATAATTTTAATCCAGCGCCTTTATAAAATTCGAGCACTTTCATTTTAAATACGTAATCGAATTGATTAATGCTATATTCTAATTGAGCGCGAAGTAAATTATTTTGTGCTGAAATCAAATCAAACATACTCAACATGCCAATATTAAATCTTTTACCAGCAAAGTCATAGGTTTTGATATTAGTCTCGACCGATTTTTTTGAGGCATTAAATTTCTGAAGTGCTGTTATTGCTGCATTATATGCTTGATAAATATCTTGTTTTAATTTGAGATTATCTTGCTCCTCTTGCAACTTAGCAGATTGAATGCTGAGCTTGCTTCTTTCAAAATTGGATTTGGCTGTACCTCCATTAAATAAAGGTACATTAATCGATAGCCCAATGGCTTTACGAAAATTGTCTTTTAGTTGTGTATTTAAAGACCCAGACTTAAAATAAGAAGCAATGTTGCCATTTGTAAGAATCGGACTTTGCACATCATAAAAAACCCCTCCTCCAACATTTGCAATTAATCCGGTAGATTGATACCCAATTATTTCTTTTTCGTAAATCGGTCTTTTTTTAAATGCTAGATAGTTACTAGAGATGCTGCCAAAAGCGGATAAAGTGGGATACAGGCTGGCTTTTGCAGCGCGCATCGTTTTTTCAGCCGCTTTTATTCTGTATGAATTCCCGATTTGCTGAGGTTGATTTTTCAAAGCTTCTTGATACACAAATTCGGCTTGTAAATCTGCAATAGACTCAACTGGTATTGTTTCAATTGGCGGCGTTTCAATTTCAAAAGGCGTTGCAGCATCAAGACCTAAAAAAGATTTTAAAACAAGTTTCGCTTGATTGAAATTCCCTTCTGCTGTAATGTAATTACTGCTATCAAATGCCAATTGTGCTTCAAGTTGAATGCCGTTTAATTCTGGTAATGCGCCAGCTTCAATCATTTTTCGGGTAACATTCAGTTGTGACTGAGTTTGTACAATTTGAACTGCAGCAATTTTAATTTGATCTTTTGCAAGCAAAGTTTGTAAATATGCATTTGCTGTTGATAAACCGATGTCGTATTTTATTTTATTAAAATCTGCTACGGCAGCCATGGTTTCCCATTTATTTGCCTCAATTCGATTTCTTTTGCTGTAAAAATTAAATATTTCTGTACTAGATTGAAGCTGCATTCCCGCTGAAAGATAGTTTTCGGTAACACGGCTAAAAGTAGTTGGATCCTGATTGTTTCCAGAATTAAAAGCACCGCTTGTAGATAAATTCAATCCTGGTAAACTAGAAAGTTGGCTTTGTTTATATGAAATACCAGCGATTTTAGCTTGAACTTCAGACAGTTGAACACCCTTATTATGTTCAATGGCATATTCAACGCATGTTTTTAAACCCCATTTCTGTTGTGCAGTAGTAGAAAAAGAAACAATGAATAATGAAAAAATAAATATTATACTTTTTAACATGAAGCAAAATTATGCGATAATGACAATAAAAAGACGATTGAGGATTTTATTTAAACTGATTTGGGTTATCCATAAATAAAAAACCAATTAATCTAAATGTTATAAAATATTATTCTTAAATTTGTTTCTAGAAATTTTATAATTTATAAATAAACAAACATGAAAAAAATCACAATCTTATTGGCAATGGTATTTTTTGCCGGTTCAATTTTTGCACAAACAGAAAAAAAGGTTTGGCCTGAAATGAAAGAATTTCACACAATCATGGCTGCAACATTTCATCCAGCAGAAGAAAATGATTTAGCCCCTTTAAAAGCTAAAGTATCTGAACTTTATCGTGCATCAAAAATTTGGTTCGCATCTGAAGTTCCTTCTGATTACAAAAAAAAGGAAACAACTGAATTATTACAACAATTAATGGTTCAATGTAATGATATTTGGGCTGCAGTAAACGATAAAGCAGATGATGCAAAATTGAAAAACTTAATTACAATGGCTCATGATATTTTTCATAAAGTAGCAGGAACTTGTAAGAAAGATTAATTACTAGTCATATTTTTTAAAAGAGCCGCTGATTTCAGTGGCTCTTTTTTTTTGAAGCCTCTTTTTGATGTTTAAGGTTTAAAACGCTCCGCTGGTTAATGGGTTTAAGGTTGATCGACATTTTACATTTGAGGTTTAAGGGTTTAAAGTGCTACGCTGGCTTATAGGTTTAAGGATGATCGACATTTTACATTTAATTTTTTCCAATCAAATTTCAAACAAGTGATATGATATGACAATTACTAGGAAGCAAACAAATGCTTATAAATTGAAAAGGGAAATGCTAAAAAGTAAGATGCATTAACCCTTAAACCATTAAACTATTAAACCAGCTTAGCGAATTAAACATTCTCCAACTTTATCCACATTCCAAGCATAACTTATTTTGATAATGCCGTTTTAGACAATTACTTTTGGTTTGTAATGGTTTCCGAATATCGGAATTAATAGGGAAGCTTGGTGAAATTCCAACACTATCCCCGTAGCTGTAAACACTTTTATTTGTTCATTCTTCATGCCACTGTAATTGTATGGGAAGGCGATGAACAAGGTGTAAGTCAGAAGACCTGCCAATACAAAATTATTCATCCAAAAGCTTTCGGGAGAAAGGCTTGAGATGTAAAGTGTTTTGCATTTTATATTTCTACCAATAGTGGTGTAAAAACTATTATTTATTTCTCGGAGGCAGTAAAAAAATCTTAACAATGAAAAAGAATTTTTTTGCTGCAGCTGTATTATTCATCAGCATAGCAGCGCAAGCGCAAGACAGCACAAAAACTTTAAATGAAGTTGTGGTGTCCGCAAACAAATTTCCTACAAAAACTTCTTTAACCGGAAAAGTAGTAACTGTTATAACCAGAGAACAGCTTGAACGCAGTGGAGGAAAGGATTTAGCACAAGTACTTACGGAGCAAACAGGAATTTTTATTAATGGGGCAAACAGTAATGCAGGAAAAGACAAGGGCATTTATTTGCGTGGTGCAAAAGTAGACCACACGCTTATTACAATTGATGGTGTGCCTGTTTACGATCCGTCTGGAATTGGAAGCAACTTCGATATCCGTTTGTTATCTGTTGATCAAATTGAAAGAATAGAAATCTTAAAAGGAAGTCAATCTACATTGTATGGATCTGATGCAATGGCAGGTGTAATCAACATCACAACAAAACAAGCTTCAAATAAAAAAGCAAGTATAAATGGCGGAATCAGTTACGGTAGCTTTTACAGTTATCGTTCAGATGTAAACGTTAGTGGCAATTCGAAGTATGTAGATTATTCGATTGGCGGCGCTTATTTTGAAACGGAAGGCATTAATGAGGCAACGGATAGTATTAAAAATAATTCTATTAGAAAAGATAATGATGATTATACACAGCAAAATTTCTCAGCATCAGTTGGCATAAAACCAAATAAAAACATTCGTATTCAACCATATATCCGTTATGCTAATTTTTGGCAAAGCTACGACCAAGGCGCGTTTACGGACGAGCTAGATTTATTTAGTAAAAATAAAAACGTACAAGTAGGTATAAAAAACGAATTCAACTTTGGAAAAGTAAAAATGAATCTGTTGTATAATTTTAATAAAAACGAAAGAACATACATAGATGATTCGACAAAAAGCCGTAATGGGTTTGATATTTACAGCAAAGGTATATATAATGGTAACGAACATTTCGCAGATGCGTTTCTAATTTTTCCAATAAATAACAACATGAAATTAACCGCAGGTTTGGATTACAGAAAATCAAATAGTGATCAACTTTATAGTTCAATTGGCTACTTTGGACCATTCGAAAGCAACCTTGGAAAAGACAGTTTAAAACAAAATCAATTGGGCAGTTATATTGCCTTTTTACTAAACACAAAAAAAGGATTCAATGTTGAATTAGGCGGAAGATTTAACCGTCATTCTGTTTATGGAAATAACATTGTGTATAATGTAAATCCTTCAATGCTTATAAATAACAAATTTAAAATCTTCGGAAATCTATCATCAGCCTATAAAACACCAACACTGTATCAACTTTTTTCAGAGTATGGAAATAAAAATTTGAAGCCAGAAAGTGCAATGACAATAGAAACTGGATTTCAATATTTTTCAAAAAATAATAAATACAGCGGAGGCATTACCGTGTATAAAAGAATGGTAAAAGATGCAATAGTTTTCTTTTATAACCCAGTAACATTTGCATCATTCTATATTAATCAAGACAAGCAAAACGATGCTGGCATTGAGTTGGAATCAAATATAAAAATTGGCAAAGGAACAATAATCAAATTAAATGGTGCTTATGTAAACGGAAAAGTAACTACAAAAAATGGAGATAAAGACACTAGTTATTTTAATTTGATTCGTAGGCCAAAAGCCACAATGGGATTGCATGTTTCTCAAAAAATAACTTCCCGTTTTTATGTAAATGCAGGTGCATCTTATGTGGGTGAGAGAACGGATTTGAGTTTCGATGCAAACTATAATTCGATTTCAATTAAATTAAAACCATATTGGCTGATGAATTTATACACTGAATATGCTATATCAAAAAACAAAGTGAAATTTTTTGTAGACATCCGTAATTTAACCAACACAAATTACACGGAAGCATATGGTTTTAATGCGATGAAATTAAATGCTTCTTTGGGTGTTCGATTTAATTACTAGATTGTAAACTAATTTAAAATAGACTGCATTTCTACAAAGCGATTATCTTTGCGGAAATGCAGTTTTTTATGATAGAATTTGGCAGCATCATTGGCAAAGAAATCATTACGATAAGTTTTATACTATTTGCCGTAATTGACATGCTTGGGTCAATTCCAATTTTAATTTCACTAAGAGAGAAAATGGGTGGTCACATCAAAAGTACTCAAGCTACAATTGCTTCGGGTGCGTTGATGATTTTGTTTTTATTGATTGGAAAAGAATTTTTAAATCTATTGGGATTAGATGTAAAATCATTTGCAGTGGCTGGTTCTATAGTGATTTTTGTAATTGGGCTGGAAATGGTGTTGGGTATTGAATTTTTCAAACCGGACAATAACCCTCAAAGTGGAAGTGTCGTGCCAATTGCGTTTCCATTAATTGCTGGTTCTGGAACATTAACCACGATCATGTCGTTAAAAGCCAATTACCAGGACATCAATATTTTCATTGCGATACTCATAAATTTAATCGTCATTTATTTGGTATTGAAATCGTTGAAATGGATAGAAAAAGTTTTAGGACCAAGTGGTTTAATTGTGGTGCGTAAATTTTTTGGTGTAATATTATTGGCCATTGCGGTGAAAATATTCGGCACCAATATTCAGAATTTTGGGAGATAGAAGAATGTTTGTTAGCCCCCTCAATCCCCCAAGGGGGAAGTTGTTTGGATGTTTGGTGTTTGTGGTTTGGTGTTGGAAGATGTAGAATATTTGAAAGCACAAATCTTAGAAAAATAGATAAAATCAACTGAACAATAAACGCCAAACGCTTTATAGGCCTTGTAGTACAATGGATAGTACCAGAGTTTCCGAAGCTCTTAATCCAGGTTCGATTCCTGGCGAGGCCACCCAGCGAGAATTTTGGTCAATCTGTGTAGGTTGACCATTTTTATTTTCTGCTGAAATGTAGGACAGACAAGAGATTGCAGTGAATAGACTATTTACTCTTAGAGTTCGAACTGTGTTATTTTCCTTATTATACAAAATCCCATCGGGGTATATCAAATATTGCAAGCGTTGCTTATCACTATAATCGCTTGAAACCCACAACTGACTGGCTTTTTTAGAAATTGCAATCCCTTTTTTTACCGCTAATTCCAAGTTCGAACTAGAAAGTTGACTTTTGCTTAATTCCTGCTCTATGGCTTTAATTTCCAACTCATATTTGCTCTTGTATTTGATGTATAATTCCTTTTCAATTTCATCTTCAACATAGCGCTCCTCTAATGATTTTATTTTACCTTTCAACAACGAAATATTTTTTTTCGATTCTTCTTGTATTACTAATCTATCGGCTAATTTTTCTTTTACAAAAGTTAGCACTGTTTGCTCCAATTTCTTTTCATCCTTTATAACTGGTTGGATATTATTTAACTCTTTTAAAAAAGCTTCATGAACAATTTTTGCATTCTGATTAACGTTTGTTCCCTTGTCTCTTGTTTTATAATACCATTGACCTTTTTGAGTATAGCCAGTAAAAGGCGACAGCGATATTTCATCTCTTGCAAAACTCTTGAGTGGGAGTTCTTCAATTTTAAATTTTTTGGCAATTCCTTTATGTGGATTCCCCTCTATTATATTATTTGCTTTCTGAAACAACTCAACAGAAACCAGCGCTGGATGATGACCTTGAATACATTGTCCGGGTATTAAAGAATGCGTTATAAAACCACAATAAAAAGGATTGCTAATTATACGAACAAAACTTTTATAGTTGATAGCAGAACCCATTTTTATCATTTTCTCTACAATCTCCAGATTATTCAACTTCCCTTCGGCTTTCCATTTGAAACCGAGTTTCAATATTTTACCTTCATTATTGATTACATACTCGTGGTACTTTGCTTTTTCTTTTCGTTTAAGGTTTGTATAACCAAAAGGACAGGCGCTCACCCAATATCCATTGAGCAGGTTTTCAATCATTCCTCTTGAGGATTTTTCTTTACGCAGTTCATTGTCGTAATTTCCAAAAGCATAGAAAATATTCTGTTGTAAACGACCAGCAGCAGAAGTAACATCTACCTCCTGAATCACACTAATTACTTTTACACCAATTTTTGCCAACTCTCTGGTTAAATCCATCGCATGTTCACTTCGTGAAAATCGCTCGTAAGAAAATACAAGTATTGCAGAAATACTCTTATCTTTTTTTACAAAATCCAGCATGCG
>JAIYAN010000012.1 GCA_027489035.1 Chitinophagaceae bacterium
TAAGGAATTATAAAGTAAAAAATAAGGAAGTGGATTTTGTTCATACATTTTAGAATCCCAAACAGAACAAGATACCTTCTATGGCTTTGATGATTGGTGAAAAAAACAACATCGGCAGAAGAGAATCCCTAACCTTTTGAACGTCATAAACGTTATAAACCTCCCAAACCTCTTTTATATTTCAAATAAAAAAAGGTTCCAATTGCTTGAAACCTTTTTTTGAAGTGGTGGGCCCACTAGGATTTGAACCTAGGACCACCTGATTATGAGTCAGGTGCTCTAACCAACTGAGCTATAGGCCCGTTCTTTTTTGTTAAAAAGAATAAGGATTGCAAAAATAGTGTAATTCATTTATTTTAAAAGATTTTTAAAATATTTCTTTTGTTTATGGAATCTTTTTTCAAATTGAATTTTTAAAAAATCAGAAAACATAAATGGCTTTGTAAAAAATTATAGAAGCTCGATTTTAAACTTAAAATTGCTTATTTGTTTTAAAAAATGTTAGTAAAAAATATTTTTACTTTTGTGCGCTTCTCATTTAATTAACACAAACTTAACCTAAAGGTAATAAATAGGTAACTTTAAAAACGGACATAAGGAAATTCGATTTGCCTACTTTCGCAAAAAATTTTAAGATGCAAAAGCTTATTCTGTTTTTTATTGTATTGATTGGTTTTTCGGGTGTTGCAAAATCACAAAAATCCAAAATTGAAGGAAAAATTATAAATGCAGCAAACGCTGAGATTTTAATAGGTGCAACTATATCTATAGAGGGAACAAAAAAATCAACACAGTCGGATCAAAATGGATATTTTTCATTTTCGGGATTAGAAAAAGGGAAATACAAACTGACTGCATCTTATGTTTCCTTTACTTCAAAATCTATCAATGTAGAAATTACAAAAGAGGGTGAAGTAATTACTAACGATATTGTATTAGATAGAGCTACTGATATGAGTGGCGTTGTAGTAAAATCAACGAGTGGGGGATCAAGAAAACCAGTAGAAACCGTAAGTTCTTTGTTGATCGCACAAAAAAATAGTGCAAGTGTTAGTGATGGGATTTCTGCGGAAACGATTAAAAGAACGCCGGATAGAAATACAGGTGACATTTTAAAAAGAGTAAGTGGCGCGAGTTTACAAGATGATAAATTTGCTGTAATTAGAGGTTTAAATGATCGTTATAATACTGCTTCTCTAAATGGCGCTCCTTTGCCAAGTTCTGAGAGTGACCGTAAAGCATTTGCTTTTGATATTTTTCCGGCCAATATGCTCGATAATTTGGTTATAACAAAAACAGCCACTCCCGACATGCCTGCAGAATTTGCAGGAGGTCAAATCCTTATCACTACAAAAGGTATTCCATCCGAAAATTTCGAATCATTTTCTATAGGTATGGGATTCAATACTCAAAGTACTTTTCGCCAACGCAAATTTAGCGAAATAGGTCAATGGGACTTTTTAGGCATCGATAGTTATAGAAAACTTCCCACTCAATTCCCAGATATTATAACTTTTAAGAACTTGAGTGTAAATGACAGAACACCTTATTCAAAAAATTTTAATTTAAAAAATTGGGGTTATGAAACCAGAACAGCTTTACCAAATACAAATTTTCAGTATGTTTTGGCTAGAAATATCCAAAGAAAAGAAAAAGATTTTTTCGGACTTCTAATGTCTGTTACCTATCAAAAAACACTTGCCAAAAATGATGGTGACAGAACATTTTTTGCCCCTGAATATGATAATGCACCACAAAGGGTGTTTCAAGAAGAATTCAATACAGTACAAACACTTTTGGGTGTAATCGGAAATATGTCTTTTAAAATCAATAACAACCATTCGATTAGTTCGAAAAACATATTTAGCATCAACGCTGACGATCGTGTAATAACTCGTGATGGATTAAACGATATCATAAATGAGTCTAACCAGTATTTTAAATCGTATGCACTTTGGTTTACCTCCAACCGGATTTTCTCTTCTCAATTAATTGGTGAACATTATATTCCTGCTTCAAAATTAAAAATCAATTGGGTTGCTTCTATCTCAGATATCAAGAGAGAAGTTCCAGCATTGAGGAGAATGGCATTTGATAGCACTGGAGGTTTAACTGGGTTTCAAGCAAATCTATTTAACACAGCCCCTGTAGACAATGATATCACCGCCGGTTTAACTTTTTATTCAAAAAATAAGGAAGTTTCTCACAATGCTAAAATAGATTTATCTAGAAATTTTAAATTCAATAAAGATCATCAAATCAATGTAAAGTTTGGCGGTTATTATCAAATGAGAGATAGAGAATTCAATCCAAGACTACTTGCTTTTTGCCCCTTCGATATCAACACATTTAATACTTCGATATTAACTGTAAGTCCAAAAACAATCTTTCAGAAAAAATATATGGGTAATTTGGGAGGTGGAAAAACTGGTTTAATTTTAAAAGACATCACTGAGATTAGAGATTTGTACACCGCGGGAACTGAACTTTACGCATATTATGGCATGTTTGACCAGAGACTTGGTAAAAAGTTGAGAATGATTTACGGGGCAAGGGTTGAGCATTTTCACCAAACACTGAACGCAGAATTCAATCAGTTTACACCCGTTAGAATTAATACAAGAAAAACAGATATTCTTCCATCTGCTAATTTCGTGTATTCTATTAACACCAAACAAAATCTTAGATTATCGTATTCAAAAACACTTAACAGACCAGAATTTAGAGAATTGGCGCCATTTTTATTTAGAGATTATACCATTAGATACTCTGTTTTTGGAGATACTTCATTAAGAAGAGCAACTATTGATAATTTTGATTTTAGATATGAGTTTTATCCTGGAAAAGCGCAACTTATCACCGGCTCATTGTTCTACAAAAAATTTGTTGATCCTATCGAATTGATTTCAACCAATCAAGATAGAACACTTGCTTATAAAAACACGCCATCTGCAACATTATTGGGAGCTGAATTTGAATTCAGAACTAAGGTTGGTAGCTTATTTGAAACAGGCGCTTCTTCAATTTGGAATAAGTTAACTGTTTATGGAAATTTAAGCATCATCAAATCGGATGTAAAACTTAATGTAATTGATACAAACAATTATTATTACAAGCAAGGACGTGTTATGCAAGGTCAATCTCCCTATGTATTAAATGGAGGCGTTACCTATCAAGATGATGAAAAAAATATTTCTTCCACTTTGTCATTCAATAGATATGGACAAAGAATTTTCCTTGCAAGTAATGGAGATGCAACACAAAGTGGGCTTTTAATTGAACCTAATTTGTGGGAAAATGGAAGAACACAAATTGATTTTCAATTTACAAAATCATTCCCTAAAAAAAATATAGACATTAAGTTAAACGTAAAAGATATATTGGCGCAACAATTGGTATTTTTTGAAGATAACAACAACAATAAAAAATATGACAAAGGGGTTGATCCTAAAAGGTCTTCTCTAAATTTTGGTCGTGTAATTTCTTTTACAATTTCTCATAAATTCTAAATTTATTTATAATCAAATCATCATTAAAAAAGGCAGGGTTTCCTGCCTTTTTTAATGTACATAAATTATGATTTTTCAAAAATGTACAATTTGGTTACAATTTGGTAATCTTTACTTAACATGTCATTAATGTTTTCTTAACATTACAATTTGAGATTTGCGTTAAACAAAAATCAAAACAAAATGAAAAAAATTATTACGTTGCTTACCATGTTGTTCGTTCTTTCGACAACACAAGCACAAAACCCCTTCTTCGAGGTGGTAAACTACCGTGGAGCTTTTGCTCCTGCTCCGGCTAGTCCATGGACTAGTGGCTGGACAAATTTTGATCCACAGAATACTGTGTATCCTGCTGTAACAGACACTGTGTCTGCAAATATTACAGTAAACACAACTTGGACAACTGGCAAAACTTATTTGCTTAGAGGTCCTATTTTTGTAAAGAATGGTGCAATCTTGACCATTCAGCCTGGTGTTGTAATTAAAGGTGATGCTAGCGTGGCACAAACATCTCTAATTATTACCAAAGGATCTAAAATCAATGCGGTTGGTACTTCTTCAAACCCAATCGTATTTACATCAAGCAAAGACACTGGTCGTGTAGTGGGAGATTGGGGGGGTATAATCATGTTGGGTAAAGCTTCATTAAACAGAGCAGGTGGAGTAGCTAATATCGAAGGTCTTGCTACATCTGATGACACACAATATGGTGGTGGAACAACTCCGGATGATAACGACAACTCAGGTAACTTGAAATATGTCCGCATTGAATTTGGCGGCTACATTTTTGCAACAAATCAAGAGATTAATGGCTTGACAATGGGTTCAGTAGGTAGAAATACCATCATTGATTTCGTACAAACTTCTTTCATCAATGATGATGCGTTTGAGTGGTTCGGTGGTACTGTAAACTGTTCTCACCTTGTTGCTTTCCGTTGCGTTGATGATGATTTTGATACTGATTTCGGTTATTCTGGATCTGTTCAATATGCTTTAGGTGTTCGTGATCCAAATTTATCAGACCAGGCGGGAGAATCAGAAGGATTTGAGTCTGATAATGATGGAACTAGTTCTACAAATACGCCATTTACTTCAGCGGTGTTCTCAAACGTAACTTGGATTGGTGCTTACAGAGGTACTGTAGGAACAGCTGCTCCAAGTGGAACTTTTAAATTCCGTCGCGCACTACGTATTCGTAGAAACTCTCGTTTGAAAGTGTTGAATTCCATCTTCACAGATGCACCTTATGGTGTGTTTATCGATGGTACTTTAAATAGAAACAATTTACAAACTGGAAATGGTGTGTTTAAAAACAACATCATCGCTGGCTGTTTCCGTGCTGTTGAGCCAGGATCTACTTCAGGATTAACTGATTCATTATTTAATAATTCAATTTGGAATAATGATTCATTGGTTTCTACAACTGGCTTGTTAGAATCTCCTTATAGCTACACTGCAGGTGATTATCGTCCAGCTTCTGGATCACCAGCATTATCTGATGTAAACTTTACTGACGCTGCTTTTAATAATCGTAAAATCATCGTTTCAGCTGCTTCTTCTATAAGAGAAGTATCATATCGTGGTGCTTTCGCTCCATCTCCGTCTGTTATGTGGACTGAAGGATGGTGCGAGTGGAATCCACAAACAAGGATTTATCCTGCAGTTACAGATACTATTTCTGGAAACATCACAACAAACACTACTTGGACTTCTAACAAGACTTATTTGTTGAATGGTATTGTTTATGTAAATGCTGGTGTTACTTTAACTATCCAACCAGGTACTGTAATAAGAGGTAATGCAGCTGTATCAGGTGGTACTGCTTTGGTAATTACTAAAAATGCAAAAATTATTGCTCAAGGAACTGCTGAAGCGCCAATCGTATTTACTTCAAGTAAAGATACTGGTGCTCGCGTAACAGGAGATTGGGGCGGTTTGATTTTATTGGGAAGAGCGGCTATAAACCGTGCTGGTGGAGTTGCTAATATCGAAGGTATAGCTACAAGCACAGCCACTGAATATGGCGGTGGAGCAAGCCCTAACGATAATGACAACTCTGGTATTGTGAGTTTTGTACGTATTGAATATGGTGGATACATTTTTGCAACGAATCAAGAAATTAACGGTTTAACCATGGGCGGTGTTGGACGTGGAACACAAATAGATCACGTGCAGGTTTCTTACATCAATGACGATGCATTTGAGTGGTTCGGTGGGGCTGTTAACTGTTCTTACTTAGTTGCTTACCGTTGTGTGGATGACAATTGGGATGCTGATTTTGGTTATTCTGGTTCAGTTCAGTTCGCTTTGGGTGTTCGTGATCCAAATTTATCAGATCAGGCTGGTGAGTCAGAAGGATTTGAGACTGATAATGATGGAACAGGTTCTACAAACACGCCTTTCACTAGTGGTTTGTTTACGAATGTAACTGAAATAGGTCCTTACAGAGGTACAGTAGGAACTTCCGCTCCTTCAGGTACATTTAAGTTCAGAAGAGCTGCTCGTATCCGCAGAAACAGTCGTTTGAAAATATTCAACTCTATCTTTACTGATTATCCTTATGGTGTATTTGTTGATGGAGCATCTAACCGTGCAAATCTTCAAACTGGCAATGGTAAATTTAAAAATAACTTAATTGCTGGTATGTTCCGTGCTACTGAACCAGGAACTGCAACTGCATTAGTTGATTCAATTTTTAATTCTGCTATCTGGAAAAATGATTCATTAGCTACAACAGCAAATGTGTTGACTACTCCTTACAATTATTTTGCTCCTGATTATCGTCCAGGTTCTAATCCATTATCAACAACAGGTGCTGCATTTACTGATACAGCATTCAATGGATTAATCGTTCCATGTGATGAGGTTAACGCTGCTGGTGTAATCACTGGTGCTTCTAACATTTCAGGTTGTACAAATCCTGTAACTTACAGCATTCCTGCAATTGCAAATGCTTCTTCTTACACTTGGACTGTTCCAACAGGTGCAACAATTGTATCTGGACAAGGAACTAGAACAATCACTGTTAATTTCGCTTCTACTTTAACAGCTACATTCACTGGAACAATTACAGTTGTAGGTAAAAACGATTGTGGAAACACTTCAGCTGCTTCTACAAGATCACTTACTAAAGTTACTTTAGGAACTGTTGGTGTTATTTCTGGACCTACAGCTTTTGCTACTAACGTTTGTTCTTTAGTAGGAAAAGATACTGCGATCACTTACTCTATTCCTGCTGTTGCTGGTGCATCTAACTATGCTTGGACTGCTCCATCAAACGCTACAATTATGACTGGTCAAGGTACAAACTCAATTACAGTTAAATTTGCAAACGGATACACTACAGCAATTGCTGGTGATACTTTACGTGTTGTAGTTTCTTCAAGTTGTTCTACAGCTGCTCAAAAGAAATTAGCAATCAAAGCTGCTTTGCCTGGTGCTCCAACTGCAGTTACAATTGGTACAATTCAAACAAACGTTTGTGCTGCTCGTAAATATCGTTATTCAGTTCCAGTATCAACTGCTTCTGGATTTACAGGATATTCTTGGTCATTCCAAGGTCCATTGTCTAGCACAATGACTATCGATTCTGGTTCATTAACTTCAAGAGTATTAACAGTAACATTTACATCTAATGCTGCTGCAGGTTCTGCGGATAGCGTAAAATGTTTCTATACTTCATCTTGCGGAAATTCTTTAGCAAAAGGTGCTAAATTATCAAATACTGCATTAGCAGCTCCTGGTGCACCAACAGTAATTACTATTCAATCTGTAGCACAGAATGTATGTAATGCTCGTCAATACCGTTATTCAGCTCCAGCTTTACCTTTAGCTTCAACAACTGCAGGTGCTGCTTCAGCTTGGAATTGGGAATTAATTGGCAACTTAGCTGAATATGCTAATATCGATTCTGGAGATATCAACAGTCAAAGAATACTTGTTTCTTATTCGATCAATTCTGCTTCAGCAACTGGAGATAGCATCAAATTGTACTATTCTTCAAATGGTTGTGGAGACAGCAAAGTAAAAGCAGCTAAAATGTCTAATACTAAATTATCTGCTCCATCTGCTCCATCTGCAATAACAATTACAGCTATCCAAACTAACGTTTGCGGTGCTCGTAAATATCGTTATTCAGCTCCAGCTTTACCAGCTGCTTCTACAACAGCAGGTGTTGCTACAGGATATGTTTGGGAATTAAAAGGAACTTTGGGTCTTAATGCAACAATTGATTCAGGTTCATTAACATCTAGAACATTTACTGCTACGTATACTTCAAATGCAGCTTCTGCAACTGGAGATAGCGTTAAAGTTTATTACACTTCTGATTGCGGTAATACTGCAGCAAAAGCATCTAAATTATCTAATACTGCTTTAGGTAGACCAGCTGCTCCAACTGTATTAACTATCCAATTGAAGTCTGATGTTTGTGGTGCACGTACTTATCGTTATATCACTACAAACAACTTACCTACAGCTACAACAACTGCAGGTGCTGCAACTGGTTATGATTGGTCGTTTGTAGGAACTTTAGGTGCAAATGCAACTATTGATTCTGGAGATGCTACTTCAAAAATAATCACAGCTACATTTACTTCAAATGCAGCAGCTGCAACAACTGGTGATAGCGTTAAATTAGCGTTCATCTCAGGTTGTGGTAACAGTGCTTTCAAAGCAACTAAATTATCAAACCTTGCTAAAGTTTGTTTAACTTCTGGTACTGAAATCACTTCAAGAGTAGAAGCTACTACAACTAAAGCACAAGTTTATCCTAATCCAAACAACGGTAACTTTACATTGAATGTGGCTACTGGTGTAACTGCTAAAGCAACTGCTACAGTTCAAATCGTAGATATGTTGGGTAAAGTAGTTATGACTACATTAGTTACAAACAACAACGGTACTATCTTTGCAAACATCAACAATAGCAATTTGCAAAATGGTGTTTACACAGTAAAATATACTGTTGGAAACGTTACAAATTCTATCAAGATGGTAGTTAAGAAGTAATTTCTTCTTATAGGTTTTCTTAGGAAAACGACATTATATTAAAACGGGTTGCTGGAAACAGCAGCCCGTTTTTTTTCAAGCCCCCTTCCCCACCCCTTCCCCCGAAAGGTGAAGGGAGTTTGATATCGTACTGTTGAAAATGCATAAAACGGAAAATGCTTCCAACCTTAAACCCTTAAACTATTAAACTAGCGAAGCGATTTAAACATTTTTTGACACGAAGGTTTATGAAACACAAAGGCACGAAGACGCAAAGGCACAAAGATTTTTGTTTCACGCAAAGCACGCAAAGGAGCAAAGACGCGAAGGTTTTTGAAACACGAAGGCACGAAGACGCAAAGGCACTAAGATTTTTTAAAAACGAAGTTGCTAATAAATGGAAAATGCATCCAACCTTAAACCATTAAACTATTAAACCAGCATAGCGCATTGAACTTCATAAACGTCTTAAACCTCATAGACCTCTTGAACCTCTTTTACCTCAATTTCCTATCCAAATAAAACGTTCCAAATGGAAGAAATGACAATAAAACAGCTAAACAAAACCAAGTGAATTTTCTCTTTTCTTCGAAGGAATAAATGGTACAAAAAACTATAAAAAGGACAAAAAGAACGCCATGCATCATCCCGAATAATTTAACCGGTTCGGGCATGTTAGCCAAGTATTTTAATGGCATTGCTATAAATAGGAGTATTAAAAAGGAAATCCCTTCGGCTAAAGCAATGTATCGGAATGTTTTTAGGATATTCATGTTTTAAGCTTTGATAACTTGATATTGGATGCTTGATAAAAGGCTGTTCCAAATTGGATGCTTCAAACAACAAACAACAAACTTTTGTGCGGTTTGAATATTTTCAACCCCTACGAAAAACCCCAACCTTTTGAACTCATTGAACCTTTTGAACTTCATAAACCTCATAAACCTCATAAACCTCATAAACCTCTCTAATAATTCACCACCTGCTCTTCCATAACCGGCATGTCGCGCCAACCGTATTGTTGGTTTCTCAATTGTGGTTCGAATCCTGCTTCTCTGATCGCATCTTGAATGGTTACACTTGTAAATCGATGAGGCGCTCCTGCTGCACTTACTACATTCTCTTCAATCATAATGCTTCCAAAATCATTTGCGCCAGCATTCAAACAAATTTGCGCTACTTGTTTGCCAACAGTTAACCAACTTGCCTGTATGTTTTTTACATTTGGCAACATAATTCTACTCATGGCAATCATGCGAATATATTCTTCAGGTGTAGTAAGATTTTGAACGCCACGAATTTTAGTAAGTAGCGTGTCTACATCCTGGAAAGTCCAAGGGATGAACGCTAAAAATCCTTTTACATGTTCTGGTTTACGACTTTGAACTTCTCTGATTTTTACCAAATGCTCAAATCTTTCTGTTATCGTTTCTACATGTCCAAACATCATCGTAGCCGATGTAGTAATGTCTAATTTATGACACTCATGCATGATGTCTAACCATTCTTGCGCACCACATTTTCCTTTACTGATTAATCGTCTAACCCTGTCTGTTAGTATCTCCGCACCTGCACCTGGCAAACTATCCATACCGGCTTCTTTCAATGCCATCAACACTTCGCGGTGTGTACTTTTTTCTAGTTTGGTGATGTGTGCAATTTCTGGCGGACCAAGGGTGTGTAATTTAATATTGGGGTAAAGCGATTTTAATTCTTTAAACAAATTGACATAAAACGATAATCCTAATTCTGGATGATGTCCGCCTTGAAGCAACAATTGATCGCCACCGTATTTGATGGTTTCTTCTATTTTTTGCTTGTAGGTTTCAATATCAGTGATATATGCATCCGCATGTCCGGGGATTCTGTAAAAGTTACAAAACTTACAATTGGCAAGACAAACATTTGTTGTGTTTACGTTTCTATCGATTTGCCAGGTTACTTTGCCATGAGGAACTTGTTTTTTACGCAATTCATCAGCAACAAACATCAACTCTGTTAATGGTGCGTTTTCAAATAAATAAACACCTTCTTCCACAGTAAGAAATTCGAAATTTATAGCTCTTTCTAGTATTTGTTGATAATCCATTTTAAAATTTGTTTGAAAAACATGAGTTTATGAAGACCTTAATAATAACAAACAACAAAAATAAGTTCAATTGGTTGTAATTTGAAGAAGAAAAATGAGAATCGCCCTTTTAATATTATTATTTTCAATTAATGGTCTATGTGTAAAAGCACAGGAAATAAAAGCTAATGCACAACCTTTAACAATCATTCCCTTTAAACAAATCAGTGGTGGCGTAATTTTGATAAAAGCTTGTTTGAACCATCATAAAGACAGTCTAAGTTTTATTCTCGATACTGGAAGTGGAGGGATTTCATTGGATTCAAATACGTCTATTTCGCTTGGTTTTAATACAATGGAAACCGATACGATTATTTCAGGAATCGGTGGTTTACAAAAAGTACGATTTGCTTTTGATGAAACACTGCATATTAGCGAATTAACTATTGACCATCTTGCTATTCACCGATACGATTATGGTTTACTATCGAATGTTTATGGCGAAAAAATAGATGGTGTTATAGGAGCTCCTTTTTTTAAAAGATATGTTGTTCAAATCAATTTTGAATTGAATCAAATTTTCGTTTTTGCGCCTGGAAGTTTTCAATATCCTAAAAACGGAACTTTAATGAAAATGCCCTTAAAACCCTTACCCATACAACACATTTTGGTAAAAGATAAAAAGAAAGTTGGATTTGATTTTTATTTGGATACCGGAGCTGGATTGCCATTTTTGATGAGCGAACAATTTACACAAGACAGCAATATTTTATCTCCCTTTAAAAACAGATATTTAATACAAGCAGAAGGTTTGGGCGGAAAAAAGCAAATGCGGTTAACGGTTTTAAAGCAAATTAAATTTGGTCCATTTACATTTCACAAAGTACCCACGTATTTATTTAAAGATGATTATAACGTTACATCTTATCCGATTTCGGGCGGTTTGGTTGGAAACGAAATATTGCGCCGATTTAATCTTATCATTAACTATGGCCAAAATGAAATTCATTTTTTACCCAACAATCATTATTTCGACCATTTTGATTATGGGTATAGTGGATTGAATTTACTTTTAATAAACGATCAAATTATCGTTGAAGACATCATTCCACAATCACCAGCGGATTTGGCTGGATTTAAAATTGGCGATGAAGTAATTAGTGTAGATGGTAATTTTTCGGGCAACCTGCAGCAGTATAAAAACATGCTTCAAGAACCCGAAAAAAAATTGAAAATAATTTTAAAGCGATCGGGTGTACTTTTATCCATAAATATGAACACTTGGAGTATTTTATAATTATTTTCAACATCAACATTTGCAACCCTAACTTTACAACATGATTCAGTACGAAAAATTTATATTAGACAATGGACTTCGTGTATTGGTACATGAAGATAAAAGCACGCCAATGGCGGTGTTGAATGTATTATATGATGTAGGTGCAAAAGACGAAAATCCCGATAAGACTGGCTTTGCGCATTTGTTTGAGCATTTGATGTTTGGCGGAAGTAAAAACATTCCTTCTTATGATGAGCCATTGCAAGTAGCAGGTGGTGAAAATAATGCCTTTACCACCAATGACCTTACGAATTATTATTGTCAGTTGCCAGCCGAAAATATCGAAACAGCTTTTTGGTTAGAAAGTGACAGGATGTTGAGTTTGGCATTCAGCAAAAAAAGTTTAGAAGTACAACGTAAAGTAGTATGCGAAGAATTTAAAGAGCATTATATCAATAAACCATACGGGGATGTTTGGCATAAAATGCGTGAATTGGCTTATACTACTCATCCTTATCGCTGGATGACCATTGGTGCTTCATTAAAACATGTTGAAGATGCAACACTAGAAGATGTAAAGGCATTTTTTTACAAACATTACACACCTTGTAACGCCATATTGGTCGTAGCTGGAAATGTAGAAACTGCACAGATGAAGGTGTTGGCAGAAAAATGGTTTGGTCCTATCCCAATGGGTGAAAAATATAACCGACAATTGCCTGTTGAACCAAAGCAAACATCATCGCGTACGTTGGAAGTAATATCAAACGTGCCTTTGGATGCGTTGTACAAATGTTGGCATATGCCTTCGCGTATGGATGAGCGTTACTATGCTGCTGAATTGATATCAGATATTTTAGGCGGTGGAGGGTCATCTCGATTATTTCAAAGTTTGGTGAAAGAAAAGCAATTGTTTAGCAACATAGATTGTTATCATTTTGGCAGTACAGATGCGGGTTTGCTAACAATAGAAGGTAAAATTGTAAAAGGGGTAAACATTAAAGATGCAGAAAATGCCTTAATGGAAGAGATCAATAAAATCGTTGAAAACGGCATTTCAGTTTCCGAATTAGAGAAAGTAAAAAACAAAGCAGAAAGTGCTTTGGCATTTGAAGATATGAGTTTGATGAATCGCGCTTCGAATATTGCGATGTATGAAAATTTAGGAGAAGCTGAATTGATCAACACTGAACTTTCGAAATATCAGGCGGTTACAGCAGAAGAGGTATTAGCACAAGCACGTATTATTTTTGATGAAAACAATTGTAATACCATGCATTATTTAAGCAACAATTAAACAAAGAAATGAACAGAAAAATAGCGCCACAAATAAAGGATGCCGTAGATTATACATTAGCATTAAAGCCTTACGAACATTATACCTTAGACAATGGCATTAATGTATATAGCATTGATGCGGGTGCTCAGGAAGTGGTACAATTAGAAATGGTGTATTATGCAGGTAATTGTTATGATCCATTAAAAGGAATTGCAGCAGCCACAAATTTTCTATTAAAGAACGGTACTACAAATAAAACGGCATTTCAAATCAATGAAGCCTTTGATTATTATGGTGGATATTGTAATCGTGCCTGTTATAATGAAACGTCTGTAGTAACCTTACATAGTTTATCGAAGCATGTAGATAAACTACTTCCCATTTTGCATGAAATGCTTACTGATTCTGTTTTTTTACAACAGGAGCTCGACATTTACAAACAAAATGTAAAGCAACGATTAAAAGTAAATTTACAGAAGGCGGAGTTTGTAGCGGGTCGTTTAATTGATAGTTATATTTATGGCGAGCATCATCCATACGGCGTTTATACCAATCCGTTAGATATAGATGCAATGAATATTGAAGCGTGCAAAGCATTTTATCAGGAGTATTATATAAATGGCAATTGCACCATTTTTGTGTCGGGTAAAATGCCAATAAATTTTAAAGAAAGTTTGAATGCAGTATTTGGACAAATGCCGGTAAACAAAAAGCCGGTAAAAAAACCTGTGAATAAATCAATTCAAATTGAACAAAGGAAATTTAGGATTGATATCGATCCCAATTCGGTGCAGGGTGCCATAAGAATTGCGATGCCTTTTCCAAATCGTCATCATCCAGACTTTAAAAAAGTGATGGTATTGAATACATTGTTTGGTGGGTTTTTTGGATCCCGATTGATGAGTAATATCAGAGAGGAGAAGGGATACACTTACGGCATTTACAGCTACATTCAAAATCACATTCAGGAATCTGCATGGGTAATCAGTACGGAAGCGGGCAAAGATGTATCGGAGGCAACAATAGAAGAAGTGTATAAAGAAATGCGCATATTACGAGAAGAAAAAATTGGTGATGAGGAATTGTTGTTGGTGCGTAATTATATGATTGGTGGTATTTTGGGCGAATTAGACGGACCGTTTCAAATCATGGCGAAATGGAAAAATATTATCTTGAATGGCATGGATGAAAATTATTTTTACGATTCTGTGCATGAAATAAAATCGGTGAATGCGGATGAGTTGATGGCTTTGGCGAATAAGTATTTGCGTCCAGAGAATTTCTGGGAGTTGGTGGTTTATTAAAGGTTTAAATCGCTTCGCTTGTTTAATGGTTTAATTTGCTGCGCTGGTTTAAGGGTTGAAACACGAAGGCACGAAGACGCGGTGTAGGAATTAAGGAATAAGAAACAAAAAATAAAAAATAAGGAAGTGGAGCTCATAGATTTTCGGAATCCCCAACCTTTTGAACTTATTGAACACATTGAACCTCTTGAACCTTTTTATTGTTTATTTCCTCATATTCTCAATGTTATTTTCTTTCTATTAAAGGCGTTTAAAAACAACCTCTACTTAAAAAGATTCTTGAATTTTATTGTTTAAAAATAATTCCCAATTTGGGAACATTTCTTATCTTTATAAAACAATAAATTTTGAGAGTGATTGCAAAAAAACATTGAAAGACTTTTGGTTTAAATACCCAGATTGTGAACAGCAATTGAAATCCTGGCATCAGGAAGCAGAAAAAGAATCTTGGGAGAGTCCGAATATTATAAAATTAAAATTTCCAACATCGAGTATTATATCAGACAATAGAATTGTGTTCAACATCAAGGGAAATAAATATCAATTGGTTGTAAAAATTAATTACGATTTTCAAATTATTTGGATAAGATTTATTGGCACACATGAACAATACAATAAAATCAATGCTAAAACAATCTAAACGCTAACTTATGAAAATAATCAAAACAGAATCTGAATATAAATCAGCATTAATAAAATTAGAAAAGCTTTTTAATGCAAAACCGAATACACCCAAAGGAGATGAACTCGAATTATTGTCTTTACTGATTGAAAAATACGAACAAGAAAAATATCCCATAGATATGCCAGACCCAATAGAGGCTATAAAGTTTAGGATGGAGCAAATGGGATACACCCAAAATGATTTGGCAAAAATTATTGGTTTGAAAAGCAGGGCCAGCGAAATATTAAATAGAAAACGATCGCTCACATTAGAGATGATCAGAAACTTACATGAAAAAATGAATATCCCAACACAGGTATTGATACAGGCGTATTGATGGGTAGAGAATAAGATGGAATAAATTAGTCTTTCAATAATTTATCTAAAACCTTTTTTAAATAAGATACTTCTTCTTTTAGTTGAGTAATTTGATCTTCGTAAAGTTTTCTTTCATTTTCCGTAAAACCTTTATTTACCACAAATCCGTTACCTGTTTGATTGTGCATCACATTGAAAATCATTTGTTCGTTAAAGGTCATGATTTCTTCTGGAGCAACTCCAAGTAATTCAGCGATTTTCGTAAGTTTAGAATAAGAAATTTCTGTTTCCCCAAGTTCCATTTTAGAATAGGCACTTTGAGTAATGCCCAATTCACTGGCAATATGTGATTGTGTAAAATTCTTCAACTCGCGAAGTTTTTTAATTTTTTGTCCGAGTTGTAAAGGTTGAAATTCCATTTAAAGTTTGGTTTGTTTCAAAGATAATAAGAAAATAGATTGGTGTGCAATATTTAAAACTTAGCATGTTCCCGTTTTTTTCTTTCCAAAATACCGTCTTTCCATCTTTTAAAATCCTAACATACAGTGTAGTTTTAACCTATTATTATTTTTTTCTTTTTAAATAATTTAGTATGTACTTTTGGTATATACCAGAATTGTTTATCTTTAAATAAATAAATAAAATGAAAACACTATCATTAAAACTAGACAATAAAATTTTTGATGAAACAGAGCAAATCACGTATTCTCTAAAATTAGCTAGAAATCGTTATATAAATGAAGCAGTAAACATGTACAATCTATACAATAAAAGAAAACTATTAAAAAAACAATTGGTTAAGGAATCAACATTAACCAGTAATGATGCTATGGAAGTTTTACACGAATTTGAAAAATTGATTGATGGAATTTAAGCAATACGATATCTGGCTTGCAGATTTGAATCCAACTATAGGGACTGAGCCTGGTAAAACTAGGCCTGTTGTTATTATTCAAACCAATTTGTTAAACGATACCCATTTGTCAACATTGATTTGCCCAATTACGTCAAAAATTAATAAAGAAATTGAATTGCTACGCGTTCATTTAAAAAAAGGTCAATTGGATATGCCTAGTGATATACTGATAGACCAGATTAGGGCTATAGACAACAAACGATTCATAAAAAAATTAGGCAGTTTGACTTCGGAACAATCCAAAAAACTAAAATCTAACATTTGCATTGTTTTAGATTTATAAAACCAATTGATCCAATTAAACGAAATTAAATCCAGTATCCAATGCTATAAAAATTAATATACTAGTAACTATTTATTTTAAAAACATCATTTTTTACTGGGACACTCTCTAAACTTAGTTTTTCAAATCACACTCTTCAAGTGCACATTTTCTTGAACAAAATGCGCTGCGATATACAACTCCAATCGGGTCACTACAAGGTTTATTACTTCTTCCCCATCCCGTAAAATCAAAAGATTCTCCAGTATATTCTTTATTGCAAAATTTGCACTTTTTCACCTCTTTCAAAAATTTATCGTTGTTTGTCTTTTGAACCTGAGCATCACTTATTTTATTAATGTCACGAATATTTTTTGCAATATTCATGTCAATAGAATAAAATTTATAAGAAACATATAAACTCATTAAATCAAAATTATCTCCACCGGTATATTCAAAAATCTGTTTGTTTTTATTATCATAAACTATTCCATTTTCAAATCTAATAACCCAAGCGCCTAAATCATTAACCTGTTCTTTTGCTGATTTTTCATCAGATGGGGAAGAAATTAAATATACAGTATCACCAATAAGTTTATAAGTATCAATAGTGTTTTTATCTTTTAATTCTGAAATATTTGAGATTATTTCTTTAGAAAACGTTCTTCTTATTTGAATTGTATTTTTTCTTGGTTCTGAAATGAAGGCAACAACCCAAAGACCCATTGATTTTGAAGAATAGTACTCTGTATTACTTTGAATCTGTTCATCACCTTGCGTAACACAATCTTTTCCCTCTTTGTAAAGAAAAAGTCTTATTTCTTGGTTGTTCGAATTTTTGAAAAATAATCCCCTTGATTTAGTTTTATTTTGAGAAAAACCACACAATGATTCAAATTGTGTCAAATAAATATTTGCTTTCGAATCTCCATTTTTAAAAGTAAATGTTGCGGGTCCTTCAATTTTATATTTTACATCATCAATTTTTCTATTAATTTCATCTGCCTTATTAATTATCGCTGCAGCTTTTTTTGCTTTGTCTTGTAATGATTTAAATCCTTGACAGTAAGAAATTTCGAAAACCAATAACGATGATAACAAAAAAAAGATTTGCTTCATAAAATAAGAATTTAAAATTATTATTGTTTTTAATTATTAATTAAATGCAAATAACAATCTTATTCAGTCAGACAATTGAAATTGTTGGTATTAATTTATTCTGTTAAGCAATAATTTATTCTTATTGTTTTGATGTTACTTGCTTGTTTCAAACAAAATTGTCCCTTCCAATACAACTATTTTATTTTCTTGACACAAAGTCACGAAGACGCAAAGGCACAAAGTAATTTTGATTAAAGCGAGAAACAGTATGTGAATGAAGAAAAAAGCCAAAACTCAATATTCGTTCTCGCGTTCATTTTCACTTTGACTTTTTGAAACTTTCGGAAACCTTTTTTAGACACCGGTTTGGAAACTGGAGCCAAAGGTGCTTCGACAGACCTAAATTCCCAAACTTTTGAACCTTTTGAACGCATTGAACCTCTTGAACGTCCCAAACCTCATAAACTTCTCAAACCTCATAAACCTCCAAAACCTCTCAAACATATTCCAACTTTTCCCTTTGCCGTTTCAGCAATAATTGTAAATTCGCCTCATGCAATTTTTAAGAAAAAATAATACCAACGAAGTACTTGTAGATTTATACAAATCGATTTTATTTCCTCGATTGATTGAAGAGAAAATGCTTGTGTTATTGCGTCAGGGAAGAATTTCAAAATGGTTTAGTGGAATCGGACAAGAAGCGATTGCTGTAGGCGTTACCAAGGCGCTTGATATGGATGAATGGATTATGCCGCTTCATAGAAATCTTGGTGTATTTACCACGCGTAATATGCCTTTGAGCAAATTGTTCAAACAATGGCAAGGCAATAAAGATGGCTACAGCAAAGGCAGAGAAAGAAGTTTTCATTTTGGCAGTAAAGAGCATCATATCTGTGGCATGATTTCTCACCTCGGTCCGCAAATGGCATTGGCAGATGGCGTGGCTTTGGCACATAAATTAAAAAAAGAATCAAAAATATCTGTAGCGTTTACGGGTGATGGTGGTACCAGTGAGGGTGATTTTCACGAAGCGCTGAATGTGGCTGCTGTTTGGGATTTGCCGGTAATATTTATAATTGAAAATAATGGCTACGGATTAAGTACACCCACCAATGAGCAATATCGTTGTAAAAATTTGGTGGATAAAGCGGTTGGTTATGGCATTGAAGGTATTCAAATTGATGGCAACAATATTTTAGAAGTTTACGAAACCATAAAAGAGGCGCGTGATTTCTGTATTAAAAACCAAAAGCCATATTTAATTGAATGCATGACCTTTCGTATGCGCGGTCATGAAGAGGCGAGTGGTGTAAAATATGTACCCAAGCACTTGTTTGACATGTGGGAACAAAAAGATCCGATTAAAAACTTTGAAACTTGGCTTAAAGAAGAAAACATTTTATCAGAAGGTGAAATAGAAGAAATCAGGGCCAACACAAAAGCGCATATCGAAGCAGAATTGGCAATAGGGTTTAACTCTGCACATCTTGTGCCCAACACAACTGAAGAAGTAAATGATGTGTATGCACCTAGAATAAACAGAGCACAAACCATCATTGATAATAGCAGTACGCATGATGTAATATTTAACGGCACACAATCCGAAAAGAAATTCATCAATGCCATTAGTGATGCGATTGAACAATCGTTGCAACGTTTTGATGATTTTGTGGTGATGGGACAAGACATTGCAGAATATGGCGGCGCGTTTAAAGTAACAGAAGGGTTTGTAGAAAAATTTGGAAAAGAAAGAATTCGCAATACGCCTATTTGTGAAAGTGCCATTGTAGGTACAGCATTGGGGTTGAGTTTGAAAGGAATGAAATCTATGATGGAAATGCAGTTTGCCGATTTCGCCACAGTAGGTTTTAATCAGATCATAAATAATTTAGCCAAAATCTATTATCGTTGGGGGCAATCAGCCGATGTGGTGGTACGTATGCCAACGGGCGGCGGTGTGGGCGCGGGTCCTTTTCACAGTCAGAGTAATGAGGCTTGGTTTGTACATACGCCAGGATTAAAAGTGGTTTATCCAAGTTCTCCAATAGATGCAAAGGGCTTGTTGGTAGCATCGATAAATGATCCCAATCCAGTCTTGTTTTTTGAGCATAAAGGATTGTATAGAAGTGTGAGTGGAATGGTGCCAGATGATTATTATGAAATTGAAATAGGCAAAGCAAAGCATGTAAAAGCTGGAACCGATATTTCAATCATAACCTACGGCGCTGGTGTACATTGGGCCTTGGATTATCAAAAAAACAACACCCATATTTCTTTAGATATATTGGATTTAAGAACCTTGTTGCCTTTGGATTATGATGCCATAAAAGATTCGGTTATGCGTACGGGTAAGGTGTTGATTTTACATGAAGATTCATTGATCGGAGGTATAGGTGGTGAAATTTCTGCTTGGATAAATGAGCATTGTTTTACCTCATTAGATGCGCCGATTTTGCGTTGCGCAAGTTTGGATACTCCGATTCCGTTTAATTTAGATTTGGAGAAAAACTTCATGGCGTATTCACGTTTGGGTGAAACGGTGGAGCGGTTGATGAAGTATTGATTGGAGCGGAGGGAAATAAGGAATAAGAAATAAAGAATTAAGAATAAGGAAGTGGAGCGTATATATGTTCGAAATCCCGACCTCTTGAACCTTTTGAACCCATTGAACCTCTTGAACGTTCTACTCCTTCTCCACAAACTTCATCGAAATCGAATTCACACAATGACGTGTATTTTTTTTGGTGAACATTTCTCCGGTGAATACATGGCCTAAATGTCCGCCGCATTTTGCACAAATAATTTCAGTGCGTCTGCCATCGGCATCCAAAACCTTTGTTACAGCACCTTCAATTTCATCATCAAAACTGGGCCAGCCGCATCTTGAATCAAATTTATCTTCTGATTTATATAATGGTGCATCGCAGTGTCTACAGATATACGTTCCTTCTTTTTTGTTGTTGGTATATTCTCCTGTAAAAGGCATCTCTGTGCCTTTGTATAATATTACATATTCTTCCTCAGGGGTTAATTTGTTGTACTCCATAACAATGTGCGTTTTTTTAAATTCTTTGTAAGATGCTATAACGTAATTTGTAAAAATAAGTTCATCCGCATTTTTTAAAAACTCAAAACCTGGATTATATATATTCATGAATTGCTCCAATTCTGGAGTACGTAAACCCGTTATTCTTTTTACAATTGTTTTACTGAATCGGTAATGAATGTATTTCTCTTGTTCTTGTTCCTCTAATCTTTTTTGAAATGCCAGCATGCGTTTGTTTCTTCTAAATCTAAACATATTAATCAACTCATTCAAATCAGCACCAGCAACACCATCTGGCGAAATGGTGCTGCTTACGCCCGGCTTAGTGAAATTGTAAATGTCGCGATATGCAACTCTGTTTTCTATCGAATCCAATGTATACGATTTAGAAAAAACCGTTACCTCCTTCATGGTTTTATATTTACCATTGACTTGTATATGTAACGAAATATCAAACTGATTCGGATTTATAACTTGTGCTACCGAAAATTTTTGTGTGGGCTTATTATTGTAAAAAAAAGTAAGCGAGTCATTTTCAAAAACCTCAATTTCATATTTCCCCAAACTGTCGGTTGTGGTCGTTTTTCCCGAACTGCTTTCTACACGTACATGAGGCACATAGTTTACTTTAGTTACATCATATACCGTTCCATGAATTTTCATCTGCGCATTCGCAGTTAGATTGAACAGTAAAATGGTAAAAAGTAAAAATTTCAAATTGTCAGTTTAAGGCAAACAATATTAAATCAGAAAAATTAATCAATTGGTTTCGTTGGTTTTTTTAACGTTGATTTTGGTTTTTAACAGATTTGCTATTACCTCAGGATAATGTTTATACTCCAGTTGATGAATTTTTTCCGCTAAGCTTTCTGCAGTATCATTTTCTGAAATGATGCATTTTTCTTGTAAGATAATTTCTCCGTTATCGTAAATCTCATCTACAAAATGAATCGTTATCCCAGATTCTGTCTCGTTATTTTCTATTACAGCTTGATGTACATACTTTCCATACATGCCTTTTCCGCCATATTTGGGCAACAACGCAGGATGAATATTAATTACATTTTGCTCATAAGCTTGTAAAATATTTGTGGGGATTTTCTTTAAATAACCAGCCAAGACTATAAATTCAATTTGGTGTTTCCTTAAATTTTCTAAAATTTCTGTCCCAATATTGATGTCGGATTTTGGAATAACAAAAATGGGAATGTTATTTTTGAGAGCAACGTTATGAATGCCTGCATTTTCTTTATCTGAAACAATCAAAGAAACATTTATGTTTGAAATATTTTTCAAATGGGATATTATATTTTCCGCATTCGTTCCGTTTCCACTTGCAAATATGGCTATCTGAATATTTTCAAGTGCTTGACTCATTTTTTACCAACAATTTTTTTTGCTATTCGTTGAATATAATTTTTAAAAAAGGAAAACTGTCCAAGCGGAATGCTGATTAACAGTACACAAAATGGCCACAATATCGTTACCAAAATAATGTACAACAACCACCAGATAAACGTTTTGTCGTTGCTCCAAAGATTTAATAGGATGCCTGATAATTTACCACAAGCCGAACCTCCTAAGGCAAAAGTTATAAGAATGAGCAACAAATTCCAGATGTTTACTTTCCAGCGTTCTTGTAATTTTTTAAACATGTTGCAAAATTGCAGAAAACAAAATTATTTTGAACTTTAATTTTATCTGTTTTACGTTTTGTTGAATTGTTTACAATTTTATGACAATTAAACATTCATCATTTAAATATTTTAAAACTTTAGGTATAAAAAAGTTAAAAATTTTTTTAAAAATGTTGATATAATGTCAACAACGTCCCTTACTTTTGCTTCCGAAAAAGGACATTACCCACATTAGACCCGATAACAGTATGAGTCTCTATAGAATTTTCATCAACAAAGCCTTAACAGGATTACTTCTTGTAGTATTACTAGCAACTTCAAATATTTCGTTTGCTGCAGACGGAGAAGCGCTTTTTAAAGCAAATTGTTCCAACTGTCACAAACCAGATGCGGATTATACTGGTCCGGCACTTAAGGGTTGGGCAGACAGAGAACCAAATAAAGAGTGGATATACAAATGGGTGGCTAATCCTGCACAAATGATTGCAACTGATGCTTACGCAAAGCAATTATTTGAAAAATGGAAGCCAACAGTTATGACGGCTTTTGCCAATCTTAAAAAAGATGAGGTTGATGCCATCATGAAATATGTGGATGATTACACACCACCAGTTGCAACTGCTCAAACTGGAGGAGCTGGAGCAGCAGCTGGAGCTGAATCAGAAGATAATTCAATGCTTTTTGGCATTCTTACTTTAATTCTTGCATTAGTAGCTTTTATTTTATTACAAGTAAATAGTAATCTTAGAAAATTAACCGATGATAAAGAAGGTGTTAATCGCGGTGAACCAGTTCCATTCTACAGAAACAAAACCTATTTAATGCTTGGCGTTTTGGTTTTATTTATGATTGGTGGTTACAATACCGTTTCAAGTGCAATCGAATTGGGCAGAATGAAAGATTATCAACCAGAACAACCTATTTATTATTCACATAAAGTGCATGCTGGTACAAATCAAATCAGTTGTTTGTATTGCCACGGAAGTGCACAGGATGGTAAACATTCAGGTATTCCATCTGTAAATGTTTGTATGAATTGCCACATGGCTATCAAAGAATACAAAGGTGATCCTATCGTATTAGAAGATGGAAAAACACTTGACGCAAACGCTGAAATTCAAAAATTATACAGCTACGCAGGATGGAATCCGGACACAAAGCAATACAATCCGGATAACAATAAAGATGGCGTTCCTGATGGCGCAAGCGCAATTCCTTGGGTGAAAATCCACAATTTACCTGATCACGTTTACTTCAACCATAGCCAACACGTAAAAGTTGGAAAGCAACAATGTCAAACTTGTCATGGCAACATACAAGAAATGCCTGAAGTAAAACAATTTTCAGATTTAAGTATGGGATGGTGTATCAATTGTCACCGCGAAAGCAAAGTGGATTTCTACAACAAAGAAACCAAAGAAGGCAATAAATTCTATAGCATTTACGAGAAATTCCATACCGATATTAAAAATAAAAAATTGGATAGCGTAACCGTAGAAAAAATTGGCGGAACAGAGTGTCAAAAATGTCACTACTAGTATTCATTTGAATGGGATTGTTTAAATAGCACATTACCGAATTTTAGAATTATAAACTATGAGTAATAATAAATATTGGCAGAATTTCGGGGAACTAAATCAAACAGAGGCGTATAAAGATGCTGCTGAAAAGGAATTCAAAGAAGATTTACTTCCTATTGAAGAATTATCTAAAGAAGGGTTAACCTTAGGGAAAACTCCAAGAAGAGATTTCTTAAAATATTTAGGTTTCAGTACAGCTGCGGCTACTATTGCTGCTAGTTGCGAAATGCCTGTTCGCAAATCAATTCCATTTTTACAAAAACCAGATAATGTAATTCCAGGCGTTTCTAATTATTATGCTTCTACCTATGTTAATGGCGGAGATGCAATTAGCGTTATCGTTAAACAAAGAGACGGTCGTCCAATTAAAATAGAGGGAAACGATTTATCATCAATCACAAAAGGTGGAACCAACGCTCAAGCTCAGGCTTCTGTATTGGATTTATATGATACAACTCGTTTACGTCACCCATTACAAAAATCGGGTAACGATTTTAAAGAAGTGAGCTCATTTGATGCTTTTGATGCAATGATTGCAAATGCAATGGGATCAATGGGCAACAAACCGGTAGTTTTATTAACATCTACCATTACTTCTCCTTCAACTTTACAAATCATCAATAATTTTTTAGCCAAACATCCTGGTAGCCAACACGTTCAATACGATGAAGTGAGCTACAGCGGTATGATGATGGCTAACGAAGCTTGTTATGGTAAAAAGGCAATTCCTGATTATCGTTTTGACAACGCAAAAACAATCGTGAGTTTAGGCGCTGATTTCTTAGGTACTTGGTTAAGTCCAGTTGAATTCAGCAAACAATATGCTTCAAATAGAAAAATCACCGGTGAAAAACCTACATTAAGTCGTCACTTTCATTTCGAAAGTATGTTGAGTTTAACAGGTAGTAACGCCGATGATAGATATACACACAAACCATCAGAAACTGGTGCTATTGCATTGGCGCTTTTGGCTAAATTAGGTGGAGCAGTTTCTGCACCTTCAATTGCTGATGCACATTTAAAAGCAGGTATCAATAAAGCAGCTGAAGAATTGATGAAATCAAAAGGTGCTTCAATGGTGGTATGTGGAAGTAATGATGTAAATGTTCAAGTAGTTGTAAACGCAATCAATGAAATTATTGGTGCAAATGGTACTACGATTAATTGGTCTGTTACAAACAATACACGTAAAGGTTCTGATGCTGAAATGGCAAAACTGATTACAGATATCAACGCTGGTCAAATTGGTGCGTTATTGGTTTACGGTTGCAACCCAGTTTATTCAACTGCTGATGGAAAGAAATTGGGAGAAGCGATTGCTAAACTTCCAGTGAGTATTTCAATGAATGGCACGCTTGATGAAACTACTGAACAATGTAAATTCGTAATGCCTGCTCACCATTGGTTAGAAAGCTGGGGTGATGCAGAAATCAAAACTGGACAATATAGTTTTATTCAACCTTTAATAAATCCTTTATTTAAAACAAGGGCATTCCAATCTTCTTTGATGAAATGGAGTGGTGGTGCGGTAGCAACAACTACAACAGCTGCAAAAGACAGTACTGGAAAAGCTGTTGCTAAAGTTGAAGGTGCAGATTACGATGCATTCTTTAAAAACTATTGGACTTCAAAATTAGGAAGCGCAGACTTATTTGATAAAGCTTTGCAAGATGGTGTTGCAGAAACAGCATATACATTAGCTACTGCAACTTTCAACGGTGGTGGTATAGCAGCATCAGCATCAAAATTAGCATCTGCAAAATCTGGTGCTATCGAAGTGGTTTTATATCAAAAGATAGCAATGGGAACAGGTACTCAAGCAAACAATCCATGGTTGCAAGAATTACCAGATCCAATTTCAAAAGTAACTTGGGACAACTATGCAATGGTTAGTCCAGAATTGGCAAAAACTTTGGTTGGTTTGGATGTTATGACCAATCAGCGTCAGGCGGATAGTTATGAAGTAACACCAGAAAAACCAGTAATAAAAATAACAGCAAACGGAAAATCTATTGAGCTTCCAGTGTTGATTTTACCAGGATTAAACAACTCAACCATTGCTGTTGCATTGGGTTATGGTAGAGCAAGTGCTGATGAGAAATTATCATTAGAAAGAATTGGACGTTCTGCAACTGGCGCTGGTAAAAACGCTTATCCATTAGTTGGTTTTGATGGTAGTTCATTCACTTATAACAGTGTTGCTACTGCAGAAAAAACAAACAATACATATCCATTGGCTCAAACTCAGGTGCATGGTTCATCTGAATCAAGACCTGTGATTTATGAAACCAATTTGTCAAGTTTCTTAGCTAATCCAGAGGCGGTTTTAGAAGAACCAAATCATGAAAAAGTTATTTTACTTGCAGAAGGAAAAACAGATTTCGTAAAAGAAGGAACCATTTATCCAGACTTCGAAAAGCCAGGTATTAAATGGGGAATGAGTATCGATTTAAATACTTGTACAGGTTGTAGCGCTTGCGTAGTGGCTTGTACAGCTGAAAATAACGTGAGTGTTGTAGGTAAAATTCAAGTGCAAAAAGCACATGAAATGCATTGGTTAAGAATCGATCGTTATTTTACGGGAGATGTAAAAAATCCAGATGTAGTTTTCCAACCGATGATGTGTCAACATTGTGATAACGCTCCTTGTGAAAACGTTTGTCCAGTTGCTGCAACAAACCATAGTTCGGAAGGTTTAAACCAAATGACGTACAATCGTTGTATTGGTACAAGATATTGCGCAAACAACTGTCCATTTAAAGTTCGTCGTTTCAACTGGTTGGATTTCACTGGTTCTGATAGCTTTAAAGACAATCAACAACCATTACGTGGTTCTGAATTAGACGAAGTGGTATTCCAAATGAATGACGATTTAACCAGAATGGTGTTGAATCCAGATGTTACTGTTCGTTCAAGAGGGGTAATCGAAAAATGTTCTTTCTGCGTACAACGTTTACAAGAAAATAAATTAGAAGCTAAAAAACAACAAGATCCATCTTTGGTACGCGATGTAAAAACAGCTTGTATGCAAGCTTGTCCTACAAATGCCATCAGTTTTGGTAATGTAAATGATAAGCAAAGTATGGTATCAAAAGCAAGAGCAGATAAGCACCGTAATTTCTATGTTTTAGAACAATTACACGTTTTACCAAATGTGAGTTATTTGGCTAAAATCAGAAATACAGACAGACACATTGGTGTAATCGAAGAACACGAATCTGGTGCTGAACATAAAGCAACAGAAAAACATAAGCAAAATCACGGTTAAGATTTTAATTAATAAAAGAGAAACAGCTATATAAACTGGCAAAAAGCTAAAAAGAATATGTCATTACTCAAATACGAATCACAGATTAGAGAACCATTGATTGGTGGGGAAAAGGATTATCATCAAATAACTGAAGATATTATCAGTCCTATTGAGATGAAGCCATCACGTCTTTGGTACATTGGTTTTTTCATTAGTCTTGGACTATTACTTTTTGGCGCATATAGCGTTTACAGAGAGGTAACTTATGGTATCGGTCAGTGGAATTTGAACAAAACCATTGGATGGGGTTGGGATATTACCAATTTCGTTTGGTGGGTTGGTATTGGTCATGCGGGTACGTTGATTTCTGCGATATTATTATTATTCCGTCAAGGTTGGAGAACAGGTGTAAACAGAGCTGCAGAAGCGATGACAATCTTTGCGGTGATGTGCGCAGGTCAGTTTCCAATTTGGCATATGGGTCGTGTTTGGATGGCGTTTTTCGTATTGCCTTACCCAAATTCACGTGGCCCATTGTGGGTAAACTTTAACTCTCCGTTACTTTGGGACGTATTTGCGATTTCAACTTATTTCACCGTTTCTTTATTGTTCTGGTATTCTGGTTTAATTCCAGATATGGCAACTGTTAGAGATCGTGCAAAAACAAAATTGCGTAAATTATTATACGGTGTTGCCTCATTTGGTTGGACAGGAAGTACCAAACACTGGCAACGTCATGAATCATTATCATTGGTATTGGCAGGATTAAGTACACCGCTTGTACTTTCGGTACATACGATTGTATCTTTTGACTTCGCAACTTCTGTAATTCCAGGTTGGCATACGACTATCTTCCCGCCTTACTTCGTTGCAGGTGCGGTATTTAGTGGATTTGCGATGGTACAAACGCTTTTGATTGTAGTAAGAAAAGTAATGGGATTACAAGATTACATTACTTTAGGCCATATCGAAGCGATGAACAAAATCATCGTATTAACAGGTAGTATCGTTGGTTGTGCATACTTAACAGAGTTATTCATCGCTTGGTACGGACAAAATCCATACGAGTGGTATGCATTTAGTCAAAACAGAGCAAACTTATTTAGTCCTTATGGATGGAGTTATTGGTTGATGATGTTCTGTAACGTGGTTTCTCCTCAGTTATTCTGGAGTAGCAAATTAAGAAGAAACATCACCGTAACATTCTTCATGAGTATCATTGTGAATATCGGTATGTGGTACGAGCGTTTTGTAATCATCGTTACTTCAATTTACCGTGATTTCTTACCATCAAGTTGGAGTACATATTACAGCCCTACAATTTGGGAAATTGGATTCTACTTGGGTACGTTTGGTTTGTTCTTTACTTGTTTCTTCCTATTTGCAAAATACTTCCCGGTTGTAGCTGTAGCTGAGGTAAAATCTATCTTGAAAACAACAGGAGAAAATTACAAAGCAAAAATGACAGAAACGGATAAAATGGATGCGGAGAAATTTTATATCGAAGAAGTAGAACACGCACATTAATAAACAAAAATTAAAAATTCAAAAAACAGAAGAGAGCGCTTAAAAAATAAGATTTAGCTTTTAAATTTTGACTTTTAAATTAATTAATAAGAAATATAAATAACATGGCTGGAGGAATAAAAAAATTTGTAGTTGGTTCATTTGATGATGAGGCCGTTTTGTTTCCCGCGGTAAAAAATGTACGCAAAGCTGGATATAAAATCCATGATGTGTATACGCCATTTCCAATTCATGGTTTAGATCATGCAATGGGATTAAGAGAAACAAGCTTACACACTGCAGGATTCATTTTTGCTGCAACTGGAACTACAACAGCATTAAGTTGCATCAGTTGGATATTTACCAAAGACTGGCCTTTAAACATTGGTGGCAAACCAAATTTTGCTTTGCCAGCCTGGATTCCAATTACATTCGAATTAACTGTATTATTTTCTGCGGTAGGAATGGTGCTAACATTTTGTTACTTATGTCAATTGTCTCCTTTTATTAAAAAACATCATTTTCATGCGCGTGCTACAGATGATCTTTTTGTAATGGCAATTGAATGTACAGACAAAACAAATGATGCAGAATTACAAAGTTTTTTAGAGAAAGCTGGTGCAAAAGAAGTTAATGTTCAAGTAGCAGAAACAGGATGGTGGATAGGCAGATACGATAAAGAACAAAAATTATACAGAGAAGAAAAAGGATACTAATTTGAAATAAATCAAATTGTTATAGTTTTCAAATTCAACCAAGTTGAAATTAATAAGAAAAAGAATTTAGAATAATGAAAAAAATTGCAACACTCGGTTTACTGGTTTTATCAGCAGCAATTGCCTTCGTTTCTTGCGACGACAAGCGACGCGTGCCAGGGAAAATATATATGCCAGACATGACGTACAGTAGAGCTTATGAAACATATGCTGAAAGAGACTCTGCAATATTTACCAATGACGCAACTAATAAAGGGGGTAAAATATTTTACAACAACATGCCTGTTTCTGGAACAATAAAAAGAAACGAATTATTTCCATACACTTTACCAAATGACAGCAATGGATATAAAATGAGTGCAATGGTAAAGAATCCAATTGAAAACATGACAGAAGCTGAATTGAAAGAATCTGCTCGTTTGTATAATATCAATTGTGCCATTTGCCATGGCGAAAAAGGAGCTGGAAACGGTCCTATTGCAACAGCTGGTAAAATTGGTGGAATTGCAAATCTAACATTAGATTCTTATGTAAAAATGGCGGACGGTACTATGTTTCATTCCATTAATTATGGAAAAAACAGCATGGGAAGTTATGCTTCACAGTTAGATAGAAAGCAACGTTGGATGATTATTAAATACATCCGCACATTGCAACCAAAGGCAGTTGTAGAAACAGCAAAAGCAGACACAACTAAAAAAATATAATAACAAAAAAGAACCAACTCCTCTAGAGAAGGTGTTTTATAAAAAATAAAGTTTACTTAGATGAATCATCAATTTGAATTACCAAGCAACTACAAAAAATGGACATGGGGACTGATCGGAGCGGGAGCAATTGCCGTGTTGTATGGTATAATAATGTTTCACCCATTTTCTGCACCAGTAGCTCATGGACATGGTGGCGGCGCACACGAAGTAGCAACAGCAGATTCTGGAACAAGATTTTGGGCAGTATTATTACAAAATAGTGTGTTTTTCTTATTGGTAGTAAATGCAGCGATGTTTTTCATCTGTGTAACTACAATGGCTATGGGTGCTTGGCAAGTTGCTTTAAGAAGAGTGCCAGAAGCTATTTCAAGTGTAGTGCCGATTCTTGGAATCGTTACATTTCTAGTATTGATGGGAATTGTACTTTTTGGAAGAACAGACATTTTCCATTGGCTAGATGCAGATGCTGTAAAACACGATAGAATATTAAATGGTAAAAAAGGATTTTTAAATCCAACATTCTTCACCATTTGGTCTGCAATAAGCATTTTTATGTGGTGGTTTTTAGGAAAGAAAATGCGTACGCTTAGTTTAGAATCTGATAAGAATGGCCCAATGGATTACGAAACCGGAAAAAAATGGATATTTAAGAATACAGTTTGGGCTTCTTTATATTGTGTATTTTTTGGATTATCAGTAGCTTCAACCATTCCATGGTTGTGGTTGATGAGTATTGATGCACATTGGTACAGTACAATGTACAGCTGGTATACATTTGCAAGTAGCTTTGTATCTGGGATGTCTTTGATTGCAATATTTGTTGTGTATCTAAAAAACAAAGGCAAATTGGAATATGTTACTGAAGAGCATTTACATGACGTAGGTAAATTCATGTTTGCGTTTTCTGTTTTCTGGACATACTTATGGTTTTCTCAATACATGTTGATTTGGTATAGTAATCAGCCAGAGGAAACAAAATATTTTATCGAAAGAATCGGAACTGCAGGAAAATCGGGTCCTTATCACGCATTGTTCTTTGTAAACTTAGCGATGAACTTTTTATGTCCTTTGTTGATTTTAATGAAGAGAGGCGCAAAAAGAAACTGGACTTTGTTAACTATAATGGCCGTTTTAATTATTGTTGGTCACTGGATTGATTTTTATCAAATGGTTATGCCAGGTACGGTAAAATCACATCCTAAATTTGGCATATTTGAGATAGGAATACCAATGTTATTTATTGGTTTAATTATGTTGGGTGTAGGTAAATATTTATCTAAACATTCTTTATTGATGAAAAATCATCCTTTCCTGAAAGAAAGTATGATTCATCATACGTAATTGAACTACAAACACAGAAAATTGTTTTAATAAAAATACCTGTTGATTACAAAAAGTAAAAAACAGAACAAAATTTTTACCAATGAAGGAGCTTTTATTTGTTGCTATTATCGTGATGGTTTTTATTGTGATTTTTCAAATTGCAAAAGCAAGTGAATATGTAAGTGTTTTAAAAGGCGAAGAAAAAACACGTAAACAAAATAATAAAATCAATGGATTTTTATTCATTGCATTTTTAATTGTTGGATTGTTTGGCGCTTGGTATTGCAACCATTTGTATTATGGTAAAACATTATTTCCACAAGGTTCAGCATCTGTTGAAGGAGAGAAAATTGATTTAATGCTTTACATTACAATTGCAGTAACAGGTGTTGTTTTTGTTATCACTCAAGTTTTATTATTTTGGTTTGCTTTTAAATACCAAGAATCAGACAATAAAAAAGCATATTATTTTCCACACGATAACAAATTAGAGTTGTTATGGACAACTGTACCTGCAATTTTCTTAACAATCTTGGTTGTATTTGGATTAAAATATTGGTTTAAAATGACAGGAGATGCTCCAAAAGATGCAGTATTGGTAGAAATTACAGGCCATCAATTTGCATGGGATATGCGTTATCCAGGTAAAGATGGAAAATTAGGAAAGAAGAATTATAAATTATACAATAATCCAAGTGGTAACACTTTAGGTGTTGATTTTGAAGATCCTGAATCTTGGGATGATTTGCATACTACTGAAATGCACCTTCCATTAGGTAAGCCTGTAAAATTGGTAATCAATGCAATGGACGTAATTCATGATGTGGGTTTGTCTCATTTCAGAATGAAAATGGATGCTGTTCCAGGAATTCCAACTACCTTATGGTTTACACCTAAATATACCACTGAAGAAATGAAAAAGCGTACAGGGAATCCAAATTTCGTCTACGAAATCAGTTGCGATCAAATGTGCGGAAAAGGTCACTTTTCAATGAGAGGGGTTATTGTAGTAGAATCTGAAGCTGATTACAACAAATGGTTGGCATCTCAAAAGCCAGAATACTATACGTTGTTCCCAGATAAAGATCCGTCAAAAAAAGAAGCAGTTGCAACTGATACAACAACAGCTTCAAAACCAATGGCTCAATTAACAACAAATCCGTAAAAGTAATTAATAATAATAGTTATGAGTACAGTAGCATTACACGAAACAGCACATCACGAAGCACATGGCGAAGCTCATCACGAGCATCACCATCAGGAAACATTCATTACTAAATACATTTTTAGTCAAGATCATAAAATGATCGCTAAACAATTCTTGATTACAGGAATTATTTGGGCTTTCATTGGTGGTTTATTTTCGGTAATATTCCGTTTACAATTGGCAGATCCAAATGCTACTTATCCTTTTCTTGAGGATTTCTTAGGACATTGGGCTAAAGGTGGTAAACTTCAACCTGAATTCTATTATGCATTGGTTACTATGCATGGAACTATCTTGGTTTTCTTTGTATTAACAGCGGGTTTGAGTGGAACTTTTGCAAACTTTCTAATTCCACTTCAAATTGGAGCTAGAGATATGGCATCTCCTTTATTAAACATGTTAAGCTATTGGTTCTTCTTCTTAGCTTCTGTAATAATGATGTCTTCTTTATTCGTACAAACCGGTCCTGCAAGTGGCGGTTGGACAATTTATCCTCCATTAAGTGCTTTAGGTGAAGCTTCTTCAGGTAGTAAAATAGGGATGGATTTGTGGTTGGTAAGTATGGCAATGTTTATTGTTTCTTCATTATTAGGAGGACTAAACTATATCACTACCATTTTAAACATGCGTACCAAAGGAATGAGCATGACAAGAATGCCATTAACCATTTGGGCTTTATTCTTTACCGCAGTTTTAGGGGTATTGTCATTCCCTGTATTATTATCAGGTGCTATCTTATTATTGTTTGATAGAAATTTAGGAACAAGTTTTTATTTGAGTGATATCGTAGTTGCTGGAAAAATCATGCCTAACGAAGGTGGAAGTGCTATTCTTTTCCAACATTTATTTTGGTTCTTAGGTCACCCAGAAGTATATATCATTCTATTGCCTGCAATGGGAATGTCTTCTGAGATATTATCTGTAAATAGCCGTAAACCTATTTTCGGTTACATGGCAATGGTAGGTTCTTTATTTGCGATTACCATTCTTGCGTTTTTAGTTTGGGCGCATCACATGTTCGTAACCGGATTAAATCCATTCTTAGGATCGGTTTTTGTACTATTAACATTATTAATTGCTGTACCATCAGCTATCAAAGTATTTAACTGGCTTACTACACTATGGAAAGGAAACATCCGTTTCACGCCAGCGATGATGTTTGCCATTGGTTTTGTAAGTTTATTCATCAGTGGTGGTTTAACTGGTATTTTCTTAGGAAACTCTGCATTGGATATACATCTTCATGATACTTACTTTGTAATTGCGCATTTCCATATAGTAATGGGTGTCGCTTCATTCTTTGGAATGTACGCTGGTGTTTACCATTGGTTTCCTAAAATGTTTGGTCGTCACTTAAACAATACATTATCATACGTACATTTCTGGATTACAATTGTAGGAGCGTATTTGATTTTCTGGCCAATGCACTACGAAGGTTTAGCAGGTATGCCACGCCGTTATTATGATTTCTCAAACTGGGAATCATTTAAAAATTTTGGTGGATTAAATCAATTCATAAGCATCATTGCTTTGTTGGTATTCGCTGCTCAATTGTTATTTGTGATAAACTTTTTCTATAGCATTTTCAAAGGAAGAAAACTAACCACTTTGAATCCTTGGAATGCAAACACATTAGAGTGGACAACACCAATTCGTCCGGGACATGGAAACTGGCCTGGCGATATTCCAGAAGTACATCGTTGGCCGTATGATTATGCTAAAGACGGAAAAGATTTTATTCCGCAAGATGTACCGGTAGGGGATGATGAAAGTAAACATTAAAAAAAATAAGTGCAGGAAAATAAAGCCATATCCAATTCAACATCGTTTGCATTGGCAAGTAAAGTGAAAGATTACTTTTTATTAATCAAATTCACTTTGAGTTTTATGGTTGTGTTTAGTACAGTAATCAGTTACTTACTTGCACCAAACATCAGTTTTAACCTGATACAAGTTCTTTTACTTTTTGTAGGTGGTTTATTGGTAACAGGATCAGCAAATACCATCAACCAGATTCTTGAAAAAGATACGGATGCTTTGATGAAGCGTACTGCGAGTAGGCCAATTTCAAGTGGTCGTATGTCGTCAAATGAAGCTTGGGCTTTTGCAGGAATTTCTGGTGCTGTTGGTATACTAATTATGTACACTTTCAGCATAGAAGCAGCATGGATAAGTTTATTGAGTTTGGTATTATACGGTTTCGTTTATACGCCGCTCAAAAAAATAAATTCAACAGCAGTTTTTGTTGGTGCAATACCTGGAGCTTTACCTTGCTTGATTGGTTGGGTAGCAAGTTTTGGAGATGGTAACGACAACAATTGGACAGGTGGCTGGATTTTATTTGCGATTCAATTTCTATGGCAGTTTCCTCATTTTTGGGCAATTGCTTGGGTAGCACATAAAGATTACAGTGCGGCCGGTTTTAAATTGTTGCCAAGTGATAAAGGACCTACAAAGTTTACGGCTATACAAACAATCATGTATAGTGCGTTGATGATTCCAGTAGGAATTTTGCCATTCATGTATCACATCAGTGGCGAAATAAGCATGTGGATTTTGTTAGCATGCAATTTATATATGGTGTACGTGAGTGTGATGTTGTATATAAAAATGGACATTCCTGCAGCAAGAAAGGTAATGTTTAGTTCTTATTTTTATTTAATGATTGTTTTTCTAAGTTTGTATGCCAATAAATGGCCTACACAAAACAGATCTTTAGGCATTCAAAACAATGTGGAATGGAAACAGAGGTAATAAAACCAAAAAATAAAATACATCCACACAAGTTTACCTTGTGGGTAGGCATTGGTAGTATTGTAATGATGTTTGCCGGATTAACAAGCGCTTACATTGTAAAACGAAATCAAGCAGGATGGGTCAGCTATAATTTACCCACTGCTTTTTGGTATAGTACTATTGTAATTTTATTAAGTAGTTTAACGGTACATCTGGCAGAAAAAGCTTTTAAATTAAGGGAAATGCCTAAGTATAGAAAATTGATGGCAGTAACATTAATTTTAGGTCTTATTTTTATAGTAACTCAAATTGTTGGGTTTAAAGAATTTTGGAAAATGGGCATGACGCTTCAAGCTAATGTTTCGTTTTCATTTTTGTATGTAATTGTTGGTTTACATGCGGTGCACGTAGTTGGAGGCGTAATTGCTTTAATTGTAATGTCGCTTAGTGCATTCAGTAAAAAAACTAGAAATTACAGTGTAGTACCAGTTGAATTGATATCTACATACTGGCATTTTGTAGATATATTATGGGTTTATTTATTGATCTTTTTGATCATGATTAAGTAAGAAAAAATTAAAATTAAAAGGTAAAAATTAAAAAAACGGAGATTGATTTTTTGAGTTTTTACTTCGATAAAACAAAAGAATAATTATGGGATCAACAGCAATTCCTACAGGAACAAAATGGTGGAGCGGTGGTAAAAGTCCATTTAATGTGAGCTATGGTAAAGTGATGATGTGGTACTTTCTAATGAGTGATGCTTTTACTTTCGGCGCTTTCCTTATAAGTTACGGAACAATCCGTTTTAGTGTAAACAATTGGGCTGATCCAAACAAAGTATTTAATTCATTTCCTTTTGCAGGTCATGCAAATCTTCCACTAGCTTTCGTGAGTTTAATGACATTCATATTGATTTTCAGTTCAGTAACCATGGTGTTAGCTGTTCATGAAGGTCATCAAATGAACAAGAAAGGGGTAGAGAAATATATGATTTTAACCATTATTGGTGGTGCAGCTTTCTTAGGTTGTCAGGCTTGGGAGTGGACGCATTTATTAACTGGAGAACACGTTGCTTTGTTAAACGATGGCACTTTATCAGTATTACCAACCACTGTAAAAATGAATCCTTGGGGCGAAGCATTATCTCATAGTGAAATGGTAAACGCATTACAAAAAACGTCACATGAGCAATTGGTAGCTATTGCAAACACATTACACCATGGTGCTGAAAACGCACATCATGCAGCAGCTTCATTAACAAATCAAGAGTTAATCAATCAAATTGCTTCATCTGAAATTCATGCAACACATACTGGTCCAATTGCATTTGGTGGTTACTTCTTTGGTATTACTGGTTTCCATGGTTTCCACGTATTAAGTGGTGTGGTTATCAATATCATAATGTACATCAAAACCAAATTAGGTCATTTCGAACAAAGAGGTCATTATGAAATGATTGAAAAAGCTGGATTATACTGGCATTTCGTAGATCTAGTTTGGGTATTTGTATTCCTTTGTTTTTATCTAGTTTAATTTTTATTTAAAATCTTATTAAAGAATCATAATTATGTCGGCACAACATTACGAAAATCCAGAAATTACTTTTCAACCAGATCATTCTGGCGGAACAAAAAAAATATGGAAAATATTTTGGGTTTTATCTGCGCTAACAATCGTTGAATTGGCGTTAGGTTATTTTTTATATGCAAAGGATGGTCAATTAGGCAATGCAGCCGTATTAACTACAAAAATTGTTATTGGAATTCTAACCTTAGCAAAAGCATATTATATCGTTTCGGTTTTCATGCATTTGGGAGACGAAGTTAGAAACCTAATCATGACCATCGTAGTTCCTTTGGTTTTGTTTGTTTGGTTTATTATTGCATTTTTAGCAGATGGAGAGAGTTGGAAAAATTTGAGAAATACAAGAGGAAAAAGCAGAACATACCAAACTGAGGAAGTAAGCAAAGGAGCTGTTGAATCACATAAATAATCAATTTTTAGAACAATTTATACAAAACCATCGTTTACCATTGGGGAACGATGGTTTTTTTTAGAGATAGATTTGGTAGGGGTTGAATATTTTCAACACTTACCATGAAGTTTCAGAAGTTTTTGAGGTTTGATATGTTTTAGAAGTTGGGCTCACCCCCCTAAACACCAAACACCAAACACCAAACACCAAACACCAAACACCAAACACCAAACGAAATTGAACAAGAAAACAATAATGGCGCTCATTTTAGCAATGCTACTTCCATTAACTGGATATTGGCTTGTGAAATATTACGGCAAAGATGCTGTACATATGCCCGCACATTATTTTTACGATAGCATAGGCGTTATACAAAAAAGAGGCAAAACGGTAAACGATACCCTTTGGCACCAAGTTAAAAACATCCAGTTTACCAATCAGCTTGGCAAAAAAGTTTCTCTAGATGATTTGCACGGAAAAATTATTGTCATCGATTTTTTCTTTTCTAGATGTCCTTCTATATGCCCTGGATTGGCACGTTCAATGAAAAAAGTACAAGAATCCTTTAAAAAAAATCCGGAAATTGTACAATTCATCAGTATCAGTGTTGATCCCGAAAATGATAGCGTTCCACAATTGAGAAAATTTGCAGACAAATTAAACATCAATCACGATTATTGGTGGTTTGTAACGGGTGATAAAAAGGAGATTTATGACTTTGCATTTAATGAAATGAAGGCAAGCATTGCAGATACAAAAGTAGATACCGCTTTTATTCATACAGAAAACTTTTTCTTATTAGATACCAATCGTGTGATTCGTGGATGGTATAATGGTTTTGACACTTTAAAAATGGCAAAATTGGCAAGAGATATCCCGACAATTATGTTGGAAAAAGACAAAAAAAGCCCGTCGATTTTCAGGGAATTTATCCCATATTTACCGGTAATATTTATCGGAATCGGGTTGATTATATTTGTAGTAGGATTATTAAACAGAATAAAAAACAAAACAAATGCTAACACCAACATTTAAAAAAAATGATCAAAAAGCAAAGTTGTTTATATATGCAGTTTCAATTGTTGTATTTGCTGCAGTGGTTATTTTAAGCAAAGTAAAATTACAATTAGACTTACCATTTAATCCGCATGTATTTGCTACCGTTAGTGCAGGCATAAATTCTATAGTGGCTGTTTTATTGTTGTTAGGATTGATTACAGCAAAGCAGAAAAAATACGAGTTACATAAAAAAATAATGATAACGGCCATCATTTTATCTGTGTTGTTTTTATTGAGTTATATCGCACATCATCTATTAACAGACGAAACAAAATTTGGTGGGGTTGGTATGATAAAAACGGTTTATTATGTAATTCTATTAACGCATATTCCTTTAGCAGGAATTATTTTACCATTTATTTTATTTACTGCTTATCGTGCATTGATTGGAGAGTATGAGCAACATAAAAAGCTCACTAGAATAACTTGGCCAATATGGTTTTATGTAGCCGTTACAGGTGTAATTGTATATTGGATGATTAGTCCTTATTATGTTTAGTTGTTTTCTGGTCTTTTTCGTCTTCGCCTAATGTAGTAATACCGCCACTTACAGCAAATTTCATGAATTGAGTACTGTTCACATTCTTGATGTGTTTAACCTTTGATTTTGGAACTATATAAACATTCCCAGCTACCGAATAAGCAGAAGGTATATAAACAGCCACATGCTCCGGTAAATCAAAATCATGCATATCATCTTTGGTTATAAAACCTAAACGCCAAACTTCAGTATCATCAACATTTGCCAAAACACTTTGCGTAAACTTTTTTTTATCTCCTGTAAATGCTTCAAAAAAATCACGGGTAGTGGAATAGATGTGCTTTAATCCTGGCACTTTATGCATAATTCTATCGAAATAATTTACTAAGCGGTTTGTAATAAAAAAATAACTGAAGTAGCCGATAACAATAATTACAAAAATTATGGCAATAAATCCAAGACCATAATTCTGAACATGCACATTTCCCTTTTCATCTGTAAATGTAAAAAATGGAATTAAGCTATCTACAGAACTAACTACAACGAAAATCACATAGAACGTAATGAGCAATGGTGCCAATACCAAAAGGCCTTGTAAAAAATATTGTAGCAGCTTCTTGTAGTGAAATTTGTTTTGCATTTAAATGAAATTATGCTCAAAATTAAAGTATTATAAATGATAGAAAGGAAATTTAAATCATAGTGAGGGAATTTTAGCCGCGAAGACGCGAAACATTTGAAACACAAAGACACGAATTCACGAAGGCACAAAGAAGAGAATTTATGGAAAATACTCCCAACCTTTTGTAAGGGTTGAATATTTTCAACCCCTACAAAAGCCATTTCCCTTTTCAAGCCCCTAATACCGTTTTAAAAAAACTTCCATAGAAACTTTTTATACACAAAAAGTTTCCATAGTTTTGCGCCGTCAATGAAAGAATTAAACGATACCGGAAAACGAATTCTTACACAAGCCCATGGATTGTTTATGCAATATGGGCTAAAAAGTGTAAGCATGGACGACATCGCTTCTAAAATCGGCATTAGCAAAAAAACGATATATCTCTATTTTGAAGATAAAGAGCAACTGGTTGCTGAAGTGGTAAAATATATCACCCAAAATAACCAGGAAGTTTGTGATGATGATTCAGCTAATGCAGAAGATGCCATTCATGAAATATTTTTAGCCATGATACAAATGTCTAAATTATTTCAGACCATGAATCCCTCAATATTATTTGATTTACGAAAATATTATCCCAAAGCATTTAATCATTTCCTGGTACATAAAAACGAATACATCTACAATAAGATAAAAAATAACTTAATTAAAGGAATAAAAGAAAACCTTTATCGAGATGATTTGGATTTGGAAATCATAACAAAGTTACGTGTAGAATCTATTGTAATGCCTTTCAATATTGAATTTCAACAGAATACAAAAATAGACTTAGTTCATATCTCTCAGGAGATAACCATTCATTTTTTACATGGTATTGCAAGTGCAAAGGGGTTAAAACAAATTTCAAAACACCATAAAAAACTTTCAAAAAAAACAATAATAAAATGATGAAATTAAAATCTGTATTAATTGTATTATTTTTTTCCCTGTCCATATTTGGATTGAGGGCTCAAAATATACGTTCATTCTCCGCAAAACAAGCAGTAGATTTTGCCATGCAAAATGCCATTGAAGTAAAAAATGCGTTGATAGATATTCAAATTCAAAAACAATCCAATCGCGAAATTACTGCGCTTGCTTATCCTCAAATAAATGGTTCAATTGGAGGTACCCATTACATCGATATTCCAGTTACAAACCTTCCAAATTTCATTTCACCATCTGTATATAGCGTTTTGATAAATAATGGTGTGGTTGATGGCGGTGGAAATCCAATTCAATTTCCAGCTGGTGGATTTGGAAACATTGCTGCAAAATTTGGTACCTCTTGGAATGCAAATGGTGGAATGGACATTTCACAAATTCTTTTTGATGGCCAAGTATTTATTGGATTAAAAGCTAGAAGCGCAGCCATTACTTTAGCTACTCAATCAGCAGCAGTTACAAAAGAGCAAATAAAAGCAAACGTGTACAAGCTTTATTATCAATTGATCGTAGGAAAAAAACAAGCTACCAGTATAGATGCCAATATCGAACGATTTGAAAAGCTGCTATATGATACCAAAGAAATTTACAAAAACGGTTTCGCCGAGCAATTGGATGTGGATAAAGTAGAAGTGCAATTAAACAATTTAAAAACAGAAAAAATTAAAATTGACAACCAACTTGAAATTGGAAATGCAGCTTTAAAATTTTTAATTAACCTACCTCAAAAAGAAACACTCATACTAACGGATAGCCTAAACGAAGACGAGATAAATTCTGTTTCATTAACAGACAGTATCAATTTTAAAAATCGAGTTGAATATCAACAATTATCTACTGTTTTAAAATTAAACAACTACAACATTAAACGTTATCAATATAGTAAAATTCCTACTTTGGCCGCTTTTGGATCTTATTCAAAAAATGCACAGCGTAATTCTTTTAATTTCTTTGAAAAAGGAGATTGGTTTACTACTTCTATTGTTGGTATAAAAATGACTGTTCCTATTTTTGATGGTAATGCAAGAAACGCGCGTATCCAAAAAGCAAAATTGGAATTGTTGAAAACAAAAAATACCATGAAGAAATTAGAAGAAGGAATTGAGTTTGAAGTTAGCAATGCTTCAATAAAATTGAAATCTGCATTAACAACATTAACAAACCAAAAAGCAAATACAGCTTTGGCTGAAAAAGTTTTCAATACGACCAAACTCAAATATGAGCAGGGTTTGGGCAGTAATATTGAAATCTACAATGCACAAACAGAGCTCAAAGTGGCTCAAAATAATTTATACGCGGCGCTTTATGATGCCATCATTGCTAAAATTGATTTTCAAAAAGCAAACGGAACCCTTCAATAAATCATAACATTAATTCAAAAACTCAAAATTTAAAACTCAAAATATGAAGTCGATTAACAATTATTTTATTTGGACATTAGTGTTCGTGATGATTTTTGCTTCTTGTAAAAATGCGGGCAATAACGATAGTAAATTACTTTTAGAGAAAAAAGCACAATTGCAAAAATTAACTGCTGAAAAAAGCAAATTAGATGCAGAGATCAAAAAATTACAAGAAGAAATAAATTTATTAGATACCAACTCATCAAGTCAATCAAAATTTACTTTAGTTGCGGTAACGCCCGTTTCTGTTCAAAAATTTGATCACTATATAGATTTACGTGGAAGAATAGACGCAGAAAATATTTCGTATATCTCTCCGCGAGGTATGGGCGGACAAGTAAAAGAACTTTTTGTAAAAGAAGGCGACAATGTAAAGAAAGGTCAGCTTTTATTAAAATTAGATGATGCCATAATGAAGCAATCTATTGCTGCGGCACGTCAACAATTAGAAGGCATTAAAACACAATTGAATTTTGCTAAAGACGTGTATGATCGTCAAAATAAACTATGGCAAAAAGGTATTGGAACTGAAGTTCAAGTAATCAGTGCAAAAACAAATGTAGAGGCCTTACAAAATCAATTAAAATCTGCCGAGGAACAAGTTAAAGTAGCACAAGAACAATTAAATACAACTTCCGTTTACAGCGATGTGGATGGTGTTGCTGAAACAGTGATGGTGAAAGTTGGTGAATTATTTGGCGGGATGGGACAAATTAAAATTGTAAACACCAGCAAATTAAAAGTTGTAGCCAACGTTCCTGAAAATTATATCACACAAGTTAAACAAGGATTACCAGTGTTGATTAATGTAGCAGAAGCAGGAAAAACAATCAATGCCAACATTTCATTAATTGGTCAAACCATTGAAAATTCGCAACGTGGTTTTACTGCTGAAGCTAAAATAGCGAGCGAAAGCTTTCTAAAACCCAATCAATCTGTAGTAATGAAAATTTTGGATTATAATTCACCTAATGCTGTTGTTATTCCGATTAACACATTACAAAGTGATGAGAACAACAAATACGTTTATGTAATGGAAAAACTAAGTAATGGGAAAACGGTTGCCACTAGAAAAGTAATTGTATTAGGGTTGGTTTATGGCGATTTAGTAGAAGTAAAATCAGGTTTAACTGGCGGTGAGCAATTGATTACAGCAGGGTACCAAAATTTATATGAAGGTCAAGTAGTGAGTACTGAAATGAAATAATATCACCTACATTTCAACAAATCAATTTTCAGTAAAAAAATATTTTATGCAAATAATAGAAGGGATTAAAGAAAAGATAAAAGAATTTAAACCAACGAGTTGGGCCGTAGACAATCGAACAGCGGTGTATATCATTGCTATTTTGATTTCTGCTTTTGGGTTGTATAAATTTAATACGTTGCCTAAAGAACAGTATCCAGATATTGTGGTGCCTACAATCAGTGTGGCAACCGTGTACGTAGGAAATTCACCAAAGGATATCGAAAACTTAGTAACACGCCCTATTGAAAAGCAATTGAAAGGCATTAGTGGCGCTAAGGTTAAAAAAATTACCAGTACATCTCAAACCGATTATAGCCTTATTGTGGTTGAATTTGATACAGATGTAAAAACAGAATTGGCTAAGCAAAAAGTAAAGGATGCGATTGATAAAGCACAATCTGATTTGCCCAACAATTTAACCCAACAACCCAATGTGCAAGAGTTTGCGTTTAGCGAAATGCCCATCATGTTTGTAAATGTGAGTGGTGATTATGATGGCATCAAACTAAAACAATTTGCAGATAAGCTTCAAGATAAATTTGAAGAACTTCCAGAGATTACCCGCGCCGAAATTGTAGGCGCACCAGAAAGAGAAATTCAAGTAAATGTAGATCCATACAAAATGCAAGCGGCTCGCATTAGTTTCATGGATATTGAAAATGCAATTTCTAGAGAAAATAATGACATCACAGGTGGTTTGATTGAGGTTGGCGATATGAAAAGAACCTTAAAAGTAAGGGGTCAATTCAATTCGGTTTACGACCTTAATAATATTGTTGTAAGAAGTAGTGCACAAGGATCAACGGTTTATTTAAGAGACATTGCGGTTTTAAAAGATACCATCAAAGACAGAGAAAGCTATGCGCGTTTGGATGGTAAAAATGTAGTAACCATCAATATTGTAAAAAGAGCTGGTGAAAATTTAATTGCAGCTGCAGGAAAAGTAAAAGACATCGTAGCTAAAATGAAAGAGAGCGAGGAATTGCCACCAAGTTTAAAAGTGGTTATAACGGGCGATCAAAGTAAGGCTACTGCCACATCTTTCAACGACCTTGTAAATACCATCATCATTGGGTTTGTGCTTGTACTAATTGTGTTGATGTTTTTCATGGGTGTTACCAATGCGTTTTTCGTGGCATTGAGTGTGCCTTTAAGTGTATTTGTTGCCTTCTTGTTTTTGCCGATTGCAGATTCAATTGTAGGCACTCCGGTTACCTTAAACTTCATTGTATTGTTTGCGCTGCTCTTTGGTTTGGGCATTATTGTAGATGATGCCATTGTGGTAATTGAAAACACGCATCGTATATACAACAACGGAAAAATTAAAATTATTAAAAGTGCAAAAGAAGCTGCGGGTGAAGTGTTTATACCGGTTTTGGCTGGAACGGCTACTACACTTGCGCCATTTTTCCCCTTACTATTTTGGAAAGGTATCATTGGTAAATTCATGATTTATTTACCCACGATGTTGATTCTTACACTAGCCGCTTCTTTAATTGTGGCATTTATATTTAACCCGGTTTTTGCAGTAAGCTTCATGAAACCAGAAGGAAAGGAACATGAAGAAGAAAAGAAATTATTGTTTAAAAAATGGTGGTTTTGGACTGCTATCATTTCTGCGGTGATTATGCATTTGCTAGGGTCTCATGGCTTTGCTAATTTCTTATTGTTTATGATGGTGCTGGCAGTGATGAATCGATATATTTTTAACGGCGTGATTCATTATTTCCAAAATTCAGTGCTGCCGAATTTAATGAACAAGTATGAAAAATTATTGAAATGGATTTTAAAAGGAACGCGTCCGGTTTGGGCAGTTGTGTTTTTATTTATCTTATTTCCCATCTCTGTATTTCTGTTGATTGCAAGAGGAAATAAAGCCACATTCTTTCCAAGTGGTGATCCCAATTTTATTTATGTGTATTTAAAAATGCCCGTGGGTACAGATGTAAAAACTACAGATAGTGTAACGCATGTATTAGAGCAAAGGGTGTTTAAAGTTCTTGAAAATGAAAAGCCTGGAACCGAAGGCAGCATTGTAGAAAGTATCATTGCCAATGTGGCAAACAGTGCAAACAATCCTAGAAGTAACAATAGGAGCGTTCAGCCAAACCTAGGAAGAATCCAGGTTTCATTTGTTGAATATGAAAAACGTGATGGTAAAAAAACACTTCCATTTTTAGATGCCATTCGTGCTAATATGGGCGGTATTCCTGGCGCAAGTGTGGAAGTAACTAAAGAAGAAGGCGGTCCGCCAACTGATCCTCCAGTAAACATAGAAATCGTTGGTGATAAATTTGAAGACATTGCCTCTGTAGCTACTAAACTGAATAATTTTTTAGATACAAATCAAATCAATGGAATTGAAAATCTGAAGCTTGATGTAGATTTAAACAGTCCGGAAATTACCATCAAAGTAGATCGTGAAAAAGCAATGATGGAAGGTTTAAGTACGGGTCAAATTGGTATGGAAATTAGAACGGCTGTTTTTGGTAAAGAAGTAAGTAAGTTAAAAGATGGCGAAGATGAATATAAGATTCAATTGAGGTATAGCGATTTAATAAGAAATAATGTTACCGACTTAATGAATATGCGTATTACGTTTATGGATATGAATACGATGCGTATAAAATCTGTTCCTATTAGTTCGGTTGCGTCTATAGACTATACTAACACTTCGGGTGCCATTGCACGTAAAAATGTAAAGCGTACCATTCAATTGCAATCTAATGTGCTTGATCCATCAATGACGGCAAAAGTTAACCAAGAGCTTGCCGTAAAAATTGCACAGTTTAAATCTCAATACACTTTACCAGGAAATGTAACCATTAAGCAAACTGGGCAGGGTGAGCAAGAAGCAGAAACCAACAGCTTTTTAGGCATGGCATTGACAATCGCATTGGGATTAATTTTCTTGATTTTAGTACTTCAGTTTAATTCATTGAGTAAACCGTTTATTGTACTTACCGAAATTTTCTTCTCGGTGATTGGAGTATTATTGGGATATGCATTAACCGGAATGACCATTGCAAGTATTATGCTTGGCGTAGGGGTTATTGGCTTAGCAGGTATTGTAATAAAAAACGGGATTTTATTGATTGAGTTTACGGATGAATTGAGGGGCAGGGGAATGAAAACGCGCGAGGCGGCAATCATGGCTGGTAAAATCAGAATTATTCCGGTTATGCTAACGGCCATCGCTACTATTCTTGGATTGTTGCCATTGGCGGTTGGGTTTAATATCGACTTTGTGTCGTTGTTTCAACATTTCAATCCGCATATATTCTTTGGTGGAGATAGCGTGGTATTCTGGGGTCCATTAAGCTGGACGATTATATTTGGGTTGGTATTTGCGTTTTTCTTAACGCTGATCATGGTGCCAAGTATGTATGTGATATCAGAAAGATTAAGAAGACCAATGGATAAGTTTTACGGAACAAAATATGTCGCATTATTTGGTTTTACTGGTCCGTTGTTTTTTGTGTTTGTGTTGATTATGTATGTAGGCAGAAGGTTACAAGGAAAACGTGTGTGGAATGGTAAGATGCGGGCTTAGTTTTTGGATGACAAGAATCCTTTAAATTTTTTCCAGACAATATTAAAAATTTAAACGGAATCCTATATCTTCGTCTCATTAAAAAATAATTTAAAAAATAAAATCATGAAATTATCTCATTTCTTTGCATTGATTGCTTTAAGCGCCATCACTTTCGTATCCTGCAAAAAGGATTCTCCAGCTCCTGCTGTTGCAGGCATTTCTGCACTTAACTGTGCTGGTACTACATTCTCTACAAGTGCTATTGTGGGTGTTGCTTACACTGGAACCGCAACAGTTCCTTACACAGGAGGTAACGCTATAGTTTACCCAGCTGGAACAGCTATTGCTTCAACTGGTGTAACTGGATTAACTGCAACTTTATCAGCAGGTACATTGGCAAACGGAGTTGGTAATCTTACTTATACAATCACAGGTACTCCTTCAGCTTCTGGAAACGCAAATTTTGCACTTTCTTTTGCTGGACAAAATTGCGCTATGACATTGGTAGTATCTAAGGCTTATACTGGTAAATGGGCTTATCAGTATATTCGTGACACTATTTACAATTGGGCTCAATTGGTTTACAACAACACTTTTGTAGTTGATTCTGTAACAACTCCTCAAGATTTAAGAAATAGTACTGGCTACTTCCAATTTAATAGTAACAATACTTACACTTGGAAAACAACTACTGCAACTCAATACAGTGGTTCTTTTTCAGCAACGACTAACAATGGATATGCTTATGGTACAACATTAAATTGCTTGGGCATTTCTACTGCACCTGCACCTAATGATACTACTAAATTTTACATCTATAAGTTGCAATCTCCTAATATGACTTTGAACAGAATATACGGAGCTCTTACTGCAAATAATGATACTATTGTAATTGATAGATACTATGAATTATTGAAACAATAATAATTAATAATACTTCATACTTTTTAAAAAAGAGGCTGTCTGAAAAGGGCAGCCTCTTTTTATTAAATCGATTTATAATCTACTTTTTAAAATATGGGCTAAAGGATAATGATGTTTTTTAACGTTTTAAAACTTGTTTCATTCACAAATTTTGTCTCGCCCACCATTTTAATGTTGGGCTAATTTTATGAAGTATTATTTAGATTTGCAAAATCATAAAATCTAAGAGTAAAAATTCAAAAAATAACATTTTTTACTTTTTACTTTTTCATTTTTAATTATGACTTAAACATTCAATCATGAATAAAAAAATACTTCTACTTGGAAGCGGAGAGTTGGGTAAAGAATTAACCATCTCTTTAAAAAGATTGGGGCAAACTGTAATTGCCGTTGATAATTATCCTGGAGCGCCTGCAATGCAAGTGGCAGATGGCTTTGAAGTAATTGATATGCTTGATGGATATGCTTTGGATGCTGTTGTAAAAAAACATCAACCCCATTTAATCGTACCCGAAGTAGAAGCTATTCGCACCGAACGTTTTTATGTATACGAGCAACAAGGCATTCAAGTTGTGCCAAGTGCAAAAGCTGCTAATTTCACCATGAATCGAAAACTGATTCGCGATTTGGCAAGTAAAGAGCTTGGATTAAGAACGGCTGATTATGCCTATGCTACCGAATACGATCAATTTTGCGAAGCGGTGTCAAAAATTGGTTTTCCTTGTGTGGTAAAACCTTTGATGTCTTCATCTGGTAAAGGGCAATCTGTTTTGAGATCAGAAGAAGATAAAAAATTCGTTTGGGATTATGCCATCAATAATTCAAGAGGCGATATTCAAGAAGTAATTATCGAATCATTTGTTTCCTTTCACACTGAAATTACCTTACTTACCGTAACACAAAATAATGGTAAAACATTGTTCTGTCCTGCTATTGGTCATCGTCAGGAGCGTGGCGATTATCAAGAAAGTTGGCAACCTTGTGCCATCTCAAATGCACATTATGAAGAAGCATGTGAAATGGCAGAAAAAGTAACTGCTGCATTAACTGGTTCAGGCATTTGGGGTGTAGAATTTTTTCTTACAGATGAAGGTGTTTATTTTTCAGAGCTTAGTCCTAGGCCACATGATACGGGAATGGTAACACTTGCTGGAACTCAAAACTTATCTGAATTTGAATTACATGCGAGAGCCATTTTAGGATTTCCAATACCCGAAATTAAATTAGAGAAATCAGGCGTAAGCGCAGTGATTCTTGCGGATAAAAACGCCGATTTATATTCTTTTTCAGGCATTGAAGAAGCATTAACGACTTCGAATACGGATATACGTTTGTTTGGCAAACCATCCACCAGAAAATACAGAAGAATGGGTGTTGTGTTGGTTAATGATGTATTAGAAGCAGATATGGATTTGCTTAGAAAGAAAGCAATTGAAGTGGCGGGTAAGGTGAGGGTTGTTTAAAGGTTTAAATTGCTACGTGGGTTTAATGGTTTAAGGTTGATTGATTCAAAAAAAGGTGGGCATCTAATAACCCCAGCGGGGTGAAATTTCACTAGAATTGTTTGATGATTTATTAAAGCCCCAGCGGGGTGATATAAAAAAATCGCACAAATTTTTCAACTTGTTGAAAAATAAACGTTGCAGTTAAAATAGAAAATATTTCCAATCCTAAACAACCATTAAACCACCTCAATTTTCAACAAGAAAATTCTCTTTCAAATCAGTTGTTTTCAACATTGAAATGAATTTAAGGCTACACAAGCAGGTTTTTAAAACCGGCGCGATTTTTTATGCCGCCCCGCTGGGGCTGTAATTTGTCAGCATCATCTGTTTGGTAGTATGTCACCCCGCTGGGGTTGTGTATAGTCATGCGACCTTCATTGTTTTGTAAGGTTCAAACAAACTTCTTGAACCTATTGAACTTTTACAGTTTCAAGAAGTTTTTTTATATAATAAAGTTGTTAATTAATGGAAATACATCCAACCTCTTGAACCCATTAAACTCATTGAACCTTTTGAACGTTTTTATCCTCCCCCAAAAATATCATTCACATTCTTCTTGATATTCTCAGCCATTTTTTGCATGGGTAAATCATTGGAATCTTTCCCAAATGGATCTTCTATTTCTTCTGCGATTAACTCCAAACTTGCAAGTACATAAAATAAAAATGTAGTTACCGGAATTGTAAATAACCCCAATGAAAATGCTAATCCAACTGGCATAGACAATACATAAATAAAAATAAATTTTTTGATGAAAGAACTATAACTATATGGAATTGGCGTGTTTTTGATACGCTCACAAGCTCCACAGATGTCTGTAAAAGATTGTAATTCGTTATTTAAAAAAAGCAATTGTTCGCCAGAAATTTTTTGTTCAATATACAGTTGATTAATTTTTTTTATGATGCTTTCTGCCATTTTATTGGGAACATGTGGAACCGAATCTAAATTGGGTAATTCTGAATGTGCTTTTTCATCTAATTCAAACAACGTGCTATCCTTGTGTAAATGACGCTGCAAGGATAATGCATAAAGCGGAATAATTTGTTTGAAAAATGTCCGAGATGCCAAATCGTTTTCATGCAACATTACATTTAATTTGATAGCAAGATTTCGGCTATTATTAACCAAAGCGCCCCATAATTTTCTACCTTCCCACCATCTGTCATAAGCTGTATTTGTTCTAAATACCAATAGCATCGAAATCGCAAAACCAAGTAAAGAATGCATAATTATTATGTTCTTTGCATAACTTTTCTCGTTCATTTTTAATACATTCAATTCAAGGTAAACAACGCCCCAAGAATACAATGCTATAAAAATAAGCATCACTAAGAGTGCACGAAAGGTATCCGATTTATGAAAATTAAAAATGGCAATAAACCAATCTTTGGTGTTGTAAAAAATCATGCATCAAAAATAAACTATAAAGTGTAATTGAATTTAAACTTTATTATTTTTACACCCCATGGGACAAAAAAAATTACTTCGTTTTTCGCAGATAAAAGCATTCTCTAATTTATATGAATATCCAAAAGATATAGCAGGTACTTGGCACGAAAAATTTCAAAATAACCATCCAATTATTTTGGAGTTGGCTTGTGGCAGAGGTGAATATGCGGTTGGGTTGGGACAATTATATGCTGATCAAAACTTTATTGGTGTTGATGTAAAAGGTAACCGAATGTATTTAGGCGCGAAGAAAGCATTGGACTTGCCTTTAAATAATGTTCGTTTTTTACGCACACAAATTGAAATGCTTCCCGATTATTTTGCTGCTGAAGAAGTGGATGAAATATGGATTACGTTTCCTGATCCCCAATTGCGTACTTCCAGAGCAAAGAAAAGATTAACACATCCTCGCTTCTTACGTTTATATCAGCAGGTGTTGAAAAAAAATGGATGCATTCATTTAAAAACCGACTCGCCCGATTTGTTTCATTTCACGCATAAAGTGATAAACATGTATGGCATTACACTGCTCGAATCTTGCGATGATGTATATGCGCAAGCGGTTGTAGATGAACGCTTAAAATTAAAAACCCATTACGAGAGTTTAGACATTGCGGGCAGCAACAAAATATTTTACATCAAATTTCAATTGCCAGAAATCATTCCCCATCAGGATGATGTACTTCAACTATTATTAAAAGAAACCGAACAATCAGAGGCGTAAAATTTTAATATCTTTATAAACGATTAAAATAAATTGATGTAGTAAAATACAAACTATTTTTTAATAAAAAATTGGTACAAAATGTATAAAGCAATTGACATAGACCGAAAAAATCTAACGATCATGGGCGTAAAATTTGCAAATCTTAATGCATTGGAAAGCGCCGCAAATGCTCTAGGTACCAATATGTTTGAGGGTTTTGAACCAACTCAAGAGCTAATACAATTATATGTTGATTGGAAAGTTGGAATAGTTTCTGAATCAGATTTTTTAACCAAGTTATTTATCATTTATGGAAAATAACTACCATACAGTGATGTAAAAATATTGACTGCATTGATTCTAGAACAAATAGAAATCACATAACAACTATTCGGTCCAACAATTATTGAAAGAAACCGAACAATCAGAGGCGTAAAATTGTAATAACAAAAACAAGAAATGAAAAACCAGCTGATTGAAGGAGTTGATTTTTATTACAATGAAGCCGGTTACATTGTGCTTACCGAAAAATACCATCTCGATAAAGGTTTTTGCTGTGGAAACGGTTGTAAACATTGTCCTTATAATTATGAAGCTGTACCTGAACCCAAAAGGTCGGAGTTGTTGTTACAAGTAATTAAGAAATTATAAATGTTGGAATAAGTAAAAAATAAAAATTTAAAAGTTAAAAAGAGCAGTTGATAATTTTGACTTTTTAATTTTGAATAAAATTCTATTTCATGAAAAAGCTGAAAAATACTTCCTCAAAATCCGAAGAAAAAAAATATACCTTTTTTGATGATGTATTTGCTGTAGCACTTCAAATCCCCAAAGGGCGGGTTACTTCTTATGGTGCTATTGCCAATTATTTAGGTACAAAAATGAGCGCTCGAATGGTAGGTTGGGCAATGAACGCAGCACATTCATCCCCTTTAAATATTCCCGCACAAAGGGTGGTGAATAGAAATGGAATGCTTACCGGTAAACATCATTTTGAAACACCCGAACGCATGCAAGAACTTTTGGAACAAGATGGATTAGAAGTTAAAGATGATACCGTAGTTGATTTTAAAAACAAATTTTGGGATCCTTCGAAAGCATTAAATTTATAGTTTAATATATTGACTATGTCTGATGTTGACAATATTGATGATTTAATGTCTGATGATAAATCTTATGCACTCCAGCTGCAGGATTTGGAATATATGATTCAGCTCAGGGAAGAGGAGTTGATGGAGATGAAAGCCAGTGTAGTAAAGCTCTCCGAACTTCAAAGTAAAATAGACAATCAATTGATTGCTTTTGAGCACTTGCAAAATATCATTGGAAATCATCAGCAAAAAGAAATTGGTTTTTTAAAAAGAGAAGCCTCAATGGAAGAAGAAATGCTTCAATCTATTGAGGGTGAATCAGCATTTTATCAATTGCAAAAAAAATTGGAAAGCAATGAAATTGAAATCAATAAACAAATGCGTGAACTAAAAGAAGCCGTTGAATTGTATCACGAAATTTCTGATTTGCAAAAGAAAAATACGGAGTTGGAAAGCGCATTAGAAATGGCAAATTTGGACAATCAATTTTTAAAAGAAGAGCTTGAAGAATTAAGAAATCGAAATCATTTTCAAATAGATAACATCAATGAATCGCAAGATGACACTGCATTTGAACATTGATAAAAAATTACGTTTAAAAATAAACATTTAAAAACCATGAGTTCAATTGCAGATATAAGAAAAGACTATCAGTTGCAATCTTTATTAGAAAGCGACATCCAAAAAAATCCGATTGATCAATTTTCAACTTGGTGGAATCAAGCCATTGAAAGTCAAATTGATGAAGTAAATGCAATGACATTGGCTACAGTTGATGCCAATCATAAGCCATCTGCAAGAATCGTATTATTGAAAGATTTTGATGAAAATGGTTTCGTTTTTTTTACCAACTACAACAGCAAAAAAGGGCTTAACATGTTGAGCAATAAAAATGTAGCGTTGGTATTTTTTTGGAAAGAGCTGGAAAGGCAAGTAAGGATTGAAGGAACAGTAGAAAAAGTGTCAGAATCTGTAAGTGATGCCTATTTTAATTCAAGGCCAGAAATGAGCAGAATAGGGGCTTGGGCCTCACCACAAAGTACAGTTATCCATTCAAGAGAAATATTGGAAAACAATTTTCAAAACTATCAAACCGAATTTGATAAAAAGGAAATCAATCGTCCACCGCATTGGGGAGGATATAATGTAAAGCCTGAATTGATTGAATTTTGGCAAGGTAGGTCAAGTCGCTTGCACGATAGAATTGTGTATGAAAAAGATGGCAGTAATGAGTGGATGATAAATAGATTGGCGCCATAGTAATTGATAAGCTGAGAGGAATCCAATCAACTTATCAATTTAAAAGATTTAAAAACTATGCTTTCTTTTCAGCTGCTTTTTTAGCTGCTAATGCTTTAACAGTTGCTGCAGACTTTGCAGGTCTTGTTTTACCAAAACTTCCCGCAAATGTTTTTCCTTTTTTTGTTCTGATGTCTCCGCGTCCCATTTTATTTTTATATTTAAGTGATTGATTCGAATAAAAAAGCAAGACGCAAAAGCGCCTTGCTTTAAATAGCTTTCAATTAGATTTTAGCAGATAAAGTTTTTCCTGCTTTAAACTTAGCAACTTTTTTTGCTTTGATTTTAATCACAGCACCAGTTTGTGGGTTACGTCCGTTACGAGCAGCTCTTTTTGAAACAGAGAAAGTTCCAAAACCAACTAAAGTAACTTTGTTGCCACTTTTTAAAGTTTTTGTTACTGCAGCTACAAATGAGTCAAGACTTGCATTTGCCTGAGTTTTTGTGATGCCAGCGTCATCAGCAATTTTTGCGATTAATTCTGCTTTGTTCATAATTGTTTGTTTGAAGTTTTAAGAAGAACAAATATAAAAGGTTTTTACATCGAACAAAATTATTTTTTTCTACAATTTCTTTAAAAACCAACAATACAAAGGCATTCACATCTAATAAAGGAAAAAAATCTAACGTTTATTTTGGTTTAATTTGCTTAAACGATTGATTTTGTTGAGTTTCAGGCTAATTACTGTGTTCATTTCCTTTATGTACCTATCTTTTGGCCTGTTGAAAAAAATGTTTTTTTGTGGAAAAACTTATTGCACTATTTGCATAATAGAACGAAATGCAATAAATGCATCACCCCATTTATCATAGGATTTCTGACGAAGTGCAGCTGCATGTTTATCCATATATTGGTTGTATGCGGCTTTACTTTCAGCATTATATTGAACAGCAAATGTTGGTCCTTCGGTATCATCAACTTCTAATAGTTGCAAAATAGTAGCATCATAAAAACAACCTGTTTCCAATACTTCGGGGATATGAATTTCCTTAAGCCATGTTAACCATTCTTGATGGATTTCTGCCCTTACTTTTATCGTTACATTGTAAATAAACATTGGTAAGTATTTTTAATTTTTTAATTCTACATAAATAGGACAATGGTCGCTATGTTTTATATCTGGAAAAATTTCTGCATCAATTAAATTATTTCTAAGTGCTTCAGTAACCGTGATATAATCAATGCGCCAACCTTTATTATTCAAACGAACACTCGGAAAACGTTGACTCCACCAAGAATAGCGATGCGGCTCTTGATGAAAAACGCGGAAAGTATCTACCCAACCAGCCGCTAAAAATTTGGTCATCCACTCACGCTCTTCTGGCAAAAATCCGGTTGTATTTTTATTGCCCTTTGGGTCGTGAATGTCAATAGCTTCATGCGCAATATTGTAATCGCCACACAAAATTATTTTTGGGTTTGTCTTTTTTACTTCTTCAACATAAGCAAACATTTCATCAAGCCATTGATATTTATAGGTTTGACGCTCATCGCCAGATGTACCCGATGGAAAATAGGCATTGATTAATTTGATGTCGCCAAATTGCATTTCAATTACTCTGCCTTCAAAATCACTCATTTCAAAACCATTACCTTTTTTAACTGCTGTTGGTTTAATCTTTGAAAAAATCGCTACACCGCTGTAACCTTTTTTATTGGCACTAAACCAATGATGCTCAAAACCTAATGCTTCAAGTTCTTTAATATCCACATCGGCTTCGGTAGCTTTGGTTTCTTGTAAACAAATAATATCTGCAGGATTTGTTTTTAGCCAATCGTAAAATCCTTTTTTTATAGCTGCTCGAATGCCATTTACGTTGTAAGAAATGATGCGCATGATTTAAATTTTAGGCAAGATAAATTAATTAGGGTTAGTAATAATTTATGGTTGAATATTTAAGTAAAAAGTAAAAATTCAAAAATGAAAATTCATAAATCTAAAATCGAAGATGGGTAAAAATTAGTGCGGTTACTTTTAAATTTTTACTTTTTACTTCTTCACAAAATGTTAATGTTATCCTACAAACTAACAGACATCATGTTTTTTAATTTTCATTTTTTTAATTTCCATTTTAATCGAAATGAAAATTATGCAGTCTTGAATGAGCATTAATCATTTTTAAACTTAAAATCATGAAAAAATCATTACACCTTTTGTTGCTATGCTTTTGTTCTTTCTTTATTTCAAATGTTTTTGCACAAAAATATCAACAACCAGATTCGCTTGGATTGCCTGGCGATAACCTTAATTTATATGCGGTGATGGAATTGTTTCAAACGTCCGAAACCCTTGAAGGATTTGAACGAAAACTGAATTCAGAAACCGAAAAAATCAATAACCTGGATTTAAACAACGACGATAAAATAGATTATATCCGGGTGATGGATCATGTAGATGGCAATACGCATAACATCGTTTTACAAGTTTCTATAAATGAAAAAGAAAATCAGGATGTGGCCTATTTTATTGTAGATAAAAATGATAAAGGAGGCGTGCAAATTCAACTTATTGGCGATGAAGCCCTTTATGGTAAAGATTATATTCTAGAACCCAATTACAAAGAAACTGTTGATGTAAATGAAACACCAAATCCTGGTTATGTAAAACAATCTACACAACAAACTACGGATGCAAATGGCAATACAACTATTATTAATAATTACACTACCTATGAAACGGCTTCTTGGCCTGTAGTGCGTTACATGTATGCACCCAATTATATTATATGGGTTTCTCCTTGGCATTGGTTTTATTATCCAGATTATTGGACACCATGGGAACCTTGGTATTGGCATCGTTATTATGGATATCATTCGTACAGATACAACTATTATTACGGCAATTATCGTTACTGTCACAATTATAGAAATCCTATTGCGCGTAATCGATATTATGGTAGAAGAATGGTATCTAATTCGGTAGTAGTGGTGATAAGATCTGGAAATTTTAGAAGAACATATTCTCGCCCAAATGAAAAACCAGCAGGTAAAATGGAATATTTTAAAGACAAAGGAATAAGTCCCAATAAAGGCCGCGCATTAGAAGAAGGTAAACCAAAGATTACCATTGAAACGCCAAAAACAAACATTCGCAAAGTGCCTAAAAATAAAAAGATTGACAATTCTATTGAAAATAACCAACAACCGGAAGAAAGACCATTGAATAAAAGATCTTCAAAGGTGAATGTTGAGGATAACGAAAAGCCCAAAAATACAAGGCCTTCTAGAGAAAGAACAATTGAAAATATAAAACCGAATAAAATAAAACCGTCAATTGAAAAGTCAAATGATAATATTAATCAAAACAATACAAGACCTTCGCGTGAAAGAACAATTGAAAATATTAAAATTCAAAGAAATCAATCTTCAGGTTCGGGAAAACCATCTGGAAAAGGAAGGGTAAAGCCTTAGATGTAATTGAAAAGGAGAAATTAAAAAGTTTTGTATAAAAAAATGCCTACGAATTTTCGTAGGCATTTTTTATTGGGATTTTTCAGTTGTTGAAAAGAGTATTTGATAGACTATAAAACACATTTAATTAATTCTTGAATATCATCTTGATTTTTCTTTTTTATATCGTTATCAATTGAGTCTTCTTTTCCATTGCTTTCTGTTCTAAAAAATCTGATTGATTTTACTTTTGATTTAAAAAACTTGTCAATTTGCGCTTTGGAAATGGGATAACTAACATTGGTTAAATAGCAAACATAAACTGGCGGTATTCCAGCAATTGTTTTTTTTGTACCTATTATATTGTCGGCAGAATTTAGGGTTTCAACTTCACCATTCTCCAATAAAAAAATCAATTTGGCTCCTTTATTAATACTGTAAGGTGAAAAATTAGAGTAACTAGATAATTCATAATCAAAAATAAAATAGAAAGAAGTATCTACTTTTTTAACACTAAACTCACCAGTGGTATAAAAAGTACCAATCACTTTCTCTGATTTTGTAATTTTTGTGTATTGATTTGTAAACTTGTCTATGTCATTAACCTTGTATTTGCATTTTTGTGAAAAGCCTTTAAAAGAAAGAAGAACAAGTGCTGTGAGAAGGATTTTATTTTTCATTGTTTGTTTTTATTGACTAGTCTTGTAAATGATAAAACTCTTTAACTGAATTGTAACTGAGATCTTTTGGTAGCGTTGGTTTCATTTTATTCGTACTCTTGATATGAATCATTTTATAATATAATGTCCCTGTAGTCATAGATACGTATGGCGCAACTCCTTGAGAATTTCTAACACTAATGGTGATAATGTTAGACGTCCCTGTAGACGCTAATTGAAATGAATGATAATTATAAACTGATCCTGTTGTGTAAAAATCTTGAAATGGCATGGCTTGATAATAGTCAGTTGAACCAATTGTTTCGTTAAAAATGTATAATAATACAGCATCATTTGATCCAATTGCACCTGTCCATCCAGCAATGTTGAAAGGGTTTAGTATGTAGGTATACTCATTGTTTGCAACAGGGCCAATGAAACTAGCTAATGGAATACCAAATTTGTATCCGTAAACATTTGCATTTCCTTGTGGCCCTTGAGGTCCTTGTGGTCCCTGAGGTCCTTGTGGCCCAGTAGCGCCAGTAGCACCTGTTGCACCAGTAGCACCATTCGTACCATTGGCTCCCGCTGGACCTTCCTTAGCACAACTTGTAATGAATAGAGTAATAAGCGTAATGAATATTATACTTTTAAAATTATTTTTCATGTTAAATTTTTTAATCGTGATTTATGTTTATCTATTCTTTTCTACTTAGATAAGCTTGTTGTATAGGTATAATTAACAATATCTCCAGTTGCTAAATCTGTCTCTTGTTCTGTTCCATTTTCTACAATAAAATTGCCATTTATTGTCCCAGTTCCATTTATTAAATATGAATAAGACCCATCTGATAAAGTAACGTTTGAGATAGTGTATGAGCTGCCATTTACTGTTGCTTGTACAGTTACACCACCCACGTTAATCAATATTTTGCTAGAAATATTTGCATCTTTAGTGATAGTATATGTTGTTGGATCAGTTGAAATTAATGCACCAGCTTCGTAATAATTAGAAGTGCCATTCCAAGTTCCAACAAATTTGTCTCTAGGATCAGTAACTGTTGGTGTATCTTTTGTACAAGATGTCAATACAACTCCAACTAAAAGGAGTAAAGCAAATAGATTTTTTTTCATGTTTTAATTTTTTTATTGTTTTAAAATGTAATGTTTAGCAATATTATATACTAATTGTCAAAATGCCAAATTATTCACATTTTGACAATTTATTTTTTTGTCAATTACAATATGAAATTCAAAAAAGAACATCTTGGGGAGAAGTTAAAAAAAATCAGGGTTTTACATGGAATGAGCCAAGAAGATTTGGCAAAAGCAATTGGAAAAACAAGATCACTTATTTCACATTTAGAAACTTCGGGGAATATAAATAAATATACACTTCAAGAGATTGCAGCAGCACTTGAAATTGATATCGCAACAATCGAAAATTTTAACTACGAAAATGCCAATGTGGTTCGCGAACTAGACCCGACTACGGAGTATAACAAAGATGAAATTCAAAAACTTAAACAAGAAATTATCGACCTCAAGGCAACTATAAAAGAACAATGGAAAGTCATACAAAACCTCACTAAAGGAACGAATACTAAAAGTAAAAAAGCTTAAAACAAAAATCGTTCATTTCGCTTTTTTTACTTTTTAATTTTCACTTTTTACTTGCGTCCCGCCCTTACTTCTTCAACTTCAAAATCGAAAACGCACTTTCATCTTTTACAATAGTATTTGAAAGTAAACCCAAACCATCAATCGCCATTTCCACCACATCGCCAGCTTGAAGCCATTGTTCGGTATAATTGGGATCATTTAATTTTCCAGTGCCATTCAATTCTAAGAAACAACCCGTTCCCACAGTTCCACTTCCTATCACATCGCCGGGATGTACGTTTACGCCATAACTACAACGTTCAATAATTTCGGCAAAGGTCCAATCCATATCACCCAAATTTCCTACACTCACTTCTACACCGTTTACTTTGCAAGTCATTTTTAAATTCCAAGCTTTACCTGTATGGTTTTCTTTACAAGGAATTTCAAACGCAGTTAATTCATCTAACGTAACCAACATCGGTCCAATCACGGTTGAAAAATCTTTTCCTTTCGCAGGTCCTAAATTCAGCAACATCTCTTCCATTTGTAAGCGACGTGCACTCATATCGTTCATAATCATCAAACCGCCAATATATTGATCTGCTTGATTTGCCGGAATGTTTCTGCCTTTTTTGTTGATTACAACAGCTGCTTCCAATTCAAAATCCAGTTTTTCAAAATGATCGGGCATACAAACAATATCGCCTGGTCCTTGAATGCTATTGTGGTTGGTAAAATAAAAAATAGGATATTGATCAAATTCTGGAATCATATCCACTTTACGATTTCTTCTAGCAGCAGCCACATGTTGTCTAAATGCATATCCATCTCTACAACTGGTGGGATGTGGAACAGGGGCTAAAATTGGGGTTGTGCTAAATGCGGTATTCGATTGTTTTGCCAAAGCACCATCTTTAAGTTGCTTTTCGGCATTCATCGCCAAAGGATAAAAATCATCCCAATGGTTTAAAAATGTAGACATGTTATTGGGAAGCTCTGGGTGCAAGTTGTTCAAATCATACAACATGCCATCCAACAACATTGCCAATTGCTCTTTATTATCTTTTAAGTAGGTAACTAGTTTCATTTTAAAAAAGTAAAAATTAAAAAGTAAAAAATGTGAATTTAAGTAAAAAGTAAAAATTTAAAAGTAAAAACTTACAGGTTGTCGTTATTCAAACTCAATGATTCTCAATTTCCATTCTCCTTTTTTGAATTTTGAATTTTTACTTTTGAATTCTCAACAAATGTATGGCAAACCTAAAATTATCGCTTAATTAATTGCTGAAAACAGCAAAAAGCGGATAAAAAGCCTAGAATTAATAAACTAATTACATTGAAGTCCTTGCCAACCCACTTTAAACCTTTACCTTCGCACGTCAAAAATCAAATGCTTTGAAAAAAAGCAACAAAAATTAAACAATGAATATTCGCAACATCGCAATTATTGCCCACGTAGATCACGGTAAAACAACATTGGTGGACAAAATTTTACACGCAACTAAAGTATTTAGAGAAAATCAGGAAACTGGTGAATTGATTATGGATAGCAATGACCTTGAGAGAGAAAGAGGTATTACTATTTTTAGTAAAAACGTATCTGTAACTTATAAAGACGTTAAAATTAACGTAATTGATACCCCTGGTCACTCGGATTTTGGCGGTGAAGTAGAAAGGGTGTTGAAAATGGCGGATGGGGTTTTGTTATTGGTGGATGCTTTTGAAGGACCAATGCCTCAAACCCGTTTCGTATTACAAAAAGCGTTGGCTTTGGGATTAAGACCAATCGTAGTTATCAATAAAGTAGATAAACCAAATTGTCGTCCGGATGAAGTGCATGATGCTGTATTTGAATTGTTTTTCAATTTAGATGCAACTGAAGAACAATTGGATTTCCCAACTTTTTATGGTTCAGGAAAAAATGGTTGGTTCAACAGCTCACTTACTCAAATCGACAATATCGCTCCATTATTAGATGGTATTATTCAATACGTTCCAGAGCCAAAAGTAAATGAAGGATATTCTCAAATGCAAATCACTTCATTGGATTACTCTTCATTTTTGGGAAGAATTGCGGTTGGAAAAGTGGCGCGTGGTAGCTTAAAAGAAAACCAACAAATCGCTTTGATGCAAGCTGATGGTTCAATTAAGAAAATGCGTATCAAAGAATTGTATGTATTTGAAGGTATGGGCAAAAAGAAAGCTACAGAAGTATTTGCTGGAGATATTTGTGCCGTTGTAGGTTTGGATGAGTTCAACATTGGAGATACCATTGCTGACGCAGAAAATCCGGAAGCATTACCAGTAATCAGCGTAGATGAGCCAACAATGAGCATGTTGTTTGGTATCAACAACTCACCTTTCTTTGGTAAAGAAGGAAAGTTTGTAACCAGTCGCCATTTACGTGATCGTTTATTTAAAGAAACAGAAAAAAACTTAGCACTTCGTGTAGAGGATAGCGATAGTGCAGATAGCTTCTTAGTATATGGAAGAGGTATTTTGCATTTAGGTATCTTAATCGAAACCATGAGAAGAGAAGGTTTTGAGTTGACCATTGGACAACCTCAGGTTTTGGTGAAAACAATTGATGGTAAAAAACACGAACCATACGAGAATTTGGTAGTAGACGTTCCTCAAGAGTTTAGTGGAAAAGTAATTGACTTGGTTACACAACGCAAGGGCGAAATGTTGATCATGGAAACTAAAGGTGAAATGCAACATCTTGAATTTGAAATTCCTTCAAGAGGGTTGATCGGTTTGAGAAGCAACATGTTGACCAACACAGCTGGAGAAGCAGTAATGGCGCATCGTTTCATCGATTACAAACCATGGAAAGGACATATTCCTGGTAGAAATAACGGGGTGTTATTGTCTAAAACAACAGAAAAAACAACCGCATATTCAATTGATAAATTACAAGATAGAGGACGCTTTTTTGTAGATCCAGGAGATGAGGTTTATGCAGGTCAAATTATTGCTGAGCACATTAAGCCAGGAGATTTAGTGGTAAATGCTACGGAAGCAAAAAAATTAACCAACCATCGTGCGAGCGGATCGGATGATGCTTCTAAAGCAGCACCAAAAATCTTAATGACTTTGGAAGAATGTATGGAATATATTCAACAAGATGAGTGTATTGAAGTAACACCAAAAAGCGTAAGATTGAGAAAAACAATTTTAAACGAAGAGGATAGAAAGCGTGCATCAAAATCTATCAGTCAGGAAGCATAATTTTTAATCATTAAATTCATTAACTAAATAATTATTTTTTAAATTTTTTAGTCATGCAAAAAGGACCGGTTTCTCAATACATTCAACATCATTATCGCCATTTTAATGCAGCCGCTTTAATGGATGCCGCTAAAGGTTACGAAACCCATCTAACTGAAGGTGGTAAAATGATGGTTACATTAGCAGGTGCGATGAGTACTGCTGAATTAGGATTGAGTTTTGCAGAAATGATCAGACAAGGAAAAGTGGACATCATCAGTTGCACCGGTGCCAATTTGGAAGAAGACATCATGAATTTGGTGGCGCACTCTCATTACAAAAGAGTACCTAACTATCGCGATTTAAGTCCACAAGACGAATGGGATTTATTGGAAAACCATTACAATCGTGTAACTGATACATGTATTCCAGAGGAAGAAGCATTTAGAAGATTACAAAAGCACATCCATCAATTGTGGAAAGAGGCTAATGATAAAGGCGAAAGCTATTTCCCACATGAATACATGTATAAAATGTTGTTGAGTGGGGTGTTGGAGCAGTATTACGAAATAGATCCAAAAAACAGCTGGATGTTGGCTGCTGCGGAAAAAAATATTCCTATTGTAGTTCCAGGTTGGGAAGACAGTACCATGGGAAACATCTTTGCTTCTTATGTGATTAAAAATGAAATGAAAGCCACTACCATGAAATCAGGTATTGAATACATGGTATGGTTGGCAGATTGGTACAGAAATAATTCATCAGGCAAAGGCGTTGGCTTTTTTCAAATTGGTGGCGGTATTGCTGGTGACTTTCCAATTTGTGTGGTGCCAATGATGTATCAAGATTTGGAATGGCACGACGTTCCATTTTGGAGCTATTTCTGTCAGATAAGTGATTCAACTACTTCTTACGGTTCATATTCTGGTGCTGTACCAAATGAAAAAATCACTTGGGGTAAGTTAGATATCAATACACCGAAATTTATTGTAGAAAGTGATGCTACGATTGTAGCACCATTGATTTTTGCTTGGGTGTTGGGCTGGTAGATTATAAAAAATAATTTGCTGCAATTTGTGTGGCGATACCAATTAATAATCCAGCGTAAATATCTTTAGGCGTGTGTGTGTTTAAAAGCAAACGCGCCGTACAAACCATTCCCGAAATAATTAATACTAAAGCCAGAGGCCAAGCCATTGACAGATTGTTGATATAAAATAATACAGCAAATATCCCCAACAAGCCGCCCATTCCAATGGCGTGCATGCTTACTTTAAAATAAATATTGGCCAACAGCGCTGCCGATGAAGCTAGGAAAATCCCTAAAATAAATACGACCAAAACGATTGGGTATTTTGTTTGTTCTTTAAAAACGGTAAACGCCCAAAAGAAAAATATACCACATGCGATATAGGGAATGATTCTATCTTTTTGCGTTTTTAAATAAATAGATTCTATAAAGCCAAGCGCTTTTAGCAACAGAACACTCACCAAAGGAAAAATGGTTAAGTTGATGCCTACAATAACTAAAGTTTGAAATTTTTGTAGCGATGAAAATCCAATAAATGCCAATGGGTGGATGTATAATAAAAACCACACAAAATAAATGGGTACAAATAATGGATGAAATAAAACAGAAATGATTTTTGCTATTGTATGTACAAATAAATTCTCTGTTGAGGTTTGCGATTCTATTTTTTCTGGTGCTACATTCATTTTTGATTGATTAAATTTCTTTACGCAAACGGGCAACTGGAATATTTAATTGTTCCCGATATTTAGCCACCGTTCGTCTGGCAATATTATACCCTTTTTCTTGTAACATGTCGGTTAATATTTCATCGCTGAAAGGATTCTTCTTATTTTCAGCTTCAATGATGTCGGATAAAATTCTTTTTACTTCCCTTGTACTTACTTCTTCGCCCGCGTCGGTTTGCATGCTTTCACTAAATAAAAATTTCAATCGGTAAGTGCCAAATTCTGTTTGAACAAATTTACTGTTGGCGACTCTACTTATAGTAGAAATATCCAAATTTGTTTTTTCTGCAATGTCTTTTAAAATCATTGGTTTTAATTCTGTTTCATCGCCACTTAAAAAGAAATTATATTGATAACGCATGATAGCGCTCATGGTATTTATTAGTGTTTCTTGCCTTTGTTTTATCGCATCAATAAACCACTTGGCAGAATCTAATTTTTGTTTGATAAAAATCACCGCATCTTTTTGACGCTTATCATTTTTCTTGCCCTTATCATATTGATTGAGCATGTCTTTATACCCTTCACTGATGTGCAATTCAGGCGCGTTTTTACCATTAAGTGTAAGCTCCAATTTGCCAGCATTGTTTACAATAAAAAAATCTGGTATGATATAATTTTCACCTAATCCTGAACCGGAAATTAAAATGCCTGGTCTTGGATTGAGTTTTATGATTTGTTGAATAACCGCTTTTAATTGTGTTTCAGAAATGTTTAATCCGTTTTGAATTTTTTCGTAATGCTTTTTCGTAAACTCATCGAAGTATTTCTCCATAATTTTTATGGCGAGTAATACATCCGCATCTTTCTTTTCTTTTCGTTTGAGTTGTAGCAATAAGCATTCTTGTAAATCTCTGGCACCAACTCCTGCTGGATCAAATTGTTGAATTTGAATCAATAATTTTTTGATTTGCTTTTCATTGGTTTCAATGTTTTGTCTAAAAGCAAGGTCATCAATAATTGAGGTGATTTCTCTGCGTAAATATCCATCATCATCCAAGCTGCCTATGATTTGTTCGGCAATTTTTTGTTCTATTTCATCTAAATTTAAAAGCCCCAATTGTTGAATCATCAATTCATTGAAACTGGCTTCTACTTTATGCGGAGAGCTAATTTGATCATCGTCAGTTTGGTAGTTGTCGTCTCTTAATTTATAATCGGCAACATCATCATCGTCAGAGTCTTTTACATATTCACTGATGTCGATGTTATCATATTCATCTTCGCTGCCATCGGGTTCGGTTTCTTCAAAATCATTGTCGGCAAACTCATCTTTCAAATCAAATTCATCATCTACTTTATCTTCATCGGTAAGTTCTAATGCGGGGTTTTCTTCGAGTTCTTCTTTAATTCTTTCTTCAAGTTGAGCCGTAGGGATTTGCAACAATTTCATCAACTGAATTTGTTGAGGCGAAAGCTTCTGCAATAATTTTTGCTGTAAACCCTGTTGTAACGCCATGTTTAGAAGATTAAAGGATTAAAAGCTATCCGAACGCAGATTCAAGTAACGAAGATTAAAACAAAATCATGTTTTAAAAAGAGGAAAAAAATATCAATCGGTACGAAATCATGCATTCAAAAAACAGCATAATCAAAGTAAAATTACAATATAGAATTTCGTAAAAGAAAGAAAATTTGAAATTTATTTTTTTCTCGCACGATTTTTGATGGGGCTAATTTAACATCATAAGATTTCTATGTGTAAAGGGAACAAAAAGCACATTCATTTTTAATTGTAGCCCACGGTTTCAACCGTGGGTGTAGAAGAAAATTCAATTCATAACCGTTTCAACGGTTTTCATAAAATGTAATTATCATTTCACAAATTGATATTGTATTTGGAGATTTAAAAAATCCAAAGGCCAAGCCAATTCTTAAGGCATTGAATCATCTTCTTTCTGAACTACCACAAACTCGTTGATATAAATCTTAACAAGCACAATGAGATAGCTGATTAAAAGCGGTCCAAAAATCAATCCTACAAAACCAAATAAATTTAATCCTACAATTACACCCAAAACAGTGATAAGCGGATGAACATCACCAATTTTTTTCATTAGGGTAATGCGTGCAATGTAATCTACGTTTCCAGTTACCAAAAAGCTATACAATGCCAAACCTGTAGAGGGCCACTCGATGCCATTTGCATACATATAGGCTACTAATGGAACCCAAATAATCATCGTGCCCACCAAAGGAAAGAAAGCGAATAACCCTGTAAAAAATCCCCACATCCCCCAATCATCTACCTTAAAAATCCAATATCCCAAAGCGGCAAAAATACCTTGAACCACACAGATTAATGGAATGCCCAAAGCATTTGCTCTAATGGTATGTTGGGTTTCTACAGCCAATAATTGGATGTTTTCTTTTTTTAAAGGAATGATGTGGGCTAGATATTTTTCCATTTTATCACCTCCAACCAACATGAAGTAGTATAAAAAAAACATCATTAATAAATTGGTCAGCAATAGTGCTGTGCTGTTTAAAAGTTGCGGCACATATGAAGCGGCTTTTTCTGCGATTGAACTTGCATTTCCATTTGTTAATATTGGGAATCCAGTAACCGTTTCAATTTTCTTTATAATAATAGCAACACCTTGAATCAATTTATCCTGCTCATTCGTTATCATTTTTATTTTCGGAGCGAGGAGCTCAATGCTAAAGTAAATTGGAATTGAAATACATATCAATGAAACCAAAATAAATAAAATAGCCGTTATCCCTTTTTTCCATTTGTTTTTAAATATCAATCGAAGAAATAAACTGCGCGTTAAAATGTATAAAGTAATGCTCCCCAATACTCCGGGTATAAAAATGGTTAATTCTGCAATCAATAATATGGCAATCAACAGAATCAATAAAAACAAAATGATTTGTCTGAAACGGTTATTAAAAATTTGATCTGTCATTTTATTGTTTTAATCTTTCCAAACCGACGCACCTTCACTGCAATTGGAGCAAATGTCAATGTTCTTGCGGCTTTTCATTAATTCGGTTCTAAATTGTTTATAGTTGCTGTTGTTCCAAATGTTTTTAAAAGATTCGTTTTTAATATTGCCCAATTGATGCATCGCATCTTTATCAAAGCAGCAAGGAACCACCAAGCCATCCCAAGTAATTACATTGGCATGCCATAATTTCCAACAACGATTGACCAATTTGTTTTTGGGTTTGTATTTACCATCTTTCCCTTTTTTATAACGACTGTATTTTTCGTTATTGGGTATCAGCTGATTTGGATCGGTTTCGTAATCATACACTTGTGCTGTTTTAAAACGTACTTCATCCACTCCAATTTCTTTGGCCAATTGTTTGATTTCTTCCAACTGATGTTCGTTTGGTTTCACCACTAAAAACTGAAAAAATATAAATGGTGTTTTGCTATTCAATTCTTTCCGCCATTTCACTATTTTTTTTGTGCCTTCAATAACCTTATTCAAATTGCCTCCAACGCGATATTGTTGATACACATCTTGCGTAGTTCCATCAATTGAAATGATCAAACGATCTAATCCACTTTCTACGGTTTTTTTGGCAACTTCATCCGTAATATAATGTGCGTTGGTAGATGTTGCGGTGTAAATGTTTTTTGAAGAAGCATATTTTACCATATCCAAAAATTCGGGGTTAAGATAAGGTTCTCCTTGAAAATAAAAAATGAGATAAAGTAAATGCTGATGGATATCATCGATGGTTTCTTTAAAAAAATCTTTTTGCAGCATGCCGGTAGGACGTGTAAAAGCCCTTAATCCACTCGGACATTCCGGACATCTTAAATTACAACTGGTAGTAGGTTCAAACGATACAGAGATGGGATAGCCCCATTGAATGGGCTTTTGCAACCATTGGCTAAGTTGGAAACTGCTCACTACTTTTAATGCATTCCAAATCCTTTTTACCGTTAGTTTTTTTAATAAATTTTTACTGTCGTTGAAATTAAATTCCGGCATAGAACAAATTTAGTGTTTAATTGTTTTATACCTTAACCCAGATTTTTCAAAGCGATAAATTAAATCTGCTTAAATTACAAGTATGTCAATGGAAAATGAAACAAGAGACTTCTTAGTATTAATTATAAATACCATTTCCAAAGTTTTGCTTTGGATGATGATCAACACTTTTGTAGGTATATATTTTGAGTTTGCTTTTTTTGAAGGAACGCCCAGTTGGCAAAATATCGTTTTTTATATTTGGTTTATTGCTTCTTTAACTTATTTGATCTTTCATTTAAAGAAGAAATGGAGTTTATTTTTTTAACCCTAACTGCTATGATCGGCAATGATGTACCATTTGCCTTTAATTTTTTGCATCAACAACGTAAAATGTCCTTGCAAATCGCCAATGCTTCTTGTTAGATGCCATTTACCCACTACATGATAATATTTTCGAGATAATTTTTTGATGTCAATTAAAGTAAAATTCAACTTACCCATGGCTGTTGTGTCTGGATAACCTTTTTTATAATTGTTTAATGTATTTTGCCAACCATAAGTAACACCAGATTTTCCAATAAACATCAACGAATCACTTTTCAAATAGGTTTCCATAAAACCATTGATATCGCCTTTATTCCATGCTTCATCCTGAATTTTTAATATGGAAATGATTTGCTTTTCTGTTTTTCTTTGCGCAAATAATTGAATAGTACAAAATAGAAAAATCGAAAGAAATAATGTTTTCATTGTAAAGATTTTAATGTTGATGATGCGAGGAACTACATTTATTTTTTGTACATCTTTTATAATTCGAATAGTGCGCATAAATAATCAACGGAACGGCAAAGGCTAATAAAATCAACTGTTGTTCATGAAAAAATTGCTTGGCGACCAGAAATGAAAATCCAACAAAAAAAATGAGCATCGGCTGCATTTGATGATGATGTTTGATATAACCATGGTATAAAGCATAGATTCCAACAAAAAACGCAATACATATCATCAACCATTCAAAAATTTGATTGTGTACAATAGTTAAGCCAAACAAACTTAACGTTGGCAATAATAAGGGTAAAAATCCGCAATGAATGGCGCAAATGATAGAAGTGGCTATGCCCAACTTATCCCAATTTAATTTTATTTTCATCAAAGCCAAAGATAAATGATTTGCAATATTGTTGCAATATTTTTAATTATTAAACAAACTATTCTTTAACGGGCTTAACTTCGTTGTTGAATAAGAAAGTAAAAAGTAAAAAGTGAAAAGTGAAAAGTGAAAAGTGAAAAAACTTTCCGGCGAGATAAACTAATTCTTGCTTGAAGGTTTAATAATTAACTAATGAAATCAACAATTTTGAATTTTACTTTTAAATTTTGAATTAACATAATCTCATGAAAAAATATAAATGGTGGATTTATTTAGGCTTCTTTGGCATTTTACTAGCCGGATTTTATTGGGCAATTATTGATGAGCATCCATTTACAGATTCGCCGTTGGTGGTTATCAATAACAACATACCTGAATTTAAATTTACCGATCAGGACGGGAAATATTTTTCTCAAAAAGATACGGAGGACAAAGTATATGTTGCCGAATATTTTTTCACCACTTGTAAAGGCATTTGTCCTAAAATGAACATCAACATGAAAAGGGTGTACGAGCAGTTTAAATCCGAATCTGATTTTTTAATTCTCTCACATACTTGTATGCCCGAAACAGATAGCGTGCCTTTAATGAAAGCCTATGAAAACAAAATGATAAATGGACAACTTGAAAAAAAATCAGATGGCACATTTAAATTGAATTATACAGCTACCGATTCATTGAAAAAATATGAAAATAAAAATTGGAAATTTCTAACTGGAAATAAGTCTGATTTATATAAAATGGCGCGTCAAGGATATATGATAGACAATGGGAAGCCAGATAGCACGCAAAGGATTGAAAATCAATTTTTGCATACACAGTTTTTTGCTTTGGTAGATAGATACGGCAGGGTACGTGGCATTTATGATGGTTTGATAGAAGCGGAAGTTCAGAAATTGCTTAAAGACATTCCAGCGTTGATGAAAGAAAAAGTAGAGCCAGGTAGATTTTTAAACGGATTTAGCAATAACCCAGGTTAATATGCAACAAGAAGCAGTTTTAAAAAAAGCAGGTCTTAGTGTAACCGAAAGCAGAAAAACAATTCTTGAATTATTTTTTGCATCAGAAGGAGCGCTTGCACATGCAGATATTGAGAAACACAGTTCAATAAATATTGATCGGGTAACGGTGTACCGTACACTACAAACATTTGTAGAAAGTGGCATCATTCATCAGATACCAACTACGGATAATACTATTTTATATGCACTGTGCAAAGACAGTTGTGAAGCTGGGCACCATCATGATGAGCACGTACATTTCATTTGTGTTTCATGCAACAAAACCAATTGTTTGGATGATGTAATTGTTCCAAAGGTGAAATTACCAAACGGGTTTCTTCCATTACAAACAGCTATGGTTGTAAAGGGCACTTGTATAGATTGTAGGAATTAGAAGCCCCCTCGATCCCCCAAGGGGGAAGAAGCCCCCATCCCCAACCCTTCCCCAAAAGGTGTAGGGAGCAGCCCCCTCGATCCCCCAAGGGGGAAGCTGGAAGTATTTTCCATTAAGGAGCACTACTTTGTTTAATAGAAAAACTTTGTGTTTCAAAAAAAATCCTTTGCGTCTTTGCTCCTTTGCGAGCTTTACGCGAAAAAAACGTGTGTTACAAACATTCAATGTTGATAATTCCAATTATTTTACAGCTTCCAACTTCCCCCTTGGGGGACTGAGGGGGCTACATCTCCTCCTGCACAAACTCCATTAATCCTTTTATCGTTTCTGGAGAAAAATCAAAAGTTAAACCAGCGGTTTTGTATAATTCAGGAAGTGTTTTGGTGCCGCCCAAGCTCAATGCGTTGCAATAGTTTTCTATAGCCTTGTTTTTATCTTTTTTAAACTGCATCCACAAGCCAATTGCACCAAGTTGGGCAATGCCATATTCGATATAATAAAAAGGCACTTCAAATAAATGCAATTGTCTTTGCCATGAATTGCCACGGAAAGATTCTAAGCCACTGTAATCAATGACATCATCTTTATACATAGCAAGAATAGAAACCCATGCAGCGCTTCTTTCTTCGGTTGTATGTTGCGGATGCGTGTACAGCCAATGTTGAAATTGATCAATTATAGCAATCCACGGGAATATGGTAATTACCCTTTCGAGTTGATGTAGTTTGGCGCGTTTTAAATCGGCTTCATTATCGAAAAAGCTATCCCAATAATCCATGCTGAACAATTCCATTGCCATGCTTGCTACTTCAGCAATTTCCATTGGGTATTCTTTGAAGCCACTCAATTCTAAATGATGGGCTAAAAACGAATGCACCGCATGACCGCCTTCGTGCACCATGGTAGTTACATCGTGCATTTGTCCAGCCGCATTCATGAAGATAAAAGGAGCTCCGCTTTCTGCTAACGGACAGTTGTAGCCGCCGGGAGCTTTGCCTTTTCTGCTCTCTAGATCGAGGTGTTGTAAGGTTTTCATTTTTTCCAAACATTCACCAAAGAAAGGATTCATTTTTTTAAAACAATCGATTGTTTTTGATAATAATTCTTCGCCTGTTTTAAATGGATGTAAAGGTGTAGTTCCTAATGGTTCTGCCTCCAAATCCCATGGACGTAATTTGTCAACGCCAAGCCCAGCTTGCTTTTTCTTATAAATTTCATTCACTAACGGCAATACGTGTAGTTTCACCGCTTCATGAAATTGATAACAATCTTCTTTTGTATAATCAAATCGACCAAGTTCTTTAAAACGATAATCTACATAAGATTCAAATCCTGCATTTTTTGATTCCGTATTTCTTATGGTAATTAATTTATCAAACAACTCGTTGAGTGGTTGTTTATCCTGTAAACGCCTGTTTTGTATTTTTAAATAAACGGCTTCACGTAAATTTCTGTCGTTGCTTTCTAAAAACTTACCTGCTTGTTGTAATGTAAATTGTTCGCCATTTACTTCCACAGTCATTGCACCAGTTATTTGTCCGTATTGTTGTTGCAATACAGCCATCTCCGCTTGTAAAGGAATGTTTTCAGTTCTAAAAAGTTCGATGCTTTTTTTTACGTTACGTAAATAGGTAAAATATTTTTCGGAGTCGAGTTCGTTTAAAGTAGGGGCGCTTAACAATTTTTTATTCAACGCATCTGCATAAGGTTGCACATTGGGTTGAATGTGCATACAAAAATAATTGAAGGATTCTTCAAGTGCTTTATCTGTAGTATCGCAAGTCATTTTAATTTGACGCCAACAAGCGTCTTCACTCACCACAGCTTCCAATTCGCTTTGGTCCTTTAACCATTGCTCCAGATTTTCTTTGGTAGAAATATCTCTATCCAGTAGCGTTTTAAAATACGGCTCCAAATTTTCCCAATCTGTAACTTTAAAATCTTCGGGTAAAAATGTACGTGTTGATTTTTGGATATCTGCTGAATAGTTCATGAATGATTAAATTAAAAGTTAGATGCTAGGTTTTTGTTAATAGATATTGGATTGTTGGTACTTCCAACGCCAAACACCAAACGCCAAACGTAATGTATTCTGAATAAGCGAACGTTCCAACTACAAACAATAAACCACAAACACCAAAGGTGTTGGATGCTATTTATTTCAACGCTCGAACAACAAACCACAAACAATAAATTTATGCCATCTTCCTCGGCGTATTGATCTTCTTCGCTGGTGCATTTTTTACCGCTGCTGCTTTAGTAGCTGGTTTTGCTGCTGCAACAGGTTTCTTTTCAACGGGTTGTTCAGTTACAGCATCTTCATCTGTTGACTCAGAAAGTTTAATTTCAATATTGTTCTTGATTAAAATATCATACCATTTAACCATTTTCTTCATGTCGCTACCATAAACCCTTTCGAAATCCATTGTAGGAAACACTTTTTGAAAATAGGCTTTAATCGCTTTTGCATCATTTGCATCTGGCATTGCTTCGCTACTTCCTTTCATTGCTAAGAAAACATCAGATAGATTTACGTTTTCATCCGTAGTAAAAACCTCAATACTTTCTAAATGTGAAAATGCATGCACTCTATTACTTACAAATTTGGTAGTTTTGTCTTCTAAAGAACGAACTAAACCTCCGTCAGCTTTAGAGGATATCAATTCAAACAAACCGCTTAGTCCGCTAACGGCCACTAATTTATTATATTCCATATTTAAATTTTTGAGTGTGCAATATAATTCTTAAAAATTAAATGAATGCTATCCTTTTTCTTAAAATAAAAATTTTTAAACTGATTTCAATTCTATACAATCCGCTATTTATGAAAAAAATTATTACTATTCTTTTTGTTTTGTTTGCTAATGTTTCAATTTTGTTTGCACAAGAATCTCTAATTAAGGGTTCAGTTGCAGATTTTTCAGACAGTACCAGTTTAAAAGGAGCTACGATTTCAATTTCAACAACTGATAATGCTGTTTTGCAAACTGTAATTACTTCTGGAAATGGATCTTTTGAATTTGGCAATTTAAAAAAGCAACAATATCTCTTAAAAATTTCTAATGTAGGATATAAACCAAGTATTATCAATGTTGATTTAGAAAAAGAAAACGGTACACTTGGAAAAATATATCTCAACAGAATGGTAAAGGAAATGGAAACAGTAACCATTGTTTCTACAGGTGCAGCAGTAACACAAAAAGATGATACATCTCAATATAATGCCAAACAATACAAAGTAAATCCTGATGCTACAACCGAGGACATGATTAAAAAAATGCCCGGCATTACGGTAGATAAAAATGGTACGATTACCGCTCAGGGTGAACAAGTGAAAAAAGTAACGGTAGATGGAAAAGATTTTTTTGGAGATGATGCCTCTGCGGCGTTAAAAAATATTCCAGCTGCTGCGGTGGATAAAATTCAGGTTTTTGATAGAATGAGCGACCAAGCACAAATGACCGGCATTGATGATGGCAACTCACAAAAGGCAATAAATATCATTACAAAAGCGGGAATCAACAATGCACAATTTGGTCGTGTATACGTGGGCGTTGGTACGGAGAAAACCTATGCGGCTGGTGGCAACACGTCTATTTTTAAAGGAGATAGACGAATTTCATTGGTAGGAAATTTCAACAACATCAATCAACAAAATTTTGGTTCGCAAGATTTGTTGGGTGTTACTGGAAATGCCAACAATAACAGAAACGGTCCACCAGGAAGTGGAAATTTCAGAGGCCCTGGCGCACCAGTGGAAAGTTTTACTACCGATCAATCCAATGGAATCAGCACCACCAATGCCATTGGGATAAATTATAGCGATAAATGGAGTGAAAATGCTACGATAACAGGAAGTTACTTTTTTAACAACAGTAAAAACGAATTGATATCAACCAGCAATAACAACATATTTCAGGAGAATCAATTTATTTTAAAAAACAGCAACAACATAGCCAACAACAATAATCATCGTATAAATGCGCGATTGGAATTGAAATTAGATAGTTCCAATATGTTGTTTATCATACCCAGTTTAAATTTTCAAAACAATACCACATCAGCATCAAATGATATCAAAAGTTATAAAAACGAAAACGACTCTTTAAACAATTCAAATTCTGGTTCATTGAAATTAAAGGATGGATATAATTTAAAGAACACCATCATGTATCGCCATTCATTTAAAAAGAAGAACAGAATATTTTCAACCTCTTTGAATACAACGTTTACAAAAAATGATGGTGCGTCTAAAATTGACGGAACGTATCGATTTTACGATAACTTAGGACTTCCCATTTATCCGGATTCGATTCAACAACAATACACCGATAATTTATCTGATGGAAATACCATTGGCGGTAGCATAACCTACAACGAGCCATTAGGTAAAAAAGGTCGCGGACAATTTCAGGTAGAATACAATCCTTCTGTTCAAACCAGTAAAGCCAATCAACAAACATTTGCTTTTGATGGAGCTAAGTATTCAATCTTTGACACATTGCTTTCAAATAGATTTACCAATACCATTACAACGCATAATGGTGGCTTAACGTATCGATTTACAAGAAGCAAAGACGAGCAGATGTCTATCAATGTAAATTACCAACAAGCAACACTAACGAGCAACCGTACACTACCTGGAAAATCTAGTGTGAATCAATCTTTCAAAAACTTTTTGCCATACGCGTATTGGAGAAAAAAAATATCTGCTACAACCAACATCAGAATGTTTTATCGTTCATCAACTAATTTCCCAACCATAAATCAATTACAGGATGTGGTAAACTTATCAAATCCATTGAGTGTAAGTTCTGGAAATAAAAACCTTGTTCAATCTTACACACAGTATATGGGTGGCCGTTATAGTTATACCAATACCAAAACAAACCGAAACTTATTTGCAGGTTTATTTTTTCAAACCGCAGCAGATTATATTTCGAATGCTACGTTTATTGCCAGCAGTGATTCTACCTTACAACAAGGGGTAGTATTGCGTAAAGGTTCGCAATTGAGTAAGCCAATCAATTTAGATGGGTATCGTTTTTTAAGAACCTACATTTCAACTGGAATTCCGATAAAAAAATTAAAAACAACGATAAACTTAAACACGTATTTGGTGTATTCAAAAATGCCTGGGCTGATCAATAATGTAACAACTACAACCAACACCTATCAATATAATGCGGGTGTTTCTTTGGTGAGTAACATTAGTGAATACATTGATTATAATGTATCATACAGTGCCAATATATATCGTGCAAAAACAATTGGAAGTTTCGTTACCAACAACAATTATGTAAACCATGTTATAGGTGTTGTGTTTAATTTACTCAGTAAAAAAGGATGGTTTTTACAAAATGATTTGAATAGTCAGATGTTTAAAGGATTATCTGGAGGTTTAGATCGAACATTTACATTATGGAATGCATCAGTGGGCAAAAAGTTTTTTAAAGACAAAACAGGGGAGTTGAAAATTTCGGTATTTGACATTTTAAAACAAAATCAAAGTCTTAGCAGAAACGTGACCAATACCTATCTAGAAGACTCTAGAAATAATGTATTGGGACAATATTTCACCTTAGCATTTGCGTATAACCTTAAAAATTTCGGAACGCCCAAAAAGCAGGAAGTAAAAGATGATTTTATTCCGAAGGTGGGATATCCGGGGCAGTAAAAAAAAGTCAGCGTGAAAATGAGCGGGGAGAGCGAAATCGTCTTCTGACTTTTTTCATCATTTTCATTCTGTTTCTCGCTCTAAAAAGTCAGTGTGAAAATGAGATCGAGAGCGAAATTGACTACTGACTTTTTTTCATCGTTTTCATTCTGTTTCTCGCTCTAAAAAGTCAGCGTGAAAATGAGATCGGGAGCGAAATCGACTTCTGACTTTTTTTCATCATTTTCATTCTGTTTCTCGCACTAATGGAAAGAAGTTTAAAAAGTTCAAAAGGTTCAATACGTTCAATAAGTTCAAAAGGTTGGGGATTTAGGTCTGCCGATGTTGGTGTTTTCACCAATCATCAAAAGGAGAGAAAGTTTGAGCAGTAGGGGTTGAATATTTTCAACCCCTACTTTTAATATTTCCCCTTTCTCAAATAGAGTATAATTCCAACCATTAAACCATTAAACCGTTAAACCAGCAAAGCGAAAATATTGGCGCCGGTTTCCAAACCGGTGTCTATAAAAGGATAAGGACTTTGTCCTTACAACATATCCCTATAGATTCTTCAACCTTTCCACTTCCAACTCCAGCATTTTAATGTATTTTTCTTTGTAATCATCTCCATGAAAATGCATGTTTTCTGCTTTTGCGCCAATGCCTTGTACCAATTTGTTGTTGGAAATATTAAAAATTTGCGTGGCATCGAAATTTAGTATTTGAGCAACATCAACTTCCAACACGTTGGCAATTTCGTAAATACGAGAAATGGTTAAATCGATTTCTCCTCTTTCAATTTTGCTGTAATTGCTAATGCTCATTTTGAGATCGCTTGCTAATTGTTCTCGAGTAATGCTTTTGAGCTCTCTAAATTTTTTGATGTTGTCTCCGATGTTATTCATGCCTTAAAAGTAGTGAAATAATCATTTAAGTTGCAAAATAACTATTTAAAAAACCATATTTTTTTAAAACATATTGTTCATTTGTGATTGTAAAAAACTACAAATGAATTCAGTATTTACGATTTCTGCGGCGTACAAATGGCCAAATGCTGATAAAAAAGAGAAGACCAATCATTCAGAAATTGCTATCAAGCATTTATCAAAAATGATTACCAGCAGATTTAATAGCAAAGACAAATCCTCCAAAGTACAAATAAGTTATAAAAGGTTAAGGGCATCTGCAGGCAAAACGATGCTCGACAGCATTATTAAAAGAATTGAAACCTCCAATGTAATCATCATTGATATTTCTGAAAACAATGCCAATGTGTTTTTGGAGTTAGGCATTGCAATAGCATTAACTAGAAACAACAATAACATCTCTGTTTACATCATAAAAGAAAAGAAAGAAAACCAATCTTTACTTTCAAGCATCCCAAGCGATTTACAAGGATATTTTATTTCTGAATATACCGTAAATGCAAAAGGTGAAGCAACTTTTCATGACAATAATTCTTTGAGAATGAGTATTGAAAGTGATGTTAAGGACTATTATAAAAATGAGATAGTTGTCGAACAAAGATTTGATGAAATAAACGCTATTTAAAAATTTTTTAAAAATGAAAAGAATAAATCTTACTCTGCTATTTGCATTTTTTGTTTTCTCAAACCTTTTTGCACAAAATGAAGTAAAAATTGGCGAACAAATTTGGATGACTAAAAATTTGAATGTTGACAAGTTTCGAAATGGTAAACCTATTCCTCAGGCCAAAACTAAGGAAGAATGGAACAAAGCCGGACAAGACATGACTCCTGCTTGGTGTTACTATAATTTTGATCCTAATAATGGTATTAAATACGGAAAACTATATAATTGGTTTGCAGTAATTGATCCAATGGGTCTTGCTCCAATTGGATATCATATTCCAACCGATAACGAATGGCATATTCTAATAAAAAATATGGACACATCAGCAGAAAAATGCAAATTTAAATGTTTTGAGAGTAGAATTGCAGGAAGAGAAATGAAAAGTTCCACAGGCTGGAAGGCTAATCAAACATATGGACATACTGAAGTTGAAGTTTGTGGGTTGTGTAATGGAAAAGGAAAACGCTGGTCAAAAATTTCAATGAAATATATTATATGTACAGGGTGTGGGGGAAGTGGCGGAGAATCAATAGAATATAAAGGAACAAAAGAGTCAGGTGGAGGTACTAATACATTCGCTTTTTCTGCTCTTCCTGCTGGTAGGATTTGGGGTAATGGAGGTTTCGATTTAATACAGGAATCAAGCTATTGGTGGAGCTCAACCGAAAAAGATGTTTTAAATGCTTGGTTTCGAGATATTGGTTATAATAATACGACTGTATTAAAAGATGATACTGACAAAAGTAAAGGAATGTCCGTACGTTGTATAAAAGATTAAAGTGTCCTTTGCAATAAATTATTATAAGGTAATAAATAAATATATTATATGATTAATAACATATTAGACTTAAAAATACTTATTACAGTTTTTCAAAATCACAAAAGAAAATTGAGAACAACAATTATTTTAGTCTTAATTACTTCTTCATGTTATGCTCAAACTACAATTATTGATTCTCAAGTTTGGTGTACGAAAAATCTTAATGTTCTAACTTTTAGAAATGGAGAAGCGATTCCACAAGCGAAGTCTGCGGAAGAATGGAGAAAAGCTAGTATTAACAAACAGCCTGCTTGGTGTTATTATGAAAATGATTCTAATTATGATGCTCAATACGGTAAGTTATATAATTGGTATGCGGTAAACGACCCAAGGGGTTTATCCCCAATAGGTTATCATATTCCTTCAAGTACTGAATTATTTAATTTGAAACAATTTCTTGCTAAAAAAGAAGGAGAAATTTATTCATCACAACGAGCTAGTTATAGATTGAAATCAATACAAGGATGGAATGATGACCAATGTAATGGAGATAACTCAAGTGGTTTTTCTGGCCTTCCTGGTGGATACAGAGGCATAGGTGGAAATTTCGGTCTGATTGGAAAATACGCTTATTGGTGGAGCTCTACTGAAAATAATGATAAAATAGATGGATTCTATATTTATTGTGATGGTGGAGTCAATGGCGGTGTCTCTCAACCCCCTAGGTACAACAAGGGACTAGGGTTTTCAGTTAGATGTATTAAAGATAGCTTAGAGGATAAATAAATCAAAAAGAAATTATTCAAGTATTTGGTAACACGCATCCATTAATTAGCATCCAACATCCAATATGTTTGTTGTTTAATAATCAATGTTTTAAGGGGATCGTTACCCCATCCAGTTTCCCGTATCATCATCCATCAAATCATTATCTTTGCCGCATGTTAAAAAATACTTTACTAAATGCCGTACAGGCAGGGGCAGCACAGTTGCAGCATTATTTTAATGGAGATTTTAAAATTACCAACAAAGAAGGCATCAATAACCTTGTAACAGAAGCAGATCATGCTGCTGAGAAAGCGATTATTGAAGTAATTCAACAAGCACATCCAGAACATTTTATTTTAAGTGAAGAAACCGGAGAAATAAAAACGGATAGCGAAATCAAATGGATTATTGATCCTATTGATGGAACGGTAAATTTTGCCAATGGTATTCCGCTTTGTTGTGTGAGCATTGGCGTAGAAAAAGAAGGTCAAATGATTTTAGGTGCTGTATATAATCCGTTTATGAATGAATTGTTTTTTGCACAAAAAGGCATGGGCTCATATTTAAACGAAAAAAAAATCCACGTAAGTGATAAATCAACAGTGATAAAAAGTTGTTTGGTTACGGGCTTTCCATACACATATTTAGATTCACCAAATGGTCCGATACAAGTGTTTGAAAAATTAATTCGCCAGGGAATTCCGGTAAGAAGATTGGGCAGTGCGGCCATCGATTTGTGTTGGGTTGCTGCTGGAAGATTTGATGGGTTTTACGAACATAGTTTACAAGCTTGGGATAGCGCAGCCGGATTTTTATTGGTAGAAGAAGCGGGCGGAAAAGTTACCGACTTCGAAGGGAATTATTATTCGCCATACCAGCCACATATTTTAGCCACCAATGGAAAAATACATGATGAGTTGCTAATGGTGGTGCAAGGAAAAATTTAATACAAACTAATTTTATAATGAACGAACGTACAGAAATTGCTTCTTTAGGAGAATTTGGATTGATAGAACATCTTACCCAAAACATTAGCTTTAAAAATGCGTCAACCCTTTTGGGTGTGGGCGATGATGCCGCGGTGATTGATCATTTTGGTCGTCAAACTGTTGTAAGCACCGATATGTTGATTGAAGGCATTCATTTTGATTTGTCGTATACGCCATTGAAACATTTGGGTTATAAATCTGTAGTGGTAAACCTGAGTGATATTTATGCGATGAATGCTACACCAACGCAAATATTGATCAGCATTGGTTTTAGCAATCGTTATAGTGTAGAAGCATTGGATGAATTTTATGCAGGCGTTTATGCAGCATGTGAAAAATACAATGTGGATTTGATTGGTGGAGATACAAGCTCATCGCAAAAAGGATTTATCATCAGTGTAACTGCCATTGGCGAAGTGGTACCAGATAGTTTTGTAAAAAGAAATACCGCAAACGTCAATGATTTGATTTGTGTGAGTGGTGAATTGGGCAGTGCGTTTTTGGGATTAACCTTATTGGAAAGAGAAAAAAAGATTTTCGCTGAAACGGGCGCTCAACCTGATTTAGAAGGACAAGCACATATCGTTGGCAGATTATTAAAACCAGAAGCACGCAAAGACATTGTAGAATATTTTGCGGAATCTGAAATTATTCCAACCAGTATGATTGACATAAGTGACGGACTAAGCAGTGATATCATGCACATTTGCAACAAAAGCAAAACAGGTTGTGTTTTGTATGAAGATAAATTTCCGTTTAATGATGAAGCAAAAGAATTTGCGTATAAATTACAATTAGACCCAACGGCTTGTGCATTAAGTGGGGGTGAGGATTACGAATTGTTGTTTACCGTTTCTCAAGCAGATTACGAAAAAATAAAAATCAATCCTTCAATTTCAATAATTGGTTACATGACTGAAGAAACAGAAGGGATGCATCTTTTAACCAGAGGCGGAAACAAACATGCACTCGTTGCCCAAGGTTGGAACCATTACAATAAATAATTCATTCGCAATCATTTATTCGCATTAAAATACAATCAATGATTTCATCAATAAAAATGGAATTAAGCGTTGTTTTATCTGTTTGATTAATACAAGCATTAAATTTCCATGTTGACATTTGTGCGCACTTAAATTGATTATAAATGCTGTTGCTTAATCCGATGTATTCTAAATTTCCTGTAAAACTGGTTTGGTAAATGAGTTGATGAATTCTTCCTTGTTCATCACCAATCAACAGCAAATGCGTGTACGGATTTTTTGTGTTGAAATAATTATTCAATGCTACACCAGCAATTTTTAATGCCGTATAATTATTGATTACCAATTGGTCATTAGAAATCATTAACCAATTTTTTCTGAAATATACTTGACTTTTAGATTCATAGCTTAATATAATAAATGAGAAAATAACAATTAAATTTTTCATTATTGTAGTTTATAAATGGGATCCAAAACAATTATATACACATTTGCATTTTGCTGGTTTTGTTGTTGCAATTCATTGATTTCTTTATATAATTTGTCGTACCATTTTCCATAACGTGTGGTAAATGTTAGAAATATTTTATTGGGTTTTTTGTCCGCGTTGATATCAAATACTTGGTCGTTGCTTAAATATTTTAATGAATAAGCAGACAATTTTGAGGCTTTTTTAAAATCCATCAAATCTGAATTTTTTCTAGAAATATTATTTTTTATTTCAAGTTCTATTCTACCAATGCAGGAAGAATTTTCATTTAGATGTAGGCTTCGTTTTACCATCATGCTATCGTTAAAATAAGTGCCTACATAAAAAGAAGTACTGTCTTGAGTAAGTTTTTCATGTATAAATTTTGCGTAAGATTCATTTTCTAGATACAGTACTTGTCCAAGCTTAAATGCTTTTTTCTTTTTTAGGTAGTTGATAAATTCCGTCTTTTGTTTGAAAGAAAAAGGCTTATTCATTTGATAACGATGAATTGCATACCATTTGCAACTAGTTAATGTAAATGCAATAAAAACAATTGAAGCAATTAATATCTTTTTCATTTTTACTTATTTAAAATTGTAAATTAAAAAGGCAATACCCTTTTGGATATTGCCTTTGTAGTTATTATTTAATTGGAATTTCTACAACAAATTCATTGTCGATTTTTTTAACTGGATAATTTCCGCCTGGTACTAATATTGTTTTTTCTTCAGGACTTATCAAGCTTAACATATTGTCTTCTATTTCAAAATCGGTAAAATCTGTTTTTTCAAATCCTTTCTCATTTTGAATAGCATCTGTGAAATGTAATTCAATGGTTTGATTGTTTAACTTTCCAAAAACAGAAATATTTCCATGCTCAATTAGAGACTTGCCCATGCATTGTATGCAAGAAACACCAACATGAATTCTCCCGCAAAATCCAAAACCGTCTACACAACCTGTTCTGCGTCTATGAAAATTAAATATTTCAAGATTTATGTAAAAGGCTGAGCATGTATTTGGTGGACATTCATTTGGTTCGTCATCTAGTCCTTCTCTGTTTTTTTGAGTTTGTGCATTTAAGTTTTGTACACATAAAATCATTAAAAAAAATAATAGTTTTTTCATGTTTAAATTTTTATTGCCTACTCTGAATCCGGTTTTCGGCTTACCCGCTCAATGGCCGTTGATGCAGTAAAATTGAAATTCAAAATCCAGGAAGAAAAAAAATATCACTTAATTAAATTCAGTTTGAAGCTATATTTATTAAGCCTTTTTTAATCGTGAAAAACACCAAAAAAAGAACGTTATTTTCTTTTCAATTTTGGAATAAAATCACTACTAAAAAATTTGAAGCGTAATTATTTTTACAAAAAATTCAATTCAAAAAATAGTTACTTATGAAAAAGAAAAACAATGCTGGTGGATACGAAAGAATTAAAGTTGGCGCTAACATCAGAAAATGGAGAAACATGAAAGAAATGAAACAGAAGGATTTGGCTCATGGCTTACGCATGTCGGAAGCAGCGGTTAGTAACCTTGAAAATGATTTAACGGATATAACGTTAAGTCAGCTGGAAGACATTGCGATTGTATTAGACATTGAAGTGGAACAACTGTTTTCAGATCCTCAAGAGATGGTGGATAAAAAATATTCTGCTGATGAGCAAGATAAAAAATTTGTAATGGAACCTGAGTGGATTTATGCGTTGATCGGCAGCATTCAAAAAAAAGACGAACAAATTAAAACGGTTTTGGACAATATCATTTTAAATCCAGGATACGGGGGGAGTGGGGTGATGAAGTAGGAGCGGAAAGGAGAACGATAGCGATAAGTCATAATATTCTATTTTACTGAACAATTTGTTTCAATAAATTTCATTTTGGTTTTTTTATTCTTTAAATCAATAATCATTTAAGAATCTAATTCTATTCTTATACACTGTAACAAAATCATATTTTATGGTGAAGAAATTTTTAATTTTAGTTATATCGATGTTGATAATTAGTCATGATTCATCTCAGATAACTCAATATCCCAATGCAAAAATTGAAACAAAAGGGAATACCGAAAACGTCGAATGGAGTACATATTATGAAAATGGTCAATTAAAAGAAAAAGAATTATCTTTAGTACTGATATTAAAAAGACTTGGAGAATCTAAAATATTATGTCTCCAATTGAAAAAAATGGTACTGGATGCTAATAAAATAGATTTGTAAATGAATAATTGAATTTTGAAAATTAAATTAAAATGAAAAAATGCTTTTTATTTGTTATTCTAAGCTTTATATTTTCTATCACATATGCTCAAGAGAATAGCATTAATTGTGAAGTAGCTCGTCAAAAATATCTTCAACAAAATCCAGATGTTTCCAATGCTGGCTTCGATCCATGGGATCATTATAATAGACATGGGAAAAAAGAGGGTAGAATCTGGCCATCTTGTGACAATGAAATTAATTGTGAGGTAGCTCATCAAAAATATCTTGAACAAAATCCAGATGTTGCCAATGCTGGCATGGATCCATGGGTTCATTATAATAGACATGGGAAAAAAGAGGGTAGAATCTGGCCATCTTGTGACAATGAGAGAAAAGCATCTGTTGAAAACAACAAAACAAATAGCCAGATTTCTGCTAATGATAATACTAAATCTCAAACTGTAGAGTATATGTATTGTAGTAGTGGAAATTGTGATGATGGTTTCGGTACAATGCTTTTTCCCTCTAATACTGGATTTAAAGAGTATACAGGTACGTGGAGGAAAAAAGTGATGAATGAATTTGGTAGATATGTCGATTGTTATTTTCTAAATTGTAGGTTCGTAAAGGGTAAACTCATTTTTACAGATGGTGGATATTATGAAGGAACTTTTGATAGTGATGGTCGTGGCTTATATCAAGGTTATGGTTATCTAAAGAATTCAAATGGCACATATAAAAAAGGTGATTTTTTTAAGGGTGCTTTAAATGGTGACGGTGAAGAAAGTTCAACAGATGGCGTTATTTACAGAGGACAATTTCTTAATGGAGTTCGACAAGGAAAAGGTATTTTAACTTATCCAAATGGTGATATTGTAAAAGGGAGGTATTGGCAAGGTAAATTTATTTCTGAAAAAGACGATGTTTCTAATGCAAAATTAGACATCACTATTAATGGATTAAATCCCTCTAACAAAACAACATACTCTACTGCTTTAATTAATGGGAAAGAATGGATGACTCAAAATTTAGATTTGACTACATTTAGAAATGGTGATATTATTCCACAAGCAAAAACTGAACAAGATTTAATTGATGCAAATAAAAATCAGTTTCCAATTTGGTGTTATTTTGATTTTAATCCAGCTACTGAAACTCATTATGGTAAACTATATAATTGGTTTGCACTAAATGACCCAAGAGGTCTTATGCCTTTAGGATTTGTTACACCATCTGTTCAAGATTGGCAAAGCATAAATAATTTTAGTTACTTTAAAAATTTAACTGGTCGATCTCAACTTTATATATCATCAACAAAAGAAATCCGTGGAGGAAAGATTAATACAAAATATTCTTTCAGTTTTGAAAACGGACCTTTTAAGGAAAAAAAATATGATAGGGCTTTTGGAGTTCCTGAAGATGATATAGGATATTATTGGACAAGTGGGAATTTTCAGGACAGATATAATGATAGAATTAACGTGTATTATATCAATTCTAACGGAAGAGTTGGAATTGATGAATATGAGCATAAAGGAGCATGTGTTTCAGTAAGAGGGATAAAAGGGGATCATAATTATTATTCTGGAAATTGGATTGGTAATATTAAGAGTGGAAATGGCACAGAATTTTATGGCATTAATACAGAAATAAAAGGATTTGGTATTGTTCACAAAGGGGATAAATATACAGGTAATTGGGTAAATGGTGTTCAAGATGGCGAAGGGTCTATTATTTTAAATAATGGAGAAATTAAGACTGGATTATGGAAAAATGGAGAATTTAAAGGAGAATGGAAATATGTTGACAATCGCCACAAATGTTATCAATGCAATACCAATGTTTGTAAATCTATCAAGCGCACTTCATCGGAAATTGAAACCTATAAAAAAAATGCATACTCTAATGAAGTTGGAATATACAATACTCAATCATATTGCTCATCAACCTGTGAAGCTAAAGCTATAGCTATTCAAAAAGCGAGGGAAAAACAATATGAAAGAGAAAGTCAAAATAACTTGACAAAACAACAAACTTCAAATAAATCAAATTCGTTAGTGAATAACTGCTCAACAGGCTCAAATGAATATGTTTTTATTTGTGATGATTGCGGTAAAATGTTAATTCAAAATTCCGAACCTTATGATAAATCAACTTGTCCAGAAACCAGATGGGGTGGAATAGGTCAAGCACAAAATATTTGGGATGATGGTGATCATAATTATGCTAAAATTGGTACATCGGGAGCTTGTAAATATTCTTGTAATAGATGTCATATTAGTATTAACTTAGATAGAGACCCAATTAGTGATAAGGGTACTTGCGGTGCAAGTGGCTCAAATTGTTGCAGCCATTATTGGATAAAAAATAATTAACTCTAATCAAAGACCATATGGTTAGAAAATCCTCTCGTTCAAGCTACAAAATGTAAGAACGAAAAAGAGAACGAGAGTGATCTTACAGTTCAAAGTTTCTTCTTCATTCTCATTTTGTTTTTCGGTTGATGGAAAAGGGTTTAAATCGCTTTGCTGGTTTAAGGGTTTAAAGTTGGAAGTATTTCTAAAAAGTAAGATCGAAAATGAGAACGAGAGCGATTTTTCAGTTCATACTTTCTTCATTCTCATTCTGTTTCTCGGTTGGTGGAAAAGGGTTTAAATTCCTTTGCTGGTTTAATGGTTTATTGGGTTGGAAGTGTTTCTAAAACTAAGAACGGAAAAGAGAACGAGAGCGATAAATGCGTTCATAGTTTCTTCTTCATTCTCATTGTGTTTCTCGCTTGCTAAAGGTTTGGGGGCTTTAATCACTAATTCTGCCTGAAATCCCGAAAAGTTGCTATTTTTCAGGATTCAAATCCCGAAAAGTTGTATTTTAGCTCAATATTTCACTTTTTATGATAGAAAGAGCTCTTGAAAAAATAATCAAACTCAAGCTTAACAAACAAAAAGCTATTGTATTATTAGGTGCCCGACAGGTTGGTAAAACAACGTTATTGAAGAAAATATTTTCAGATAATCAAGATGTTTTGTGGTTGAATGGTGATGAAAAAGACGTTCAGGATTTATTTCAAAACAGTTCTTCTTCTAGGTTAAAGGTTTTTTTTGGTAAAAAGCACACCATTATTGTAGATGAAGCCCAGCGAATTAGAGAAATCGGCCTTCGTATGAAATTAATTACAGATGAGATTCCTGAAGTGCAGCTTGTTGCTACGGGAAGTTCTGCATTTGAATTGGCAAATCAACTCAATGAACCGCTTACTGGACGCAAATGGGAATATAAAATGTATCCACTTTCGTTTGGCGAAATGGTTGCCCATCATGGATTACTCGAAGAAAAAAGATTGTTGCCTCATCGTTTGATTTATGGTTATTATCCAGAGGTGGTTAACCAAATCGGTGTGGAAAAAGAAATTTTAAAACAGCTTTCAGACAGTTATTTGTATAAAGATGTGCTTCTTTTGGAACAGATAAAAAAACCGGAGGGGTTGATTAAGCTATTGCAGGCACTTGCTTATCAGGTAGGTTCGCAGGTTTCTTATAATGAGTTATCTAAAACAACAGGACTTGATGCTAAAACCATCGAAAAATACATTACGGTTTTGGAGCAAACTTATATCATATTCAAATTGGGATCTTTTAGCAGAAATCTTCGCTCAGAGCTCAAAAAAAGTAGAAAGATTTATTTTTATGACAACGGCATCAGAAATGCTTTGATAGCAAATTTCAACATAATAGAAAGCAGACAGGATATCGGTGCATTGTGGGAGAATTTTTTAATGTCGGAAAGAAAAAAAATGCTTGAATACAATCAAAAATGGGTGAATAGTTGGTATTGGCGAACAAAGGAACAGGCTGAAATTGATTATGTTGAAGAAGAAGACGGCAGCATAAAATCTTATGAATTCAAGTGGAATGTTAACGCCAAACATAAATTTCCCAAACTTTTTTTAAATACATATTCTGGAGCAAGCTTTCAAGTGATTCACCCAGATAATGTGGAAGATTTTTTGATTTGCTGATGATTCTGGATGGCAAATGTTTAAACTGCTTCGCTGGTTTAACAAGCTTTGCTAGTTTAAGGGTTTAATGGTTGGCAGCATTTTTCGATTTGGCATTAAAAAATTGTTCAAAAGGTTCAATAAGTTCAAGTAAGGGTTGAAGATTTTCAACCCTTACAAATGGTTGAAAGCATTTTCCATGTCTTAGCTTCTTTATTTTACATAAAAACTTCGTGCCTTCGAGTCTTCGTGACTTCGTGTTAAAAAATAATTCTCGTAGAGAATTGTTTCAGAGGTTCAATTTCAACAATGCGTTCAAGTATAGGTTGAAGATTTCAACACCAAACAATAAACGCCAAACACCAAACAACCATCATTTTTTTTATCTTGCATAATGCGATTTCCTTTTCTTTCTTTATGCCTGATTCTTATTTATGCCTCCAGTTGTACATCAACCTATAAAAATTTTAATCCGCAGAAAAAATTTGCCGTACATCAATTGCAACAAGATTTTACACTGGCTAGAAATGTATTGGAAAAAATTCATCCAACCCTTTATTGGTATTTGCCAAAAGATAGCATGGATATGTATTTTAACGCTGGTTATAAATATCTAAAAGACAGTATGACTGAACAGGAGTTTAATTGGAAAATCATGGCGCCAATTGTTCATCAAATTCACTGTGGACATACGAGCATACGACTAAGTGAGGGTTACGAAAAATGGGCAAAAAATAAAGTATTCGCTTCTTTTCCATTGTACTTAAAATGTTGGAATGATACTATGGTTGTAGTTGCTAATCTAGATACAACAGATCGTATTTTTAAAAGAGGCACGATAATAAAATCGATAAATAAAATTCCAGCAAATAAAATCATCAATAAAATGTTGTTGTATTTGTCCGAAGATGGCTATGCACATAATGTAAATTATATCCGTATCAGTAATAATTTTCCGGCTTTACATCGAAATATTTTTGGATTAAGTAAAACGTATAACGTAGAATATCTCGATTCATTAGGAACAAAAAAATCAACGACTTTAAATTTGTTTGAACCAAAACCTGATTCATCAATAGTAAGCAAACCAAAGCAAAAGGCAGAAAAGAATTCTAGTAAATTAAAAAGAAATGAAAAATATCGATCATTAAAAATAGATAGTTCAGGCAAATTTGCTGTTATGCAATTGAATACTTTTTCTAATGGAGGATTAAACTTCTTTTTTAGAAAATCATTTAGCGCATTGAAGCGTAAAAATATCGATAACCTCATTATTGATTTACGCAACAATGGCGGTGGATATATTTTTAATTCTAATCTGCTGATAAAATATATTTCGAGAACGCCAGTTCTTTTGGCTGATTCTATTTACGCTAAAGTAAAAAGTTTGAAACCATATACGCATCATTTTAAAATGGGAACCATAACAAGTTGGGGATTAAGGTATATGACCAAACGAAAGCAAAATGGGATTTATCACGACAATCAATTTGAAGGTCAATTGCTCGTTCCTAAAATTAAAAATCATTATAACGGTAAAGTGTATGTGTTGATAAGCGGTCCAACATTTTCTGCATCTACTTTATTTGCAAATGCTGTAAAAGGTCAATCGGGTATCAAGTTGCTTGGAGAAGAAACGGGTGGTGGTTGGTATGGAAACGGAGGCGTTTTAATACAAGATGTAGTGTTGCCCAATACCAAGCTTAGACTGCGTATGCCATTGTTTAAATTGGTGCAATACAATCATAAAACCAGCAATAAAGGTTTGGGCATTCCACCAGATATTTATGTACCTACTTCTTATGACGCGTTAATAAAAGGCTACGATAAAAAAATGCAGGTAGCTAAATCACTGATTATGCAAAGTCTTGAAAAATAAAATCGTCTTTGTCTTTTAGAAATGGTAAAGTTGCACGGATATCATTCAAACTTTCTTTATCCAATGCTATTGAAAAAATATCTGCTTCATTATTTTTATGGTATAACGGCATGCCAAGCGGATCAATAATCATTGAATCACCCGAATGTGGATTTCCTTTTCCATCAATTCCAATGCGGTTAACGCCAATTACATAACATTGGTTTTCGATTGCTCTTGCGGTGAGTAATGATTTCCAAGCATGACTTCTGCGTTCTGGCCAATTGGCAACGTAAATTAAAATATCGTACTCGCTTGCATTTTGCTGACGAGCCCAAACCGGAAATCTTAAATCGTAACAAATTTGCAAATTAATTTTCCAACCATTTACAGAAGTAATCAATCGATTATTTCCTGCCGAAAAATGTTTGTCTTCTCCCGCATATCCAAACAAATGTCTTTTATCATAATAGCCAAACGTTTCATTGGGCAACATCCATATCAATCGGTTATAAAATTTATTTTCTTCTTCGATGATTATGCTCCCAGTTAAAATAATTTTGTTTTCTCTAGAGATGCGTTTCATCCATTGGATGGTATTGCCATCCATTTTTTCTGCCAGCAATTCAGCGTTCATCGAAAATCCGGTACTAAACATTTCTGGAAGAATGACGATTTCTTTTTTTGTGGAAATGCTTTTAATTTTTTCTTCAAACATTTCTAAATTGGCCGTTTTATCTTCCCAAAATAAATCAGATTGAATGGTGGTAATGTGTAACATCGTTAAGGATTTAAGCTATTGCACATTAAAGATATAAACGCATGTTGAGAAAATATACAATCACTTCAAATAGATAGCTTTTATATTTGCGTCAAATTACTAAAAATGAAAAGTTTGTTGTTATTGATGTCAGTCGTCTTTTGTTTAAATACGCCATTGTTGGCTCAAAATAAAATTCCACCTGTTGATCAATCTCCTTTGGATATAAGCTATTATCCAGAAAACTATCCAGCATCAAAAGCACAGAAAAAAACAACAGAACCTTTAATCGCCAGGGTAATTTATAGCAGACCAGCGATGAATGGCAGAAAGATATTTGGAGCATTGATTGAATACGGAAAAGTTTGGCGTTTGGGCGCAAATGAAGCTACAGAAATCGAATTTTTTAAAGACGTTTTAATCAATAAGATAAAAGTAAAAAAAGGAAGATATTCGTTATACGCGATTCCTAACCCCAACAAATGGAGCATCATTTTAAACAAAGAAGTGGATTCTTGGGGTGCGTTTTTATACGACAGCACAAAGGATGTTGTGCGCATTGAAGTAATTCCAGAATTAACTGAACAAGCTATTGACCCATTTACGATTTATTTTGAAAAAAGTAATCTCCAGAATATCAATATGAATATCTTTTGGGAAAATACCAAAGTAGTTTTACCAATTACAATTTCAAAAACAGCAACCAAATAACTGGGATTTCAAATATTTGGTTATGCTTTAGTTTAGTTTGATATTTACACCATGTGTGGTATTTCAGGAATCATATCTCATCAAGGTTTTGATATTAATTTTCAACAACTGAAATTAATGTCGGAAGCACTAATTCACCGCGGTCCGGATGGATCTGGCGTGTGGATTAATGCGCAAAAAACGGTAGGATTCGCCCACAGAAGATTAGCCATTATTGATCTTACAAATGATGCCGAACAACCTATGCATTATTTGGAAAATTATAGCATTGTATTTAACGGCGAAATTTATAATTACATCGAACTAAAACAACAGTTGAAACAATGTGGTTATTCGTTTAGAACAAATAGCGATACCGAAGTAATTATAGCTGCATATGATTATTATCAAGATGATTGTGTGCAACATTTTGACGGTATGTTTTCATTTGCCATTTGGAATGAAAAGGAGCAAACTTTATTTGCGGCAAGAGATCGATTTGGTGAAAAACCATTTTTTTACAACAATGATAAACATCGATTTGTATTTGCCAGTGAAATGAAAGCGTTATGGGCTTTTGGCGTTGATAAACAAGTGTCTAAAACAATGTTGTCAAACTATCTAATTACGGGCAATGTTCAAAATGCTTCAAATAATGCAGAAACGTTTTACGAGAACATTTTTGAATTGCCAGCTGCGCATATTTTAAAAATAAAAAATCAATCACTACAAATTCTTCAATATTGGAATTTGCAAAAAAACAATTTCATCGATGTTACAGAAGAAAATGCAATCCAAAAATTAGACGAACTTATACATGATTCTGTAATTAAACGATTGAGAAGTGATGTGCCTGTTGGCATGAGTTTGAGCGGTGGATTAGATAGTTCTACATTGTTGCATTATGTTGCCCAGCATCAACTCAAAGTAAAAACATTTTCTGCCGTTTTTCCTGGCTTTGAAAAAGATGAATCGGCGTTTATAAAAAAAGTAGTAAATCATTATCAAGTCGATAACTTTTCCATCACACCAAATGAAAAGGCTTTGGTTGATGATTTTGAAAATTTGATGTATCATCAGGAAGCGCCGTTTCAATCGAGCAGCATATTTGCACAATACAAAGTATATCAATTGGCAAAAGAAAATAACATTAAAGTACTGTTGGACGGGCAAGGCGCTGATGAGGTATTTGGCGGGTATTTAAAATATGTACAATGGTATTTAATAGAGCAGATTCGGAATAAAAAAGTAAACACATTTATAGCTCAAAAAAGAAAATTAGAACAAAACTTTCCCGATTTCCATTTTGGTATGAATCATTATTTGGCGGCATTTTTTCCAAATCAAGCGGCAAAGGCTTTAAATATTCGTACTGAAAAATCGAGCAAAGCAAATGCATATTTTACTAACGATTTTGTAGAAAATAATGCTGGTAAAAATTATAACGAGAAACCAGTTGTTAAATCACTTAACGACATTTTATATTTCAACACCATGAAAATGGGATTATCAGAATTATTGCGTTTTGCGGATAGAAATTCGATGGCGCATGGTTGCGAAGTTAGGTTGCCGTTTCTTAATCATGATCTCGTTTCGTATGTGTTCAGTTTGCCTTCAGGTTTAAAAATTCATGAGGGTTTTACAAAATACATTTTAAGAAAAACGATGCAAGGAAAATTGCCGAATGATATTATTTGGCGAAAAGAAAAAATTGGATTTGAGCCACCTCAAAATCAATGGATGAGTGCTAAATTGATGCAGGATTATTTGTTTGAAGCCAAAAGAAATTTGGTCAATAAAAACATCTTGAAGCCAGAGGTTATGCATAAAAACTTCGAAAACTCAGGGGCACACGAACCTGAAAATCTAAATTGGAGATTTCTTTGCGCTTCGCAGTTATAGAAAAAATATTGAAATTAGTAAGCTGTAGGACAACGGTAGGTGCTGATGTTGAACGAAAGACCAATTTCAGCCATGATGTATTGATCTTTTTGTTTACTCCAACCACGTTGACGACCTTTGGTTCCTAAAATCTGACCTTCTGAACGGTCTTGTAATTGACCTGCCGCACTTAAGATATAAGCAGTTTGATTGTTTGGATCAGGCTCCCAGAAATTAGGATTTCTGCTACCATCAGCTAAATAAAGTCCAGCATATTGAGTACTTACATCATCCAAATAATCGGTAGTTGTAAAACGGTGAACAATTTCGAAATTAAGGTTTGTTTTTGGGCTAATAGCATATTTAAAACCAACCCCAAAAGGAACGCATAAAGCCATTGTATTGTATTGGGTATTTTGTCCTTCGGTTAAAAGTGGGCTTAAATAGGTTTTTTCACCCGCATCTGTAAATGTATAAGGATTAAAACTAAAAACGCCTAAACCTAAAGTAACGTAAGGCGTGAAAAGATAATTAAGGTCTTTAGGATTGTAGGTGAAGAAATTAAAATCTCCTTGAACAACAAATTCAAAAATATCTGATTTGAAATCAAGGTTTCTTGTTTTTTGGTATTCATTTTTACTGTACTTATCGCTATAACCAAGTTGAGCATATCTTGCAGAAACACGCATTCCTACATAATTGCCAAATTGTTTTCTAAAAAATAAGCCAGCAGATGGTTTTGGTTCATTTAAACCAGAACGTGTATTTAAATCACCAAAATAATTCGCTAATCCAAATGATACGCCAAATTCGCCCTGGTGGAAATTACCATCTTTTTGAGCTTGAGCATTAAATCCAATTCCACAAACAATTGCCAAAAGAATAATCGTACTTTTCACGTTCAGATATTTTGATTTAAAATTTTTGTAAAAATATGTTTTCTATCTAAGATAGGGACACTAAGGCTAAATTAATTAATAGTTTTGAAACGATAGAGATAAATTAATAAAAATGCAGAAAAATTTAAAAATTAACGATTATTAACTTTTTCTACCCGCATACCTGCATTCAATACATTTTTTAGCGGATTGTTTCTCATGATTTGATAAATTTCAAATTTATATTCTCCGGGTTTAATAAATTTTCTGGGTTTGTTGGTTAATAAGCTTCTAATTTCCCAGATATCGTCCATTCCAGAACCATACCAACCTCGGCTATCATCACCTAAAGTAAAATTTACTTTTTGAAAATACATGGTGTCTTTTGGTGATTGCAAACCTACATTCAACCAAATGTTGTTGTAAACATAAGCATCGGTATGTCTGAGTACAATATACATTTGATAATAAGCACTGGTGTCTGTAATGGTAAACGTACCGCTACAAGGGAAATCTTTTTTCCAAGCTTGTTTTGGAATAATGGTATTTTTTTCAAATACATCCAATTGCTTGCAACCTGAAATTGAAAAAAGTAATATAAAAATTGAAACCAACCTTAACGCCATGAATATTTATTTTTTGCTAAAAATTTAAAGTACGTTTAAAATTTGTTCTTTGGCTTTTTCCAGTTCATCTTTCATCAGCACCACACATTTTTGAATATCTACATCATAAGCTTTACTACCTGTGGTATTGATTTCTCTACCAATTTCTTGGAGTAAAAAAGACAATTTCTTTCCTTTACTCACATCAGCATCGTTTAGGATTTCATTAAAATATTCGCAATGCTGACGCAAACGGATTTGCTCTTCATGGATATCAATTTTCTCCATGTAGTAAATCAACTCTTGTTCCAATCTGTTTTTGTCGATATTTTCCTGACCAACATGTTTATCCAACAATTGATTTATCTCCGTTACGATTCTGGTTTTTCTGTTGGGTTCAAACTTTAAGATTTCAGTTTCTTGTTGATGAATTTTTGCAATTCTACCCAATAAATCTTTTTCAATGGATTGTCCTTCTTCAATTCTATGTTTATCCAATGCTTGAATGGCTTCGTTTAAAACCACATTAAATGCAGCAAAATCAGCATCATTCATTACTTCTGTACTTGGACTAACTACTTCCGGTAAACGAAGTAATGCGCTTAGAACGGAATTTGTGTCAATGCTAAGTTCTGTAGCGAGTTGATCGATTTGATGATAATATGCTTTAATCAAGTCGGTGTTGATGATTACGGGTTTAGAAGCGCCATTTTGTTTTACGATTATAAAACAATCGATGGTTCCTCTAACCAATTTTTCTTGTAAGTTATTTCTAATGTCGAACTCAAAAGATTTCAATAATGGTGGTAGTTTCAATTGAAGCTCAAACTGTTTTCCGTTTAGCGCTTTAATTTCTACAATGTATGTTTTGTCGCCTACAGTTTGCTCTGCTCTTCCAAAACCGGTCATTGATTTAAGCATGATTATTAATTTGCTGCAATATAAAATATTTGTTTGGTCTTTATGAATATTAAAACAAGTTGCTGTTATGATTAAACACAGATATTTATTAAACCACAGAAATAAAAAAAGCGCCTTCAAATTGAAAGCGCTTTTTAAAAATTGAATTAGAATAAATTATTTGATAGGATTTATTTCATCAATTAAGTTTTTAGCACCACCAAATTTATCGATGCACCATAATACATAACGAACATCCACACAAATGGTGCGGTTTAAATCTTTATCAAAAGCAATTTTGTGGCTTAATGCTTCGTAGTTGCCATCGAAAGCGAGCCCAATTAAATTGCCTTTTCCATCAATAACTGGACTTCCGCTGTTACCGCCGGTGATGTCATTTGTGGTAATAAAACCGATAACCAAGTCGTTTCTTTTTTTATCGATGTACTGACCAAAATCTCTCTTTTTAAGCAGTTCTACTTGTTTTGCAGGAAGGTCAAATTCGTAATCGCCATCTTTATATTTCTCCATTAATCCTTTAGAAGTAGTTACAAAATCGTAAGCAACTGCATCTTTTGGTTTGTAGCTTTTTACATTTCCAAAACTAACACGCATGCTAAAGTTAGCGTCAGGATACATTTTTGCAGCAGCTACGGAATCTCTTTGCATAATTCCTTTCAAGTATGCACGACCAAGCTCATTGTTTTTGTTAACAAACGCCATGTAAATCGGTGCATATTTTGTGGTGTAATTTTTTGCAAAAGCGGCAGCGAAATCAAAAGCAGGATCATCTTGTAATCCAGCAGCAGTAGGGTTTTCAACGAATGCGTTCCATTTTTCATCATTTAAAATCATTGTTTTTGCAAACACATCTAAAGCCCATTTTTTAAACGTAGCTTCATCATTTAAATCACCATAAGCAGCAATTTTTTCAAATGCATTTGCTGGTTGTTGACTTTTATCGATGTCTGTATAAAAAGCTTTAGCTGCTGCGGCTAAAATTAATTTATCGCTTGGCAAATCTTCGCCATTGATAAAATCTTTACGAGCTGCATCTGCACCTGCAACTGCTTTTTTAATGTCTTCTGCAGAGGCTCCAGCTTTATTTAAGGCAGCTTCTAAAGACATTAAATTACTTGCAAAAGCCATTAATGGCGAACCTTTAATGCCTTCATTTAAATACTGACGGTGTTTGCTGTATGGAGTCCAAGTGTTGTAATTTTTTTCATAATCAGCAAAAATATTTTCAAATTCTGGTTTTCCTTTTGCCCAGCTAGTGAATTCATTTTCGAATTTTTGTTTTTCTCCGTATGTATTGAATTTGATCAATTGTTTTGTTTCGCCATCAAAAAATTTCCAGTAGTTAGCTGTACTAGCATAATTAGAAGCTAATTTTAATTTTACAGCAGGGTCTTTAATCATTTGTTCGTGCATGTATTTCAAACGCATATCTCTAAGTGCAACTAAAGCAGGATTTTCGATATCATTTTTTAATTTGATGCCATAGCTGGTTTCATAACGATTGGTACTGCCTGGGTAACCATAAATCATTGCGTAATCACCATCTTTAATTCCTTTGATGCTAACTGGTAAAAAATGTTTAGGTTTTAAAGGCACGTTGTCTTTGCTGAATTCAGTTGGTTTGCCATCTTTAGAAGCATACACTCTAAAAACAGAGAAATCTCCAGTATGACGAGGCCACTCCCAATTGTCGGTATCACCACCAAACTTTCCAATACTTTCTGGAGGTGTTCCTACAAGGCGAATGTCTTTATAAGTTTTGTACACATACATGATGTATTGATTGTCTTTAAACATGCTGTAGACTCTACCTGAAATGCCATTTTCTTTATCAGCCACTTTATCCGCAATTGTTTTATACACTTCAGGCATTTTTTTAACGCGATCAGCCCAAGCTAAACCTTTAACAGCAGCTTCAACTTCAGCGGTAACATCAACAATTTTTTCCAAAAATTGAACAGTAAGATTTGATTTAAGCTCTTGGTCTTTATTAAAAGCATAAAATCCATCTCTTAAATAATTGTGATCAACGCTACTAGCATCAGCAATAGCTTCGTAACCGCAATGGTGGTTGGTGAAAATCAACCCTTGATTACTCACGATTTCGCCAGTGCAACCTCTACCAAAAATAATAATGGCATCTTTTAATGATGATTTATTGATAGAATAAAGTTGTTCTTTGGTCAATTTTAATCCTCTTTTTACCATGTCGTTGTACACTTGTTTTCCAAGCAACATCGGCAACCACATACCTTCGTCTGCACGAGCCGTTAGTAACGTGGCAATCATAAAAATGGATAAGCATAATTTTTTAAGCATAATTTTTGGTTTTTATTAAATGAATATTCTTTTAAGAATGTTTGCAAAATGAATCGCAAACGTAATTATTTTTAACAACATTGGGCACAATAGATTTATAAAAAATAATGGATATTATCTATCTGAATAAATTTAAACAAGGAAATAGGTGTTCAATAATTATATTTGTTGTCAATTAATCATATTAATGAATGGCAATATTTGACATTACAATACCAAAATCAATTGCTAGAGCTTTTAATATTCCACAAAGGGATCCAAGAAGTCAGCAAATTAAGGTATTGAAAAAACTGTTGAAAAAGGCGCGGTTTACTCAATTTGGACAAGAATATCATTTTGATGATATTTTATTGAGTAAACATCCTGGAAAAAAGTTTCAACAGCTAGTACCTACTTATAACTACGACAAACTTTACAAGGCTTGGTGGTATAAAACATTAGAAGGCACACCAGATGTATGTTGGCCTGGTGTTATCAAATTTTTTGCGTTGAGTAGTGGCACGAGCGAGGCATCTAGCAAATATATCCCAGTAACAAAGGAGCTTATAAGAAGCAATACCATTACAAGTTTGAAGCAATTGGTAAGCTTATCAAAATACGAAAATGTACCTAAAAGTGCTATTGGCAGGGGATGGCTTATGCTTGGTGGAAGCACTCAACTCCAAAAAGGACCAACCTATTTTGCTGGAGATTTGAGCGGCATTCAACAAAAAAACATTCCGTTTTGGTTTCAAGGGTTGGGCTTATACAAGCCGGGTAAAAAAATTGCGAAAGAAAAAGATTGGGCAAAAAAGCTGGATGAAATTGTGGAAATGGCACCCAATTGGGACATAGGATTTATCATTGGTGTTCCAGCATGGTTGCAGTTGTGTATAGAAAAGATTATTGAAAAATATAAGCTCAACAACATTCATGATATGTGGCCAAACCTTGCTTTTTATGTGCATGGTGGCGTTGCAATGGAGCCCTATAAAAAAGGTTTTGAAAAATTGATGGGTAAACCTATTACTTATATAGAAACTTATTTGGCAAGTGAAGGATTTTTGGCTTATCAAAATCGTCAGGGTACCAAAGGAATGCACTTGAATTTAAACAACAATATCTTTTTTGAATTTGTGCCATTTGATGATCATAATTTCGATAGCGATGGAAATATTTTAGATGATCCTGAGGCTTTAATGATACATGAGATAGAAGAAAATAAAGATTATGCCATATTAATCAGCACCAATGCGGGAACATGGCGATATGCCATTGGAGATACGGTGCGTTTGATAGACAAAGAGAAAAGCGAAATTATTATAACGGGAAGAACGAAACATTTTTTAAGTTTAGTAGGCGAGCATTTGAGTGTAGACAATATGAATAAGGCCATTTTATTGGCGAGTGAAACTTTAAACATCAATATTCCAGAATTTACGGTAGCCGGGGTTCCATTTGGTAATTTCTTTGGGCATCAGTGGTATGTAGCTTGTGATGATGATGTAGATGAAATCAAACTTGCTTCTATCATTGATGAAAAATTAAAATCATTAAATGATGATTACGAGGTGGAAAGAAAACATGCCTTGAAATCTATGCAGGTAAAGGTTTTGCCCGAACATGTATTTATGGATTTCATGCAACACAAAGGAAAGATCGGAGGCCAGCATAAGTTTCCAAGGGTAATGAAAGGAAAAATGTATGAAGAGTGGAATCAGTTTTTGCAAAATATTGCGGTAAAGTAATTTTTTATTTTAATAATTTAAAACCATGACTGATGCAATTATATATGGATTGATATTGGGTTTGGCATTGGTTTTTTCGGTAGGCCCTGTTGTATTTACCATTATCAAACTTCGAATAAATTATGGCATAAAATCTGCGTTTTATTTTATAGCTGGTGTTTGGCTAAGTGATATTATAATGGTTTTTTTGGCTAATTTTTTTGGAGAGTTCATGGGTCGATTGATTGAGTATAAAAAATCAATTGGCGTAGTTGGTGGAATATTTTTAATTGGTTTAGGCGTATTTTATTTATTTTTCAAGCGGTATAAAAAAGACGAAAAACTAGAGGCAGGAGTAAGAATATCAAGTACTACCAACATTAAATTATTAATAACTGGTTTTTTAATAAACACGCTAAACCCCAGTCTAATTGGACTTTGGCTTGCGGCGTCAACGAAATCAATTGGCCAGCCGATTGATGAAAAGTTTGCCATATTCTCTGTTTGTTTAACGATAAATATTTTGGCAGATATTTTAAAAATAAATCTGGCGGGTAAACTTAAAAAAAGTTTAACGGAAAGAAATATACATTACATCAATATTATCTCAGGCCTTTTATTTATTGCATTTGGAATTGTGTTAATGATTAGTGTGTTATATAATTCTTCAAAATAAATTCAAATTCCGATGGCCAATAAGGAATCAAAAGGTTGTTTACATCAAATAAAAAAAATTCTTCTTTGGTTTTTTATATTGCATCTTGCTTATATCATTTTATGCAAATGGATAGACCCACCAATTACCATTACACAAATTGCAAATTCATTTGAGGGAGAAGGTTTGAAGCGCGATTATATTCGATTTGACGAGATGGGGCGAAATATTAAATTGGCTGTAATGGCTTCAGAGGATCAATTGTTTCCAGAGCATGATGGATTTGATATTAAAGCTATAAAGAAGGCAATGAAGCATAACGAAAAGCATCCCGAAAAAACACGGGGTGCAAGCACGATTAGTCAACAAACGGCTAAGAATGTTTTTTTATGGCAACATGGTGGTTTTTTCAGAAAAGGGTTAGAGGTTTATTTTACGTTTATGATAGAGATGATTTGGGGCAAGGAGCGGATATTGGAAACATATTTAAATGTGGCGGAGATGGGTCCTGGAATATTTGGGGTTCAGGCGGCTGCGCGTAAATATTTTAAAAAAGATGCAGCCAATTTAACGCCACGAGAAGCAGCAATGATAGCCGCATGTTTACCCAATCCCAAAAAGTTTACAGTTGTTCCTGCAACGAGATATATAAATAAACGTGCGCCAAGAATCATGCAGCAAATGAATAACTTATCAGGCGATGAGGCGATAGAATTACTTTTGAAGTAATTTATTAACGGCTTGAATCGCCATTTGAAATCTATTTTCAAAATGGCCATTAATTTCAATCCAAGGAACGGATTGATTAATCATAATGTCTTTGTAATGGTGGAATAGTTTTTCTCTGGTGATTAAATCGGGGTATTCTCTTAATTCGTCGGAAACCCATGGTATGTCAGGTTTACAGAGCAGGTATAAATCATATTTTTGATGTACGATGCCGTTTAAAATATCAAAGCTGCATTGATTAAAAACAAATTCACTCCACACTTTCATGACATATAAATCGGTATCAATAAACAGTGTTTTTTTTGTTTCAGTATTTTCAATTCTATTTTGAATGAAATCGGCTATCTTTTTTTCTGCTTCTATTTGACCTTTAGCGATAAGTTCAAGGTCATTCAGCGTATATTCTTTACCGTTTGCTAACAGATATTCCCGCGCATATTCTTTAACCCAATTGGTATTGAAGTGTACCGCGAGTTTTTCGCAGAGCCAGCTTTTGCCGGTGGATTCGGGTCCGATAACAACAATTTTTTTGAGGCTCAAAATGGGAGATTGATGATTTTTTTGTTGGATGCTAAATTAGGGCAAAAAGTGGTGATAAGGCGCTGGTTTGGAAACATATTAGCGCCGGTTTCCAAACCGGTGTTAAAGAAAGCAAATCAGACTTCGTCAGAAGAAATAAAATAGGACGAAGTAACTAGCGCCGGTTTCCAAACCGGAGTTAATGAAAGCAAATCAGACTTCGTCTGTAAAAATAAACTTGGACGAAGTCCAAAAGCTAACTAGCGTCGGTTTCTTAACCGGTTTTAATGAAACTAAAACATACTTTGTCTGTTAATATATAAGGACATAGTCCTTAAACCTTTTTTTTGACACCGGTTAGGAAACCGGCGCCAATGTCAGGAAACCGGCGCCAGCAACAACGTTAAATCTTCACCACTTTTAATAAACCTTTTTCATTGGTATAATAATCAATACCGCTGCTATATTTAAAATGCCACGGCTCCCAAACCAAGCCAGCTTTTACGGGATTGTTATGAACATAATCTAGAACGATTTCGAGTCTTCTTGGAGTATTGAGTTCAATCGGACGATAATGCTGTTTCCATAATTGAAAGTATACATTCTCTTTATTAGTTCTTCCTGCGTATTCAAACATATTAATCATCCATTCTTTTCTACTTTCTCGGCTATTATTTTGGATAGAATTAATAATTTGTTTGCAAGTGAATTGTTTGATGTCTCTTACAAAATCGGGAATATTATTTCTTTTGGTACTTACAATTAAATGAACATGGTTCGTCATAATTACCCATGCATGTAGCTCTATGCCTTTATTTTTAATGCAAAATTCTAAACTGGTTACAAATATATTTCTATAAAGATCTCTTGTAAAAATATCAATCCATCCTACTATAGTAAAGGTTAGGAAGTGTGGATTTTCTTGATTGCGGGGTTTGTATTTAGAAGACATTTTTATTTCAAAAATGAAAAAATGCTTTAAATAAAAAAGGTGAAAAACAACTTAAAAAAGAAAGAATATAACAGAAGAAGTTTGCAGGTCTTTTGTCAATAGTGGGTAGATATATTAGTATGAATAAGAAAATGAAGATGTTTAATTATAGGACAAAGTCCTATTAAACTTTTTTTGACACCGGTTAGGAAACCGGCGCCAGTGTTAGGAAACCGGTGCCAATGTTACAAACCAGCGCCAATGCAAAAACCAACTTTAATGTTAAGAAACCAGCGTCATTTCTTACCGTTACACATTAGTACAAACTCTTCACATTAAATTCCCCTCCCTCGGAGGGGCTAGGGGAGGCCAATTACTCTATCGTCCAGGTTTCACTTCCCCTCAATAATTTATCTAAATCGCCCTTGCCTTTTTGAATAATTAACTCTTCAATTTGCATGGTCATCATGTCTTCGTAACAAGTTCTTTCGGTTTCGTAAAAAACGCCAAATGGACGAGGTAAATGCCCTTGTAAAGTAGGGTCATCAAACATGCGCACTAAAATTTGTGCTTTATAAAAATCTCTTTCATCATGTATCCACAAGTCATCGGTTGAAGCACCTTCGGTTAATTCCACCACTACATGTTTAAACCCATCTAATTTTATTCCTTTATTTTGTGTTGCACCAAAAATCAATGGCTTTCCTTGTTCTAAGAAAATAACTTCCTCCATTTTGCTGCCTTTTTCGGTAAATACTTCAAAGGCGCCATCATTAAATATGTTGCAATTTTGATAGATTTCTAAAAATGATGCGCCTCTATGTGCATTCGCTCTTAGTAACATCGCTTGTAAATGTTTAGGATCTCTATCCATTGAACGCGCAATGAAACTAGCATCTGCTCCCATCGCCAAAGCCAAAGGATTAAACGGATGATCAATACTTCCAAATGGTGTACTCTTTGTGATTTTCTTTTCTTCTGATGTAGGCGAATATTGTCCTTTTGTTAGTCCATAAATCTGGTTATTAAACAACAAAATATTTACATCAAAATTTCTACGCAATAAATGTATCGTATGATTTCCGCCAATGCTCAATCCGTCGCCATCTCCAGTAACAATCCAAACGCTTAACTCCGGACGAGCAGCTTTCAATCCACTTGCCACAGCCGTTGCTCTTCCATGGATGCTATGCATGCCGTAAGTATTCATGTAATATGGAAAACGACTGCTACAGCCAATACCAGAAATGATTACAATGTTTTCTCTGGGAATACCTAATGTAGGCATCACTTTTTGAACTTGTGCCAAAATCGAATAATCACCACATCCCGGACACCAGCGCACTTCTTGATCTGTTGCAAAATCTTTAGCTGTTAATGGTGCAATTGTTGCTGTTTCACTCATCTATTGTCATTTTAAGGATGTAAAGGTAAGAAAAGCATTAGGTTTTTTTTCAAAGGTTTTTAAAGAGGTTTAGGAGGTTTAAGATGTTTATGATGTTTGTGAGGTTTGGTTCAAAAGGTTCAATACGTTCAATGCGTTCAAAAGGTTGTGTGGTTTCGGTCTGCCGATATTGGTGTTATCACCAATCATCAAAGGGAATGAGGTTTAAAATGTTGTAAAGGTTGAAAACCTTCAACCCTTACTATACGCACAAAAACGTAACGAAATCTAATCCATTATCCAAAAGCTAATACTTCACCACCTTCATCATTTTTACATTTTCTCCTTCTATCACTTCCACCAAATATACTCCCGGATTTAATTCATTTCCAAAAGAAACGATTTCATTGGAGTTGAAGGTTAATGTTTTTATTTGTCTTCCTTGTGAATCTATGATTCTTGCCTTTACAGTTTTAGATTTTTTTGAAGACTTTACCATCAATTGAAATGAACTCATTGTTGGATTTGGAAAAATATTCGCGTCTAGAGTTTTTCCTTTTTCCTCCGTTGAATTGACCAATTTTGATGTAGGTAATGTATAGCAATTTGTTGTTACCAATTTTAGCACTTTTTTCGTGCCAGCGCATCCATTTGCGCCAACACCTTGTACATAGATGCTGTCATTTGCGCCAGCAGTTATAAATCGTACTTTAATTTTTAATCCATTACTTCCACTATCTAAAATTGCCCCAGCAGGTAAGGTCCACAAATAACTTATTGCCCCACTTAAAGTTGAAGTGGTATATCTAGTTGAAGTTGTTGTTCCTACAATTGAACAGATACTTGTCATGCCCGTTAATGTTGATGGTGATAATAAAGTTGATATCGCAAGATTCGATAATTTCTGTGCTTTAGTTGCGCTATTGCCGCATCCCGAAGTATATCTCAACCTTATACTGTCTGTATTAGCAGCAGCTCCATTGTTGGTAAATTTCAATTTGATAAATCTGGCATTCGCTCCGTTCAAAACGCCCGAATCCAAGGTGGCTGATGCGGCTACTGCAGAACCTGTTGGTAAAAACCATTCATAACCTGTTGCTGCCATTGCATTTGCTGTTGAATTTGGAAGTATAGGAGCACTGTATCTATATATTCTACTGCCGCATACATCACTCACCAAAGTGATACCTATACTCGCTGGCATCGCTGGTGCAGTTAAGTTGGTATTGTTAAGTTTTGTAGATTTGACACTGCTATTTCCACAAGACGACAAATAATATGCCCTTACACTATCTCCAATTGTAGCGGCATTATTATTTATAAATTTCATTCTAATAATTCTACTGTTTAAAGTTCCTGAATCAATTGTAGCCGTTGAAGAAAGATTGCCAACAAATTCCCACGCATAACCTGTTGCAGCTGAATTACTTATTGTACCAGAAGGAACTAACGGCATAGTGTACCTGTAAATTTTAGAACCACATGTTCCAATACTTAAGGGCGTAATTATAATTGCTGTTGGCGCCAAAGGAGGATTGATTTTAGGCACAGAAAATTTAACCGCCCTAAAAATACTAAGCCCACAATTGCTATTGTATTGAGCTTTTATACTATCTCCAACAAATGTTGCATTGTTGTCTGTATATTTCAACACCATAATTCTCGATGTCAAACTTCCTGAATCTATTACACCATATGTTGCCACATTTCCTGTTAAGGTCCATAAATATCCAGTTGCAGCACCGTTAATAATTGTAGCATTCGGCATTATCGGCATTATACATCTAAACTTTCTCTGTCCACAAATATTTGTGATTAATGGGGTTATTGTTATTGAAGTTGGTGCAACAGGTGCATTTAAAGCATTGAGACTAATTTTCAACGATTTTTTTATGCTGTTGCCACATGCTGAAGTATAGTTCAAATGAACGCTATCACCAATTTGAGCGGCATTGTTGCTAACATATTTAACCACAATAATTTTAGAAGTAAATGTCCCAGAATCCAATTGGGCTAACAATGGGGTTGGACTTGTAAAAGACCACAAATATCCTGTTGCTGCTGCAATATTCGCGGCAGCTGCTGGTAAATTTGGCGCTGTATATCTAATTTTTCTTTCTCCACAAACATTGGTGATTAAAGGTGTTGCAATGATACTTGTTGGAGGCAATGGCACACTCAATAAGGTGTTGATTAAAACGGCACTTTTGTACGGACTAAATCCGCAGTTATTATATGCACTAACTTTTATGCTGTCTGTATTAAAAGCGGCATTATTACTGAAATATTTTAACCGAATTATCCTCGATACATTTATATCACCTGAATCAACTATAACAGATGAAACGCCTCCACAAGAAGTTGGAATGATCCATTTATATCCTTGAGCATTGTTGGTTATTGAAGCTGTGTAGCGATAAATTCTACCGAAGCAGGTATTGTTAACAAGTGTTTGCGTTATGGTTAATGGTGCTGCTGGAGGATTGCCATTTATTACTGTAAGATGTAGCGTAATTATTGAATCGCAGCCCACAGAATTGCTAATGGTATCAGAATAATAACCCGTGTTTGTCAAGTTAATTCCATTCCATTGATAAGGAAGCTGACTGGTACAAATTGTTGTATGAATGGTATCTCTATGATAAGGTAAAACCGTTACTGATGCTGTGCTTGATAAATAATCTGGGTATGCATTACATCCATCCAATGTGTGTAGTTCTTGTAAATTATATATTGTTGTTGAGTCGGGATAAACTATTATTTGAATTGGATTCGATGTGCCAGAAAATGATATTGAATCATTGATAGTACCAAACCATGGTCCTTGTCCTGTAACATTCATCGTTAATGTAGCTGCATTACCCGGACAAACACTGGGATTGCCAGATAAAAATCCTGTTGGCAAAGGAACTGTCGCTATACTTATTGATGAGCTGTTTGAAGAACCAAACGAATTGTAAGGCGTTACGCTGATGCCTACTATTGTATCAAATATCTGAATCGTAATTGAATTTGTATTTGAACCACTTACAATATTCGCAGTGCCATTGATTGTCCAATTATATCCAGTTACAAAATTTACTGGGTTAATTGCAATCTGTACTGTATCTCCAAAACAAACCAAGGTATCCCCATGAATAATACCTGCATCTTCGGGTAAGATGCCGCTACTAACAACCAATGTTGCCGCATTACTGATTGCTTGACAGTAACCAGACGTCATGACACAACGATATTGTGTATTGTTAAAAGTTACAGGGGCATTACTTACCGTTAAAACAGAAGTGTTTACACCGCTATAATTGTTGTTGTTTGTGAGGTTTACGAAGGTTCCACTTGAGTCCCTTTGCCATTGATATACTGGAAAAGAGCTGGTTGAAGAAACAGAAAACTGCGCATTTCCGCCCACAGAAGTAGAAACGCCAATTGGTTGAGATGTTACACTCATTGGTTGACTTGCCCATCCTGTTGCCAATTGAACAGCGGCTTGCGCATTTAATCGGCCTGCACCAATTAGTCCAATGTAAGTAGGGTTTAATGAATCGATATTTACTGAAGATATTTTTAAAATGGTATCAATATCTTTCCTGCTTAAACAGGGATTAACACTCAGCATCAAACCAATTGTGCCGCTCACTAAGGGTGTTGCTAAACTTGTTCCTGAATTATTAAGGTACCAATTTTCAGCCGGATTTACTGCTACGTCGTATCCTGGAGCGCTTAAATCTACCTTATCATTGTGTTGATGAGTAGATGTTGGATCATTTAGAATCTTCATGTGATTATCTAACGGACCAATACTTGTAACGGAAAAAACATTATCATATGATGCAGGATAAACGTATGCTGCAGGGTTTGAACATGTACTGCCATTTCCTGCAGACGCAACTAAGAACGCACCAACGCCATAAGCTTCATTAACGACTTGTTGTTGATAAGGGTTAAAAGTGCAACCTGAAGTCCAACTGAGGTTGATTACTTTAGCCCCAGCATAAGCAGCATTTAAAACTTCATTAAAATTCATGAGATATAATCCAAGTTTGCAATTGTATCCAATAGAACTTAAGCCATTATTGTTGTTTGTTTTTCCAGCTGCTAAAATAGCAACAGCATTGCCATGTGTTGTTGTAGCTGTGCCCGCATTGATGTAAGCATATTTTCCCAACAATTCGGAATGATTTGGACTGTATGATTGGTCCGAAATTGCTATAACAACATTGGAGTCACCCATTGTGATATCCCAAGCAGCTTGCGCATTGATAAGATTAAGCGCATAATTGTTGATTCCTGCAACAAGTGAATAATCGTTTGGCGTATGCAATGTATCATAGACTGGAGCTGGATAAACTCCCGAAACTGCATGCACATTATTGGTAAGTGTTTGCTCAAGTTCATATTGACTTGAACTTGATGACAATTCATAAACTTTTTGAAGCATTTTATTTCTTGAGGATGGCAATGCTTGCGTACATGAAAAAATATTTAGCGAATTGATGTATACATTGAAAACAGAATCATTGGAGATTAATTGTCGGGTTGTTGATTGGTATGGTATATGGTTTTCATTTTGGATGGTAACCCAAACTTTTGATTGTGAAAACCCTTGATGATTAAAAATTAATTGCAATAAAAATAAACAACAGAACAATTTTAGACGATTCATAAGTGTTATGATTTTGGGTTTAAAAACTACTTATTTTTTAGATATTATTTTAAACACGTGGATGTTTATTTTTTTGCAAAATCCATCTAAAATTTTTCTTTTTTCTGTTTTAAATAACTTCAATAAATGTTATTCAAAAATTCTATTTCACAAAAAATGTGTAAAGAGCTATCAATTGTTTCCTATAAATATAAATATAATTTACATTCATTTTACAAAACACTAAAGGTTTTTATTGTTTTAATAAAATCAAATAAATCTACTTTTGGCGATTTGGAAATTCCATTATACAATGGGAAAATCTTAAAAAATATTACATAACCATAAATTTTGCAATTCTGTTTTAAGGATTTCTGTGTTAATGCCATACGATGATATCCTTATTTTAAATATGGTTTCTTCTTGTTTTTTTAATTACTTTAGTTTTCTCAATAAAGCTTATGAAAAAATGGTTTGAGTTTAATAAAAAAAGACTGGCATTAATTGCCGGAATTGTATTTTTTTTACTGCTCTTTTTTATCAATCCTTTATCCCTTTCTTCAAAACCGAATTTGGTTTTAGCCATTTCTGTATTAATGATCAGTTGGTGGGTTTTAGATGCGATGCCGCTTCCAGTTGTAGCACTATTACCCATTGTAGCTTTTCCATTATTTAATATCGCTTCCATAAAAGAAGTTACCAAATCATATTCTGATTCTATCATTTATCTTTTCATGGGTGGTTTTTTTCTGAGTATCGCCATCGAAAAATGGAATTTGCATAAACGTGTAGCATTAGGAATTATAAAGTTTACAGGTACCAATGGCAACCGAATAATATTGGGTTTTATTTTGGCAACCGGTTTTTTAAGCATGTGGCTGAGTAACACGGCTACAACCATGATGATGTTTCCTATAGCCATGTCGGTTATTCATGTAGTGGGTGCAAATCAACAATCAGAAAAAAACATGAAAAACTTTTCTTTGGTATTGATGTTGTCTATTGCCTATGCTTCAAATTTTGCTTTGGGTACAATCATTGGTACGCCACCCAATGTTGCTTATGTAAATTACATCTCCGATAAATTTAATTACAACATCGGCTTTACGGATTGGATGCTCGTATTTACTCCGCTTACCATTGCATTACTTCTAATGTTGTATTGGGTTATGGTAAAATGGCTTTATCCCAATCACATTAAACACAATGAAGCAGGCAAATTATTTATTGGAGAAGAGATAAAAAAAATGGGAAAATTATCAACGCCAGAAATCAGAACAACCATCGTTTTTTCAATAACGGTCTTGGCTTGGATTCTAAAAGATGTCATTAACGCTGTTCAACAAATTGTAGTATTGGATGATACCATTATTGCCATGAGCGCTGCAATTGTTTTATTTATTATTCCCTCGGGTATAAAGGTTGATGATAAAAAAATTCCTTTGTTGGAGTGGTCGGATACTACAAAAATGGCTTGGGGAATATTGTTGTTATTTGGTGGCGGTATTGCATTGGCTAAGGCCTTGGAAGATGCAAAACTGATGGATCAGTTCGGTCTATTTTTAGCATCGTATTCTACTGGCAATACATTTTTTATGATTTTAATTGTTACCACAGCATCAGTTTTTTTAAGTGAAGTAATGAGCAATGTAGCACAAGTAATTGTGATGGCGCCTGTTATTTCTTCGGTTGCTATTTCTTTACATATGGACCCACTTTTACTTGGCATCCCTATGACCTTAGGTGCCAGTTGTGCAAGTATGCTTCCAATGGGCACACCTCCCAATGCCATTGTATTTGCTAGCGGACATATTCACATCAAAGACATGATAAAAACTGGTTTTGTGTTAAACATTGTCTGTATTATTTTAATTACACTATTCTGCTATTTTTTACAACCAATGATAATGATGGTGAAGTAAGTTTTGGATATTAGATGCTGGATTCTTGATAACGTTTAGGAATAATAAATAAGGAATAACAAATAATAAATAAGAAAGTAAATGTCTGATATATTGTTCACTTAACACTAAAAGTCAAATACGAAATTTTTCACTTTGACGATTGGTGAAAACACCAACATCGGCAGACGACAATCCCCAACCTTTTGAACGTATTGAACCTTTTGAACCTTTTGTAAGGGTTGAAGATTTTCAACCCCTACAACCTCACAAACCTCTTAAACGTCATAAACCTTAATTGACCACCACCACCTTTTTAAACTTTCTAACCACGCCTTTCAAATTAAATATCTCAAAATACACCACGTAAATTCCTGCTGGTATTTTTTTGTTTTGATCGTCTAATCCGTTCCAATTAAAACTGCCCTTTATTCCACAAATCACGGAAAGTTGAAGCGTTTTTGTTTTTCTGCCGGAAGCGTCAAATATAATTATGCTCGCTACATTTCCGGGTTCTGTGAATGCATATTGAATTGCAGCTACATCATCAATGCCATCGTTATTAGGTGATATCATTCCTGGTTGAATAGTGATTTCTTGATATAAATTTTCATCTGAAATGGATTGAGAATTTTTATATCCTGGTGTGCCATATCCCACTGATGCAGATGCGCTATGCCAATTATTTTCATCTTGTGTTTTTTGATTATAATTTATTCGCTCCAATGAAATTCCTTCGGTGTTTTCTATTAATTTAAAATGCCAATCATCATTGTATTTTAGATGGTCCAATATTTTTCCCTGTTTATTCAATACCAACACATTTCCTTCATCATCATTAAACGTTGGCAATGCATCTACTTGGATTATGCCCTCTGGATTTTTGGTGAGATACCCTCTTTTTATTACCGCGCTATTTTCAGTTAATACAAAATAATCTTTTGGAAAAAATAAAATATTTTCTGAGGTAATCTGACTGATATTGTCTATTTCTTTTAAGGCATTCAAATTTGCAACAAACATATTTTTTAGGTTGACGATTTTATTGCTTCGGTTGTATAATTCTACATAATCAACTCCGTCTGATTTTGGGTTAAACAACATCTCATTCACCACTACATCAAAACTATCAGCTTGTTCTGATAATCCAATTCTAACAGAATTACTTATGCCTATTTCATTTCCAACACAATCTTTTATTCCTTCTACTTTTATTTCATAAATTTTATTTTTTGAAAGGGGATTTGGTAAGGTAATGTCAACTTGACTAAATAACGGTGGAATCGGAGTTGCATTTATTGCCCTTCCGATTCCATCGCTTATTGAATATTGTAAAGGATTTGATGCTATAATGCTATCTAATGGCTCGTTGAATTTCAAACTAATATGCAAACTGTCTATGGCAAATGCACGCAAAAGCTTAGGCAACATCTCATCCGGATTTAAAGCATCAACACTGTTTATTTTTCCAGGACTAGCACCAATATTCGATGTAGAAGCGGTCCAGTTTTCACTGCCCAAACATGGTGTATTTAAATCAATCATCTCCAAGCTCCAACCACCTTGTTTTTTCAATTCATTTTGATACCAATTGTCGGAATACTCAACCGCATGAATGGTTTTGCCTTGAGGAGATAATAAATATATCAAATCACCCGTATTGGATAAAGACGGAAAACTCGTTACTGATCGAGTACTTGCGAAATTATTTAATGAAGCAGCCCCGCCCGTACTACATATCAATAAAGAACTGTCGGGTTGTAAAATATAATTGGGTATTGGTCCACTTTTTCCGGTTGGTTTTGCAATCCTGCATCCATTTAGATTAATCATGTGCGTACTCACATTCCGCAATTCAATCCATTCATATTCTGGTAATCCAATTGATGGCGAAGGGTCTGCCATGATTTCGTCTATGATAACATCGTATGGTTGAATGGGAAGTACCGTATCAACATTTGAAATTACCATTAAAGGATAAAAAATACTTGATAACAAGATGTTCAGCATATTCGATTGATTTGTTTTGTCAAACGTAATCTGAATAACACTGAATAAAATTTAGCATTAAAAATTAACGATCTTAAATGTTTACAAACGAATTATGCCGTTTCAATTAGAAACATCGTTCGATTTTCAATACAATTTCTGAACAGAATCTAAATTTTTAATAATCAAGTTGACTTCTTAAAAACTCTATTCTTGTTCACTTAAATTTGTAACACAAAAATTATACATTATGAAAGTAGCAGTTATTGGCGCCACAGGGTTGGTTGGTTCGAAAATGTTGGAAGTTTTGGCGGAAAGAAATTTCCCAGTTACTGAAATCATTCCAGTTGCTTCTGAAAAATCCATTGGTAAAAAAATAACATTCAAAGGAAATGAATTTGTTGTAGTAAGCATGGATACAGCAATAGCTGCAAAACCTAATGTAGCCATTTTTTCTGCTGGCGGTGCTACTTCATTAGAATGGGCGCCAAAATTTGCAGCTGCCGGAATTACCGTTATCGATAATTCAAGTGCTTGGAGAATGGATCCTGAAAAAAAATTAGTGGTTCCTGAAGTAAATGCGGATTGCTTAACTGCTGAAGATAAAATCATTGCAAATCCAAATTGTTCTACCATTCAATTGGTGGTGGTTTTAAAACCATTACATGAAAAATATACAATCAAACGAGTAGTAGTTAGCACATATCAAAGCGTCACAGGTACTGGCGTTAAAGCGGTAGATCAATTAATGAACGAAAGAAAAGGTATCAAAGGCGAAATGGCGTATAAATATCCTATCGATTTAAATGCCATTCCCCATATAGATGTTTTTTTGGAAAATGGTTATACTAAGGAAGAAATGAAAATGACCAATGAAACCAAAAAAATAATGGGTGATGATTCAATCTTGCTAACGGCTACTTGTGTTCGAATTCCAACAATTGGCGGTCATAGCGAATCCGTTAACATTGAGTTTGAAAATGATTTTAACATACAGGAAATAAAAACGCTTTTGGCAAATACTCCTGGGGTAGTGCTTCAAGATGATGTAGAAAATTTTATTTATCCAATGGCCATTACAGCTCATGATAAAGACGATACTTTTGTTGGTAGAATAAGAAGGGATGAAACCCAAGCCAACACAATGAATTGCTGGATAGTAAGCGATAATTTACGTAAAGGTGCCGCTACCAATGCGGTACAAATTGCGGAGTATTTGTTGAAGAAAGGACTTATTTAAAGAAGTTTGAGAAGTTTAAGATGTTTGTGAGGTTTGTTGTTTTTTGTTGGAAAGAAATCTAAACGAGAATCAGTATTCAATACGTTTGGTGTTTGGCGTTGAAAGCATGAAATTGAACGAAATCATATCTAGCATCTCGAAATTGAAAATATTTCCAACCTTTTGTAAGGGTTGAAAATTTTCAACCCCTTCCTGAACCCATTGAACCTATTGAACTTATTAAACCTCTCCAACCTCACAAACCTCTCCAACCTCACAAACCTCACAAACCTCTCCAACCTCTCCAACCTCTCCAACCTCCTCTCCAAAAACTTTTTTACTGATTTTATTTGCCTTCACTTTTTTGCTATATTTATTTTTAATAAAATCTTAATATTTTAACTAAACCCAAAAAAAATGAGAAAAGTACTCTTAACCTTGTTGGTTTCGATGGCTGTATCGTTGAGCGTTTTTGCTCAAAAAATGATAACAGGAAAGGTTACTGACGCAAGCGATAAACCAATTTCAAATGTTTCAGTGCTCGTGAAAGGAACAAAAATAGGTACCGCCACAGCAGCTGATGGAACTTACAGCATTCAGGTTCCCGCAAATGGTAAAGTGCTCGAATTTAGTTCGCTAAATTTTGAAACCTATACCATCAACATTGGATCTAAACTTATTATTTCCCCAAGTTTAAATCCTGCCGAATCAAAAGATATGGCTGAAGTGGTTGTAACGGGTATCAGTAAGATTAAGAAATCACAATACGTAGGGGCAGCCACAAAAATCTCTGAAAAAGAATTGAAAAACCAACCAGTAGGTTCTTTTGATCAAATTCTTCAAGGACGTGCACCAGGTATTACCGCTTTAACGTCTAGTGGTCAACCAGGTTCTGCAACCAATATTATTATTCGTGGTACAGGTTCTATCTCAGGTGGAACTTCACCATTATATGTAGTAGACGGAATTCCAGTTGAAGCTACTGTTTTTCAAGGTTTCAACCCAAATGATTTTGCTTCTATAGATGTTTTAAGAGATGCCGCTTCTACCTCTTTATATGGTTCTCGCGGTTCTGCAGGGGTAATTGTAGTTACTACCAAAAAAGGTGTTTCTGGAAAATTAAAATTCAACTACTCTGCTCAATATGGTGTAAAAGCTAAACCAGAATTCGCTTTCAGACCAATGAACACCACTGAATTATTAGATGCACAAGAAAAATATGGTGTAATTCTTGCTCAAGGAGATGCTCAAAGCCCGGCTGCTATTAATGAAGCAATGCCAGGTTTTTACTATTCTCCTGCAAATCCAAGATATCAAACACTTAGTGCAGATGAAAAAATTGAAAATGGAAGATTATTGGATTCTATCAAAAAAATCAATACCAATTGGGGAGATCAAATTTTCAGAACGGGTAATTTCAGTAACCATCAAGTTACTTTATCTGGTGGTACAGGAAAAACAAGAATTCTTAGCAGCATTGGCATGTACAATGAGGAAGGAATTACATTACGTACTGATATGAAGCGAATTACTTTTAGAAACAATATGGATTATGCAGATGATAAAGCTTCATTTTCTTTTAATTCTAATATTGGTTATACCAAAAGAAGTTTCCAACAATCAACAGTTACAAACAGTTTAGGTAATCCGTTTTTAACCTCAGCTTTAAACGTTCCTTATGCAAGAGTGTATAAAGATGATGGAAGTTTTGCTACAGGAAATACACTAGAAAATTATTCATTTTCAGCTGCCAATCAATTGGAGTTAACTAAATACGACGAAAATTACAACAACCAAATTAAAGCCACATTAGGTATTAATGGTGGATACAAAATAACAGAAAACATCACTGCTGCAATTACTTCTGGTATTGATTTCCGTGAAACACAAAACACCAATTACGGAAGTAAAATACCATATGTTCGTCAAATTTCAGAAGACATTACCGAAAAAGCAGGTTTCCAAACCGAAGGATTATCACGTTTTTTCCGTGCAACCGTTCGCCCTTCTGTTACCTATAAAAATACATTTCAAGAAAAGCATGATGTAGAATTTGTTGCATACAGCGAGTACATCAGAGAGTATAACAAATCAATCAATGCAACTGGATTTGGAACAGATCCAAAGCGTCCAAACACAATGGCATCAATCATTCAGGGTAATGCAGTAAATAAATTGTATGCAATAGTTGGCGGTGGAAAATCACAAAGTGCATTGGTTTCTGGTTTAGCAACTGCGCGTTACACATATGACAGCAAGTACACATTAACTGCTTCTTATCGTAGAGATGGATCTTCTAAATTACCTGTTGACACGAGATGGCAAGGATTTTACTCTATTGGTGGAGTATGGGATGCTAAAAAGGAAGATTTCATAAAAAACATCAAAGCAATTGATTTATTGCGTGTTAAATTAAGTTATGGAGGATCAGGTAATGCAGATAATTTCCCTCGTGGCGCCTATCCTTATCAAAATACTTACGGTGGTGGTAGCTACTCTGGTTTAAATACCATCGAAGCTTCTTATCCTGGTAATCCAAAATTGAAATGGGAAAAAACAACCGTTACCAATTTAGGTATTGATTTCGAAGTGGTAAACAGAAGAATTTATGGTGATATCAATATTTACGATAAAACAACCACAGATCTATTTGTAAGAAAAATATTAAGTGCTGCTTCTGGTTTCGGTAATGGGTCATTAGATATCAATGCTGGAAAATTAAGCAATAAAGGAATTGAGTTGAGCATTAATGGCGAAGTTTTGAGAAAGAAAGATTATGCAGTTACTGTTTTTGCTAACTTCTCTTACAACAAAAACAGGGTAGTGAGTTTAGGCGGTGAAGCACCTTACGAAAATGGAACAGAATTGATTAAAGAAGGTACCGCTTTAGGAACACATTACGAAGTTAAATGGGCTGGAGTTGATGCATCAAACGGTATGCCTTTGTATTATGACAAAAATGGCAATTTAACTGATGTTTATAGCGCAGACAATAGAGTACAAGATTTCGGCACTTGGGAAGCCCCTTACAAAGGAGGTTTTGGTTTAAGAGCAAATTATAAATCATTAGAATTATCGTTGTTGTTTAGCTGGCAAGCGGGAGGTACAAAAGTTGATAACTTGGAATACTTTGTTGAAAATCCAGTTGGATTCATGGCTAATGGATTTAACCAATCATCTGATTTACATTTCTGGCAAGCACCTGGCGATGTAGTAAATACGCCAAGTCCACTTTACGGAACTAACCCCTCATCAAAAATTATTCATGATGCATCATTCATGAGATTGAGAGACTTAAAATTAGCGTACACACTTCCAAAAAACATGGCAAGCAAACTTAGATTTGTTTCGGGCGCAAGTTTTTATGTACAAGGTTCAAATTTATTTATGTGGACAAAATGGAGAGGATATGATCCAGAAGCTGGAGCTACAAATATTAACTTAAGTGAATTCCCTAACCCTCGTACATTAACAGCAGGTTTGGACATTAATTTTTAATTTATCTTAAAACAATAGAACAATGAAAAATAAAATAATATTATTAGCAATCGTTGCTGCTGTTTTGGGTACCAGCAGTTGCAAAAAAGACCTAGATCAACAACCTACCGATTCGTTTAGTGAAAACAATGCATTTGTTACATTAGATGATGTACAATTTGGCGCTAATGCCGTATATGCTCGTTATGGTGCTTATGCCAATGATATGTATGTAAGTGCTTTACTTTCAGATGAGGCAAAATTGGGTGCAAATAATGCTGGTCAAGGGGCTTTAACTTACCGTTTTCAATTCAATTCGGATAACACCAGTGGTGGTGATGTAATTAGAGCATGGGGAAGTTATTATTCTGTAATTGATCAGGTAAATCGTTTGTTACCAAAGATTCCAACGGTAACAGCAGGTGCAGATCAAGAGCCAAGAAGAAATATTTTAAAGGGACAAATGTTGGCAATGCGTGCGATTGCTCATTTTGGATTATTGCAATCTTACTGTAAAAATTACGATCCAGCTGATGCACGTGGTGTGCCTGTAATGTTGGTTTCTGATCCTCTTGCAAAACCAGCAAGAAATACAATGGGAGAAGTAATGGCGCAAATAGAATCAGATTTATCAGAAGCAAAAGCATTGTTACCTGTTGTGACGTTTAGTGATTTCAGAGATACGGTAATAAACAAAATAAATGTTGCAGCTTATCAAGCAAGAATAGCTTTATACAAAAAGGATTACGACAATGCTGTAACATATGCAACGGAAGTAATTTCCTCAGGAATTAAGCCTTTGACAACTGGTGCTCAATTTTCAGCGATGTGGACAGATGAACTTGTTGTTGATGAAGTTTTATTCAGAATTAGATACGAAACAAGTACTGCTATTGGTGGTTTGTGGACAACCACTGGAGGAAATGTATACATTGCCCCTTCGGATAAATTGTTTGGTTCTTTTTTAGAAGCCACATTTAATGGTAAAATTAGTAATGATACCTTATTTGTAACAACTATAAATAGTGGTTCACTACAAGTTGGACAATCAATCATAGGAGGAACGATTCTTCCTTCAATTTCAAATCCAATTTTGATTGCAAGAATAGATACAGTTCCAGGTAGATATATTTTGAACAGAAGACAAACATTACCGTTAACTTCACTTTCAGCATTTAGAGATAATAGATTACCTGCATACATTGGTATAAATGCATCTGGAAACAAATACGTAAATAAATTTTATACTTCATCACGTGGTGGTAGAGTTGTAGATATGAAAGCTTGCAGAACATCAGAAATGTATTTGATTCGTGCAGAAGCAAATGCAAAAAAGGCAAGTCCAGATTTAGCGGCTGCATCTGCTGATTTAAACTTTTTAAGATCAAAACGTATTAATGGTTATACTGACCAAACATTCCCAACTGCTACATCTGTTATTGATGCCACATTACAAGAGCGTTACAAAGAATTGGCTTTTGAAGGATTCCGTTTTTGGGATTTGAAGCGCAACAATTTATCTGTAGAGCGTTTATCAAGTGATGCAAATGCAGAATGGCAAACATTGTTAAGTGGTAATTATCGTTTTGTATTGCCTATTCCAAATTCGGAGTTGTTGGCCAATCCAAACATGGTTCAAAACGACAACTATTAATTGAAACAAAAAACTAAATTTTAAAAATTCAATTTTATGAAACGTATAAAAATTCTTTCGTTACTGTCTATTTTGGTAGTAATATTTTTGTTGGCTAGTTGCGACAAAACAAAAACGTATGAAACAGAAGTTCCACCTGCTCAAGCACATTTTGTAGGAAAAGCAACACAAGTATATGTAGCAGAAACAAATCCTGCACCAGAATTTAAACTACAAGTAGGTACAACAAATGTTGCTGGTTCTGATCGTACTGTAACTTATAAAGTTGAATGTCTTTCAGGTGCAGTAGCCGGATCGCAATACAATATTCCTTCAGGTAATTCATCAGGAACTGTAACCATTAAAGCTGGACAAGCAATTGGTGAAATTGCAATTCAAGCAGATTACGCATCTTATGTATCAGGAAGAAAAGATACATTGATGTTTAGTTTAACTGAACCATCTGTAAAACCAGCTTCGTTTATGGATACGGTTTATGTAATCATTAGAGGTGCTTGTCTTGAAGGTGATGTAAATCTTAATGATTTATTGGGTGATTATAACAATACCAATCATGTTTTTAATAATACACCAAGAGGGCCATACACAACTTCAATATTAAGTGTAAATCAAACATCAGCTACAACAGGAACAATTGAGGTAGCAAACATTTGGAATAATGGATGGGCTCCAGTTACATTTACATTAGATTGGACAGATCCTGCTAACAGAAAAGTAACATTAGCAACACAAACAAATATTGGTCCTGCAACAACGGTTATTTCAGATACTACTTATGCTACTTGGTTGGTATTGGTTGGCCCATCTACAACTACAACAGCTGCTGGTCCTGGAACATTCTCTATTTGTAATCAAACTTTAACTTTAAAAATGTTTGTTGGTATAACAAATCCAACATTTACAAGTGGTGGATGGTTTAATGTACCGCCGTATGTAGTTAATATGGCGAGGTAGTTTTTTTAAAAGGTTTAGGAGGTTTGAGATGTTTGAGAGGTTTGGTTCAAAAGGTTCAATATGTTCAATGAGTTCAAAAGGTTGAGCAGTTTACTTTTGATGAGGTTAATGGAAATAAAACTGAATTTTTTTAACCCCTAATAATACAAAAAATCCCGTTTAGAAATAGCCGGGATTTTTTTGTGGCCCCCAAAATCCCCTGGGGGGAAGTTGTCAACATTCCATCATTTTACAATTTCAATCTTTACGACACATAGCATAGCCCACGGTTTCAACCGTGGGAGAGGAAGCATTAAATAACCAATAAGGAATTAATAATAAAGAATAAGGAAGTGGATTGTGTTACAATAAATCATTTCCTTCTTTAATGATTGGTGAAAACACCAACATCGGTAGACGAGAATTTCCCAACCTTTGAACTCTTTGAACGCATTAAACTCTTGAACTTTAGGGTTGAAAATATTCAACCCTTACACATCAAACATTTCAAACCTCATAAACATCTATAACCTCAAAAACCTCCCAAACCTCTCTTCCCCTACTTAGTATTATCAAACATCGTTCTATACCGTTGTGCTTCTTTTGAATTGCCCATTGCGGTGTACGTATCGGCTAAAATGCCAAAACTCTTTTTAAGGTTGTTGTTGATTGATAGCGCTTTGTTGGCGTATTCAATTGCTTTTGAATAATTTTTTGTGAGATAAGAAACCACAGCAATGTTTTGAATGATCATGATATCGTTGGGGTTTATTTGGTAGCCTTTTTCAAAATAAATCAATGCACTATCATTCTTATTTATTGAGGAATAAATAGAGGCCATGTTGTTATAAATCAATAGATTATTCGTTGATTGATAAGTCATACTTTTTTTATAAGAAGCAATTGCCGCATCTGGAAATCCATTGTTGTTTAGATATATTCCCTTCATTAAAAATAAATCACCTAGATTTTTTACAGGGGTCTTTTCATTTGGCGCAATGTCTAAAACTTTCTCGTAATAATATTGTGCACTATCAAATTCATTTCTTGCATGAAATATTACACCAAGATTGTTGTAAGCCATGATGTATTTATTATCAAGCTCAATGGCCTTACGGTAATGAATCATAGCACTCGCCGTATCTTTAAGAAAAGCATGGCATTTACTGGAATTGTAATGTGACAATTTGTTTTTGGGATAAATCTCAATACTTTTAGTAAAATGTAGAAGAGATTTTCTAAGCAAGTCATTTCGTTCTGCGGTATCCGTTAGTTGTTCTCCTCGGTTGAGGTATTCAGTAGCTAAACTATATTGTGTACGACTACTATTGGGCGCATTTTCAACACCTTTTTCAAATAAGGAAAGATTGTTTTTCCAATCGCCAACCCTCGCCATAGTTAAGCCAGAAAATGCGATTAGTAAAATTGAAAAAATACCAATAAATACATTTTTAAGTTTACCTGAAAACTCCGTTGTGTCTATATTTAACAAGTAATTCATTAAAAAAACAATGCCTAACGCAAACCCAAAAGAAGGTACAAATAAAAACCTTTCGCCAATAGTAGCACCATTTAAAATAAATAAATTATTTGTTGGAGAAGAAGCAATAAAGAAAAACAAAATTGAAAAAGCTAGTACGCGATGTTTTTTGAATTTTAAAATGGCAAAAACAAATAAACTGCCGTAGATAAATACACTAAGCCAAGACATCCATGAACCCCAATTGGCAACCGGAATTTGATTGAACGAATAATCCCAATTTAAAGGCCAAGGGATAAATAATAGTTTGATGTAATAAAATAAGATGACAGCTTTTGTCGCTGTGTTTTCGCCAAAATTCTTTGTAGCATTCAACACATTTTCAAGCTCTTGTGAATCAGTTTTAGATGTTCCGTTTCCAATTATTTGGTGACGTATCAATAAAAAAACAGCAGCTATAAATGCCAATGAAACAAACATATAAATTGATGACTTCAAATCCTTTTGCATCAACATGTAATGCGCTAATGGAATAATCACTAAAAATGCAATGGCACTTTCTTTCGATAAAAGCGCAAGCATAAAAAACAACAAACCGAAGACTAAAGTACTTGGCTTAAGCTTTGTATTTTCATCATTTGGCAAAAGAAATTTCCAGGATAAAAAAGCAAAAATGGCTGCAAGCAATTCGTCCATACTTTTTACACTTGCCACCACTTCGGAATGTATGGGATGTGTTGTAAATAGAACACAAATCAAGGAAATTAGATAAATATTTAGCGTTGGAAATAATTTTTTTATCAGCGAAAACAAAATTTGTAAAAGTAAAATATACAGTAACATATTCATTAAATGCGCCATCGCAGGAGAATTATCGAATAGTGTTTTTTGTATGGCAAACACAAATAAAGTTATTGGACGATAAGGTTGTAATCCTTCGGTGCCATCAAATTTATTTAAACTACCATAACTGAAAAACTCTTGTAGCCCACCAATACCTTGCTGTACAGAGCTGTGCTTCAAATAAAACAAATCATCATCTAAAGTAAATTCAAAATTTATGGATTGACCATAAAGGATTAACACCACAATAGCTAAAAATATACGAATAGCAAATTCGGGGTTTGATTTTTTTGAAACCGTAACTACTGATGGTGTTTTTGGTTGATCAGCTGTTTTAATTTTTTTTGCCATATTGAATTACAAATGGTATTAAAATTCAAGTATATTTTATTTCAAAGTTTTGCCTAAAAAAGCATCAAGATCTTTGTCTCTTAACTCTGTTGCCAATATTTTTCCTTCTGGATCTAATAACACATTATAAGGAATTCCTTCGATTCCATAAACGGGAACAACAGCAGATTGCCAACCTTTCAAATCGCTGATGTGTTTCCAAGTTAATCCATCTTTTTGAATGGCTTTTATCCAAGCATCTTTATCTTCATCAAGCGAAACACCAAGTACAGTAAAATTTTTGTTTTTATATTTTTTGTATGCAGCCACTACATTTGGATTCTCTCCACGACATGGTCCGCACCAACTTGCCCAAAAATCAACCAATACATATTGCCCTTTATATTGACTTAATGAAACAGGTTTTCCTTCGGTATCATTCATCGTAAAATCGGGTGCGAAATTACCAACAGCTGGCTTTTCTTGTTCAGCAGGTTTTGGCTTATTCATCTCCGTTAGAAACTTATTGTATGCTAAAATAATGTCTTGAACACCTTTATGTTTTGGGAATTTTTTGGTTAGATGATCTATGCGTTTTTGAATAACATTTTTATCTTCCGTAGACGCATTTGCCATGGCAAAAATGGTCACGATGGGGTCTTCACTTTTAAATACGTATCCATCTAAAAAATTTGTTAACCCCTCATTTAATTTTGCTTGTTTAACCGATTCAATAGCCAATAAACTATCGTTGCCTGCATTTTGTAATGAATCTAATATAGCCCCATTTTTTTCAAGTATTGCCACATTTTCCATTAATCCTACAATTAACGTTTTTAGCGCTTTGTTGCCTGGTGTTTCAACTTTTAGATTTTTAAAATTGTCGTCAGAACCATTGCCTATTTTGGCTGAAAAATCAATTTCCGATTGGTCATTTATAATTAAGTAAGAAGCATTTTCATCTCGCTCTAATCTTATTCTAAAAAGTCCTTCTTCTTCGCTTTTGGCGGTTAATACAAACTTCCCGTTTTTAATTTCCGCAGTGTCAAGTACAGCAATATCTTTCTCGTTGAAAAACAATTGCTCTAAATAAACACGTTGATCTTTTGCGTTTTCAATTTTTCCATTTATGGTAAATTGGTCTTTGCTTTTATTATTGCAAGAAAAAATCAAAGCACTAACGATAATGAGTAAATAATTTTTGATGGTCATAATGTATGGGGTTAAATTTAAATTTAATTTAGTTTTTCTTCTAGTAAACGTTGTACCAATTGCATATCCGCTTTTCCTTTGCTGCGTTTTTTTACATCGCCAGAAAATAATCCAATAAGTCCTTTTTTCCCAGATTTATATTCTTTCACTTTATCTGGCATTGAAGCGAGGGTTTCTTCTACCCAAATTTCAATTGCATTTTCATCTTTTTCCTGAAACAAATTTAATTCGGTTGCCACTTCAAATGCAGATAGCGACTTGTTTTCAATCATTGCATTCATAATTCTTCCTGAAGCATTATTGAAATTGATTTTTCCGGCTTCTACAAAGCTTATTAAATCGGCAATTTTTTCAACAGAAAGTGGAAATTGATGTAACGATAAATTATGTTCTTTACAAAACTGTTTCAACGGCCCAATCATCCAATTTGCAACAGCTTTATAATGTTTGGTATGTTTGATGATGCTTTCAAAATATTCGATGTCTTCTTTTTCATTGCAAATCGTTTGTGCATCGTAATCAGACAATTGATATAATGACATGAAATCTGCCTTTATTTGTTCGGGTAATTTGGGCAGATTTGATTTTATATGGTTGATGTAATTTTCAGTAACGATAAATGGAGGCAAATCTGGCTCCGGAAAATAGCGGTAATCTTCTGCATCTTCTTTGCTTCTCAACGAGAAGGTGCTGTTTTTATCCGCATCATAACTTCTTGTTTCCTGTATAATGTCTTGGCCATTTTCGGTTAAAGCAATCAATCGTTCAAACTCAATTTCGATGGCTTTTTTTACATTGCGAATGCTGTTTAGATTTTTTACTTCTACCCGCTTTCCGAGTGTGGTAGCTCCAATTGGTCGAACAGAAATATTGGCATCACAACGCATGCTTCCTTCTTCCATATTTCCATCGCAAACATCCAGCCATCGAACCAGTTTTCGCAGTTCGGTTAAAAAAGTAAACGCATCATCAGCGCTATGTATCACAGGCTCCGTAACGATTTCCAAAAGTGGCACACCAGCCCTGTTTAAATCTATGCAGGTATAATTATCGTCAATATCATGAATGCTTTTTCCCGCATCTTCTTCAATATGTATTCTGTTGAGGATGATATTTTTTTCCCCTTGAGCGCTGGAAATGCTAAGAAATCCGTTTTTACAAATCGGAGCGGAATGCTGACTGATTTGATAGCCTTTTGGCAAATCGGGATAGAAATAATTTTTTCGGGCGAAATAATTTTTGCGTTCAATGTCACAATTCAATGCAAGTCCTAACTTAACCGCCAATTCAATTGCTTTCTCGTTTAGTTTTGGCAGCGTGCCCGGATGCGCCAATGAAATTGGACTAACCTGCGTATTGGGCATACCGCCAAAAGAAGCACTATCGCTACAAAAAAGTTTCGTTTTTGTCATCAGCTGAGCATGCACTTCCAACCCAACCACTAATTCGTATTTACTAGTATTGCTCAAAGCTGAATGATTAATTAAGAAATTAAAAATAGTTAAATATCACCAAAAGCAACTATTCTTATAAATCATCGACTAAAAAAATTGGCAATTATTTATTTTTAAAAACTAAATAATTTAGCTTATTATTGCTAATAAATTTAGTAAACCAAACATATTTTTATGGAAATAGAACAATTTTTTTCTGCCGGATATCAGGGCAGTAAATCATTTAAGCAGTTGGACGTACCCAATGCAAACGCCACAGGTTTTGGTGCGCCAACCGATGATTACATGGACAAGGGTGTTGATTTGAATGAGCAATTGATTCGAAACAAGCCTGCCACATTTTTTATGCGTGTACAGGGAAACAGCATGGTCAATGCGTCTATTCATGATGGTGATATTGTCATTGTAGATCGAAGCATTAAGCCTCAAAGTGGAAAGGTGATTATTGCGGTGGTTGACGGCGAGATGCTTATTCGACGATTTGAGAAAACCATTAATAAAATTCGCCTTATTCCCGAAACGCCAAAACTATCCCCAATGGAAATAAGCGAGTATGCCGATTTTAGCATTTGGGGCGTGGTAACGTATGTGATAAAACAATTTTCTTAGGTGTTGTAAACGTATAATTTGTATGAAGGCAATTGTTGATTGCAACAGTTTTTACGCTTCCTGCGAAAGACTGTTTAAGCCCGCTTTAAATGGAAAGCCTGTAGTGGTGCTCAGTAACAACGATGGCTGTATTGTTTCCAGAACAGATGAAGCCAAAGCGTTGGGCATTCAAATGGCAGGGCCTTATTATCAAAACAAAGCGGAAATTTTAAAAAATAACGTTGCTGTTTTTTCTAGCAATTATCATTTGTATGGCGATATGAGCAAGCGCGTAATGGACACGCTTCGCTTATTGGCACCCGAAGTAGAAGTGTATTCGGTAGATGAATCTTTTTTGGATTTATCTGGTATTGATGCAAACAAACTTTATGACTATGCCATGTTTGTAAAACAAACTACCGAGTTGTGGACGGGTATTCCAGTTTCGGTAGGGGTTGCACCATCTAAGGTGTTGTCTAAAGTAGCCAATAGGCTTGCCAAAAAAGATAAACTAGGTACCAAGGGCGTGCTTATTTTACAAACGCCACAACAACAAATGGAGGCTTTGCAAAAAACAGCGGTAGAAGATATTTGGGGCGTGGGCAGTGCAGGGTCAAAAACCTTACGCATGTTTAACATCAATACGGCATGGGATTTACGAAACATGAGTGAGGCCTGGGCAGGAAAAAATTTAGGCGGAGTAGTAGGGGTAAGGTTGGTAAAAGAGTTGAATGGCATTCCTTGTATTGAAATGAAAGATCCTTTATCTAAAAAGAAAATGATTGCCACCACGAGGATGTTTGGCAGGGCTGTTTTTGAATTGAAGGAATTGAAAGAAGCCGTTGCCACCTATATTGCCCGTGCGGCGGAAAAATTGCGCAGACAGAGTGGTGCAGCAGGTGCGGTGAGTATTTTTTTGGTGAGTAACAATTATCAAAGTCAAGATCATTACGCGCCATCATCGAGATCGGCTTATGTGGCTTTGCCATCTGCAACTTATTTAACCAATGTGTTGATTGCCTATGTAATGCCTTTGGTAGAAGCATTGTATCAAAAAGGGAGCAAGTACATTAAAGCGGGCATTATACTTACAGATATTGTACCCTGTGCTATGGTGCAATACAATCTTTTTGAAACGCCAGAATCGGCTGCTTCACAAAAACTCATGCATATCATTGATAACGTTAACTTTGGCATGGGAACGGATATGTTGAAATTTGCCACCGCAGGCACCAAAAAAAATTGGAAAATGCGACAAGAATTACGCAGTAATCGATTCACCACAAAATGGGATGAACTTTGTTGGGTGAAGTGATATAAAAAAGTAAAAAGTAAAAAGTGAAAAGTGAAAAGTGAAAAGTGAAAAGTGAAAAGTGAAAAGTGAAAAAATTAAAGAACGCAAATTAACAATTTCTATTTTTGACTTTTAAATTTTGAATTAAATATTATCGAATGCATACGCTTTGTTTAGATTTTGGAAATTCCCGCTTTAAAGCAGCGGTATTTAACAACGATCAATTTATTGAAACCATAGATCTTTTAGACGATACGATATCGCATTTAAAAACAATAATTGATGCATACAAGCCAGAAAAATCAATACTTTCATCTGTAGTACATCATAATGCCGACATCGAAAACTTACTTATTCAGCATACCCAATTTCATAAAATCACCAACGAAACCATTTTAAATTTTAAGTTGGCTACTGGAAAACCCGAAACGACAGGTGTGGATCGACTTGCATTGGCAGCGGCTGCAGTTCATCTTTTTCCTGAAAAAAATAATTTAATCATTGGCATCGGTACTTGTATAACGTATAATTTCATTAATACTAACCATCAATTTTTAGGCGGAGCCATTTCACCGGGTGTGGATATGCGTTTTAAATCGATGCATGAATACACGGCAAAACTACCGTTGGAAGCACAAACCTGGAATATTCCTTTGATTGGCTACGATACCAAAACTAATTTACAATCGGGAGTTATATTTGGAATAGTCAATGAAATAGAGGGTTTCATTGAAAAATACAATGAAAAATTCGGGAACTTTAACGTGGTTTTAACCGGGGGCAATAGTGTCTATTTTGCCAGTCAACTTAAAAACAAGATATTTGCCGACGTTAACTTTTTATTTAAAGGACTTTATGCACTCAGTGAACTCAATAATTTATCGGATTAAACACATTTTTATAGTAATATTTGCCCTGTTGGTGTGTAATACAACGCAGGCTCAGGAAAATTCGCCATATAGCAGATATGGGTTAGGCGATATTATATCCGGACAAAACATTACCAATCGTGCAATGGGTGGTTTTTCTGCAGCATATTCAGATTATGGCTTGGTGGGTTCTCCATTTAATATAAACATTGCTAATCCAGCTTCATTGGGTTCATTATCTAACACAAAAAACTTTTCCAATACCATTTTCGACTTAGGTGGTGAAATCAATTCAAGAACATTGAAAAGCAATCTTAACGGTCAAAAATATACATCATCCAATGCAGCTATCTCTTACTTACAAGTAGCATTTCCCATTTCAACGCCTAAAATGGAAAAAAAAGGGGTAACCTGGGGTGCAAGTTTTGGATTAAGACCATTAACCCGAATCAGTTATAAAATCGAAAAAAATAGTCGCATAAGCAATATTGATAGTTTGAATACTTTATATGAGGGAACTGGCGGTTTAAACCAAGTGAATTTAAGTACAGGCATTCGAAAAATTGGAAATGGGTCGCACAAAAACGAATTTAGTTTTGGGGTAAGCACGGGGTTTAATTTTGGAAATAAATCAATTAGTACAAGAACCTCATTTTTGAGTGACACCATTATTTATGCAAAAGGAAATGAGGAATTAAAAAGCACATTTGGTGGCGTTTTTTTAAATGTAGGAATGCAATATGAGTTTCACATTAAAAATGGAGGAAATTTAAGGTTAGGTGCTTACGGAAATTTACAACAAAAATTAAACGCCAATCAAACTACAGTAAATGAAACTTTTGCATACGATGGTTCGGGTGCTGTGATTACGATTGATAGTGTGTCTACCATAAAAGATGTAAAGGGTAAAATTGTAATTCCTGCTACTTACGGAGCGGGGTTTACGTATCAAACTAAAAACAAACAATGGCTATTTGGTGCTGATTTTGAAACATCAGATTGGACAAAATACAGCTATTACAATGAATCAGATAAAACAACAAATAGCTGGGTGGTAAAAGCTGGTGCAGAATTTTATCCGGCTAAATCTAATGCAGCAACTAATAAATATTGGAATTACATCAAATACAGAGCAGGGTTTTATTATGGAACAGCGCCAGTAAAAACGGATATTCTAAGAAATAGATCAGCAATTACTTTTGGAGCTGGAATGCCTTTAACTACACCAAGACAAATTCAAAACAGAGGCGAATACGTAGCATTAAATACTTCGATTGAATTTGGAACAATTGGAAATGCGGGTACAACTGGTTTGAAAGAAAATTCATTCAGAATAAATTTTGGAGTTTCTATGAATGCAAGATGGTTCCAAAAAAGAAGCTATGATTAATTTCTGCATCATTAAAATATGACACAATCAATCTTTAAAAATATTTTTACTACAGCTTTATTGATAAGCTGTATTTTTTTGTGTGCATGTGAAAATGATATTGAGAAGGTGAAAAATTTAAGCCTTAAAAAGACAGGAATTGAAGAAGCAAGAATGGTTACATTAAACTACACCTTAGGCGGAAAAAAGAAAGCAATTCTTAACGCACCATTAATGTTAAATGTTCAAGATATTGTTCCTTATGTAGAATTTCCAGAAAAAATACACGCTGATTTTTACAATGAAAATGGAAAGATTGAAAGCATATTAAATGCACATTATGCGCGATACGAGCAGTATAAAAAAATCGTAAACCTTAGAGACAGCGTGGTTATTATTAATATTGAAAAAGGCGACACGCTAATTTGTGATGAATTATACTGGGATAGAAATAGAACAGGATCTGAGTTTTATACCGATCGTCCTGTAAAAATCAGAACAAAAACTGAAACCATAAACGGTACCGGAATGGAAGCAAGTCAGGATTTTAAAAACTGGCATATTTTAAATTCGGCAGGAACAATTAGCGTTCCGGCATCTTCGTTTCCGAATTAAATCTGTGTTCTCCACGTTTAAATAATTTTCATTTTTTGATTGAGCAATTATTATGACATCGAAATTCCAATGTCGCTCCTACGGAGCTATCTCGATTTCGCTCCTCTGGAGCTATTTTCATATCGCTCCTCTGGAGCTGTTGTTGTTTCTCTTCTGTGGAGTTCGATAAAGCAAGCTCCAGAGGAGCGAAATGAAAACAGAAAATGGTTAAATCAACATTCGAGCTCCGTAGGTGCGGCATAAAAAATAGGTGCGAGATGATAATAGGACAAAATAATCGGGTTTTATTCAACCCATTCAAATAGATATTTTTCATCGTATTCGATATAAAATTTTTCCAAAAATTCGAGGTATTCGTCTCTAAATGATTTCTTTTTGTGGTGCTCTTCTTGGTTGTTGATGTAATTTATTATGGTATCTAAATGCCAATGAGTATATGAAAATGCCCCGAAGCCTTCTTGCCATTGGAATTTACCAATTACATATTGTCTTTCATTTATCCATTTTGATGAATTACATTTAATATCTCTCACTAAATCAGAGAGTAGGATGTTTGGTTTTATACTAATCAGAATGTGAATATGGTCCGATACTCCACCGATTGCATATACTTTTTCTTTTTTACCATTTACAACCCCACAGATGTATTTATATAATTCATCTTTCCATTCGCTTTGAATTAAATTTTTTCGCCCTTTTACTGCGAACACAACTTGTAGATATATTTGGGAATATGTGTTTGCCATAATCTTATATGTCGCTCCTCTGGAGCTATTGTGATTTCGCTCCTCTGGAGCTATTGGTATATTGCTCTTCTGGAGCTAATTTAGGTTGTAAACATAGATCTTATTTTACTTAATAAATTTTAGCACAGGAATAATAAAATTCATTTTGATTCAGTTGCATTTTTAAAAATAATGGTATCATTTTTAATTATTAATCGTAATATTGCGATTGATATGGGAGCAAGTAAAACATCTGAATACACAAAAAAAGAAATCGAATTGGCTAAATATGCGAAAGCAATTTCTCATCCTGCACGCATAGCCATTTTGAATTTTTTGATTAAAAAGAAATCTTGTATTTGTGGAGATATCGTTGACGAATTGCCCATTGCACAAAGTACCGTTTCGCAACATTTAAAAGAACTCAAAGCTTCTGGATTAATTAAAGGAAACATTGAAGGGGTTTCGGTTTGCTATTGTATTGATGAAAAAGAATGGAAAAAAGCAACCACTTTATTGGGGGGCTTTTTTGAAAAAATTATTATCAACAAATCAGCTTGTTGCTAAAGTAAATCGTTTTAAAATCCGTATTAATTATAAAAAATAAACATTATGCAAACAGAAAATGAACTAAAAGAAATTGTAAGATTAAAGTACAGCGAAATTGCTTTACAAGATAAAGAAACCAATATGTCGTCGTGCTGCGGTGCCGGTGGATGCTCTACAGAAGTATACAACATCATGTCAGAAGATTATTCTACGTTAAATGGCTACAATGCTGATGCAGATTTAGGTTTGGGCTGTGGTTTGCCCACTCAATTTGCCAAAATTAAAAAGGGAGATGTGGTGATTGATTTAGGAAGTGGTGCAGGCAATGATTGTTTTATCGCTCGTCACGAAACAGGCGAAACGGGTAAAGTGATTGGCATAGACTTTACAGATGCCATGATTGAAAAAGCTAGAATTAATGCAGAAAAAAGAGGGTTTAACAACGTAGAATTTAGACAAGGAGATATTGAAAAAATGCCCATCACAGCTAACGCTGCTGATGTAGTGGTTAGTAATTGTGTATTGAATTTAGTACCCAATAAAAATGCGGTGTTTAATGAAATTTTCAGGGTTTTAAAACCTGGGGGACATTTTTGTATTAGTGATGTTGTTTTAATGGGAGCCCTACCAAATGCATTAAAAAAAGATGCAGAAATGTATGCTGGTTGTGTTGCCGGAGCCATTCAAAAAGAAGTATATCTGGAACTCATTCATGCCAATGGATTTAAAAATGTAGTTGTTCAAAAAGAGAAAGCAATTTTTATTCCCGATGATATTTTAATCAACTATTTATCTGCTGAAGAAATCCAAGCGTATAGAATTGGACAAACAGGAATTTTTAGCATAACCGTTTTTGCTCAAAAACCAGAAATGAATAATACAAATTCGTGTACTCCAGGTTCTGGATGTTGTTAAATTATAAAACTTTTAAAAATGGCAAACAATAATTGCAACCCTGTAATTGAAAGAAAGAAATTAAGCTTTTTGGATAGATTTTTAACCTTATGGATTTTTCTAGCAATGATTGCTGGTGTTTCAATTGGTTATTTTTTTCCTTCAGCCCCAAAATTTATCCTGTCTTTTTCTAATGGAACTACAAATATTCCTTTGGCCATTGGATTGATTTTAATGATGTATCCGCCCTTTACGAAAGTGAAATATAATCAACTGGGTGAAGTGTTTAAAAACACCAAAATCTTAGGCACCTCACTTTTTTTAAATTGGATTGTTGGTCCAATTTTAATGTTTGCACTCGCTATTTTATTTTTACACAATTATCCCGAATACATGGTGGGATTGATTTTAATCGGTTTAGCAAGATGTATTGCAATGGTTATTGTCTGGAATGAATTGGCAGAAGGAAACAGAGAATATGCTGCTGGACTAGTAGCATTGAATAGCATTTTCCAAGTTTTATTATATAGCGTTTATGCGTTTATTTTTGTAACCGTACTTCCTCCACTTTTTGGTATTTCTGGATCTGTTGTAAACATCAGTATTGGTGAAATTGCACAAAGCGTAGCGATATATTTAGGTATTCCTTTTTTTGCCGGATTTTTATCAAGAGCCATTTTAATAAAATTAAAAGGAGTAGAATGGTTTACCACAAAATTTATTCCTGTAGTTTCTCCAATCACATTGATTGCTTTGCTATTTACCATTGTTGTCATGTTTAGTTTAAAAGGTCAAATGATCGTACAAATTCCTTTTGATGTTTTACGCATTGCAATCCCATTGGCTGTATATTTTGCTTTGATGTTTTTCATTAGTTTTTTAATTGGCAAAAAAATGGGTGCCGATTATTCTACCAATACCGCAATTGCTTTTACAGCTGCTGGAAATAATTTTGAGTTGGCCATTGCTGTTGCGATTGGTGTTTTTGGCATAAACAGCGGACAAGCTTTTGCTGGTGTGATTGGTCCCTTGGTTGAAGTTCCTGCTTTAATTATTTTGGTTAATGTGGCTTTCTGGTTAAGAAATAAATTTTATTCCTCTAACTCATAAATAAATTTTTAATGAAAAAAGTTTTGGTATTATGTACTGGCAACAGTTGTAGAAGTCAAATTGCGCATGGTTATTTACAACATTTCGCTGGCGAAAAAGCGGAGATCTTTAGTGCGGGTGTTGAAACACACGGCGTTAATCCAAAGGCAATTGCCACCATGAAAGCAGATGGCATTGATATTTCTGCACATACTTCGAATAATATTTTAGAATATCAACAAGTGGATTTTGACTTCGTTTTTACTGTTTGTGATAACGCTAAAGAAAGATGCCCGTTCTTTCCAAGTAAAGCAGTGAAATTTCATTATAATTTTCCTGATCCTGCAAAAGCTACCGGTACTGAAGAAGAAATTAATCATGCTTTCAGTGATGTGAGAGACATGATAAAAAAATATTGTCTAGATTTTACAACAACCAATCTATCATAATATTTCATTTTATACGACTCGTCTTTTTTATCAACTATTTCTTGTTTTATTTTTTTTAAAAAAAGTTCGACTTATTTTAAACAATTTTAAATGTTGTATGTTTTGTATAAAAACATATTTCATGACACGTCTATTTGTTAAGTATAATTTCGGGTTGTTATTACTTTTCTTTTTCTTTTCTGCTTCTGTATTTGCACAGAAAACAGGCAGTATCAGTGGAATTGTACTTCAGAAAAATACGCAGCAAGCCCTTGTTGGTGCTACAATTAATGTTTCTGGGACTTCTATTAATACCATTTCCGATTCATCTGGAAGATTTAGGCTGCTGAATATTCCTGTTCAAACATACAATGTATTGGTTAGTTCTGTAGGGTATAAAACCAGCACCATTTATAATATTGTAGTTAGCGTTGGTAATGAAAATGTCTACACAGTTGAGTTAGAAAATAATGACAATAAACTACAAGAAGTAATTATCAAATCAAATAAACGCAGCGTTCGTGCAGCTTCACTTGAAACGCCTTTAAGTGTTCAACGTCTTACATCTGAAGAAATTAGAAGTAATCCAGGTGGAGATTTTGACATTAGCAAAGTTATTCAAACTTTACCTGGCGTTGGTGGCGGACAACAAGGCGGTTCTTTCAGAAACGATATTATCATTCGTGGTGGTGCTTCTAATGAAAATGTTTTTTATTTAGATGGAATTGAAGTTCCTGTTATTAATCATTTTCAAACACAAGGCAGTAGCGGCGGTCCTCAAGGAATTTTAAACACCTTTTTTATTGAAGATGTAAAACTCAGTTCTTCTGCTTTTGATGCTCGTTTTGATAACGCACTAAGCAGTGTTTTTCAATTCAAACAAAAGAATGGCAACGCAAATAAATTTCAAGGAAATCTTAGAGCGAGTTTTACGGAAATGGGTTTAACATTAGAAGGTCCATTATCTAAAAATAAAAAAACAACATTTTTAGCTTCAGCAACTCGATCTTATTTGCAATATTTATTTCAAGCCATTGATTTACCTATCAGACCCAATTACTGGGATTTTCAAACAAAGATTACCCATCAGATAAATAATAAAACCACGCTTACTTTTATTGGAATCGGCGCTATTGATGATTTTTCATTTGCTTCACCTAAAGAAGCTACACCCGAAAAATTATATGCGTTAAACTCGAGCGTAAATGTAAATCAGTGGAATTATACGATTGGAGCTTCATTGAAAAAAAGCATCCCAAATGGTTACTGGAATTTATCGCTGAGCAGAACAAGTTTTAATAACACGATTACAAAATTTGAAGACAACGAAAATCCAAAACCAGAAAGTCAAACCTTGGATATCGTTAGTGTTGAAAACGAAAATAAATTAAGATTTGATGTCAATAAAAACATCAATGGTTGGAAAATTTCTTATGGCGCATCCGCTCAATTGGCTTCATACACCAATAATTCTTTTGCTGTTATATTAAAAGAAATCAGAGACGCTAATAATGACACAATCATTCAACGTGCGATAATACAAAATTTCCAAAGTCCTTTAAAACCATTTGTTAGATTGGGTGCATTTGCACAAATAGGAAATAGATTTATAGACAATCGTTTGGGCGTTAGTTTTGGCATTAGATCAGATGTAAACACGTTTACTACAAGCGGTATGAATGGCTTAAGAACATTATCGCCAAGATTATCTGTAAGTTATGTTTTGACAAACAAATGGACATGGAATGCTTCTGCAGGAATTTATTATAAAATACCAACATACACTATTTTAGGATATGCGGAAAACAATTCGCTTGTAAATAAAAATATCGAATATCAAAGCAGTACACATTATACTACAGGCGTTGAATTTCTTCCAAATGATGCATTACGCATTACGCTAGAAGGTTTTTACAAACAATACAATAATTCGCCTGTTTCAGTTAGAAACGGAATTTCATTGGCAAATTTAGGTACAGATTTTACGTTGCTTGGAAACGAAGCAGTATTAACCAATGGAAAAGGAAATGCATATGGCATTGAGTTTTTTGCACAGAAAAAGTTGACAAAAAAGTTCTTTGGAATTTTATCGTATACTTTTTATAGAAGTTTATACAGCGGCGCAAATGGCAAATTGGTTTCGAGCAGTTGGGATAATAAACATTTGCTTTCGGTTACTTGGGGATACAAATTTTCACACAATTGGGAATTGGGTTTGAAGTTTCGTTATCAAGGTGGTGCACCATACACGCCATTTGATGAGGTGGTTTCTAGGGTTAATTATCTATCACAAGGGAAAGGTACTTTGGATTATGCAAATTTAAATTCACAGCGCTTAAATGGTTTTAATAGCAGTGATGTTAGAATAGATAAGAAATGGAACTTTAAAAAAATCACTTTAGATCTATTTTTGGATGTAACCAATTGGTATGTTGCAAAAAATCCATCTATTCCTGAATATACCTTTACAAGAACTTCTGATAATAGAACTTTTAAAACAACAGACGGTTTGCCAATTCGTGCAGATGGAAGCAATGCAATACCCACATTTGTGAAAAATGATGACCCAAATGTTCGTCCTACGATTGGTTTTATTATAGAGTTTTAAAAAATAAAAACAGCAATTATTTTAAGGCAAACTTTGAGCAATTTCACGCATGTCTCTATTTTCTAAAATGGATTTACTTGCGGCATGTAATCCAACAAAATGAATTACTTTGGCTAAAGCAGTAGACTCAATAGAAACATTTTTCCCCAATAATTTTATGATTGGATAAAGCCAACGCATTATTTTATACATGAAATTCGGTTCATTCCTTGGTTCAACAGGATAGATATACCCTGGTCTGAAACTGATGAAAGATGCAAACCCAATTTTTGATAATGCATTTTCTGCGGCACCTTTATCTCTGGCAAACATAACCTTCGTTTTTTCTGTACTGTCTGCGCCTTGACCACTCAATAAACAGAAACGAGCATTTGGAGATTTTGAATAAACAGATTTTGCCAAAGCAATTGGATAATCAACAGTAATTTTTCTGAATAGATCGGCAGCTGCTGCTCCAGTGTAAACACCTAAACAATAAAATACAATATCTGAATTACTAAAATATTGAGAACAAGCTTCGTAATGTAGAAAATCAGAAATTACAATTTCCTTTAGCTTATTATGGTTGATGCCACTTGGCTTACGAACCAAAGAAATGATTTCTGAAATGGAATCGTCGTTGATACAAAGGTTAAGCAAATTGCCACCAATCATGCCACTTGCCCCAGTGATGATTACTTTTTTATTCATAAGTTATAAAGATATAAACAGATTTTTTTACAACTTAATTCCAAACGATAAAAATGCAGTTCTCCCATCAGCAGGCAAAACACCTGGTCCTGGATATCCACCTGCTCTGCGGGTAAAATACTTTTCGTTAAACAAATTATTGATACCTGTTTTGATGATGATTCGATTAGGCAATTTAATTTGAAGCGTAGCATCAAAAATTTTATAATTGGGTATTAATCCGGTTTGTCCATTTGAAGAAGCCTTGATTGTGTTGTTGGCATCGCTGAAGCACTTTCCAACGTAATTAAATTGTGTTGTAAATAAAACGTTTTTATATCCACAACTAATTCCAGATCGTAAAATATGTCGAGGTGCATTTTCCACTTGATTTCCTTTTATCAAAGCATCTTTATGATTGTTTGAGTAAGTGGCATTAATAAAACTGTATGAATTGAAAATACTTAAATCAAAATGCGTATTGACTTTAAACGCTTTAATTGGATTGAATTCAAAAAAGCTTTCAATGCCTTTGCTGTTGCTGTTTCCAACATTTGTTACCAATCTATAATTTGCGCCAGATGGTATAATCGTACCAATTCTATTATTGTATTTTAAACGATAAACGCTTATATCGAATTGCAAGAAATCTTTTATTTTTCCGCGGTATCCCAAATCAAAATTAAATCCTTTCGAATCTCTTAAATTGGGATCAATAACATCTGTTGTTGGCGGTGCTTGCAAATTTGCAAATTGTATTGGTCTATAAGCTTGAGAAAAGTTTGTATAAAAAGCGGTTCCTTTTAAAAATTGATATTCCATTCCTATTCCTGCTAAAACAAATTTTCGTTTTCTTTTAATTTGCTGTAATAAAATGGCATCCCCATTTGATGAAAATCCATTTCTTCCGGAAGCTTCACCTTCTAATGTTTCAAATCGAATACCAGGGATAACAGATAATCTTTTTGTGAAACGAATTAAATTTTCGCAAAAAAATGCAGCGTTTTTAGATTTGAAATTTATGTCTTGTTGATAATTACCAATCAAGGTCATATCATAATCAGCACCAGCTGTTCCAATGCCGTTTCCTTTTCTATGTGTAGAACCTTGATATAATCTTATGCCAGTTGAAACCGTATTCGAGATTTTACCAATTTTATAATCCGAAATCCACCTGCTTTCAACACCTATATTTCGATATTGATCTACCAATAAATTTCTATTGTTAAATGATCCAGTTGTTGTGTTTAAAGAGTCGTTAACTGTCATGGAAGGTGTAAAACCTACGCTATTTCTATCACCCATGGTTGCAAATAATTTTGTAACCCATCTTTTATTAGAACCCATATCGTAATTGATGATAACTGCGGGTGTAAACCATGTGATATCAAACCAATTTCGATTTCTTAAACTTTGTTTTGCATCAGATTTAAATTGAGCATCTGTTAATCCCCCTGCTTGTTGACTTCTAATATGCGACAACATTAATTCTGCGGTTAGCGATAATTTTCGTGTGATTGCATATGAAAAAGTTGCAAACCCAGAATTAGAATAAAAGCGGCTGTTCTGTCTCCAACCATTTCCATTTCTGTAATTATAAAAGGCGTAGTAATTTATCTTTTTTGTTTTACCACCAATGGCGTTGTAGCTATTTTGTAAGGCATTGCTGCCAATGGTTTGGTTTACTTCGAATTCAATAGGTTTATTTATTTCACTTCCATTTTTTAAAATATAATTTACCATTCCGCCAAATTGTGGACCATATTGTAATGAACCCTGACCTCTAACAATTTCTATTCGTTGAACGCTTTGAAGTTGCGGATTGTAATAAGCTTCTGGATAACCAAAAGGATCTGCAGCAATGTCGTAACCATTTTGTCGGATATTGAATTCCCAGCTTCTATTTGGACTTAGTCCTCTTGCAGCTATACCAATTTGAATGCCACTTGGATCACTTTCCCATACATGAATGCCCGGTGTTTTTGCCAAAACCTGACGCATATTGTTGTTCACCACATTACCTTGTACGTTATCAATAATAATCAATGCACTTTTTTTCCCAGCATAGATAGAAGTACCTACAATTTCTGGCATTTGTTGGATATCTGAATTGCTGTTTTTTCCAACAATGGTAATGTCGGGAAGGTTTTTATAAGAAAGACTGTCTTTATTTTTTGACGTTTCCTGTGCAAATGATTTGTTCAAAAATAAAAAAAGTACACAGCAGGACAAAACACAAATTCTCATTTTTTTAATTTGACGCAAAACTATTCGTATCAATAGTATATACTTTACGAAATGCGTAAACTGACTTGCGAAAAAAGGAAAAATGTAATTATTGGAGTAATTTATTAAAATTATTCATCAATTAAATCGCCCAAATGTAGTCGCAGTGCGTTAACGGAAATGCTAATTTCCCAAAAAGACAAACCCAAAGAGATAAGCAAACATAACATGCTACTTGAAAATAAATAGATGCCAATTACTTGATGACCTAAAAACAACACCAACATTGCAAATACAGAAAGAAATAAACAAAGCACGCCCATCAGTTGCATATAACGAATAAGGGTTAAGCGCAGGTTGAGGTTTTTAATCTCTAACAATATGTTTTTGTTTTCTTCTTTGTTATATGTTTTTTTTTTTTTTTTTATGAGTTGTGCAATGGTGAGAAAACGATTGGTATAAGCCAATAGAATTAGCGTTGTAGCCGAAAATAATAAAGCGGGAGTTTCTATGTTTAGTTGCATGAGTTGATTAAGTTAAAAGTAAAAAAATTAAAGGTAAAAACTTCTATAACTTAAGTATTAAATACGTTTGGTGTTTGGCGTTTGGTGTTGAGAGCCCCCATCCCCAACCCTTCCCCTGAAAGGTGAAGGGAGCTTGACTATCTAGTGTTTCAAGATATTGACTATTGAGAATTTCAATTATTTTGTATCAACTTCCCCCTTGGGGGACTGAGGGGGCTCTACTTCCCCATCACTTTTTCCCATAACTCTGGAATGCGTTTTACCCAAACCAATTCACGTGATTTGGTTTTAGCATCTTGCACGGGAGAACCAAAATAAACTTTATTGGGTTCTAAATCTCCACCAACACCACTTTGAGCATACACTACTGCATTTGCACCAATGGTCAATGTTTTACTTACACCAACTTGTCCCCATAAGGTAACGCCATTTTCTACATTGACAACACCGGCAATACCCACTTGAGCAGCAATCAAACAGTTGTGTCCAATTACGGTATCGTGACCAATATGAATCATGTTGTCCATTTTGGTTCCTTTGCCAATTACGGTATCATGACTAACACCACGGTCAATGGTACATCCAGCACCAATTTCAACATCATCTTCGATAATCACTCTTCCACAATCAGGCATTTTTTTATACCAAACTTCTCTATCTTTTTTACCATTATAATAAAATGAATTGCTGCCAATAACAGTTCCTGCTTGAATGACAACTCGATCGCCAATAATGCAATGATCCATGATGGTTACGTTAGGATAGATGATTGTATCTTTTCCAATAACCACATCTTTTCCAATAAATACATTGGGATAAATGTTTGTGTTTTCTCCAATTGTAGCAGAGTCGCTAATGTTTTTAGACGCTGGTTCAAATGGTCTGAAATGATTAACTATTTTACAATAGGCATCAAAAGGTTGATCTACCACCAACAACACTTTACCTTCTGGAACCTCGAGTGCTTTATTGATGATGATAAAACTAGCATCACTGTTTAAACATTTTTGATAATATTTTGGATGGTCAACAAAAACCAAATCACCATTAGACACTTTGTGTATTTCATTTATACCAGTTGCATTTTTTGTTTTATCGCCTAAGATGGTAGCGCCAATTAATTCGGAAATCCATTCAATAGAAACAGGAGAAGGAAATTGCATGTTTTATATTTTATGTTTTTAAAAGGGATATTTATTTTTTTAAAGTAACTATTTTTTCTGCATGATTCTCACCCCAAATCTGCATTGACTTTATAATCGGTTCGAGTGTTTTGCCATAAGGGGTTAAACTATATTCTACGGTAGGTGGCACAGTAGCATATGCTTTTCGTTTAACGACTTTTTCTTTTTCCAATTCTTTTAATTCTTTAACCAACATTCGAGGGGTAATGCCATTTACATCAATGGCTAAATCTTTGTAACGTAATGTGCCTTTTTTAAGTAAACTGTATATAATCGCAAAGCGCCATTTGCCTTGCAAGATGTTTAAAGTGTATCTAAAAGGACAGCTCGTTAAAATTTTATTTTCGCGCATGATTCAATATTTTAGGCATTACTTACTAAAAGTATATTGGTTAACAAATTAGTAACTTGATGCAAATTTATAGTAAGTATTTATATTTGCGTTCTAAAAAATAAAATTATGTCAACAACAACATGGAATTTAGATGCCTCACATTCAGAGGTTGGATTCAAAGTACGTCATTTAATGATCAGTAATGTAAATGGATCGTTTGGAAAATTTACCTCTTCAATTACCAATGAAGGAGAAAATTTCGAAACATCGAAAGTAGTTTTCGAAGCGGAGATGAATTCTTTTAGCACCAACAACGAACAAAGAGATGGTCATATTAAATCTGCAGATTTTTTAGATGCGGATAATTTTCCAACCATGAAATTTGAAAGCAATAGCATTTCAAAAAAAGACGATCAATTATTTGTTGTACATGGTGATTTAACCATTAAAGGAATTTCTAAATCAGTAGATTTATTGGTAGAAAAATCGGATACCGCAAAAGATCCATGGGGACAAACAAAAATTGCATTTGATGTAACTTCAAAAATCAATCGTACAGATTTTGGATTGGTATGGAACGCGCCATTAGAATCTGGTGGAGTATTGCTTGGTGAAGAAGTGAAGATTCATGCAGAAGTACAATTTGTATTGGCTCAATAATACTCAACTTCAAAAAAATACTGGCTGTCTCATAAATTTGAGGCAGCTTTTTTTATTATTTTTTTTGATGAAATTTCTAGAAAAAATTTAATCAAAATTCAACATAATAATTTCAAATTGTATTTTCTTCATTCGCTGAAATGCTTGTAAATTCGATAGTTTCAGCGAAATTAAATTTTAAAACGCTTCAAAATATTTTCTATTTCATTTGTATAAAACAGAATAATACATTTCGCTTATCCACAAAGCAAAAAAAAATGTTGATAAAATAATTGCAATTATTTTTTCTAATCGCAGAAATTATTTTTAATATTGTGCACGGGAATTTGGTTCCCGTACTTACTAACCCATCTATATATTAAAGCCCGACATTTTTTGTTGGGCTTTTTTAATGTCTTTAATTTTTTTTTACAACATACATTACGTTAAAACTCTTTTTTAAAATTAGTGTTGCTTCAAAAATTTATACACTAATTCTGTTTAACTACTATCTTTGTTTAGTGAAAAATAACATGAAGTATATTATTCTAACGAGCTTAATTTTAATCGTTGATATTGTTGCAAAAGCACAATGTTCGATGTGTACTAAAACAGCTTCACAACTTGGCGAAAAACCAGCGTTGGGATTAAACAATGGCATACTCTATTTGATGCTGGCACCGTTTGCCATTATTGGTGTAATCGCATACCGTTGGTGGAAAAGTCAAGGAAGATCTCAGTAGTATTTTTTTATGAATTGATAGAGGTTTATCAACCCTTCATTATTTTCGATTTCTTTTTTCAAGTCAGATTTTTCAATATCCTGCATTCTTTTGCTTCTAATTAATTGATAAGCACGCTCAGCAAGTAACCAGGATTTTCTATCGTTTACTTTGGATGTATTTGTAGCCGTAATTTTTTCCTTTAATAATTCTATCCCTTCTTTTGTAGACGCAATTGTTTTTACAATTGGAATTTCTTGTTGTTTGTGATGAAAAACCGGTGCTAACATTTGTTTAAGCGTATTGATAAATGCATCTGCACCTTCTCGATCTGATTTATTTACAACAAAAATATCTGCAATTTCCATTAAGCCAGCTTTCATGGTTTGTATTTCATCGCCCGATTCTGGCACAAGCACCACAACAGTTACATCTGCTAACCCAGCAATTTCAATTTCACTTTGCCCTACGCCAACTGTTTCAATTATTACAATATCAAATTGCGCGGCTTTTATAATTTCAGATATCTCAATAATTTTTGGATTTAAACCACCGAGCGAGCCTCTTGAAGCTAATGAACGAATATAAACATTGGGATTATTGTACCATTCGCTCATCCGTATTCTATCGCCAAGTAAAGCGCCTAAATTAAACGGAGATGATGGATCAACACAAAGTACGGCCACTTTTTTATTATCTGCCGTAAACGCCCCAATAAGCGCATCTGTGATGGTACTTTTGCCCGCACCTGGCGGCCCAGTTATGCCAATGATCTGCCCTTTATTACTGGTATTCAACGATTGCATAAATGCTTCATAACCCGGCGCTTCATTTTCTACCAATGAAATGCAACGAGCTAGCGATTTGATATCACCCTCTATCAATTGAAATTTTAACGTATCAGACATTGTTTGCAAATTAATACAAATTAAGTTTCTGTGTAGGTACTTATTTTTTAATGATTATTTTTGATTCAAATTTTTTACATGCATCCAGCCAATGTAATTATAGATTGTGAAAGAATGAAGTATCCATTTACCGGACTATATACTTATTGTAGTGCGTTGAGTAAATCATTGGTTCATCAAAATAATCCATCAGAACTAAAGTTGCATTTTTATACGCCAGAAAAAGAAATGGGTTTTTTAGGGGATGATCAACATTATTACAAACAAAAGTCTTGGCATAAATTATTTAATCCAATTGCCAATTTTGCAGATGTTTGGCATGGTACTTATCAAAACAGCAATTATTATCCTACTCAAAAAAAAGTAAAAAAAATTCTTACCATTCATGACCTTAATTTTATGGTTGAAGGAAATAAATCTGCGGCCAAACAGAAAAAGTACTTAAATAAATTACAAGACCAAATTGATCGTTCAGATTTAATCACCACCATTTCTACTTTCACATTAGATTTTGTAAAACAACATTTGAATCTGCGTAATATACCTACTACCGTAATTTACAATGGCTGTAATGTAGATTTGATTGTATCGCCGCCAACCAAACCAGTTTGTATAGATGAACAAGATGCATTTATATTTTCTATTGGCACCATCGCCCGTAAAAAGAATTTTCATGTGTTGATTCCGTTGCTTAAAAACAATAATTTCAAATTGGTTATCGCAGGTATTTTTCAGGATTCCAATTATCAGGCGTTTATTATGGAAGAAGCAAAAAAATATAATTTTGCTGATAGAGTAATCATGCCTGGGTCGATAACAGAATCTGAAAAGTGGTGGTTGATGCATCATACCAAAGCATTTGTTTTCCCGTCTATTGCAGAAGGATTTGGTATTCCAGTTGCGGAGGCCATGCATTTTGATGCGCCGATAATTTTATCAACACATACTTGTTTGCCTGAAATAGGAGGCGATGCGGCTTATTATTTTTCATCTTTTGATCCTGATGAAATGCAACATGATTTTAAAAATGCATTAGATGATTTTAATGCAAATCCCAATCAACAAATTAAAATGAAAGCGCGTGCTGATTTATTCAATTGGGAAAACGCCGCAAATCAATATTTAAACCTTTACAGGAAGTTAATTTAAATTGTATAAAATGAATGTTTTGCTGTTGGAGATTGGCGGGTCACATATTGAGTGCATGTACAGTTATCTTCATTTGTTAAAGAAAAAAAATCATCAAGTTCATTTGGCTTGTAATCAAAAACTGGTAGCCCTTTTCCCAGAGAAAGATCAACTTGATGGCCTATTAATTTTAAAAGATAAATTTTCTTTCAGCGAACAGATAAAAGCTTTCTTACTGATCAGAAATTATATCCAAAAAAACAAGATTACACATTTAATCATTAATACGTGCGAGCTTAAAATCATTAGAAACCTTTTTCTTTTTATTCCTAAAAAAATCAATTGTACGGGCTTGGTTCATAATGCCAAAAAACTAGAAAAGAGTGTAACTTTTACAAAGTTGCTTTCCATAAAAATGAAAAAGTATCTTGTATTGGGCGATTTTTTACTTAAGAATATCCAGCCGTTTTACAAATTTCAGGTACAATCTTTTTATCCCATTTATTTTCCAAAAGCTAAAAATAATAATGTTCAAAAACCAAATGGTGCTTTTTGGGTATGTATTCCTGGTGGCGCTTCTCACCAAAGAAGAGATTATCTTTTATTGATTGAAGCATTAAGTAAAACTGCCCTACCTACTCATATTCAATTTATATTTTTAGGCAAATACTATCTTAATGAAGTAATTGATAAAAGCACAACCGAATCTGAATGGTGGAAAAATCACATCATAACATTTGATGAAGAAGTGCCTTACGATATTTTTCATCAATACATTCAGCAATCAGATTTTATTTTACCATTGATAAAAATGGAAAATGATACGATGTACGGACTGGCGCGTATTTCGGGTTCTTTTAATCTTGGGTTAGGATATAAAAAACCTTTTTTACTGCCCGAAAATTATCAAGCCAATACCGATCTTTTGCCATATTCCTTGTATTATAAAAACACAAATCATTTGTTGGATATTATCGCGAATAGTGATTCGGATAAATCTTCTATTGCCACAATTCAACAAAATTATGCTACAGGGATGTTTAAAGATTTTAATTTAATGGCAGATCAATTTTGTACGTTTATTCAACAGTAAATATTTCAATTTATGCAGTTAGTGAGTGTTGTTTTATGCAGTTATAATGGAATCGCATTTATCCAAAGTCAGTTGGATAGTTTAGAAGCTCAAACTTACAGCAACATTGAGTTTATTTGTTCGGATAACAATAGTGATGATGGTACAGATGTGGTTTTAAAAAATTGGTGTGCTCAAAATCCTTCTACCCGAAAATTCATTTCTTACAAGGAAAAAGGACTAAATAAAAACTTCTTCAATGCTGTTCAATTTGCTACAGGCACCTACGTTATGTTTTGTGACCAAGATGATATTTGGCTACCTGAAAAAATTGAGTTGCTTGTAAAATTTCATGAGAAAAATAAGCGGGCATCTATGGTTTATTGTTTATCACAAAAATTTCATAGTCAAATTCCTACATCGATTAAACGAAAAAAAATCACCCAACTCGAAGGAAGTAATATCAAAAAAACAATGTTGATTTCGCATACCCTTGGGCATAATATTCTCATAAAAAATGAGGTATTGAAAAAGATTCCTGTACCCAATAGTGAGGATGTTGCTTACGATTGGTGGATAACAGTTAGTTCGATGTGTTTGGGACATATTGCTTGTTTGCCTCAAGTACTTACCTATTGGCGTCAACATCATTACAACACCACTACTAAAATCAATTCAGGACTCTACTATAAAAGCAGAATCCTGTATTTAAAAGCGTTTCTTACAAACAGCTTGATATCTGATGAAAATAAAAATTGGATTATAAAAGCAAATAATAATTTTAAACAGCTAAGAACAAAACAATTTTCTTTTTCATTGTTTTTATTTCTGTTAAAAAATGCAAATCAGATTTTTTTCTACAAGAGAAAGAAAAATATTTTTTTAAAATGGATATCGTTTACCAAATGGGCGTATAGAATGAGTAAACAATCATTTAGGGTAGATAAATAAATACTTCAAGCTGTTGGATTTTATTTTTCAGCTTTAAAACGCGCTACAATTTTATGGTTTTTAAAAGTAAATAATCTTCTGCCTATTCGCTTTTCAAACCAATCTAAAATTCTATATTTTAATTTCAAATTTTTCTTTTTGATATCTAACTTGATGTCCCAGTTTTTTTGATTGATTCTATCTTTCATTACAAAAGGATGTGTTTCTTCAAATCTTTTTAAGGAATCAAATTCGTTGTAATCAAAGAAATCTTCCGTTTGCAAAAATTGGTTTAAAGATTCATCATTATCATTCCAAAATCCAGCAACATTTTTTTGCTTGATTTTCATTTGCTTTGGATTTTTTACCCAGCCATAATGATACACATAAGCATCTGTTTTTACCACATTTATTTTTTCATTTCCTTTTCTAAATCCTTGCGCATCTCGATATGATTGAATGTTTTTATTGTTTCTAATAATTCGCGTTTCACAGTTGTACCATTTTCTGCTATCACCAACATAATCATAAGTGCCATAAAAATGCAGGTAATTGAATAAAATCCCTTCCACCGATTTATCATCAACATATTTTTTCATTGCTGATGAAATATGAGATTGATATTTTTCATGAATCACCTCATCGCCTTGAATATAAAATATCCAATCCGTATCAGATGAAACGTGTTCCATTACTTTATTCGTTTCTACTGCCAAAATTCTTCCACCTTTACGCAAACTCAAATCCCAGGTAGAGTGTACAATTTTTATCTTATCCGAATTGATGTTTTTAATCAACATCTCTGTTTCATCTTCACCATTACCAACAGATACAATCATTTCATCTACCATAGGAAGTATTGATTTTATGGCTTCCACAATGGGATAATCATTTATAATGGCATTTCTGATAAATGTAATTCCAGTTACTTTCATTGTATAAAATTGTACCTAACAGGTTTAAATTGGGATTTTTTAATTTGTAAAGATTTAATGTTCAAATTATAATCTCATTTCTATTACGAAGACAAAATAAACGTTTTTAATTCATAAATTTGAATATGTCATGAGTGATGATTATGGCATTTTAAAATTTTATTTCAAATGACAAACTTCATTCCCATTTTTCCATTGGCGCTGGTTGTATTTCCAGACGAACATTTGAACCTGCATATTTTTGAACCTCGCTATAAACAATTAATCACAGACTGTTTTGCCAATAAAAAACCATTTGGTATTCCAGCAGTAATCAACAACAAAATGATGGATTTGGGCATGTTGGTAGAGATTGTTGAGATTTCTAAAATGTATGATGATGGGAAAATGGATATTAAAACAAAAGGGGTATCCATGTTTAAAATTTTGGAAACCATAAAAGAATTACCCGATAAATTATATAGTGGTGCCATTGTTTCCTATGAAAATTTCATTAACGATGGTAATCCTGCATTGATGAAAAAAATCCTTGAACTTATTTTACAACTTCACGAAAAATTAGGTGTTTCAAAAAAGTTTAATAAAGCAGACGATGCACTTCAAAGCTTTGATGTTGCGCATCACATTGGTTTATCCATTGAAGATGAATATCAGTTGCTGGAATATCCCCGTGAATTACATCGACAAGAATACATCAAACGCCATTTGGTAAAAGTGCTTTCTGTAATGAATGAAATGGTTTCGCTTGAAAAGAAAATAAAACTCAACGGACATTTTAAAAATTTGGAAGGGTTTGAATTTTAACCTCTACCAAACATTTTATCCATCTCGTCTTTTTTAAAGCTCAAATACGTGGGCTTTCCATTCGGTGTAACGTTGGTTATTTCGCATTCAAACAAATCTGAAACCAAAGATTGCATTTCTTTCTGCGTTAAAATTTTCCCAGGTTTAATCGCGTTTTGAATCGCCATTGAGCGAAGCAATTTTTCGCGTTTAGAATATTTTAATTCACTACTGAAATGTTTGTATTGTTCTATTATTTTTTCAATCGCTGTTTTTTCATTTCCATGATCAACATCGCCTGGTGTTCCTTGAATGACAAAAGTATTGTTGCCAAAGGGTTCTAGCTGATATCCCAATTCTTTCATATCGTCAAGCATCTCAGTGAGCAATACTGCATCCGATGCGGATAAATCTATCGTTGCTGGAAATAAACTTTGTTGAATGGGAATCGATTTTCCTGAAAGAGCCGCCGAATATCGTTCGTATAAAATTCTTTCGTGCGCATTTTGTTGGTGAATCAATAAAAATCCTTCTGCATCCTGAATTAAAATATTGGATTGGTGCAATTGCATCACAGGCTGTTCTGATGCATAGGTTTTATGTAAAGGTTCAAATTGCTTTTGCTGTTCTATAGTTGAAGCATTATCCGTTTTAGGCGCCTCATAAAAATCTTTCCAATGTTTTAAATTATCCGATTTCTCAATCAAATGCGCTTGTCCTTTTTGCGAAAATGTTTGAAACAAAGATGATGAAGCGGTTGATGCTCTTTGGGCTTCAGTAACGGGATTACTTAAGGCGCTTAATCGTTCAATATTTGGATCTAATTCAAAATCGAGGGTAGGAGTAATGCTAAATTGTGCTAGCGCATGTTTCACTGCAGATTGCACAAATGCATACACAATTTTATCGTCTTCGAATTTAATTTCTTGTTTTGTAGGATGAACATTGATATCCAATTGCGCGGGGTCCAAATCTATAAATAACGCATACATCGGAAAACTATCTTTTGGAATCATTTCCGAAAAAGCATTCATAATGGCATGATTCAAGTAAGCGCTTTTTATAAATCGGTTGTTTACAAAAAGATATTGATCGCCTCTGGTTTTCTTTGCTGTTTCAGGCTTTCCTACAAATCCAGTGATATTTAGATAATCGGTTTCTTCATGTACACTTACCAATTTGGCATTATAACTATTGCCTAAAATTTGAACTATTCTTTGTTTGAAACTACCTTTTTCCAAATGAAAAACTTCCTGTCCGTTTGATTGTAAGGAGAAAAATATATCTGGAAATGCCATGGCCACCCGAATAAATTCATCCATGATATTTCTTAATTCGGCAGTATTGCTTTTTAAAAAGTTTCTGCGAGCTGGCACATTAAAAAATAAGTTTTTCATGGCAATGCTCGTGCCTTTGTTAAAAGCTACCGGCTCTTGCTTAATTACCCTGCTATTTTCGATTTCTACAAACGTTCCTGTTGGGTCATCGGCTCTTTTGGTTTTTAGTTCTACTTGCGCTACGGCAGCGATACTTGCCAACGCTTCACCCCTGAAACCCATCGTTTTTATTCGAAATAAATCGTCGATATTTTTAATTTTTGATGTAGCATGACGCTCAAATGCCAAACGTGCATCTGTTTCGCTCATGCCTTTGCCATTATCAATAACTTGCACCAGTGCCTTTCCCGCATCATTGATAATCAACTTAATTTCATCCGCATTTGCGTCAACTGCATTTTCCAACAATTCTTTAACAGCACTTCCCGGACGTTGTATAACTTCCCCCGCAGCAATTTGATTGGCTATATTATCTGGTAATAAATGAATGATATCTGTCAAAATCAATGTAATTTGTAGCGCAAAAATAACCAATCCTTTTCACTATTCATTTTATAAACCCATGCGTTTTTTAATAATTATATCCTGCGTTTTTTTATGTACAAATGCATATTCCCAGTTGCAAGAAAATCAATCAGCCAAAAAATGGGCGGATAGCGTGTATAATAGTTTAAATAATGATGAGCGAATTGGACAGTTGATCGTTGCCCGTCTTTCCATTATCGACATGAAAACCATGAAAATCACTTCATTAAATGATCAAGTAACGGATTATGTGAAAAGATTTAATATTGGCAGTATTTGTATTTTTCAAGGAAGTCCTGTGTATCAAGCAGGCTTAATCAATAACCTTAAAAAAACCGCCAAAACCCCAATTCTTTTTTCCATTGATGGCGAGTGGGGATTAGGACAACGAATTTTAGACAGTGTGTTGCCTTTACCTAAACAAATGATGTTGGGTGCGGTAAAAGATTCTTCCATTATTTATCAATATGGAAAAGTGGTGGCAGCACAATGCAAACGTATGGGCATCCAAATGAACTATGCTCCCGTAATGGATGTAAACAACAATCCCAATAATCCAATTATAAATGACAGAAGTTTTGGTGAAAATAAATTTAAAGTAGCCAGCTTTGGTATTCAATATATGAAAGGGCTTCAGGATAATGGTGTGATGGCTTGTGCCAAACATTTTCCAGGACATGGAGATGTTGATGTGGATTCGCATCTTGATTTGCCCATTATCAAAAAAACGTTCAATCAAATTGATTCGCTTGAATTGTATCCATTTAAAAAAATCTTCAAACAAGATGTATCTAGTGTGATGATTGCTCATTTATTTATTCCATCAATTGACTCAACAAAAAACAGACCTACATCACTTTCGCCGATTGCCATTCAAGAATTATTGAGAAAGAAATTGGAATACAAAGGACTAACGATAACGGATGGATTAGAGATGCAGGGGGTTAAAAAGTTTTATCCTAACGGAGAAGCATCGGTACAATCACTCATTGCAGGAAACGATTTGCTTTGTTTGCCTGATAGCATTCCGATGGTGGTTTCTAAAATTAAAAAAGCGATTGAAGATAAGCGTTTGAATTGGTCAGATATTGAGTTGCATTGTAAGCGTGTATTGATGGCTAAATATCAGTATGTAATAAACAATAACGATACAATAAACATCAATAATTTAACTGCAGACATCAATAAAGACGTACCTGCTATGCGAAAATTGATTGCAGAAAATGCGATAACCTTATTGAGTAAAAAAGATGACGCGTTTTTTCCATTACATCAGAAGCATAATCAACAGAAAGTAATATTTGTGGGCATCGGTATAAACAACAAAAATTCATTTGCCCAAAAGATGAAATTGGAATATAATGCCGATTTGTTTTTTATGGATTATGGGAATAAAAATAAAGAGGCTATTCAGGCAATGTTAGATAGTATAAAAAAATCGGGCAAAAAAGTGGTCATAGGAATTCATCAAGTAAACCGTGCTCCGGTAAAGAATTTTAGTATGAGTAATGAGTCGGTAGAATTTGTAAAAAAGTTGCAACAACAAACAACAGCAATTACCTTTTTATTTGGAAATGCTTATGCAGTAAAGAATTGGTGTGATGCAAAGAACTTAGTGGTTTGTTATGAAGATGATGCCATCGTGCAACAATCTGCTTTTGAATTACTAAAAGGAGACCTACACTACAAAGGAACTTTACCAGTAACGGTTTGTGATTCCTTTAAATTTGGATTTGGCATCTGTAATTAAATATCTTCAGAACTTTTGGGCAAAACATCATAATCGCCTTGAAAAGCATAATATCCAAAAATCCCCAAACCCAGTGAAATGGGCGTAAATATGGTAATGATTACTATCCATGGAATGGGTTGGTTGATGTCTTTTGTACCATCGACATGAATGTTATCAATCGCTCCTTTAATGAGCAAAAATAAAATGATTGGTGCTGCAATCATTAACAAAGCGCCTATAATTCGTTTAATTGTTTTCATCTTTAATTAAAAATTTAAAAGTAAAAAGTGAAAAGTGAAAAATCGAAATTGTTTCTAGTCATTTTTTTAATTTTTAATTTTGACTTTTCACTTACATTTAATCATTTACGTTAGTGTCAATTTTATTGTTTAAAAAAAGCATTCCAATTACAGCACACAACAATGCTATACCAATTGGATACCAAAGTCCAACCAAAGGATCATTGGTAAAAGATACCGAAAGTAACGTAGCTATAAATGGAACCAATCCACCAAATACACCATTGCCAATATGGTAAGGCAAACTCATAGAAGTATAACGGATTTTAGTTGGGAAAAGCTCCACCAAAAATGCGGCAATCGGGCCATAGGCCATTGTCACAAAAATGATCATACACCAAACCAAAAAAACAAATTTCCATTTCATGTCGCTGGGTAATATCTTTCCATTAAATACTGGTTTAGCATCTTTTTTTAATGAAGCGTTTAATCCCAATTGATAATTCAAAAGTGAATCTGTTCTATTTTCAACGAGTTGTATATTATTGGGAAGCATCCATTGTGTTTTTGTTGTGGTAACAATTGTATTTATAGATTTAATCGTATCTGTTTTTAAAATATCAGATTTTACTACAACAAATGGAGCACCAGGTTTGTGTAAATCTGCTGTATAATTTTCAACATTCGTATCATTTAAAAATGTTGAAAATATAGGACGATAACAAATTGCGCCAAGCAGCATACCAATTATCATAATCCATTTTCTACCGATTTTATCACTCAATGCGCCAAACACCAAAAAGAATGGCGTTCCTAAAGCAATGCCCCACAATAAAATTTCGCGGCTTTGCATGAAATCAAGCTTGGCGGTATTTTCTAAAAATGATTGCGCATAAAACTGACCCGTGTACCAAATAACACCTTGTCCCATTACTGCACCAAACAAAGCCAATAAAACCATTTTAAAATTTGTACGGTTACCAAAGCTTTCTTTTAAAGGATTTACAGAAGTTTTTCCTTCTTTTTTCAATTTGCTGAATAGAGGAGATTCCGACATTTTCAAACGGATATAAATAGAAACACCAACTAAAAGAATTGACATCCAAAAAGGATAACGCCAGCCGCCCCATTCAGCATTAAAAGCAGCATCGCTCATGTTTGATTTAACGAGCATGATTACGCCCAATGAAACAAATAATCCCAATGTAGCGGTGGTTTGAATCCAGCTGGTATAATAGCCTCTTCGATTTGCTGGCGCATATTCGGCAACGTAAGTAGCAGCTCCGCCATATTCACCACCTAAAGCAAGTCCTTGAATTAATCGCAACAATAAAACCAACAAAGGTGCAAGTACGCCGATAGAAGCATAACTGGGAATTAATCCGATTAGAAAAGTTGATCCGCCCATTAAAACGAGTGTAAGTAAAAAAGTAGATTTTCTTCCAATCAAATCGCCCAATCTCCCAAAAACCAAAGCGCCAAATGGGCGAACCAAAAATCCGGCAGCAAAAATCGCGAGTGTACTTAATAACGCAGTAGTTTCATTTCCTTCGGGAAAAAATTGAACAGAAATGGTTTTGGCCAACATGCCAAAAATGTAAAAATCATACCATTCAATTAGGGTGCCTAAAGAAGAAGTGAAAATAATTTTTCCAATACCTTTGGTGTCGCTCATCGTTTGAATTTTGGTTGTGAATATAAATAATTATCAAACAATACGAACAAGGGTGCTTTTGATTTAGAATATAAAATATAAATTAGCAATTCAAATTATAAAATACTTCTAATGTCTTATCCATATCAAATAAAATCATTTGAACAATACCAAACTGCGTATCAAAAAAGTATGGAGGATCCTGAACAATTTTGGGACGACATTGCTCAGCATTTTGTTTGGCATAAAAAATGGGATAAGGTTTTAGATTGGGAGTTCAACACACCAAAGGTTGAGTGGTTTAAAGGCGGTAAATTAAACATCACAGAAAATTGTTTAGATAGATGGGTGGCCACACAGCCAGACACCCCAGCAATCATTTGGGAATCGAATAATCCACATGAAGCAAGTCGCACTTTAACATACAAAGAATTGCATCAACAAGTATGTGCATTTGCACAAGTATTAAAAAATAACGGCGCACAAAAAGGAGATAGAATTTGTATATATATGCCGATGGTTCCAGAGTTGACCATTGCGGTATTGGCTTGCGCTCGAATTGGGGCGGTACACTCTGTAATATTTGCAGGCTTTTCTGCACAGAGTATTTCTGATAGGGTACAGGATGCTCAATGTAAAATTGTAGTAACAGCAGATGGTGCGTATCGAGGCAATAAAACGATTCCATTAAAATCAGTTATTGATGAAGCGGTAGTGAATTGTACATCAGTAGAAAAAATAATTGTACTTACGCGTACACAAATGGCCGTTAGCATGCTCAATGGCAGAGATTGTTGGTGGGAGGATGAGATGAAACTGGTGGAAGAGAAAAATGATTATTTATATAGTGCAGAGGTTATGGATGCAGAAGACATGTTATTCATCCTCTACACTTCTGGAAGTACCGGAAAGCCCAAAGGGGTTGTGCATACTTGTGCAGGGTATATGGTTTGGACAAACTACACTTTTGTAAATGTATTTCAATATGAGCCCGGACAAATTCATTTTTGTACAGCGGATATTGGTTGGGTAACTGGACATAGTTATATTATTTATGGGCCATTGAGCGCAGGTGCTACATCATTGATGTTTGAAGGCATTCCAACTTATCCAGATGCAGGAAGGTTTTGGGAAGTGGTAGAAAAACATCAAGTAAATATTTTGTACACTGCCCCAACAGCAATAAGAAGCTTAATGGGATTTGGAAAATCGCCAATCGAAGGGAAAAATTTAAATTCATTGAAAATTTTAGGAACAGTTGGAGAACCCATCAATGAGGAAGCTTGGCATTGGTATGATGAAAATATTGGAAGGAAAAATTGTCCAATAGTAGATACATGGTGGCAAACAGAAACAGGGGGGATATTAATTTCAAATTTAGCTGGTGTTACTCCTTCGAAACCAACATTTGCTACATTGCCTATTCCTGGCGTACAACCATTATTGGTAGACGAAAATGGGAATGAGTTGTTGGGTAATAGCATATCTGGAAATTTATGTATCAAATTTCCTTGGCCGGGTATGTTGCGCACTACTTATGGTGATCATGAACGTTGTCGTCAAACGTATTTTTCAACCTATCAAAATTTGTATTTTACAGGGGATGGTTGTTTGAGAGATGAAGCAGGAAATTACCGGATCACGGGTAGGGTAGATGATGTATTGAATGTGAGCGGACATCGATTAGGCACTGCAGAATTGGAAAATGCCATCAACATGCATTCAGGTGTGATAGAAAGCGCGATTGTAGGTTATCCGCATGATATAAAGGGACAGGGAATATATGCCTATGTGGTGTTTGGTGAAGTGCATACAGATGAAGAACACACCAAACAAGACATTTTAAAAACGGTATCCAAAATTATTGGAGCTATTGCAAAGCCAGATAAAATACAATTTGTAAGCGGGTTGCCCAAAACAAGAAGTGGTAAAATTATGCGTAGAATTTTGAGAAAAGTAGCAGAAGGTGAAACTGAAAATCTGGGCGATACTTCAACACTATTAGATCCTTCAATTGTTGACGAAATTATTAAAGGTAGATTGTAATGTTTTTTACAATCAAATATTCGCTTCAATTGAATTGTCATTTTTTACTTTTTACTTTTGAATTTTAAATTTGCACATGCACCCATCTCCCAAAAATATCTCCATAAATGATTTTGATTACGACTTGCCAAATGAGCGTATCGCTTTGTTTCCGCTTGAAAATCGAGATCAATCAAAACTTTTAATTTTCAAAGATGAACAGATAAAAGAAGATCGATTTGAAAATATTCTAACGCATATTCCTAAAGAATCTTTGTTGGTTTTTAATAATAGTAAAGTAATCAATGCAAGGATTGTTTTTGAAAAAAGTACAGGCAGTAAAATCGAAATATTTTGTTTGGAACCCGCTGGTGATACAAATGAGTATGCTAGTGTAATGGCAGAAAAAGGCAGTTCAATTTGGAAATGTTTTATAGGTGGTGTAGCAAAATGGAAAACAGAGTTTTTGGAAAAGGTTGTTATTATTAATGATCAAGAAATTGTATTTAAGGCAAAAATAATGTCCAATTTATCAGAAGGATTTGTGGTAAAATTTGATTGGAAAGATGAATCGATTTCATTTGCAGAGATATTAGATAAAACTGGAGATGTGCCACTTCCTCCGTACATAAAAAGAAACACTGAATTAGCAGATACAAGCAGATATCAAACCGTGTATGCGCAACACGATGGCTCCGTAGCAGCACCAACCGCTGGCCTACATTTTACCGAGCAAATATTGGCAAAATTAAATCAACATCAAATACATCAAGCATTTGTAACCTTACATGTTGGCGCTGGCACATTCAAACCTGTGAAATCTGAAACCATGCAAGAGCATGAGATGCATTCGGAATGGATTGATGTTGATATAAATACCATTCAAAAAATCATTGATCAAACAGAATTAATCATTGCTGTTGGTACCACATCCTTGCGTACGTTGGAATCATTATATTGGTTGGGTGTAAAATCATTATTGAATCCTGAACCTGAAAATCTAGTAGTTAATCAATGGGATGCTTATGAATTGCAAGCAAATGTTATTTCAAAAAATGAAGCGTTGAAAGCTTTGATAAATTGGATGAATAAAAAGGGATTAACTAGAATTTTCACCACAACACAATTGCTCATTACACCTGGATATCAATTTAAAATTGTAATGGCAATGGTAACCAATTTTCATCAACCCAAATCTACATTATTGTTGTTGGTGGCTGCCGCTATTGGATCAAAATGGAAAGCTTGTTATGAATATGCCTTAGAAAATGATTTCCGATTTTTGAGCTACGGAGATGCGAATTTGCTTTTTATGGTTGAATCTTAACTTTCGTTCCTTCGGGGATATAACTAAATAAATCCAGCATTTCAGTATATTTCAACGAAATACAACCATCGGTCCAACTGTACTCGTTATCAACAGTCCATTCTTCTTCTGGTCTTGTACCATGAATGGCAATTCCATTGCCAATTCGTGCAGATTTAGGAATCAACCCTGACGCTTTTCTTTTATTAAATATTTCAATATTTTCTTTTGTAGGGTAATCAAGTAACAATTCTTGCCCCCATTTTTTATTTACTTTCTTTAATAGGACTTTATAATTTCCATTTGGCGTTCTTTTATCACCTTCTTTCATTTTATCACCCAAATCTTTACTGCCAAAAACAACTGGATAAGTAGCATACCATCCTTCCGAATCATACACTTTCAATTCGTAATCGCTTTTATCTACAATAATAGTATAGGTTAAACTGTCTGAATTTTGATGTTGTACCTTATGTGAATATATAGAAGGAGAGAAGGAAATGAATCCTAAAAAAATAACAATTAATGAAAGTAGAGAAATTATTTTGAGTTTCATATTTGATACCAACGGTCAATTTTTAACTATTAAAATTTTTTATAAAAACTAATAAAATAGTTCTTATAAAACGCGCACTAGCAAATATAAAATATTATAAAGTCAAATTATCGACTGCTAATATTTTTTCCTGTTAAAAAAATAAACGGGTCCAATTTAAATCCAAAAATCGATTTTATTTTATTTAAAAATAATAAAGCTATTCCTTTTATACCTGGTTGATAATGATTGTAAAATCCAGATGATATTTGCAATTCAAATTGATGACTATGGAATATAGTTTTGTATGTTGATATTGGCACCAGTCGCTCTGTCCAGCTGCCTGTTTCGGGATGACAGGTATTGCTTGGATGCTTAATTAACAAAGGGAATTCTTTTGTATGTTGAAACTTCTTTACAGCATCGATAATATCTAATTTATTTTTCCCCCTAGTCAGTTTAGCTAATTTTAAAATTATATTTTCATCCAATTCAGGTGCAAAATCTTTGATAATTTTTTCCCTTATTTTAAGATATGATTCATGCGCTTCATGACCAAATAATAATGCATCATCCGTGTTGCTACCAATGAGTTCATCTCGCCATTGTAATTTCATTAATTGGCGTACTTTAAAATAATTTTCGGAGTTGCTGCCAGTTGTAAATACAGAAATCATATTGGGATTGACGCTCGCTATGTTTGTTACAAATTCATCCAAATCATAGATATGTTCAATTAAATCCGTAGCAACTAAAGCATCAATTTTTTGAGAAAGCTGTTCTTTTTTAATAGCATCTAAATCACCCAAAATAAATATATCAATGTCTATATCTATTTGTTTCGCCAAAACTTTTGAGGCAGTTAAAAAACTTTCGTCATTGTCATTAATAATCACTTTTCCAAAACCACAAAACTTCGCAAACAAACCTAGCAAACCATTACCCGCGCCGTAATCCAATATTTGCATTTCAAAAATAGGCGTGCTAGATTCTTTTTTTACCTTCTCCAAAACTGATGCATAGATTGAGAGGTAGTATTTGCTATTATTTACAAGATGTTTCAAGTAACGTTGGCAATAAGGTGCCATTGTTAATGATTGAACATCAACCGCATTTAATTTTTCTTCGAAAAGTGGAATGTAATGTTTAAAAGAAGTGTGCACGATGGAATGTATATAATGCGAAGGTATTGAAAAGGTTTAAGAGGTTGGAGGTTTTGTAGGGGTTGAATATTTTCAACCTTTTGAACCAAACCTCCCAAACTTCAAAAACCTCTCAAACCTCTCAAACCTCAAAATCATCTTTCACATATTGTCCCTAGATTTGCATAAATAAAAACCAAATCATGAATAAAAATTTTGCTTCCAGAATTTCTGAAGAATTAGATGAAATTTCTTCTGCGGGATTATTTAAAAACGAAAGAATTATTACCAGTGAACAAGGTGCTGAAATCGTTGTAAACGGAAAAACTGTTTTAAACTTTTGTGCCAACAATTATCTTGGTCTCTCTGCACATCCCAAAGTATTAGATGCTGCAAAAAAATATATTGATTATCGAGGATTTGGCATGAGTAGTGTACGTTTCATTTGTGGTACGCAGGATATTCATAAAGAATTAGAACAATCCCTTTCTACATTTTTAGGCACAGAAGATACGATTTTATATGCTGCTGCATTCGATGCTAATGGCGGTGTTTTCGAACCTTTGTTTAATGAAGAAGATGCGATTATTAGTGATGCATTAAATCATGCGTCTATTATTGATGGTGTTCGTTTATCAAAAGCTCAACGTTTTCGCTATTTGCATAATGATATGCAAGATTTGGAATTGAAACTTAAAGAATCGGCTCATTTAAGAAGTAGAATTATCGTTACCGATGGTTCTTTTAGCATGGATGGCACCATTGCGCAACTTGATGTGATTTGTGATCTCGCAGATAAATACGATGCCATTGTGATGATTGATGAATGTCACTCTTCTGGATTTTTAGGTAAGACAGGACGTGGCACCCATGAGTATAGAAATGTAATGGGAAGAATAGACATTATTACGGGAACTCTAGGAAAAGCCTTAGGCGGGGCAAGTGGTGGCTTTACATCAGGAAAAAAAGAAGTAATTGAAATGTTGCGCCAACGCAGCAGACCATATTTATTCAGCAATACACTGGCACCAAGTATAGTAGGTGCTTCCATTGCCGTTTTAAATTTATTAAGTGAAACAACCGAACTCAGAGATAAGTTAGAATATAACACTACATACTTTCGTACAAAAATGACTGAATCTGGTTTTGACATTAAGCCTGGTGCTCATCCTATTGTGCCTATTATGTTGTATGATGCTGTTTTGGCGCAACAATTTGCGGCTCGTTTATTGGACGAAGGCATTTATGTAATTGGATTCTTCTTTCCTGTTGTGGCAAAAGGACAAGCTAGAATTCGGGTTCAATTGAGTGCAGCTCATGAACAAGCCCATTTAGATAAAGCTATTGAAGCGTTTATAAAAATTGGGAAGGAGTTAAACGTATTGAAATAAAAATCTCAATGTGGGAGTAATAAATTTTGTTTAAAGCAACATTATTTGATGTTGTTGCATCTATTTTTATAAAGATATTTTATGCATAAATTATTAAAATTGTTTGGGATTTTTATTGTTGCAATAGTGCTTACTAGTATGAATACTCCAACAAAAAAAACATCCATAATAGAAAATTGTGATGTAGTTTATTTTATTAATGGAGCAACATTTGAAGCAAAAAATATTATTATCGACAATGGTTTTATTAGGTTTAAAAAATGCGACAATCCGGATGGTCCAACTTATGAAGTAAAAAAATCCGACGTTTCTAAAATTGAATATGCAAATGGCTCTTCATTAGATTTTAATAAAGAAGCTATGAGAAATGGAGATGTAAAATCGGATCCAATAGCTCTTTTTGCTTTTGCTTCAGGTGGCTTGGGTCTTTTGTCACTATTTTTTGGAACTTTAGGCGGCTTAGGGGCTTTACTTGCGCTAGGTGGAATAATAATGGGATTTGTTAGCAAAAAAAATATCAAAGATAGTAAGGGAAAACTTAGGGGAAAAGGATTTGCCAAAGCAGGCATTTGGTTGGGATTTGGATTTTTTTTCCTATTATTATTGGCTCTATTATTGGTTATATTGTTAGTGGTTAGCATTGCTTAATTTTAAAAATGGACATTTCAAGATGAGTAATATAATAATTTTAGGAGCAGGAATGGTTGGCAGCGCTATGGCATTTGACTTGGCAAAAAATCATTCGATAACACTTACTGATTTAAGTAATGAAAGATTGAATCATCTTCAACAAAAAAATGATTCTGTAAAATATATACAGCTTGATGTTACAAATTATAATGACCTTCGAAAAGTAATTGCCAATCAAGATTTGGTGATATGTGCTGTTCCAGGTTTTTTAGGTTTTGAAACCATTAAGCAAATTATTCTTGCCAAAAAAAATTTAATTGACATTTCGTTTTTTCCTGAAAATGCATTGGAGCTTGATGCTTTAGCAAAAGCAAATGGAGTTACAGCAATTGTAGATTGTGGCGTAGCGCCTGGTGTTGGAAATTTTATTTTAGGCAGATATAATCATACCCATAAACTTACCGATTTCGAATGCCTTGTTGGCGGATTACCAAAAATTAAAAAATGGCCTTTTTACTATAAAGCGCCTTTTTCACCTGTTGATGTAATTGAAGAATATACAAGGCCTGCAAGATATATTGAAAACGGAAACCTCATCACACGCCCTGCTTTATCAGATTGCGAATATATTCATTTTGATGAAGTAGGTACACTAGAATCCTTCAACTCTGATGGATTAAGATCGATTATTTTTACGATGCCACATATCAGAAACATGAAAGAGAAAACATTGCGTTATCCCGGACATATTGAATACGTGCGTGTTTTAAAAGAAAGTGGGTTCTTTAATCAGCAACCAATTTCAATAAAAGGAACCGAAATTTCTCCACTAGATTTTACAAGCAGAATATTATTTAACGAATGGAAACTAGGCGATAATGAACCTGAGCTTACCATTATGCGCGTTTCTGTTACGGGCGAAAATAATGAAGGCAAAACAGAAAAAATTGATTACTTTTTGTATGATGAATTTTGTTCAAATACAAATACCTCTTCTATGGCACGTACCACAGGATACACCGCCACAGCAGCTGCCAACATGCTTTTAAATGGCTTATTTACGCATAAAGGTATCTTTCCGCCAGAACTAATCGGACACGATGAAGCCTGTTTTAATTTTATCTTCAATTATCTTTTAGAAAGAAACGTAAAATATAAAAAAACGATTTCCTTGGTTTAAATATTTTTAAATGCCAACAACATTTTATGAATTAGATAAACAAAGTAGAGATGAAATGGTGTTAAACATTAATGCCAATGTTTTAAATGCTTTTGACACAAATCAAAATGCGTATTTAATTCTATATTTTGATGATGAGGATACCTACATTCGAAAGGCAGCCTATCTTTCTGTGTGTAAGATTTATGTACAACATAAAAAATTACAGCCACGTATCATTAAAATGCTCAAAGATTTATGTACGCATGATTCATATAAAATCAGACAAACCGTAATCAATGCTGCTGGTGAAATTGGAAAAAAGGATTTTGATATTGTTCAACATTTTTTTGATGAGGCTTTATTCGACGATCATCATGCACCAAGAAATGCGGTGATTGGTTCAATTAAAAAAATGGGCGAAGTCAATCCAACACCTGTTTTAATTTGGGCTAAAAAATATTTGCATCATTCAGATAAAGAAATTCGTAGAGAAATTTGCCATGGTATTGAATTAAGGGGTAGAAAATACCCGCAAGATATTCTGCCTTTACTTAAGGAACTTCAATTTGACAATACTTCCCGTGTTAGAAAAACATTGGTTCATGTACTTGGACAAATTGCCTATAAAAGCGGATGTTTAGAAATTGTTATTGCGGATTTAAAAACATGGTCAAATCAACAACTCGTTGCAGACGCAATAGCCGAAATTATTGATGTGCATCAGCGATATAAAAATTTTTCAACACTAACACAAGATGAAGCAAAAGCGTATATTGAATCAAATTTTTAAATTAATAAAATGAACAAAAAAATACTCAAAAAATTAATTTACTTATTACCAATGATGACTTTGGTATTTTTTTCTTGCAGAACCGAAAATGAAACCGGCTGCACCTATTTTATTTCAGAAGCAGTATCACAAGTAAGCATGCCCGATAGTGCATTCGTAAATCAACCCATCAATATCAATATTCATTACAATGCAAATAATGGATGTGGTAATTTTAATAATTTCAATGTAAATACAATTAACGACACGATTGTAATTTCACCAGTTGTAAAATATGAAGGTTGTGTTTGTACGATGATTTTTCAAAATTTACAATCTACTTACTTATACAGCACTTCTAATTTAGGCTATATGTATTTTAAATTTCCTCAGTCAGATGCTCGCTTTTTGATGGATAGTGTTTATATTCATCAATAAATAAAATCTTTATGTCACTCGACTATATCAACATTAATAAAAGTTCTTGGAACAATAAAGTAGACATTCATCTAACTTCAGAATTTTACAACCAAGCAGCATTCTTACAAGGGCAAACTTCTTTAAAAGACATTGAATTAAATTTACTGGGCAATATAGCTGGTAAATCTGTATTGCATTTGCAATGTCATTTTGGACAAGACAGTATTTCGTTAGCAAAGTTGGGTGCCAAAGTAACTGCAGTAGATTTCTCCGAAAAAGCGATTGAAAAGGGTAAAGAAATTGCAGCACAAATGAATGTAAATGTTAATTTTATTTGTTGTGATATTTACAATTTAAAATCATTTTTGACTGAAGAATTTGACATTGTTTTTACTTCATACGGCACCATTGGATGGCTTCCAGATTTAGATAAATGGGCAAACATTATCCATTCATTTTTAAAGCCAGATGGCAAATTTATTTTTGTAGAATTTCATCCTGTCGTTTGGATGTTTGATGATCAGTTTGATAAAATTGGGTATGATTATTTTAATTCGGGTCCAATTGTGGAAGAATATTTGGGAACTTATGCAGACAAGGCAGCTGATTTAAAGCAATCTTATGTCATGTGGAATCATGGATTGAATGAGGTTTTCAAGTCGTTAAATAATAATCATTTGCAAGTGGAAGATTTCGACGAATATGATTATTCGCCTTACAGTTGTTTTTTAAATACCATTGAATTTGAACCTGGAAAATTTAGAATTAAAAAATTAACGCATAAAATTCCGATGGTATATTCTTTAACGGCTGTAAAAAAATAATACTAAAAAAAGCACCTTAATTTCAAACAAAACAATTGCCATGTTTAGATGTTTAATTTCACTCATAACTTGTTTGTTGTTAATTACTGCAATTGCAAAATCCCAATGCAGAATAAAGGACTATCAAACTTATAAATACGTTTTAAAAGTAGATGGTGATTATGTAGTCAACTACAACAATTATAAAAAGTTGTACAAATTCGATGGCGATTATTTAGTTGATTACAACAGCTATAAAAAAATACTCAAGTTTGATGGCAATTATATCGTTCGTTATTCGGATTATAAAAAAATAGGAATGTTGGATGGGGAGTATTTAATTCGTTATTCGGATTATAAAAAAGTAGCCGTTTTAGAATGTCCAGGTAGAAGGGGAGCTTTAGCAGCAGCAGCTTATTTTTTATATTAACTTTCATTGGTTAATTTGCACTTCAATCATCATGACAGATACTTCAAACATATTTATTAATAAAGCGAACATTAAAGCGGCAGATTTAGAACATCGTCGTAAAATCAATTTCAATATTGGAAAATACAACGCGGCTGTACCTCAGGGAAAGCTGCAATTTAGCGCGTTGGAGTATGCTAGAGAGCGTGCAAAAAACATCAAATGGCGTGCATTAGAAAATTTAGATAAACAACTGGAAAATTTTGAATTGCAATTCAATAAACGCGGAGGAAAAGTATTGTGGGCAGAAAATACCGAAGATGCCATTAAAGAAATTCTAGCCATTTGTAAAGCAAGAGATTGCAAAACTTTGGTAAAGAGCAAAAGCATGGTTACCGAAGAAATTCATTTAAATCAAGCGCTTGAAGATAATGGAATTGAAAGCGTTGAAACAGATTTAGGTGAATATATTCAACAATTGGATGGCGAATCGCCTTATCATATCGTTACACCTGCGATGCACAAAAGCAAAGAAGATGTAGCCAAACTATTTGCGGAGAAATTAGGAACAGATCCAAATTTAACCCCACAGGAATTAACGCTTGTTGCTAGAGATATTCTTCGAAAAAAATATGTAGAAGCAGAAGTTGGGGTTACCGGTGCCAATTTTATCATCAGTGACATTGGTGGAATCGCCATCACCGAAAATGAAGGAAATGCAAGATTAAGTTGCGCGTTCCCAAAAACGCATATTGTTGTTGTTGGTATAGAAAAAGTAATTCCTTCTTTAAACGACCTTGCTTTATTTTGGCCTTTACTTAGTACGTTTGGTACAGGTCAACAACTTACAGTTTATAATACCATTGTTACAGGTCCTCGACAACCCAATGAAACGGATGGCCCTGAAGAAATGTTTGTGATTTTATTGGATAATGGACGCACCAATATTTTAAAAAACCCAAAACAAAGAGAGAGTCTTTATTGTATTCGTTGCGGCGCATGTTTAAATGCTTGTCCGGTGTATAAAAATATCGGCGGGCATAGTTATGGCGCTACTTACAGCGGTCCAATTGGGAGTGTGATAACGCCAAATCTTCAAGGGTTAGAATCGTTTAAGCATCTCAGTTATGCATCTTCTTTATGTGGAAATTGTACCGAAGTTTGCTCGGTTAAAATCAACCTACATGAATTATTGCTTGATAATAGACATGAATCTGTTGAACAAGGAAATGCAAATTTTTCTGAAAAAATGGCTTGGAAAATCTGGAAATTATCAAACCTACATCGCAGTTTGTTGAATCTTGGAAATGCCAAAATGAAAAACAAAATTGTAAATAAATTATTTACTTCTTGGACTGCTTCAAGAGGAGATTTGAATTTCACAGAAAAAACCTTTAATCAACTTTGGAAAGAACGAGAGAAGAAATAACGCATTTGTTTCGATGCCCAATACTCAATAAAGTGTTATATTAGTTGAGTTATACTTTTTCAAGTCCAATATGATACTGTTTTACACCCATAAAATAACGCCACGTTTAAACTATATCTGTCATTTTATTTTAAAAGAGCAGTTGGGTTTGGATTATGTCATTACTACAAATAAATCAGACTGTTTAGTTGCTAATCAAATTGTAATCAATTACAGCAATGAAAAAATTGAATCACATAATTTTCACATAAAGCCACATGGGTTACTATTTGAAACAGAAATCAAACATCAGCATATACAATGTTTTGAAGCCTATGGAAATTCAGCTTTTTTTTATGTAAATGATGCAGATTTGGCGTTTGATATTTTTGCAGCTACCTTTTATTTAATTAGCAGATACGAAGAATACTTGCCACATGAAAAAGACATTTTCGGTAGATACGCACATGAAAATTCAATCGCGTTTAAAAACAATTTTCTGCAAAAACCAGTTGTCAATTTTTGGGTTAAACATTTTGGTCAATTATTGATCAGTAAGTTTCCAAACATAGAAATCTCCAACCAATCTTTCAAATCCATATTAACATACGATATTGATATGGCTTGGTCTTTTAAAAACAAAGGTTTTTTACGAAACCTCGGCGGATTCTTGAAACAGCCAAGTTTGGAAAGATTATATGTATTGTTTAAATTAAAAAAAGATCCATTTGATTCCTATGCTTTTTTAGATCAATTGCATAATCCTTTAAAACTCGATATTTACTATTTTTTCTTGGTGGCAAATTCAGTTAATCAGTTTGATAAAAACATTTCACTGAAAAGAAATCCGATGCAGAATTTAATTAAACATCATCTTAATAAATATAAAATAGGGTTACATCCATCTTGGAAAAGCAAAAAGAACATTAGGTATTTAAAAGACGAAAAAAAATCGCTTGAATCCATCACTCAAGAGCCAGTTTTTTACTCGCGCCATCATTATATACATTTCACATTGCCAGAAGGCTACGAACGCTTGATTGAATGCGGCATTAAAAAAGACTTTAGCATGGGATATGGCAGCATCAACGGTTTCAGGGCTTCATTTGCTGGAAGTTTTTATTGGTATAATTTATCAAAAGAAACCATGACCTCTTTAAAAATAATTCCGTTTTGTTTTATGGATGCCAATAGTTTTTACGAACAAGAACAAGACGCTGAAAAAAGTTTCGAGGAAATCATGCATTACAAAAATATTTGTGCTGAAGCAGACGGATTATTTGTCCCTATTTTTCATAACAATTTTTTAGGAACGGATAAGTCTTTTGCAGGTTGGAGAGAAATGTATGCAAAATTTATATCTCAGGCTCTACAATAATTTTCTCCTGATCTCTTTTAACGCTATGGTTTACAATATATACACCAACTATGGTTACAATTGTTCCCATTAAAATGGTTAGTGTTAGTTTTTCTGCTAATAAAATAGATGCACTTATCATCGCTACAATTGGATTGATATAAGCATATAGAGAAGATATGGCAGGAGGTAACTTTTTAAGGGAATAAATAAATGCAATAAAACTAATGATAGAACCAGCAGCAATTAAATAAAAAATAGCAAACCACGATTTACTTGTTATTTCCTTTATCGGTATGGGTTCTTGTGTAAAATGTACAATGGCAAATAACATCAATGACCCTAGTATCATTTGCCATCCCAAAGAATAATATGGATTAAGGCCAATTTTATTTCGAGATAAAAAAACAGTACATAAACTCCAAGATAACATCGCAACAATTGAAAGCGATAATCCTAAAATTAAATCACTATCTATTTTGCTAAACATGTTTTTGTAAAACACAAAACCAACTCCGGCAATGCCTAAAATCAATCCAATAAAAGTTAAAGTAGAAACATTTCTTTTTTTAAAGAATATCCATTCAATGACCACTACACTTAAAGGCGATAGTGCGCCAATTAAAGAAGCTAATCCAGTTGGTAAATATTTTAACCCCCAACTGCTTAATCCGTTGGCAATTACAAACATCAGTATAGACATCAGAAAGATAATTTTAAATTCTTTCCAATTGGGTAGCGGCATTTTTTTTACGAAAGAAAAAAAACAGATGAATAATGTACCAGCAATAAACTGTCGTATATAAGCTACTTGAAGGCCTGGCAATTGCTCTACGGCAACTTTACTAGCAACCCACGTTGTACCCCATAAAATACTGGTCGTTGCTAATGCAAAATAACCACCAGCTGAAGATTTATTTATCGAATTGTCGCTCAAATTAATGTTTAAAATGTCTTTGTCCTGTTATTACCATCACCAAGTTTTCTGCTTTGCAATAGTTGATAGAATCTGCATCACGGATCGAACCTCCCGGTTGAATGAACGCAGTTATTCCTGCTTCATGTGCAATTTTTACACAATCATCAAATGGAAAAAATGCATCACTTGCCAAAACAGCTTCTTTCAAATCAAAATTAAATTGTTTGGCTTTTTCTATGGCATGTCTTAAAGCATCGATACGACTGGTTTGTCCGCATCCTTTTCCAATCAATTGTTTGTTTTTAACCAATGCAATGGCGTTGCTTTTTAAATGTTTACAAACCAAGTTGGCAAAAATCAAATCATCTTTTTCTCCATCAGAAGCAATTCTCCCGCCTTCTTCTTTCCATTCTGCAAAATTTCCAATATTGTTATCTTGAATTAATACACCGTTTAATAAAGATTTAAACTGTGTTTTTGGCAATTCGTTTTGTTTAAGTTGAAGTAAAATTCTGTTCTTTTTAGTTGATAAAATGCGCAATGCTTCCTCATCAAATTTAGGCGCAATCAATACTTCAAAAAATAATTCATTGATGGCATTAGCGGTTTCTACATTCATTGTGTCATTGCAAACCAAAACTCCGCCAAATGCACTTTCAGGATCTCCTGCCAAAGCTAAGTCCCATGCCGATTTCAAGGTGTTTGCTTGCGCAATTCCACAAACATTGGTATGTTTAATGATGGCAAACGTAGTTGATGTAAATTCTTGAATAATTTGAATGGCAGCGTCTACATCCACTAAATTATTATACGATAACTCTTTGCCATTAAGTTGTGTAAATACTTCATTTAAATTTCCATAAAAACTTGCAGGTTGATGTGGATTTTCGCCATAACGTAAACTGCGTTTTTCTTTGTTGAATGGCGTTATAAAATTGGTTTGATTAAAATAATTAGAAATCGCATTATCGTAATGACTACAAACATCAAATGCTTTAACGGCAAAAAATCTACGTTGATCAAAACTGGTTTTACATTCTTGTGTACTTAATAATTGGTACAATAATTCGTATTCGCGTTTGGCGGCTACTACTGTTACGTCTTGATGATTTTTAGCAGCAGCACGAATCATAGACGGACCGCCAATATCAATTTTTTCAATGATTGGACTTTCATCAACCAATTCCTGGTTAGCAAAACTATTAACGGTTTCTTCAAAAGGATATAAATCCACAATTACTAAATCAAATTCTGGGATTTGATATTGTTGCATTTCTGCTTTGTGTACATCATCAGCGCGTTTGCCTAAAATGGCGCCAAACACAAGCGGATGAAGGGTTTTCACTCTGCCGCCTAGTATTGAAGGAAAGCCGGTTAAACTTTCTACAGATACACAAGGGATATTTAATTTTTCAATAAACTCTCTTGTACCACCAGTGCTATAAATGGTTACGCCATGTTGATGTAAACATTGAACAATTGGCTCAAGTCCCTCTTTATAAAAAACAGAAATTAATGCGGATTGAATTTTTTTCATCTTGAATATTGATTGGTTTATTTTTAGATTTATTGCATGTTCATCACAAATGCACCTTGATCTTTAATTGAAAAGCAACGCAAATTTAGCGCTTCACATTCTTTTTTCCATTTTGATGTTTTCCACAAATTGTTAGATGCATCCATTACAATCCATTTTGGCTTAATAGCACAAATAATATCGCTGATGTGTAAACGCGGATTTTTAGATATCAACAACACATCTATATCGATTTTTTGTTGATTGGGTTGAAATTTACACGCCTTATCTATAATCATCAATCGTTTATTTTTAAATGAAATAATCTGTTTGTGAAAAGGAGGTTTTATATTTTTTTCTTGTGGATGATTGGCACGATGATAAATTCTAGATGGCTTTAATAAAAATGAATTTATTTTAGTATCATTTTCAACAGATGTATCTCCTAAAAACTGGTAATTATTTTTATAGAAATAATCAATTGCCAATTGATGCGCATTATTGTAAATAATTAACTTATGTTGTTGAAGGGCTTTGATTTCTGCAAATGCATAATTTCCAAAAAACAATAAACTGCAAAAAAGGGAAAGTTTAAAAAATTGTTTTTGATGTTCTAAAATCCAACACAATCCAAATACCACAATTCCATATAAAAATATTGTGCTCCAAGCATCTGCATAAATATTATCCCAAATAGAAAACGGAATATTATTAATCTGCACAATGGTTTCATTTATAAATCGTATCGCATAAAAAATAAATGTAGAAATCAATTTTGCTAAAAATGAAATTTTATAAAATACGACTAAAAATATTTCTGCAAATAAGATGATGGTAGATAAAGGAACTGCAATTAAATTACTGAGTAAAAATAGATTGGGAAACTGATGAAAATAATAAATGCAAATGGGAAAAGTGATAAGTTGTGCAGCAATCGTAATGGAAGACATTTCCCAAATTTTTAAAAGGATGATATTTTTAGGGCTGAACAAATTTTGTATCGGTTTTTGCAACCACACAATGCCAATAATGGCCAAGTAACTCAACTGAAATCCAACATCCCAAAGCAAATAAGGATTAAAACAAAGCAATAAAAATGCGGATGCTGCAAGTGAATTATAGATTGATGCTTTTCTGTTCATTACGTTTCCAAAGATGATGCACGTAAACATAACTGCACTGCGCAACACGGAAGCAGAAGCACCCGTCATTAACGAAAATATCCACAAACAACTTAACAATATCAATGCTTTTATCCATTCATTTTTATGAACATAGGGTATTCTATTCAACAGCCAAAGCAACAATCCATAAATCAATCCCAAATGCAAGCCGCTAATGGCAATGATGTGTACAACACCCGCTTTGCTATATGCTTGTGTAAGGGTTGAATCTAGGTCGTTTTTATATCCAATTAATAATGCCTCAGCAATGCCAAGAATTCCATTTTTATTGGAGAGGTTTTGCTTCAATACATATAGAGTGAAATCCCGAAGGGAATAAACCGTTTTCCGCAATTTATTTGCTTCGTTTTTTTTTGTTACGATGTAATCTTTTTCGGTTAAATATACTTGATGATAAATTTGCTGAAAGGATTGATACTGCTGATTGTTGAATGATCCTGGATTACCAGAATTGGTTATATTTTGCAATGGCTTTTTTATCCAAATGATATCTCCGTATTTTAAATTCGATGCTTTATTTCCTTTTTTAAAATACACCAAAATATCTCCAAAGGCAGTATGCTTTTCTTTTTCAGAAACAATTTTTTTTACAGCAATTATGGTTTTGAACGTTTTTTCTTTTTCAGTTAAAGGTTCATCAATCCTAACCAGAATAGCTTGTTCTTTTTTATAAAAATGTCCATACCAATTTTGATGATGATGAAGATTTTTATTCCATGTTAACATCATTCCTAATAAAAGAATGATACTTAATAACATTACAGATTGAACATAACGAAATTTATATCGAAGTGATATTGATAAAGTGTAAAAAAAGAAAAAATTAAGTAGGCAAACTGACAGTAAAACCAGCAACCAAAACATAGAAATGGGAAAATACCATTGCGTTATAATACCGATAGACATAGGTATGATAACCCTTAAAAGCGGCGCTTGTTTCCATAATGGGATTGTTTTGAGCATACCCAAAAATAAACTTCCGCAGACTAAATTGCACTGAAGTTTATTTACTCAAATGCATGCTTCTTTCCTTGTATAATTGACGGAAATAAGGATCGCGTAAATCTTTAATAAAACGAATGGCTTCTCCAGTGCTTTTCATTTCTGGCCCAAGTTCTTTATTTACACCAGGGAATTTATTAAAAGAAAATACCGGTTCTTTTATGGCAAAACCTTCAAGCTTTTTTTCAAATGTAAAGTCTTTCAATTTGGCTGTTCCCATCATTACTTTTGTAGCAATATTCAAATAAGGAATTTGATATGCTTTGGCAATAAACGGTGTAGTACGTGAAGCCCTTGGGTTTGCTTCTATTATAAATACGTTTCCGTTTTTAATCGCAAATTGAATATTGATTAAGCCACGTATATCTAAAGCACGCGCAATTTTTTCGGCATATTCTTCCATAGTGTGAACAATCAATGGACTCAAATTAAATTGAGGCAACACTGCATTACTATCTCCACTGTGAATTCCAGCCGGTTCAATATGTTCCATTACGCCCATTACATGAAAATCAGTGCCATCAAATATTCCATCGATTTCAGCTTCTTGACAACGGTCTAAGAAATGATCAATTAAGATTTTATTTCCTGGTAAATGTTTCAACAAACTCAACACACCTTTTTCAAGTTCTTCATCGTTTAACACAATACGCATTCTTTGTCCACCCAAAACATAACTTGGTCTAATTAAAACCGGATAACCCACTTCTTGCGCTACTTCAATGGCTTCGTCTGTATTATAAGCTGTACCATATTTTGGATAAGGAATATCCAATGCTTTCAATGTATCGCTGAAACGGCCTCTATCTTCGGCGATATCCATATTGTCGAATGAGGTTCCAATAATTTTTATGCCTTTTGCATGTAAACGTTTTGCCAATTTTAAAGCAGTTTGTCCACCCAATTGAACAATTACACCTTCAGGTTTTTCGTGTTCAATAATCTCCCAAAGATGCTCCCAAAAGACAGGCTCAAAATATAATTTATCGGCAATGTCAAAATCAGTAGAAACGGTTTCAGGATTACAATTCACCATGATGGCTTCGTAACCACATTCTTTAATCGCCAACAATCCATGTACACAGCAGTAATCAAATTCAATGCCTTGTCCAATACGATTTGGTCCACTTCCCAAAACAATAATTTTCTTTTTATCTGTTACGATAGATTCGTTTGAAGTCAGATTTCCTTCAATGGGTTTTCTTTCAAAAGTAGAGTAGAAATAAGGTGTTTTTGCAGCAAACTCGGCACTACAAGTGTCCACCATTTTGAATACACGGGTTAATCCCATTTCTTTTCTGCGTGCATAAATCAATTCACTATTATCTTCCTGCATGATTCGCGACAATTGCTCGTCACTAAATCCCATTTGTTTTGCCTCAAACAATAAATCATCTGGAAGCGTACTTAAATTATGTTTTTGAATTTGTTTTTCGAGGTCACAAATTTTTTGTATTTGATAGATAAACCAACGATCTATTTTTGTTTTTTCGCAGATATTTTTAACGCTAGCACCAGCCATCAATGCATCTTTAATTCGAAACAGTCTATCCCATTTTGGTATTTTGATGTATTCGAGTAATTCTTCGGTGTGCATTAAGCTTTTGCCATAATAACCCAAACCAACGGCTTCGTTTTCCAAACTTTGACAAGCTTTTTGAATGGCTTCAGCAAAACTGCGACCAATACCCATTACTTCGCCAACGCTTTTCATCTGAAAACCAAGGGTATCATTTGCCCCTTTAAATTTATCAAAATTCCAGCGCGGTATTTTTACAATCACATAATCTAAAGCAGGTTCAAAATAAGCGGAAGTAGATTGTGTGATTTGATTTTTAAGTTCATCAAGATTGTAACCGAGTGCCAATTTAGCGGCAATTTTTGCAATGGGATAACCGGTTGCCTTGCTAGCTAAAGCTGAAGATCGAGAAACCCTTGGATTGATTTCTACTACAATGATTTCTTCGGTTTGAGGATTTAAAGCAAATTGAACATTACATCCGCCTGCAAAATTGCCCAAATTACGCATCATGCTAATTGCGGTGTTGCGCATCAATTGGTAAGCTGTATCAGATAAAGTCATTGCTGGTGCAACGGTAATGCTATCGCCCGTATGCACGCCCATTGGGTCGAAATTCTCAACAGTACAAATGATGGCTACATTGTCTGCATTGTCTCTTAATAATTCCAATTCAAATTCTTTCCAGCCCAAAACGGCTTTTTCAACCAAAACTTCATGAATGGGAGATGCTGTTAAACCATTATGGAGTGCTTCATCAAGTTCTTCTTTTTTGAAAACGATACCACCGCCACTGCCACCCAATGTAAAAGAGGGACGGATTACCAATGGGAAACCGATTTCCTGGGCAAATTCTTTACCTTCTAAAAACGAGTTTGCAATCCTAGCAGGGCAAACCGGAATGTTCATTTCAATCATCCATTGTCTGAATTTTTCACGGTCTTCAGCTTTGTCAATGGCCTTTATATCAACACCAATAAGTTTTACATTATATTTTTCCCAAATGCCCAACTCGTCTACTTCTTTACAAAGATTAAGTGCGGTTTGTCCACCCATAGTTGGCAAAACAGCATCAATTTGATTTTCTTCTAAAATTTGCTCAATGCTTTCTACTGTCAATGGCAATAAATACACACGATCAGCCATCATTGGATCGGTCATGATGGTAGCCGGATTGCTATTGATGAGTATAACTTTTACACCTTCTTCACGAATGCTTCTAGCAGCTTGAGTGCCGCTGTAATCAAATTCACAAGCTTGGCCAATAACAATTGGACCGCTTCCGATAATTAAAACTGATTGAATGGAGTTGTTTTTTGGCATAATGGTGCGCCTTAAAAAGTGGCGTGCAAAAGTAAATGTAAAAGCTTGGTTTTGAAAATAATTTTTGGTGGAGGGAACCATGGAGGTTTAACGGTTTAAATCGCTTAGCTGGTTTAATGGTTTAAGGTTGATCGACATCATTTCTCTTCACCCATAGTTGAAACGGTGGTTTAAAACAATCAAACTGGTTATTTAAAAAACTTAAACTGCTAATTTTTGGAACATGAATAAACGTCTTGAACCTTAAATGCCTATACACCCACCGTTGAAACGGTGGGCTATTAAAGGTGTTCAAAGAATGGACAATTTGGAAATCATGGACAAAATATAGATGCTTGTTTATCTATAAATGCTAATTGTTGGAATATGAATTAACGTCACAAACCTCTCAAACATCTTGTAAGGGTTGAAAATTTTCAACCCTTACAACCTCATAAACCTCTCAAATCAACATCATACAACAATTAATTTTTATGAAGTAAAAAATCATATTTTTGGTTTCTATTTAAAAATTAAAATTAAAAAAATCATGAAAAAATTATGTACTCTTTTGCTTGTAGCTTTTGCTTTTACAAGTGTCTCATTTGCTCAAACAGCAAAAACCTGGAATGTAGATAAAATGCATTCTGGTTTAAAATTTTCCGTTTCTCACTTGGTAATCTCTGAAGTAGATGGAAGTTTCAAAATATTTGATGGCAATATGGTGACTACTAAAGATGACTTTTCTGACGCAAAAATTAATTTCACAGTAGATGTAAATAGCATCAATACAGACAATGAAAGCCGTGATGGGCATTTAAAAAGTGATGATTTCTTTAACGCTGAAAAATTCCCGAAAATGACTTTTGTTAGTACTTCTTTCAAAAAGAAATCAGGTGCTATGTATGAGCTTGTAGGGAATTTAACCATCAGAGACGTTACTAAAAAAGTAACATTTGCTGTAAAATATGGTGGTACTACAAAAGACCCTTATGGCAATACCAAAGCAGGTTTCAAAGCTACAGGTACTATTAATCGTTTAGAATATGGTTTAAAATGGAATACGCTTACAGAAGCAGGTGGTTCTGTTGTAGGATCTGATATTGATTTTACTGTAAACTTAGAAATGGCGCTTGCTAAATAAAAAAGGCACTCAAAATTTTCAAAAAAGACCATGTTGATTCATGGTCTTTTTTTTTCTACATCCACAGTTGAAACGGTGGGCTATTAAAGGTGTTCAAGGAAGCGAAAGCATTATTTGAATAAATTGAAAGGATAATTTTTGGAACATGAATTAACCTCTTGAACTTTTTGAACGTTTCAATTTTTGTAAGGATTGAAAATTTTCAACCCCTATTTCCTCAACAACCTCATAATTTCAATATCAAAAATGTCTAATTTTGAAACATAATTAAACATTTTGTAAGGGTTGAAAATTTTCAACCCCTACGAACCTCATAAACCTCACATACCTCGTAAGGGTTTAAAATTTTAAACCCCTACCTAAAATCCTCTACCTTTACCCCCATGAAAAAATGCTTAAAACTATCCCTTTTCATTTCGGTATTTTTTTCGTTTACGGGTTCCATTTTTGCACAACTTTTTCCCGAAAAAAACATCGTTCAAAATTATTATACTTGGCCTGTGCAAGCTAAAATTGGCATCGTAGCTAATTTTGGCGAACTCCGTCCCAATCATTATCACATGGGTTTGGATTGTAGAACAGATTCAAGGGTAAACATGCCTATTTTGGCTGCTGCTGATGGGTATGTAGCAAAAATTAATATAGATCCCACTGGATTTGGAAGAGCCATTTATATCAATCATCCCAATGGAACGACTACTTTATACGCACATCTAAATGATTTTAATCCAACACTTGAAAAATATATTCGTGAACAACAATATAAATTGAAACAATGGAGAGTTGTAGTAGAAATTCCAGCTAATCAGTTTCCTGTTAAAAAAGGAGAATTCATCGCATACAGCGGAAACACAGGCGGCTCTCAAGGTCCACATTTACATTTTGAAATTAGAGATACTAAATCTGATAAAGTACTTAATCCATTGTTGTATGGATTCCCTCTTGAGGATAATGTTGCACCCAACATTATTCGATTGGCTGTTTATGATAGACGTGTTAGTACGTACGAGCAATCACCCCAAATATTTCCATTAAAAAAAATAAATGGCGTGTATCAACCAATGGGCGGTAAAATTTTGGTTAATTCAGATGTTGTAAGTTTTGCCATTACAGCATTTGATAGATATACCAATTCCACCAATCAAAATGGAATTTATCGTGCAGAATTATTTTTTGATAACAATGCAATAAGTGGCTTCGAAATGGATAGCACAGGCTATGATCAAACCCGTTTTCTTAATGCACATATTGATTATAAAACCCACGAATCAGGCGGCCCTTTTTTACAGCATCTTTCTCCACTTCCTGGCTATAAAAATGGAATTTATAAAACAGCAAAAGGTGAAGATGGTTTGATAAGGTTAACAGATAATAATTTACATGACATAAACATTGTAGTGAGCGATGCCAATGGAAATCAATCCAAATTAAAATTTGACTTAACAAAAAGTGAATCACCCTTAAAGCCCATCAAATCAGAATCTGCAAAAATGTTTCAACCCAATATGGTTAACGTTTTTGAAAATGAATCCATTTTGTTTTATTTAAAAGACAGTTGTTTGTATGATTCTTTTCATGTAAAGGTTAAAGAATTACCAGGTAAAATCTTTCAAGTTCAGGATGATAAAATTCCGTCTCATTGTTATTTTAAAACATGGATAAAAGGTGATTTTGATATTGAAGATTCCAGCAAAATTGTGATGAAACAAGTGGCACATGGCAGACATCGGTTTAAAAAAGCAGTGTATAATAAAGGTTGGTACAATGCAAGTTTCAGAGATTTTGGTATTTATCAATTATTAAAAGACACTACACCGCCTGTTGTAATACCAGTTGGTGGATTTCATAATGGTATCAATGCGCAAAATTTAAATAGAATTGCTTTTTCTGTATCTGACAATTCGGTTGATATCGCAAATTTTACCGCCTTACTCGACGGCGAATGGATTTTATGCAGCAATGATAAAGGCAAAGTATTTGTATATGAATTCGATGAAAAATGTACTCCCGGCGAACATAATTTACAGATTATTGTTACAGATTTGGTAGGCAATAAAACGGAAAGAAATTATCAATTTGTGAGGTAATAAAAGTAGGATGCAGGATGCTGGATGTAGTATTGGATTTCATTCCAATTAAATCTATTACGACACCGGTTAGGAAACCGGCGCCAGTATTGCTAATTATCAAACCAATAAAATTTCGATCAACCATTAAACCAGTTTAGCGGATTAAACCATTAAACTTCATAAACCTCTTAAACTTCATAAACCTCTTAAACCTCTTCTTATGTCAACCATTCAACCCGGCACAAAAGCCCCAACCTTCATAGGAAAAGATCAAAATGGGAACACCGTTTCTTTAGCAGATTACAAAGGCCACAACATTGTTTTGTATTTCTATCCTCAAGATGATACCCCAACTTGTACTACGCAAGCTTGCAATTTTAGAGACAATATAGAATCACTTGCTGAACAAAATTTTGTGGTAATTGGCGTTAGTCCAGACGAGGTGGTAAAGCATAAAAAATTTGAAACTAAACATCAACTTCCATTTGTTTTAATAGCTGATCCTGAATTGAACATAATAGAAAAATATGGCGTATGGGGTGAAAAAAGCATGTACGGAAAAAAATACATGGGCTTATTGCGCACCACATTTTTAATAGATGCAAAAGGAATTATTAAACACATCATCAACAAGCCCAAAGCCAAAACCCACACCGAAGAAATTTTATCCCTTTGGAATAGTTAATAAATCATTTTTTCTTTTAACAAACATTAGGAACTAAGTATAAATACTTATTGTAACTACGTAGTATTGTATAAATAATATATTCCTTCCTTCCATTCTTTTTCATAGGATTAATTAACGCTATTTTTGAAAATTCAATAATCTAAAAAGTATGAAAACCAGGAATATACAATTCAAAGAAAACAAATGGCATAACATAGAAAGTGATGATAATGATACCATTGATGTGTTGCTTGTTTTCACTGGTGTTAATTTGATAGAAAATAATAACATCTTAAGTTTTTTAGCCGCTACATTCAAAAATGCTCAAATAATAAGCGCTACCACTGCTGGTGAAATTAATCAAACCAATGTAGAAGAAAATTCAATAATCTGTTCTGCCATTCAATTTGAAAAAACGCCCATTGAAACAGTTGTAGACAATTTATCCAACTATAAAAATAGCTTTGATTTTGGTGTTAATTTAGGAAAGAAACTCAACAAGGAAAACCTTACACATATTTTCATGCTTTCTGATGGAAACTTAGTTAATGGAGACGATTTATTAACGGGCATCAAATCAGAAATTGGCGAAAACATTCAAATTTCTGGAGGCATTGCCGGAGATGGCGATCGTTTTCAAAAAACTTATGTTGGTTTAAATGAAAATTACAAAGAAGGAAACGTTGTTTTAATGGGATTGTATGGCAACCACATTCATGTGGGTACAGGTAAAAAAGCGGGATGGGATGTTTTTGGTCCTGAAAAAACCATTACCAAATCAGATGGAAACTTCTTACATGAAATTGATGGAGAAAATGCTTTGGACATGTACAAAACCTATCTAGGAAGATATGCCAAAGAATTACCCGCATCTGCATTGTTATTTCCCATTTCTATCAAGACGGAAGACCATAATTTTTTTATTGTTCGAACCATTTTATCCATAGACAATGAAAACAAAATCATGAAATTTGCGGGTAATGTTCCTGAGGGATCTACCATTCGATTCATGAAATCAAATTTTGATCGACTTGTGCTTGCTGCTTCGGAGGCTGGTATAGCTGCTTGTGAAAATTTGGGTAATAAAATTACTCCAGAATTCGCTATTATCGTAAGCTGTGTAGGCAGAAAGTTAGTACTCGCAAATCGAATTGAGGAAGAGGTTGAAGCAGCAGTTGAATGCTTTCCAAACACAACTAATGTTATTGGTTTCTTTTCGTATGGCGAAATTTCTCCACAAAAAGAGGATCATATATCTTATCTTCATAATCAAACAATAACAATTACTACTTTTTCAGAACACGTATAAATAGATGTACCACAAGCTTTTACAGAGACAGTTAAAAAAATATCTTGGAGATAACCCAAATGTAGAAGAACGACTTCTGCCGTTTTTATCTGCTATCAGTGAAAGTTATATGAATTATGAAAAAGACCGCGAACTCAGTGAGCACTCTTTCAAAATTTCTGAAAATGAGTACCAAACGCTCAATGATCAATTAAAAAAACTTTCTGCATCTTTAGAAACAAAAGTTAAGGAAAGAACACAAGAATTGGAGGATATTGCACAATTTCCGCTCGTTAATCCCAATCCAACTTTTAGAATTGGTGTTGATGGAGAAATTCTTTTTAAAAATCCAGCGTCAATAAAAATTAAAATTGTAACCTATAATGGGTTGAAGTTTTCAATTGAAAAATTTTGGAAGCATATTGTTTCATTAATTGATGATAATGGTAGTTTTGATTTGATTTCAAATGAAAAACAATACCTGTTTTATTACAAAAAAATAGCAGGAAAAAACTACTTCAATTTCTACGGAGCGGATGTTACCGAAAAAAATATCCTTCGTTTAAAAGCCCAAGAAAATTATCATCGATTGAATAATTTTCTTGAATCAACGGATGATGCTTATTTTATAATTTACGCAAATAAAAAAGTCAAAAACTTACTCACCAATACCTGGAAACAGTTTTTTGGCTTCGATGATCAAACCGAATCTAATTTATTTTTAAGCAAAAGTGAATGTGTAATAAGTGAATCTCCCAAAGCACATTATAAAAAAATAATCGGACTCAAATTAGGCGATAAATTAAAACTGAGTTACGAAGTAAAAAATAAAATTACAGGGGAGCGTTTTTGGTTGTCGGAAGAAATTTATAAACAATACGATCTTGAATTGGATGATATTTTTATAAGCGGAAGAATTTCGAATGTAACTCAGGAACATTTGTATGAAATGCAAATGAAAGAAAGTGAAGAAAGATTCAGAAATTTAATGGAAAATATTCCAGTAATGGCCTGGGTTTCCGATTCGGAAAATAAAATCATTTATAGCAACCAAGCATCAGATAATTTCTTGGGATACTCTGTAGAAAAAGCAAAAACGCCTCAACGTTATCTTTCAAAAATTCATCCCGATGACCGTGAAAGTGTTATACAAACTTGGAAAAAAAATCTCTCAAAGAAACAGCCGTTCATAAATGAATATCGGGTAAAGGGATTAAAAAATACGTATTATAATCTAATGGAAAAAGGCGTACCTAGGTTTTATGCTGATGGTACTTATGCAGGATACATCGGCGTTTTCTTCGACCTTACAAATGAAAAAAAATATCAGGAAACACTGTTTATAGAAAAAGAAAAACTGAAATTAATTACAGTAAACTCTCCAGACATTATTTTACTTACCAATGAAATTGGTGTTATTGAATATGTTTCGCCAACTTCCAAACGCATTTTAGGATTTTCCGAAAAAGAAATGCTAAATCAGAAACTACAAAAATTCATTTGTACGGAATGTAAAAATTATTTAGAAAAAATAGAATGGTTAAACAATATAACTGATAAAAACAATCGTTTTGAATTTCGAATGAAGTTGAAAAACGGCCATTTAAAATGGGTTGAATCGGTAGCGAAAATCATTCCCAATGTAAATGAAGACGGGTATAAAATTTTGTTTTACAATACAGATATAGACAAAATAAAACGAACAGAAAATTATTTAATTGCCAGTGAACATAAATACAGGGCGTTATTTGAAAATATGTATTTAGGTGTTATGGAAGTGGATTTGAATGAAAAAATATTATGGGTAAATCAAGCTTTTGAAAGAATGATGGGTTATTCATTTAAATATTTAAAAGGCAGAAAAGCCACTGATGTTTTTATTGCAGATCCCAATTCAAAAAGAGTTGTAAACGAAATAGACAAAACAAGGCGACAAAAAATCGAGTCTATTTATGAGATAAAAGTAAAAAAATCAAAAGGTGAGATATTGGATTTGGTTATAAGTGGTTCACCAGTTATTGATATAGAAGGTAAAGTAAAAGGTTCAATAGGCATACATTGGGATGTTACGCAATTGCGGAAAATGGAAAAAATGATTGAGGATGAGAAAATAAATCATCAAAACGAAATCATGAAAGCCACCATAAGTGCAGAGGAAAAACAAAGAGAAATCTTTGGAAACGAATTGCATGATGGCGTTGGACATATATTAACCTATACGAGTTTGTTTTTGCAAATGGCTGTTGGTTCTAACGATATTAAACCCGAACTAATACATAAAGCAAAAGATAAAGTTGAAGAAGCATTAAATGAAATCAGACGTATTTCTAGAAACTTGGTTCCACCAGCTTTAATTGATCTTGGGTTGAAAGAAGCAATCATAGAACTATTCAATCAATTTAGTGATATGAATCAGATTGAATTTGATGTAGATTGTAAAAAAGATGATTTAGATGAATTAGAATTAGATGCTCAAAAAACAATTTATCGGATAATTCAAGAACTCATTGTAAATACCATCAAACACGCTAATGCGAAAAAAATCAAATTGATTTTGAAACGTACTAAAACAATGTTGTTCATCGTTTATAAAAATGACGGGAAAGCTTTTAATGTAAATAAAATAAAAAAAGGGAATGGTTTAAATAGTATAACCAATAGGGCTTATTTTTATAGTGGTAGTTCAAAAATAGAATCTTCAAAAATGGAAACAATTTTCACGATAGAATTGCCTTTAAAAAATATCATCAAATATGAGCAATAAAATAACCATCATAATATTCGACGATCATAATTTGATTGCTGAAATGTGGTCTGAATTGATTAATTCTGATCCAAGATTTTCTGTGCTCTCAATTTGCAACGACACCTCAGAAAAATCAATGGAAATTGTAAAGAATAAGCGTCCAGATGTAGTAATCATGGACATCAACATCATGCCCATTTCAGGAATTGATGCGACCAAGCTCATAAAAAAAGGATCTCCAGGATCAAAAATAATTGGCGTTTCCATGCACAACCAACCCTCATTTGCAAAACGAATGCTTAAAAATGGCGCCTTGGGTTATGTTACAAAAAACAGCCAAAAAAGTGAAATGTTTGATGCCATAACTTCCGTTATAGAAGGTAAAATATTTATCTGCAAAGAGATTCAGGAAAATTTAGCCAAACAAGTATTTGAAGATGATGAACTTCCAGATATCAGCAAATTATCTGAAAGAGAAATTGATGTACTTAAACGGATAAAAGACGGCATGTCCTCGAAAGAAATTGCTGAAGTGTTGTTTTTATCTTCTCGAACGGTTGAGGTACATCGCTCGAATATTTTAAAGAAATTAAATTTAAAAAATACCGCTTCATTGTTGAAGTTTATACATAATTCATCTCTGGATATCTAGAAAAAGTCAGAGCGAGAATGATAGTGAGAACGTACAATGACTTGTTACTTTTTTCTTCGCTTTCATTCTCTTTCTCACTCTGATTTTTAATTTCAAGGCATATCATTTTATGAAAGCAGTAAAAAATATTTTATTTGATTTAGGGGCAGTGTTAATTGATATCGATTTTGAAAAAGTATGTAGGTCATTTGACAAAATAGGCATTAAAGATTTCGATAAACAATATTCACAATTAGCCGCATCAACATTATTTGAGGAATTGGAAAAAGGAGATATTTCCAATGAAATGTTTTACGAATCAATAAAAAAACAATTTCAAATAACCATTTCAACAGAGGAAATAAGAAATGCGTGGAATTCAATTTTACTCGATTTTAGAATTGAAACCATGAAACTGTTAACCACGATAAAATCTGATTATAATCTATATCTTTTAAGCAACACTAACGCTATTCATTTAACCGAAATCAATCTTTTAGCCCAGCAACAACTTCAGGTAAAAGAACTGGATGTGTTTTTTACAAAGGCTTATTATTCTTTTAAGATGGGTATGCGTAAACCCAATGCGGATATTTTTGAATTTGTACTGAAAGACGCTGGCATTGAAGCGAGTGAAACGTTTTTTATTGATGACTCAGCACCCAACATTGTTACAGCTCAAAAAATGGACTTTAAAACACATCTGTTGCTAAAAGGTGAAAGAGTTGAACGCTTGCCTTTATTTGAAAAAATGGGTTAATTCATTTTCATTAAACCCTACAAACAATTTATTATTAAATGCTATAACTGGTCTTTTAATAATGCTGTTATTTTGAAGCATAATGTCTATTGCAGTTGACTCATTAATTTCTATATCTTGAAAATCAGGTTGGATTTTTTTCCATGTAGTTCCTTTTTTATTCATCAGCATTTCCCATCCTACAAGCTTGCACCATTTTTTTAGCGTGCTTTTGTCAATACCCAATTTTTTATAATTGTGAAAATGAAATGTTATTTGATTTTCATTTAGCCAATAAATGGTTTTTTTTATGCTGTCACAATTGGGTATGCCATAAATAATTACTTCTGATGTATTCATCTATTATGCTTTAAACGTATTGTTGGTATTGAGTTTCAACGTATATCAATAATCTGGAAGCTTTGGTTTGTTTTTCATGATGCCATCAATTTTTTCCATGATTTCTGGGGTAAGCATAGGCACCACTTCCAATGATTTTAAATTTTCAATGAGCTGTTGCTTTTTTGTAGCACCCAATATTGCTGTACTTACATTCGGGTTTTTAATACACCAAGCTATGCTTAATGAAGCGGTTGACACACCTAATTTAGTCGCCAATTCTGAAATCTTTTTTACTTTTTTGATGTTATCATCAAGCATCCAGCGATCTTTTAACCAATCGAATCCTTCCAATGCGAAGCGACTTGTTTTTGGAATGCCATCGTTATATTTTCCACTTAATAAACCCGAAGCAAGCGGACTCCAAATGGTAGTGCCTAACCCAACGGTTCTATACACATCTAAATATTCTTTTTCAATTTTTTCGCGCTCAAACATATTGTATTGTGGCTGTTCGGTTATTGGTCCGATTAATTTAAATTCAGCAGCCACGCGATGTGCTTCCATGATTTCAACGCCACTCCATTCACTTGTTCCCCAATACAAAATTTTGCCTTGTTGAATAAGTGTATTCATCGCAAAAACCGTTTCCGAAATCGGTACTTGTTTATCAGGGCGATGGCATAAATAAAGATCTAAATAATCTACTTGAAGTCTTACTAGTGCTTCATTACAGGCTTCAATTACATGTTTACGATTCAAACCCGTTTGATTGGGTTTGTTTTCTTTACCTCTCCAACCCCAAAATACTTTTGAAGAAACCAAAAAAGAAGAACGGTCCCATTTTTTCTTTTTAATAACCCTACCCATCATTTTTTCACTTTCACCAAGCGAATATATTTCTGCGTTATCAAAAAAATTGATACCATTGTCAAAAGCAATGCCCATCAATTCATCTGCTACTTTATCATTGATTTGTTTGCTGAAACTAACCCAGCTACCAAATGATAAAACCCCAACTTGCAATCCTGATTTTCCTAAACGACGATATTCCATAATGATTAAAATTATAAATGTTAAGATATAGAAATTACTAAAATAAAAGCGATGTTTAAAATCATCATCCACCAATTTAATTTGGGTAAACAATAACCGATTAATTAGTAATGACGCCCGTAAAAATTAAAGCCAATAAAATCAATCCAACAACGATGCGGTAGTATCCCCAAATTTTGAAACCATGTTTTTGCAAAAATCCGATAAAGAATTTGATAGCAACTAAAGCCACCACAAAAGCCACCACATTTCCAATAGCAAGTTGTTTCATTTGATCAGAAGAAATGCCTCCATTTTCATCCATAAATTTGTATAATTTGTAACCGGTTGCAGCCAACATAGTAGGTACAGCCAAGAAAAACGAAAATTCTGCAGCTGCAGATCTTGTTAGTTTTAAACTCATACCGCCAATTATTGTGGAAGCGCTTCTGCTTAAACCTGGAAATAAAATGGCAAGACATTGAAATAGTCCAATTTTAAACGCAGTGATGAAATCAATTTTTTCTTCGCTGTCTATGGTATGTGTTTTAAATAAATTCTCAATAAACAAAAACAACACGCCACCCGCAATCATTATTGCTGCAATGATCACAGGCTTTTCTAGAATCAAATCAATTTTTTCACTAAATAATTTCCCGAAAATAAGTGCAGGAACTACCGCAATCATAAGCTTGGCATAAAACTGCCAATTTTTAAATGCTAAGAATTTTTTATAATACAAAACTACTACTGATAAAATAGCGCCGAGCTGAATGGCAATCGTAAACAGTTTTGAAAATTTATCTTCATTAGAAATTCCCAATAAATTTTCGGTAATGCGCATATGGGCAGTTGAAGATATGGGCAGAAATTCAGTTAGCCCTTCAACAATACCAATTATAATAGATTGAACTGTAGTCACTCTTGTGTTTGTTTAAAAAAAATGCGAAGCAAAAACTTCGCAAATATTTTATAAAAGATTAATTAGATTTTGGTTTCTTCATGATGGCAATCACTTCAATGATAAATCCTAAAACAATTAAGATTGGAGCAACCGTGATTCTAGTAGTACTATAAACCTCTTTAGGGTCAAATACTTTAGGATCAGTACTTTTACCACCAGCCATTAAAAAAAATCCCAAACCAAGTATCAACAATCCGGCAAACATAAGCATGTAATTTTCCTTACCAAATAAAGATTGGTTTGATGAGTTATTTTTTGGAACCGAAGTTTCTGATATTTTTTCTGTTGACATATTTTTCGTTTAGTGGTTGCAAGATAATAAAAATTGTTTTCTACTTAATACAGGTCGTCTAATTTCATTTTTAAATACTTAATTACTGATCTGTAAGTACTTGCTAAAGAAATTAAAATCCCTAAAATGATGATGATTAAAAATAAATAGGCAAGTCCACTGTTATCGTGCAATAATTTAAAATCAGGTAAAAAACTTTCGATAAGTAAAACAGAAGCCCACACTGCAATAATTGCTATAAAAGATGATATCAATCCATTTATTACGGCACGTTGATTAATGGGCTTAGCAATAAATCCTCTGGTTGCGCCTACCATTTGCATGGTCTTTATCAGAAACCTATTGCTATACATCGCCAATCGAATGGTGTTGTCTATTGAAAACACAACCAAAATGGTTAAAATTACTGCAGCAAATAAAAATATAATCCCGCCCGTTTTTACATAATTACTCACTTTGGCAACGGTTTCAGTTGGGAACTGAAATTCAGATATTACACCAGGATAGGCCGCTTGTAATTGATTGGACAATAAATTCAGACTGTCTTCCTCAACATAATTTGCTTTTACATAAAAATCTACACTTTCGGGAAGTGGATTGTTTTTTAAAAACATTTTCCAAGTAGTATCATTTTCTGTATTCCATTTTTCAATTGCCTTTTCTTTGGTAACATACTCCACTTTGTTGGTGTAGGGCAGCGTCTCAATGTACTTAACCAAACTATCGATTCTTTTTTTAGAAGCATCTCTATTCAAATAAGTATGAACTTGGATATTTTCTTTAAAATAATCACCTGTTTTGCGTAAGTTCAAAAAAAACCAACCTACAATTCCGAACAAAAACAACACCAATGCCATGCCAATAATTGCATATCCATAAGAAGGTTTTCCTTTTTTGCTAGATGATTTTCCAAATTGTGCCATATGTTTTCTTCAAAGTTTAATGAATAGAGCCTTACAAAAATAAAGGTTTTTACCTGCTTTGTTATATTTTTGTGCACTTCAAAAACTGAAACTTTGTTAAAAAAGGGAATTCGTTTTGGCTAAAAGTAATTTTGATGCAAAAATGTTGAATCAAACGCACTTAATCCAACGGTTTAAAAAAGTTTCAGCACGATACATGTTTCCCAAGGTTAAAATAAATTAAGACGTTAAAGATGGAATATAATTTTATTGAGATAGAGAAAAAATGGCAAAACAATTGGAAAGACACAAATGCTTATCAAGTATCTAATGATTCTTCGAAACCGCCGTTTTATGTGTTGGATATGTTTCCTTATCCAAGTGGTGCAGGGTTGCATGTTGGTCATCCTTTGGGATATATTGCTAGTGATATTTATAGCAGATTTAAGCGCCTAAAAGGTTTCAATGTTCTACATCCTATGGGTTTTGATAGTTTTGGTTTGCCAGCTGAGCAATATGCGATTGAAACCGGACAGCATCCTGCCACAACAACTCAAAAAAATATTGCCACCTTCAAAGATCAACTTGATAAAATTGGATTTTGTTACGATTGGAGCAGAGAAATTCGTACTAGCGAACCAGATTATTACCGCTGGACACAATGGATATTTTTACAATTGTTTAAAAGTTGGTTTAATCCACAATCAAAAAAAGCAGAATCCATTCAAACCTTGGTTCAACAATTTGAAACATTGGGTTCTGAAAATTTTTCGGCTGAAGAATGGAAATCGTTTTCAAAAAACAAACAACAGGATATTTTAATGCAACATCGCTTAGCATTTTCTGCTTTTGGAGAAGTGAATTGGTGCGAAGCATTAGGAACGGTATTGGCTAATGATGAAGTAGTAAATGGCGTTAGCGAACGTGGCGGACATCCCGTTATCAAAAAGAAAATGCGTCAATGGTATTTGCGCATTACAGATTATGCAGATAGATTGTTAGAAGGGTTAAATACAGTGGATTTCAGTGATTCAATGAAAGAAATGCAACGCAATTGGATTGGTAAAAGCGAAGGATGTGAAATGGATTTTGAAGTGGCAAACCAAATTGGAAATAATGATGCATTTAAAATAAAAGTGTACACTACAAGACCAGATACCATTTTTGGCGTAGACTTTTTGGTGTTGGCACCAGAGCATGATTTGGTAAATCAGATTACAACCGAAGCACAACGTGGAAGCATAAACGAATACCTGACTTATGTAAAAAGCAGAAGTGATAGAGAACGTATGGCAGAAGTAAAACAAATTACTGGATGTTTTACAGGTGCGTTTGCCACAAATCCGTTTAACGGAAAACAAATCCCCATTTGGATTGCAGAATATGTATTGGCAGGATATGGCACTGGAGCAATTATGGCGGTGCCTTGTGGCGATCAACGCGATTTTCTATTTGCACAACATTTTAATATTCCTATTACCAACATCATTGGCAATCATTTTGACGGAACGCAGGCCAATCCTACAAAAGACGCCACTTTACAAGCATCTGATTTTTTAAATGGCTTGTTGATGAAAGATGCCATTAAAGTAGCCATTGAAAAAATTGAATCGTTGGGCATTGGAAAAAGAAAAGTAAATTTCAAAATGCGTGATGCTGGATTTAGCAGACAACGCTATTGGGGCGAACCATTTCCAATTCGTTGGGAAGATGGAATGGCCATTGCTACAGAAGAGTCTCAATTGCCATTAGAATTGCCACATGTAGAAAAATATGGTCCTGGTCCGGAAGGAGAGGGACCACTTGCCAATATCGAATCTTGGAAAAATGAAAAATTCGAAACATCTACAATGCCTGGTTATGCTGGTTCTTCTTGGTATTTTTTACGATACATGGATCCGAAAAATGCAAATACATTTTGCGATAAAAAAGTAAGTGATTATTGGGGACAAGTAAACGTTTACATTGGTGGAACTGAACATGCAGTTGGCCATTTGTTGTATAGCCGTATGTGGACAAAAGTATTGTTTGATTTGGGATATATTGGTTTCGACGAACCGTTCAAAAGATTGGTCAATCAAGGTATGATTCAAGGCAGCAGCCGATTTGTGTATCGTATTAAAGGAACTAACGAGTTTGTATCTTTTGGGTTGAAAGAAAATTACGAAACCGATGAATTGCATGTAGATGTAAATTTTGTAGATGGCATCGAATTAGATACAACTGCATTTTCCAATTGGAAACCTGATTATGCAAATGCCAGTTTTATTTTAGAAGAGGGCAAATATTTGTGTGGTGTTGAAGTTGAAAAGATGTCGAAATCTAAATTCAATACCGTAAACCCAGATGATTTGGTGTTGAAATATGGAGCAGATACATTTAGAATGTACGAAATGTTTTTAGGTCCAATTGAGCAAAGCAAACCTTGGGATACAAAAGGAATTGAAGGGGTTCATCGTTTTCTTAGAAAACTTTGGCGCTTGTTTAATGATGATTTAAAAGGAAAAGTTTGGAACGATGAAACGCCAACAGATGCTGAATTAAAAATCCTTCATCGCACCATCAAAAAAATTGAGGCAGACACAGAGAACTTTTCATACAACACAGCAGTAAGTGCCTTCATGGTTTGTGTAAATGAAATGAGCGATTTGAAATGTCATAAAAAATCAATTCTAGAACAGCTATTGGTTTTGCTGATGCCTTATGCTCCGCATATTTCGGAAGAATTGTGGCATCAACTTGGGCATACTACAAGCATTTTAGATGCAGCGTATCCAGTTTTCGAAGCATCTTATTTAGTTGAGTCTAGTAAATCATATCCGATTTCAATAAACGGAAAATTAAGAACGAATATCGAAATTTCTCTTGCAGCTGAACAGCCTGAAGTAGAACAAATCGTTTTAAATAATGAAATCGTTCAAAAATGGCTTGAAGGAAACGCGCCTAAAAAGATCATTTTTGTAAAGGGGAAAATGGTTAATGTGGTGGTGTAAAGGAAATAGGTTTAATACGCTTCGCTGGTTAAAAAGTTTAATGGTTTAAGGTTGGAAGTGTTTTCTGGTAATGGTATTGTTTGTTCCTTTGTGCGCTTTACATGCAATAGAAAAGGTTTAATACGCTTCGCTGGTTTAAAAGTTTAATGGTTTAAGGCTGGAAGTGTTTTCTGGCAAGGGTATTGTTTGTTCCTTTGTGCGCTTTACATGCAATAGAAAAGGTTTAATACGCTTCGCTGGTTTAAAAAGTTAATGGTTTAAGGTTGGAAGCATACTCCAATAACAGGCTGTTTTGGTTAATCAAAAACTTCGTGTCTTTGTGTCTTCGTGTCTTTGTGTCAAAAGAACTTCGTGTCTTAGTGGATCAAAAAATAATTCTCGAAGAGAATTGTTCCCAAATCAACAAAACATCAATCAACCATTAAACCCGCGCAGCAAATTAAACCATTAAACTATAAACGTACCCCTACTTCAAAATCTCCCTACTAATCACCAACTTCTGTATTTCACTAGTGCCTTCGCCTATAGTGCATAGTTTACTATCGCGATAAAACTTTTCTACTGGAAAATCTTTTGTGTAACCATAGCCACCATAAATTTGTACCGCATCAGTGCTGATTTCCACCGCAATTTCACTTGCATAATATTTAGCCATTGCCGATTCTTTGGTCATTGGCAAACCTTTTATTTTTAAATCACAAGCTTGTTGGATAAGTAATTCTGCACATTCAATTTTAGTTGCCATATCAGCCAACTTAAAAGAAATGGCCTGAAAGTTTGAAATCGGCTGATCGAATTGATGACGCTCTTTAGAATATTGAAGTGCCGCTTCATAAGCACCTCTTGCGATACCCAAACTCAAAGCTGCAATTGAAATGCGTCCACCATCTAATATTTTCATCGCTTGTTTAAAACCATCTCCCACTTCACCTAAACGTTGATCATCTGAAATCACACATTGATCAAAAATCATTTCGCAAGTTTCGCTCGCACGCATGCCCAATTTATTTTCTTTCTTTCCTGCAGAAAATCCTGGCGTACCACGGTCAACAATAAACGCAGTTGAATTATTTTTTGCACGAGGTTCGCCTGTTCTACAAATCACCACAGCCACATCACCTGATTTTCCATGTGTGATCCAGCTTTTAGTACCATTGATGATCCAATTGTTGCCATCTTTTACGGCAGTGGTTTTCATATTGCCCGCGTCACTGCCTGTATTTGGCTCTGTTAATCCCCATGCGCCAATATGCTCGGCTGTTGCCAATTTGGGAAGGTATTTTTGTTTTTGTGCCTCGTTGCCAAATGTCATAATATGACCAGTACATAAAGAATTGTGCGCCGCAAGCGATAAACCAATAGATCCACAAACTTTTGAAATTTCTTGAATGATTACATTGTATTCGTAATAACTTAATCCCGTTCCACCATAAGCCTCTGGTACCAATACACCCATCATCCCCAATTCGCCTAATGCTTTAAAAATATGTACAGGAAATTCTTGAGATTCATCCCATTCCATCAAATTTTGACGGATATGTTGGTTAGCAAAATCTTTTGCTGTTTGAGCTACTTGAGCAGTGATTTCTGATTGTTGAAAATGCATTTTTTGGGTTTTTATTTCATGCAATTTAGGGATTATAAAATACAAACAATCGTTAGTATTTATTGTTTTATTGTTAAGTACACCACAAACCGATTGTACGATTTTTCATCGATTTGCACTATTTTTTGAATGTCTTCTAACCGATTAAAGTTTCCATGTTGATTTCGATAATTGATGATTGCATTGGCTGATTTATATCCAATGTAAGGATGCGTTTTTAAAGCCTCAAAAGTGACTAAATTAATGTTGATTTTTTTTATTTCACCGCCTAAAACCAATCTATTTTTACTTTTTTGCAACACAGAATCTTGCAAACCCCAAACTTCCAATAGCTGAGACATATCCAAAAAACCACCCAATTTCTCTCGATATAAAATAATTCTTTTGGCCAATGTTGGTCCAATTCCGGGCAATGATTCCCATGTGGTGGAATCGGCTTTATTAATGTCTATGAAACTCAGCGCTTGCTGATTTTTCTTAGAAAATTCCTTTTCATATTTTGATTTGACTTCCGGAATTTGCACAAACGGAATTAATTTATTCGCTAACGATTCTGGTATGCCCCAAATCTTTTTTATGTCTTCTGGCTTTCTAAATTGCCCACCTTTTGAAATGTACTTTTGTATTGATTTTGCAGTTTTTTCTGATACACCCAATTTCATCCATTCCCGCTCGGTTATTACATTCGGATTAAAATTAAACAACTCCGTTTTTGTTTCGCTTTGTCCTTGCTGTGTTTCTACTTGATGTTGATTTTCCTCCGACCATTGTACATGCTCCCCAAATTTCTTTATGCTGTCTTTTTGAATTTCTTCAAGCGTTTTTAATTCAGATATTAAATCAACAGTAGTTTCTTCTTTTTCAGTAAACAATCTTTCATAAATAAATGGCGTAAATATCAATAGCAAATTGATAAACACGATTACAATAATGCCATTCTTTTCTTTTTTGCTAAAATTTAATAATTGGTGTTGTTCTTTTTTTTGCATGAGATAAAACTACAGTTCATGCGAAAAATTTTAAGGAGAAAAAAACGGATTTATTTTGTTTTTATCACGAGTCCGTCGTGTGCCAATTGTATCCCATTTGGAAGCTCTTTGTTTACTGCTTCGTGCTTTCCAAGCTGATGGCTGATGTGTGTAAAGTACGCGTTGGGGACTTCTAACTCATTCACTTTCAGAATGGCTTCATTTAAGGTAAAATGAGAGACGTGCTTTTCTTTTCTTAATGCATTTAATACCAAAATATCACTACCCATTATTTTTTGCATTTCGCTTTCGTCTATGCGGTTTGCATCTGTGATGTAGGTAAAATTTCCAAAACGAAATCCAAGCACTGGCATCTTTAAATGCCATACATAAATTGGAATTACTGGAATATCGCCAACAACAAAAGGAGCACTATCAATGGTATGTAAATTAATTTCTGGAACACCAGGATATTTGTTTTCATCAAAAATATAACTGAACTCTCTTTTTAAGGCAAGCTGTGTTAAATCATTCGCGTACACATCCAAAGGTTGTTGACGAAAATAATTAAATGCTTTGATGTCGTCCAATCCAGCCACATGATCTTTATGCGGATGTGTAAATAAAACCGCATCCAGTTTTTTTACTTTTGCATGTAGCATTTGCGAACGAAAATCGGGTGTGGTGTCTATTACAATTGTAGTGTTATCACTTTCCACCAAAATGCTGCTTCTAAATCTTTTGTCTTTTAAGTCCGTAGATTCACATACTTCACAATCACAAGCAATCATGGGAACACCACCGCTGGTTCCGGTTCCTAAAAAAGTAATGGTTAATGGAGGACAAAACATAAATGCAAAATAAGAAATCTGTCGAGAAGTATTTCGATTATTTAAGACGTTTGTTGTTTGGCGTTTGTTGTTTGGAGTTTGGCGTTTGGTGTTTGGTGTTGAATGCTCAAAATGGAACGAAATCAAATACTGAATCAAAGCCCGTTTGGCGTTTGGTGTTTGGCGTTGAATGTTCTTTAAGGAACGAAATGTAATACTGAATCCAAGAAGTTAGGAGTCGTTGGAATGTAATGCTAACCAGCATCTAGTATCAAGCCAATATATTTACGCAAAGCCCGATTGGAAAGTAATTCTAACACCAAACGCCAAACACTAAACGCCAAACGTTTTATGACGCCATCTTATGCTCTTGCACCGGCATCAAGTCTAAAAATAATTTCTGACTTTCATGGGTTAAATCATCGATGTTGATATTGAGTAAGGGAAGTAAATCGATTAAAGTATTGATGCGGCCTTCGATGGCTAAAAACTTATTGAGTACAACTACTTTTTTGGCTTGAAGAATGCAATAGCCACTTTGAAAAGTTCCTTTTTCAAAACGAACGATATATCCACTTTCTTCAATGATTCTTTCTATTTTATCTAACGTGTTTTGTGTAAACTTCATAGCGTATTACTAATATAGATGCAACTTCCTAATTTTAAATTTTATAATGAAATCTACTTTTCAACAAACGTTGATAACTAATTGTTTGTTTTTGAAGTCATGCGTATTATTGGCACAATCATCTCCTCCAAACTAATACCACCGTGCTGAAATGTATTGCGATAATAGTTTACAAAATGGTTGTAATTATTGGGATAACATAAAAATAAATCGCCTTTTGCAAAAATATACGAGGAGTTTATGGTTGGAACGGGAAGCCCGGCTAGTTTGGGATCTCTAAATGCCAAAACATCTTTTGCTTCGTAATCCAAGTTTCTTCCATGTTTATATCTAAGATTGGATGTAGTTTGTTTATCGCCTATTACCCTTACCGGATTTTTTACACGCGTACTTCCATGATCCGTAGCCACAATGAGATTGATGTTTTTCTCTGAAATTTTCTTTAATGCCTGATGCAGGGGACTGTGTTCAAACCAACTTGCCGTTAAACTTCTATAACTGGTTTCGTCACCAGCAAGCTCTTTCAACACTTCCATTTCTGTTCGCGCATGACTAAGCATATCCACAAAATTATACACGATAACATTCAAATCATTTTGCATAAAATTATGCATATTGTCTACCAATTTTTGTCCATCATGGTGATTGGTAATTTTTGTGTAAGAGAATTTAATATCGCCTTTCCCCAACTTTTTTAATTGAGCTTCAAGAAATTCTGATTCGTGTAAATTTTTTCCACCTTCTTCATCATCGTTCTTCCATTGATTATGAAATTTCTTTTCGATATCAATGGGCAACATCCCCGCAAATATGGCATTTCGCGCATATTGTGTGGCCGTTGGTAAAATCGAATAAAAAGTTTCATCTTCCAATATCCTAAAGCTTTCCGCAAATATGGGCTGTATGGTTTTCCATTGGTCGTAGCGTAAATTGTCAATCAAAATAAAAAATAAAGGCGTTCCTTTTTCTAAATGGGGAAGCACTTTAAATTGCATCAAATTATGACTCATTATCGGCGATTGACTGCTTTTGGGATCAACCCATCCGGCATAATTTTTAGAAATGAATTTAAAGAATTCAAGATTGGCTTCTTGTTTTTGTGAAGCAAATATTTCCTGCATTTCTGGGCTATCGCTTTTTTGAATTTCCAACTCCCAATAAACCAACTTTTTATAAATTTCCATCCATGCTTGATAATCGGGATTGTTGTTTAATGCCATGAACAAATGGCTAAACTCTTGTTGATATGCCGAAGTGGTTTTTTCTGCAACCAACCTTTTGTTGTCGATCAATTTTTTTAAACTCAATAAAACCTGATTGGGATTCACTGGTTTTATCAAATAATCACTGATTTGACTACCAATGGCATCATCCATTATATTTTCTGCTTCATTTTTTGTAATCAACACCACAGGCAAATTGCTGTTTACTTCTTTTATCTTTTGTAAAGTTTGCAAGCCTGTAATGCCTGGCATTGTTTCATCTAAAAGCACAACGTCTACAATGTTTTCTTTGATATAATCAATCGCATCAAAACCATTGGCTTTCGTTTCAACCTGATAGCCCTTGTTTTCTAAAAAAATGATTTGTGAGTTTAAAAGTTCTATCTCATCATCTACCCAAAGAATTTTTGCTATACTCATGGTTTGATATTTTTATGTTTTAAACTATTATTTGAATATTTTTGAAGTTAATCTTGCTTTTCTACAATCTACACAATTTTATTTTTTTACGGCATTGCATTGTAGATTTGTTTAAAATTAAAAATTTATTTAACAGATTCTTCCAATTTAAACATACCAATGCGTTTACATAAAATTATTAACGATCCTGTATATGGATTCATCACTATTGACGATGAGTTGATCATTCAAATCGTTGCCCATCCTTATTTTCAGCGACTTCGTAGAATCAGCCAAATGGCCATGGCACAGCTTGTTTATCCTGGTGCCATACATACCCGTTTGCATCATGCGTTGGGTGCGTATCATTTGATGCGTTCTGCCATTCAAGTGCTTTTAGATAAAGGAATCGACATTAGTTTGGAAGAACAACAAGCCGCAAAAATCGCCATTTTATTACACGATATTGGACATGGGCCTTATTCTCATGCACTCGAACATGTACTCGCTGAGCACCTACATCACGAAGAACTTTCTTTGATGATGATGAAAGATTTGAACAATCATTTCAATGGCAAACTTCAAATGGCATTGGATATTTTCACCAATGTTTATCCCAAAAAGTTTCTACATCAATTGGTTAGTGGACAACTCGATGTGGATAGAATGGATTACCTAACCCGAGATAGTTTTTTTACCGGCGTAAACGAAGGCGTAATTGCTTATGATAGAATAATAAAAATGCTTACCGTAAAAGATGGCGAGTTGATGGTGGAAGAAAAAGGTGTTTATTCCATCGAAAAATTTTTGGTAGCCCGCAGATTGATGTATTGGCAAGTTTACCTTCATAAAACGGTGGTAAGTGCCGAACAAATGCTGCAACACATTATTAAAAGAGCCAAACACGTACATGCAAATTGTTCAGAGCCCTTAAATAGTTTCATTAATCAACCCATTGCAGAAGTATCATTAGCGCAATTTTGCAGTTTAGACGACTGTGATGTAATGATGGCGATTAAAACATGGAGCACCCATAGCGACAAAGTGCTTTCCATTTTATGCAACGGATTATTGAACCGAAACTTATTAAAAGTGAAATATTTTAATGAGCCCATTTCAGAAAATTTATTATTTGAAAAGACAGAAGCAACAAAATTGAAATTTGAGTTGTCTGAAGACGAGGCAACTTGGTTAACTTTTAACGGAGAAGCATCAAGTAGTACGTATAATTTTGAAAATGAAGGTATTCATATCCTTTTCAAAGATGGACAAGTGAAAGACATTTCAGAAGTAGATAATGCGTTGATAAGCGAAAATTTAAAAGGCAAGGTTAAGAAATATTACATTTGTTATCCAGCTTAAATAAAATATTAAAAATTAATCATGCAATTTACTGCGGCTCAAATCGCTCAGATAATTAATGGAAAAGTAGAAGGTAATGCAGAAGCAAATGTGCATACTTTTGGAAAAATTGAAGAGGCAAAATCAGGCGAACTTTCTTTTTTGGCCAATCCAAAATATGAAGAGTATTTGTATACAACTGAAGCTTCTATTGTAATAATCAACGAACATCAAGAATTAAAGCAAGCAGTAAAATCTACTTTAATACGCGTTCAAGATGCTTACATGGCATTTGCTGGTTTATTAGATGCTTATCAACAAATGAAATCTGCCCAATTAATCGGCATTCAAGAACCTTCATATATTCACACCACAGCAAAAATTGGCGAAAATACATTCATAGGCGCTTTCGCTTATTTGGGCGAAAATGTAAAAATTGGCAACGGATCTAAAATATATCCAGGTGCTTACTTGGGAAATAATGTTACTATTGGCGAAAACACGGTTATTCATCCCGGGGTAAAAATATATCATGAGTGTGTGATTGGAAACCATGTTACCATTCATGGAGGTACTATAATTGGTGGTGATGGATTTGGTTTTGCGCCATTGCCGGACGGCACATTAAAAAAAATTCCTCAAATTGGAAATGTTTTAATAGAAGATCATGTAGAAATTGGGTCAAATTGTACCATTGATAGAGCCACAATTGGCAGTACCATTATAAAATCGGGTGCTAAATTGGATAACTTACTTCAAATTGCACATAATGTGGAAGTGGGCAGCAATACGGTAATTGCCGCTCAGGCAGGAATAAGTGGCAGCACCAAAATTGGAAAAAATGTAATGATTGGTGGACAAGCGGGTGTAGTTGGACATATTCATATCGCAGATGGCTCAAAAATCAATGCACAAAGTGGCGTTAGCAAATCCATGAAAGCACCCAATACCGCTGTAACAGGTTCTCCAGCATACGATTATACCTCAGCGTTAAGAAGTCAGGCTGCGTTAAGAAATCTACCAGAAATGGAAAAGAGATTAAAAGAATTGGAAAGAATCATTGCAGAACTCCAAATTAAACCTTAGAGTCCTTTTGAGGCAATAAATATTCGGCTTAATTTTTTTAGAATATCTTTGCCCAAATCTTACAAATACAATGGATAAAAACTTTAACCCCGATAAGCAGCATACTTTAGCCGAACAAATTAGTATTTCAGGTACAGGATTGCATACCGGGATAAATGTTGATATGACACTTAAGCCTGCTAATCCAGGTTTTGGTTTCCAATTTCAACGGGTAGATATTGCAAACTCATTGCCCATAAAAGCAGATTGCGATTTAGTAACTGATACGTCAAGAGGTACAACCTTAGAACAAAACAATGTAAAAATATCTACTGTAGAACATATTTTAGCCGCTTTGGTTGGAATGGGCGTTGACAATTGTTTAATTGAAGTAAATGGTCCTGAAATTCCAATTATTGATGGAAGCAGCAGTCCATTTATAGATATCATTGAGAAAGCAGGGGTATTAGAACAAGATGCGGCAAAAGCTTGGTACACCATTGATACCAATATCACTTATTACGATGAGAAGAAAAGGGTTGAAATGACTGCAATGCCTGCAACCAATTATGAAATCACCACACTGATTGATTTTAATAGCCCAGTTTTGGGTACACAACATGCCAGTTTAAAAAACATGCATGAGTTTAAAGCTGAAATCGCACCATGCAGAACTTTTTGCTTTTTACACGAACTTGAAATGTTGTTGGATAATAATTTGGTTAAAGGTGGCGATATAAACAATGCAATTGTAATTGTAGATAAACCAATGGATGAGGCGGGTATGAGCCGATTGGCAAAAGCATTTGGCAGAGCAAAAGTTGAAGTAAAAACAGAAGGGTATTTAAACAATCTTGAACTCCGTTTTCCAAATGAACCTGCAAGACATAAATTATTAGATGTGGTGGGTGATTTGGCTTTAATTGGCTACCCAATAAAATCGCATATCATTGCCAATAGGCCCGGACATAGCAGCAACGTTGAGTTTGCAAAGAAAATAAAACAATACATCAAGAAAAATAAACACACCAAAGATGTACCTGTTTATGATCCTACAAAACCACCTGTTTATACCGTTCAACAAATTGAAAAAACATTACCACATCGTTTTCCTTTTTTGTTGGTTGATAAAATAATTGACCTCAGTGATAATTGTATTGTTGGCTTGAAAAATGTAACCTTTAATGAACCTTTTTTCCAAGGACATTTTCCAGGAAATCCTGTAATGCCAGGAGTTTTACAAGTGGAGGCTTTGGCACAAACGGGCGGAATTTTATGTATCAACGCGATGCCTGAAGGCGAATACGATACCTATTTTATAAAAATTGACAATTGTAAGTTTAAGCAAAAAGTAATACCAGGCGATACCATGTTGCTTAAAATGGAATTGATTGAACCTATACGCAGGGGAATTTGTGTGATGAGGGGCAGCGTTTATGTAGCCAACAAACTCTGTACAGAAGGAGAATTCACCGCACAATTGGTAAAAAGAAATTAAACATCAGTGCAATAATAATTTTATTTATGATTCATCCACATACTTACATACATCCAAATGCTAAATTGGCGACCAATGTTAAAATTGATCCATTTAGTGTAATTCATCAAAACGTTGAAATTGGCTCTGGTACTTGGATTGGCAGTAATGTTACCATTATGGAAGGCGCGCGCATAGGAAATAATTGTCGCATTTTTCCAGGAGCAGTAATTGCTGGTATTCCACAAGATTTGAAATATGAAGGAGAGAATACCACGGTTGAAATTGGAAACAACACCACCATCAGAGAATTTGTAACCATCAATAGAGGAAGTAAAGATAAATGGACAACCAAAGTGGGGGACAATTGTTTGATTATGGCGTATAGCCACATTGCACATGATTGCGTAATAGGCAATAATTGCATCATGAGCAACAACACCCAAATGGCTGGCCACGTAACCTTAGGCGATTTTTCTATTTTGGCTGGAATGTGCGCGGTGCATCAGTTTGTGCAAATTGGACAGCATGCTTTCGTAGCGGGTGGTTCATTGGTAAGCAAAGATGTGCCACCGTACATAAAAGCAGGAAGAACACCATTGAGTTATGCCGGTGTAAATTCAGTTGGATTAAAACGTCGTGGCTTTTCATTAGAAAGAATTAACCATATTCTTGATATCTACAGAATCATCTACAATAAAAATTTAAACACTTCTCAAGCATTGAATTTCATTGAGGAAGAATTGCTCGCAACCGACGAACGTGATGAGATTGTAACTTTTATTCGCGAAAGTGGAAGAGGAATCATCAAGCGTTTCAGCAAAGGAAGCATGGACGACGAATAAATAAAAATAAAATCCTTCCATGCACATTACGCTCAACAATACCGGCAAACGTTTCAACCTTGAATGGATTTTTCGGCATGTTGAATTTGAATTTTCTTCAAGTAAATCTTATGCTATTGTTGGCGCAAATGGTTCAGGAAAATCTACACTTTTACAAGTAATAGCCGGTGCCTTAATGCATAGCGAGGGCAATATTATTTACACCGATGATCAGCAAAAAATCATCCCCAATGATTTGATATTTGAACAAATATCAATAGCCGCGCCATATTTGGAGTTGATAGAAGAAATGACAGCTACCGAGTTTTTAACTTTTCATCAAACGTTTAAAACATTTATAAAACCGATACCAGAAATTTTGCAGGAGATAGGATTAGTGGAAGCAACAAATAAACAAATCCGATATTTCAGTAGTGGAATGAAACAGCGATTAAAACTTGGACAAGCATTTTTCAGCAATACGTCTATTTTGTTATTAGATGAACCCACTACAAATTTGGATGGGGTAGGCATACAATTATATCTTCGATTGATAAAGGATTATGCGGAAAAAAGGTTGCTGATTATTTGCAGCAATGATGAGGCGGAGTATGGTTTTTGCGATGAAAAAATTATTGTGGAGCAATACAAATGAGTGGGATAAATTATTAAAAACGCTCGTGTTTTAGCAATTTGTTTTCATAACCCACGGTTTCAACCGTGGGTGGAAGAAGTTGATTAACTCCTCGTCGCAATCAATAAATTCAAATCCGTGTATTTCAAATCAAAACGCTCGCTCAAATAAAAATTGGTTAAGCTTCCTTTGAATAAATAAATGCCACTTCTGATATTCATTTTATGCCAAACAATATTGTCAATACCGCCATCTTCGCCGGTTTCAAGCAATAATCCCATCAACACATTGCTAATGGCTTGTGAAGCGGTTCTGGCAAATCCACTCGGGATATTGGGTACGCAATAATGAATTACATCATATTTTTTAAACACTGGATTTTCATGTGAGGTTACTTCACTGGTTTCAAAACATCCACCGTGATCAATACTTACATCTACAATTACAGTTCCGGCTCGCATGTGGCTTACCATTTCTTCCGATACCACAACAGGTGTTCTCCCTGTTGCACCACTCAACGCACCAATAGCTACATCACAGGTTTTCAATTGCTTGCTTAAAATCTTTGGCTCCAATACAGAGGTCCAAATTCTAACACCGATATTATTTTGCAAACGCTTCAATCGATAAATACTGTTGTCAAAAACTTTTACACTCGCACCCATCGCCAATGCTGTTCTAGCCGCATATTCCCCTACAATACCGGCACCAATGATGATTACTTTCGTAGGCGGAATGCCACTGATACCACCCACCAATACACCCTTTCCATTATTGGCATTGCTTAAATATTGACCAGCAATCAACATAACCGCACTTCCTGCAATTTCACTCATGCTGCGCACGATGGGATTGTGGCCACTGTCATCTTTTAAATTTTCAAAGCTGATGGCAGTAACTTTTTTCTCCATCATTTTCTCCAAAATATTTTTTTTCATTATCGCCATATGTATCGGCGAAATGATGGTGGTATTGGGTTTTAATAATTCACAATCTTCCTCACTAACTGGCGCACTTTTTACAATGATATTACAATTGAAAATTTCTTTTTTATCGTAAACAATCTTTGTACCAACTTCACTAAAATCATTATCACTATAGTTCGAACCCTTTCCCGCATTCGATTCCATCATTACTTGATGACCATTGGCAATCAACACCCCAGCTGCTTCAGGCGTAAGTGCTATTCTATTTTCATTAAATGAAGTTTCTTTGGGCATGCCAATGTACAACGACTCACCTTTTCCTTTTATATCCAGTTTCTCTTCAAGCGTTTCATAATTAAAAGTGCTTGATACAAAAGGTTTTGTTGTTGCCATGGTAATAAAATTATGAAAAACCGAAGGTTTATATTTAAGTAAAAAATAAAAAGTCAAAAGTTAAAATTGTTGATATGTCTTTTTTACTTTTTACTTTTTACTTTTAAATTTTGAATTTTTACTTTTAAATTTTCACTTTGCTCCGTCAAATTACAAAATTAATTTGAGCTTCCTATGATTAGAATCTACTGATTCGATAAAACAATGAATCAGGTTTTCTGGCCATAAAGCTTTTGCACGCTCAGGCCATTCCAAAAAACAATAATGTCCAGAATAGATGCAATCTTCAACGCCAGCGCCAATTGCCTCGTTTGCATCTTTTAATCGATACAAATCGATATGATAAAAAGCGTTGCCATTGGGTAAATGATACTCATTTATGATTGAAAATGTTGGACTACTCAAATTATCTTTAATGCCCAATGCCAAGCATATTGCCGAAATCATGGTTGTTTTCCCTGCACCCATTTCTCCATGAAAGGCCACACAACAAGGCTTATCCATTTGCTTCATCAAACTTTCCGCAACTTGATTTATTTCTGATAAACTAAATGTGATTTCCATCATGCAAATATATTTTCAGATTTTGTAACTAGTTCATTATTTTAATCTTATATTTTTGTAGTATGAATCAAATTGATTGGCAAGTAGAAGGAATGGATTGCAGCAATTGCGCCATAAGCATACGCAAGTTTCTTGAAAAAAAAGGAATGGAAACGGTTTCTGTTAATTCGATTGATGGAAAAGTATTGTTTTATAATGCGCCCAATCTTCCATTAAGTGAACTTAAATCAGGAATCGAATCGCTAGGCTATCAAGTAGTTTCTGAAAATAAAACTACTGCTGAAACTAAACAAAAATGGCTGCATAACAACAAACAACGATTTTTATTTACGGTCCCTTTTACCGCAGTTTTGATGCTTCACATGTTTCATCTTTGGCTGCCCGTTCATTGGTTAAATAATCCTTGGCTACAACTGAGTTTATGCTTACCTGTTTTTATTTTGGGCATGAAGTATTTTGGTAAAAGCGGTTTGAATAGCTTGCTAAATGGCGTTCCCAATATGAATTTACTTGTGGCTTTAGGTGCACTTGTTTCATTTGTATACTCTATTGTTGGCGCTTTTGTTTTACATGATAACCAGTATCTTTTTTTTGAAACAACCGCTTCAATTATCACGCTTGTTTTTTTAGGCAATTACCTCGAAGAATCTTCCATGCAGGCCACGCAGAAGTCTTTGAAATCTTTAACAAAGGCACAAAAAATTATGGCCAATATGATTGCTTTTGATGGCGATCACCAAGAACTTATTTTTCCTATTGAAAATACTCAACTTAAAACAGGGGATTTAATATTAATAAAAACCGGTGAGCAAGTTCCTATAGATTGTAAAATTTTATGGGGCGATTGCGCGGTGGATGAATCCATTATTACAGGTGAAAGTTTACCCATTTCAAAAACCAAAAAAGACTTTTTAATTGGAGGTAGTTTACTCGAAGAAGGTTCTGTAAAAGCAATAGTTACTGCCACCGGAAATGAAACTGTTTTATCAGGTATTGTAAAAATGGTTCAACAAGCACAATCCGAAAAACCACCCATGCAAAAATTGGCAGACAGGATTAGTGCCATTTTTGTGCCAACGGTAATTTGTATCGCATTTGTCGTTTTTTTAATAAACTTTTTCTTTGTTCATGTAGCCTTAAATGATGCCATAATGCGCGCCATTGCGGTACTCGTTATTTCTTGTCCTTGTGCCATGGGACTAGCTACGCCCGCTGCCATTTCAGTTGGTTTAGGACGTGCGGCTAAAAAAGGAATCATCTATAGAAATGCATCCACATTGGAATTGTTTAAATCGATTCGACAAATTGTATTCGACAAAACAGGTACATTAACCACCGGAAAATTCGCCATCCAACAATTCGAAACCACCATTGATGAAAAGGAATTTATGTCCATCGTTTTTTCCATGGAAAAATATTCAACCCATCCCATCGCACAATCAATTGTAAACGCTTGGAGCAAATCAACATTAATCAGGTGGAAACAAATTGAGGAGATAAAAGGCATTGGTATTAAAGCTATAGATGAACAAAACAATGTCTACGAAATTGGTTCTAAAAAGATATTGCCTTCAGAAATAAATACAGACAGTCATCATATTTATCTTCTAAAAAATAAAGCAATAATCGGTTGGATTGATGTGATGGATGAAATTAGACCAGAAGCGAAAAACGTAATTGAATGGTTTAATGCACATGAAATAGAAACCATTATGCTTACAGGTGATTTATATGAAAAAGCAAATGTGGTAGCTAAAGCATTAAACATAAAACAGGTCTATGCAGAACAATCTCCATTAGAAAAAATGCAACAAATAGAAAGGTTGAGTTTGATTACGCCAACGGCAATGGTGGGCGACGGTATAAATGATGCGCCAGCCCTTGCGAAATCGACCATTGGTATTTCAATAGGAAATGCTTCGCAATTGGCATTGCAACAAGCGGATGTGGTTTTAATCAATCAAGGATTAAGCCATTTGCCAGAAGCCATGGGATTGGGGAAACATACGTATTTCACTATTAAACAAAATTTATTTTGGGCATTTGCTTATAATATTATTGCCATTCCTATCGCTGCGGTTGGATTGCTAACACCTACTTTTTCTGCACTGGCCATGGGTTTTAGCGATGTAATGTTGGCCATTATTTCTTTAAATTTATTTGTGAAAAAAGTAATCTAATTTTAAAGCATATTTTGAGTGAAGCATTATCCATACTAAAAAAATATTGGGGGCACGATCAGTTCAGGCCACTACAATCGGATATTGTGGAAGCCGTTTTAGCCAATCAAGATGTGCTTGCTTTATTGCCAACGGGAGGTGGTAAATCCATTTGTTTTCAAGTGCCCGCAATGATGCTTGACGGCATTTGTTTGGTGATTAGTCCGCTGATTGCTTTGATGAAAGATCAAATTGAAAATCTAGAGCGCAAAGGCATTTCAGCGATATCCATTCATTCGGGTATGTCGTACACAGAAGTAAAAAAATGTTTGCAACAAGCGGCCTTTGGCGAGTATAAATTTTTGTATGTTTCGCCAGAGAGATTGGAAACGGATTTATTCGAAGAATATTTACCCGCCATAAAACCTTGTTTGATTGCCATTGATGAAGCGCATTGTATCTCGCAATGGGGCTATGATTTCAGACCATCATATTTAAAAATTGCCAACCTTAGAAAGCAATTACCAAAAGTTCCCATCATTGCATTAACCGCATCAGCAACTTTGGATGTGCAAAATGACATCTGCGAAAAATTAAAGTTTTCGAAAACACAAAAACGATTTCAACAATCTTTTTCGCGGCCCAATTTGAGTTATCAAGTTCGAATACCTTCTTCTAAGCCACATCATTTGGTAGAGCTATTAAAAAATAATAATCAATGCTCAATTGTATATTGTAAAAGCAGAAAGCAAACCCAAGAAGTGGCTCGATTACTTCAACAGCATCAAATCAATGCTGATTATTATCATGCTGGATTAAGTAGCGTTGAACGTTCCGTAAAACAACAAAATTGGATTTCAAATCAATGCACCACCATCGTTTGTACCAATGCATTTGGAATGGGAATCGATAAGCCTGATGTGCGTTTGGTGATTCATTTTGCGATTCCCGAAAGTTTGGAAAATTATTATCAAGAAGCAGGACGAGCAGGAAGAGATGGAAAAGATGCAGATACCATTTTATTGTATTCGCCACATGAAATTCAGGATTTAGAAAAGTTAAATGATTTAAGATACCCAGACTCGAATCAGTTGAAAAAACTATACACCGATTTGATGAATTACTTGCAAGTTCCCGCGGGTATTGGCGAAGGTCAGTCCTTTGATTTTGATATTGTAGATTTTGCTACAAACTTTAAATGGAATGTATTACAAGCTACGTATGGGTTACAGGCTATTGCTCAAGAAGGATTATTGTATTTTAACGAGCAAAATTTTAAACCTTCAAAAATTGTTTTTACCACTTCAAAAGAAGCGTTGTATGATTTTGAACATAATAACCCAGCGTTAGAGCCGATCATTAAAGCATTGTTGAGGAGCTATGAAGGTATTTTTGATTATCCCACAAACATTCACGAAACCCGTATTGCAAAAATTTCTTCTACACCAATTGATTTGGTTCGTTTAAAAATTCAGGCGTTGCATAAATATCAAGTGATCAATTATCAACCTGCTGCCGAAACACCACAAGTGGTGCTCACAAAAAACAGAATGTATGTAGATGCGTTTAAATTTGATTTAGAAAATCTGCGCATTAGAAAAGAAAAGCATGCGGAAAGGGTGAATCAAATGATTCAATATACCACAAATGAAACTCAATGTAGAAGTCAGATCATTGGAGTTTATTTTAATGATCTAGACATAAAAAAATGTGGTAAATGCGATAATTGCAAAAGCGATAAAAAAACAGAATTGAATGATGTAGAATTTGAACAAATCAATTTGAAAATATTTGAGTTATTAAGTCAAGGTGAACATTCATTTCAACATATTATGAAAGCGATTGGAACAACTAATATTGAAAAAGTAAATGAAGTAATTCATTATTTAATTTCGGAAGGAATTATTCAAGTGAATGAGATGGGATTGTTGAAAACAAAAAAAAAGGGACCAAGATAAAAATCTAGTCCCGCTTTAAAATCCAATATCCTATGAAAAACCGAAACGAAGATAATAATTGTTTTTTTTAATAGACAATAATTTTACGTTTTCTTTAGTTCATTTTAGTTCATTAATAAAAAGATATGATTTTACAAGAGATAGTTTATCATTGATTTTCAACAACATGCCTTGTATGGCATACCAACAAGTTGGTATTTTTAAAAATTTGTTTTTTATGCAAAAAAAATATTTTATTTCTCTTTTTGGCTTGCTTTTTTTGATCACGTTTTCAATTTCCTTTAAAGAAAAGGAGGCCGAAATCTATTCGAAAAAAAAATTAGGCGAACTGCTATTTAATGAAAAAATAATTTCTAAAGATTCTACGGTAAGTTGCGCCAGTTGCCACAATCCAGCATTTGCATTTTCCGATACTTTGGATTTTAGCATAGGTATAAACGGCCACCTTACAAAACGGAATACACCTTCTGTTTTAAACATGAAAAATAGGCCTTATTTTTTTTGGGATGGTAGAGCTGAAACATTGGCACAACAAGCATTGATGCCCATTCAAAATCCAGATGAAATGGGATTGTCCATTGATGAGGCCATTAAAAGATTGAATGCTTCTGCTTTTTATAAAAATTATTTTTATCAGGTTTTTAAATCAACGCCAAATGCAAAAAATTTGAGTTTGGCATTTGAGGCGTATGAAAATACACTTGAAACGGTAGATAGTAAATTTGATGATTGGAGTAATAATCTAGGTAAATTATCTGCATCAGAAGAGCGCGGTAGAAAACTGTTTGTAGACGACAATTCCAAATGTTTTGATTGTCATTTTGGAATTGATTATACCAATGATGATTTTAAAAACATAGGTTTATTTAATGGTAAAAATTTAAATGATAGTGGACGATATTTAATCACTAGAGATTTAGCAGATTTGGGGAAATTTAAAACTCCCGGATTGAGAAATATTGCACTCACTGCACCATACATGCACAATGGAATGTTTAAAACATTAGAAGAAGTGGTGGAATATTATAGCAATACAATTCGAATTGTACCAGATGCTTATAATAAAGATGAATCACTTCAAAAGCCAATTAATTTTTCAGAAAGAGATAAAAAAGATTTAGTAGCCTTTTTAAAAACTTTATCAGATAAAAAATACATGATAAAAAGAAGTAGCAATTGAATTTAATATCATTTTAAACAATTACTAATTCAATATTTTTGTTTGTGTAATGAACTCATTCCAAAAGCTTTAACAATTTATTATTTAATAAATGGTAAAAAGTAAAGATGAAATGTTATAATTTGGAGTTAACTAAAACTATTTACCATGGAAGCAGCAAAATCAAAAATCTTACTATGCGAAGATGATACAAATCTAGGCATGGTGTTAAAAAACTATTTGGAACTTAATGATTACGATGTAACGCTTGAAAGAGATGGTCGATTGGGTTTGGCCGCATTTCAAAGAGAAAAATTTGACATCTGTTTATTGGACGTGATGATGCCCAATATGGATGGATTCAAAGTTGCAGAAGAAATCAGAGACATTAACCCTGATGTTCCTTTATTCTTTTTGAGTGCAAAAACAATGAAAGAAGACATCATCCAGGGTTATAAATTAGGTGCCGATGATTATATTACAAAGCCATTTGATAGTGAAGTATTGCTTCACAAAATAAAGGCAATCATTAAAAGAAACGAAGAAGATCATCGCGAAGAGTTATATGCTGAGTATGACTTAGGAAAATATCATTTCAATCCAAGATTGCGCGAATTAATCGTTAATGGAATTACACAAACCCTTTCTCCAAAAGAAAATGATTTATTAAAAATGTTGGCAGATTATAAAAATGATTTGTTGCCAAGAGAAATTGCATTAAAGAAAATTTGGGGAAGCGATACTTATTTCAATGGAAGAAGTATGGATGTGTACATCGCAAAACTTCGTAAATATTTAAAAGAAGATGAAAAGCTAGAGATTGTAAATATTCATGGAAATGGATTTAGATTGGTGGTGTCGGCTTAAGATAATTTCAAATTTTATGTATTAAAAGCGTCGGTTTTATACCGGCGTTTTTTTTGACACGAAAGCCCCCATCCCCAACCCTTTCCCCGAAAGGTGAAGGGAGCTTTAATTGTAGGGGTTGAAAATCTTCAACTCCTACAATCGGTTCAAAAAGCCAAAAACGGAAAATACTTCCAACTTCCCCCTTTGGGGGATCGAGGGGGCTACAAACCTCTTACCACCTCCTCCAAAAACCTTTGATCAATTTCATCAAAACAATTAAGGTGTTCGCTATCCACATCCAAAACCCCAATAACAATGTTGTCTCTAATGATTGGCAAAACGATTTCTGATTTCGATAAACTGCTGCAGGCAATATGACCAGGAAATTTTTCTACATCTGCTACAATAATTGTTTTCATTTCCTGCCATGCAGTTCCACAAACGCCTCTGCCTTTTTTTATGCGGGTACATGCAATCGGACCTTGAAACGGCCCTAGAACCAATTCATCATCTTTTACCAAATAAAACCCTACCCAAAGCCAATTGAATTGCGTTTTTAAACAAGCCGAAATGTTGGCCAAATTCGCAATCAAATCTGTTTCGTTTTCAATGATACTTTTAATTTGAGGGAGCAAACTTTCGTATTGTTCCTTTTTATCTCCACTGTAAATCAATAATTCTTCAGCCATAACCTTTATAATTTTTGTAGCAAATCATTTATCAAAGAAGTTTCGTATCCTTTCTGTATCAAATAAGATTGAATCTTTTTCTTTTTAATAAAAATATTCTTTTCAGAACGCAATGTATTTGATTTCGCAAGTAATAATTTCTCTAGCTTTTTTTGATAGTCGTCTTCGTCAATTTTACTCAATCCAATTTTGATACAATAATCACTTACCCGATTTTTCTTTAATTCATATTTAATCTTCTGCTTTCCCCAATCTTTAATGTTGAATTTTCCCCGCGAAAACGCAATGGCATATCGTTCTTCATTTAAAAAATTTTCGGTGATTAACTCAGAAACAATCGTGTCTACTTGCTCAGGATACAAACCAAAACTGTATAATTTATCCTTCACTTCCTGATGACTTCGCTCCTGATAAGCACAATAATGCTTAATTTTTTCAGTCGATTTTTCAATGCCTATGTTTAAAACTTTGCTCAAATGTTGAAAATTATTTTTTAGAATGTTGAAATTAGGAACAAATTATCTTCGTATCATTACAATCATTAAATTATCTTTGATTTCTAAAATTAGAATATGAAATTTATCGTGTCGGCTTCAACTTTATTGAAGCAATTACAACAAATCAGTGGCGTTATCAACAGCAATCCAGTATTGCCTATACTTGAAGACTTTCTTTTTGAAATAGAAAACAACAAACTTACCGTAGTGGCGACTGACCTCGAAACAGTGATGAAAATTAGCATGCCAATTGAAACCAAAGAAGACGGAAAAGTTTGTATTCCAGCTAAATTGTTGATGGATTCACTTAAAAATATCTCAGATCAACCCTTAACATTCAGCATAGATAAGAATTACGGAATCGAAATTACCAGCGATAATGGAAAATATAAAGTAATGGGCGAAAATCCAGAAAGCTTTCCACGCGAACCTCAAAAAGAAAACGCCAATTCATTCGTGATTTCATCTTCAGGATTGGTTACAGCAATCAATAAAACCATTTTTGCGGTAAGTACAGATGATTTAAGACCAGCAATGACAGGGGTGTTTTTTGAATTGGATGACACAAAAGGCGTAACATTAGTAGCTACTGACGCACACCGTTTGGTGAGATATTCAAGAAAAGATGTTTCTTGCTCAGAAAAGCACACGTTTATCGTGCCTAAAAAACCATTGAATCTTTTAAAAAGTGCATTGCCACTAAATGAAGATGAATTAACGGTGTCATACAACAACAACCATTTATTTGTAACGCATGGCAATACAGAATTGATTTGTCGCTTGATTGACGCTAGATTCCCAGATTATAGGGTAGTAATTCCAACCGATAATCCATATAAATTAGTGGTAAATAAGCATGATTTCCAAAATGCATTAAGACGTGTAAGTGTATTTAGTAATAAAAGCACCAATCACATTGCGATTAGCATAAATGGAAACGAGCTTCATTTAACCAGCCAAGACGTAGATTTTAGCAATGAAGGAAATGAAAGAATGGCTTGTCAATACGATGGCGAAAACCTACAAATTGCTTTTAATGCCAAATTTTTGATTGAAATGTTGAATGGTGCTGAAACAGAAGAAATCAATATGGAATTGAGTACATCTTCAAAAGCAGGTATAATTCGTCCAACAGAACAAAATGAAAACGAAGATTTATTGATGTTGGTAATGCCTTTGATGCTTAATAATTAATAGTTTTAAATCCTTATTTTATTTCCTCAAAATCGATATAATCATCGCTTTTGGGTTTTGAAACATGGGGTTTCTCATTATTTGTATTTGAAGTGCGGCTGCTTTCCGCATGTTTATGCATATTTTGCTGAAACTCGTTCATTTTCTTTTTTACTTCACGCGTAGTTCTAAATATGGGAATGACAAATTCGAAGATGAATTTGTACAATAGATAAAAAAGAAATAATTCAATCAATAATTTAAACATAGCCCAAAGTTAAAACTCAATCCAGAATAAACTAGTTAATTTTTAAAATAATTACAAATCGAGTTTGGCTGATAAACTATCAATGCCTATATTTGTGCTGTAAAATGATAATTGAAGGGAACGGAAGCGTTCCCTTCTCCTTTTTAATCATATGAAATACCCATAAGAGAAAAGCTTATGGCCAACCGGGGATGAGTATCAAGGGTATAACATGTGGCAAAAAGAAAACTATAATACACACATGAATACAACGTCTCATATTGATACCGTTAGCCAATTGCTACAATCGCTAATAACAGATGATATTTTTTTAGTGGAGATTAAGGTAAAGCCAATCAACAACTATAAAATCTATTTAGATGCAGATGGCGGATTGGGTATTGAAAAATGTATTAAAATAAACCGAGCTTTATATAAACACATGGAGGAAATGGCCCTTTATCCAGAAGGCGACTTCTCTTTGGAAGTATCAAGTCCGGGTATTGACGAACCCCTAAAATTATTCCGTCAGTACAAAAAAAATGTGGGTAGAAATGTAGAAGTTACTTTTAATGATGCCACCAAAAAAGAAGGGCAGTTATTAGAAGCAAATGAAAATGAAATAACAATCGGATATACAGAAGGAAAAGGTAAAAAAATGGTAGAACACCAGCAAATAATTCCTTTTTCGGATATTAAACAAACAAAAGTTTTGATAAAATTTTAATTAACTAAAAACCCTCTTCCGGGGAGGCCCTAAAAAAGTAGGGAAGTTCGGATTGGATTATGGCAAGCATTAACTTGATTGAATCATTTCAGGAATTTAAAGAAGCAGAAGGTATAGATCGTCCTACACTTATGAAAGTGATGGAAGATGTTTTTAAAACCCTTATTAGAAAAAAATACGGTAGCGACGAAAATTTCGACGTAATCGTAAATGATCAAAAAGGAGATTTGGAAATCTTTCGTAGAAGAACAATTGTAGATGACGACGATTTGTACAACACCTTAACTGAAATTGAATATAAAAACGCAATTCTGATTGAGCCAGATTATCAGGTTGGTGAAGAGTTGTATGAAGAAGTAGATATTCAAGCTGAATTTGGTAGAAGAGCAATTTTAGCCGGAAAACAAACACTTGCAGCACGTATCAACGATTTGAAGAAAAACGTATTGATTAAAAAATACGAAGATCGTGTAGGCGATATCGTTAGTGGTGAAATTTATCAAGTTTGGAAAAAAGAAGTGTTGATTCTTGATGAAGATGGCAATGAAATGCTGCTTCCAAAAACAGAACAAATTCCAAGCGATTATTTCAAAAAAGGAGATACTGTTCGTGCTGTTGTAAAAAAAGTAGAACTTAAAAATAGTCAAGCGATCATCATTCTATCTCGTACAAGTCCAGTGTTCTTGGAAAAACTACTTGAAATCGAGGTTCCTGAAATATTTGATGGCTTAATCGTTGTTAAAAAAATCGTTAGAGATCCAGGAGAAAGAGCTAAAGTAGCCGTTGAAAGTTACGATGATAGAATTGATCCAGTTGGAGCTTGCGTTGGTATGAAAGGAAGCAGAATTCACGGTATTGTTAGAGAGTTGAAAAATGAAAACATAGATGTAATCAATTGGACAACAAACATTCAATTGATGATTCAGCGTTCTTTAACACCAGCAAAAATTACAAGCATTGATTTGGATACAGAAAAACTACATGCAAATGTGTTTTTAAAACCAGATCAAGTTTCTTTGGCTATCGGTAGAAGAGGCGTGAATATTAAATTGGCTTGTGAATTAACAGGTTATGAAATTGATGTATTCCGTGATAACGAAGGCGAAGAAGAAGAATACGATATCGATTTAGAAGAATTTGGTGATGAAATTGAATCATGGATCATCGACGAGTTTAAGCGTGTGGGTTGTGATACCGCTCGTTCAGTATTGGCACTTACTGCTGATGAATTAGAACGTCGTACCGATCTTGAAAAAGAAACCATCGCAGAAGTTAGAAGAATATTAACAGAAGAGTTTGAAAGAGAATAAGATTGAATTTTAAAAAAAAGCAAGCGACAATAAAAAAATGTCGTTTTAATATCAAAGAATGTCAGAAGTAATTACGCCCAGATTAATGGCAGCAGCCAAGGAATTTAACATAGGTACCAATACCTTGATCGAATTTCTTGTGTCAAAAAATTTCAATGCTGATGAGCTTAAGCCATCAACGAAACTGTCTGAGGATATGTACCGTGTGCTACAGTCCGAATTTCAGCAAGATAAGGCAGCAAAGCAAAAAGCAGAGCAAGTAGATTTGCCAAAAGGTGCTGGTGGAGATCCAAAGAAAAAGCGCGACGAAGAAGATTTGTCGATTAAGAAAAAAGATGAAAAACCTAAGGCTGCTGCAGTTGAGGAAGTAAAACCTGAAGTGGTAGAAACGCCTGTGGTGGAAACGCCAGTAGTGGAAACACCAAAAGTTGATCATTTTGCGCCAGAAACGCCAGTAGCAGAAGTTCCTGCAGTTGAACAAGCAGTTACACAAAAAGACACAGAAATTACAAAAATTGTAGCTCCTGAAATTGGTGGGTTAAAGATTTTAGATAAGATCGATTTAAATCAAATTGATTCTTCTAGTAGGCCCAAAAAAGCAACTAAAAAAGCGGCTGAACCTGAAGCTCCAAAAAAGAAATCAAAAACTGATGAAACACCTAAATCAGTAGAAACGCCTACACCTCAAGAATCAGAAGTGGTGGTTCCAAAAGTTGAAGCAGTAGTTGATACTACACCAACTAAAGAAGAACCAACAGTTGCTGTTATTGAAAACATTCAAGCAGATAAATTAACGGGTCCTAAAATTTTAGGAAAAATTGTTTTACCAGTTAATAACGATACCCGTCCAAAGCGCGAAACAAACGAAGAGAAACAAAAGCGCAAACGCATTCCAATTCAAAAGAAGCCAGGCGACACAAGTGCTCAACCTGGTCAACCAAACAGAGGAAATAAAGCATTACCTGATAATCGAGGAGGGCAGCCAAACAGACCGCCATTCGGTCAACAAGGCAACAATCCACAACAAGGGGGAAATCGTTTCCAACGCCCATCAACTGGGACGGGAGGAGCACCTAAGCGTCAGGAAGATAAAATAATTGATGCAAAAGAAATTCAAGAAAAATTAAAACAAACCCAAGCAAAACTTGCAGGCGCCGGTGGTAGAGGAAAAAGCTTAAAAGCGAAATATCGTAAAGCTAAGCGTGAAGAGATGGCCGAAAACATGGGCGATGGCGAAATCTCAAACAAATTACAAGTAACAGAATTTATATCGGTAAGCGAATTGGCTGGATTAATGGATGTAAGCTTTGCCGACATCATCAGCAAATGTATGAACTTGGGAATCATGGTTTCCATCAATCAGCGTTTGGAAGCCGATGTAATTGAACTTGTAGCTAGTGAATTTAATTATGAAGTAGAATTTATTGGGGTTGATGATGCCGCTGAACTTGAAGTAGATGAAGAGGTGGACAATCCTGAAGATTTACAACCAAGAGCTCCAATTGTTACCATCATGGGTCACGTAGATCATGGTAAAACTTCTTTGCTCGATTATATCAGACAAACAAATGTTATCGCAGGTGAGGCCGGAGGAATTACACAGCATATCGGTGCGTATGAAGTAACGTTACCTGATGGACGCGCCATTACTTTCTTAGATACGCCTGGTCACGAAGCCTTTACGGCTATGCGTGCCCGTGGTGCTAAGGTTACAGATATTGCGGTTATTGTAGTTGCTGCGGATGATGCCGTAATGCCACAAACCAAAGAGGCCATTTCGCATGCGCAAGCAGCCAATGTGCCAATGATATTTGCCATAAATAAAATGGATAAAGATGGCGCTAATCCGGAGAAAATTAAAGAACAACTCGCCACAATGAATATCTTGGTAGAAAGCTGGGGCGGTAAATTTCAAAGCCAGGAAATCAGTGCAAAAAAAGGATTGAATATAGATTTGTTACTTGAAAAGATATTGTTAGAAACGGACTTGCTTGAACTAAAAGCTAACCCTGAAAAACAATCATCAGGTACAATTATTGAAGCATCGCTTGATAAAGGTCGTGGATATGTAGCCACAATATTGGTACAAAATGGTACTTTGAAACAAGGAGACATGATTGTTTCTGGACAATACTTCGGTAAAGTAAAAGCCATGTACAATGAACGTAACCAACGTGTAGAATCTGCACCACCATCAACACCTGTATTATTATTAGGGTTGAATGGAGCACCTCAAGCGGGTGAAACTTTTAAAGTTTTTGCGGATGAAGCAGAAGCAAGAGAAACAGCATATAAGCGCGGACAGATTTTACGTGAACAAGGTATGCGTGCTAAGAAACACATTACATTGGATGAAATTGGACGTCGTTTGGCATTGGGTAACTTTAAAGAATTGAATGTTATTATAAAAGGTGACGTGGATGGATCGGTAGAAGCGTTGAGTGATTCACTACAAAAATTAAGTACAGAAGAAATTGTAATTAAAGTGATTCATAAAGCAGTAGGTGCGATTACAGAAAGTGACGTTACCTTGGCGAATGCGTCGGATGCCATCATCATTGGTTTCAATGTGCGTCCTTCAATGCAAGCTGCACGCTTAGCAGAAAACGAATCCATCCAAATTAAGCTTTACTCAATTATCTACAACGCCATCGAAGAAATCAGATCGGCAATGGAAGGTATGTTAGAACCAACCGTTGAAGAGAAAATTTTGGCAAACGTTGAAATCAGAGAAACATACCGTTTTGATAAAGCAACCGTTGCTGGTTGTCAAGTGTTGGATGGAAAAATTGCAAGAAACAGCAGAATCAGATTGGTTCGTGATGGTATTGTAATCTTCACCGGTGAACTTTCAAGTTTGAAACGTTTCCGTGATGATGCAAAAGAAGTTACTTCAGGTATGGAATGTGGATTGGTAATTAAAAATTATAACGATTTAAAAATTGGTGATATCGTAGAAGCATTTGAAGAAGTTGAAGTAAAACGTACGTTATAATAGCATGTAAGGTTTAAAACGCTCAAAAGGTTCAATGTGTTCAAAAGGTTCAAAAAGGCAATATCGGAAAACAGTTCCAACCATTAAACCTTTAAACATTAAACCAGCGTAGCGATTTAAACTATACCTATCAAGTATTGGCTTCAAACTTTTGTTAAATAAAAAACATCGGATTATATCAATTGTTTCGGGTTTAATTTTGGCATCAACAAATTCAATGTTGACTTATACAAAAAGATGAAAAATAAAATTGCGTTTACACTCGTTTCATTATTAGTTATTACAAGCACATTTGCTCAACCCAAAAAAGTGCTGGCAGATAAAATAATTGCCGTAGTTGGAAATAAAATTATCCTTAAAAGTGATGTAGATAATAGTTTGCTCGATATGCAAAGACAAGGCGTGGAACTTAGTTCTGATGCCAGATGCATGAGTTTGGAGCAAGCAATAGGTATTAAAGCCTTGGTACTTCAAGCCGAAAAAGATTCTCTTCCAGTAACAGATGAAGAAGTAGAAGCAGAAATCGACAATCAAATTCGATATTTTATAAGTCAATATGGTTCTAAAGATGAAGTAGAACGCATTGCTGGTAAATCATTGTATCAATTAAAAGAAGATTTTAAAGAAGGATTTAGAGATAGGAAATTGGCAACAGCCATGCGAAATAAAATTGTTGGCGACATTAAAATAACACCCAACGAAGTAAAATCATATTTTGAAAAAATACCTGTAGACAGTTTGCCATATTATGAAACAGAAGTGGAAGTGGGTCAAATTTTAGTCTATCCAAAAGCAAGCAGAGATGCAGAGCAATATTGTATTGAGCAATTAACCGATTATAAAAAGCAAATAGAAAGTGGGAAGAAAGCATTTGGCACAATGGCATCTGTATATACAGAAGATCCTGGAAGTAAGGATCGTGGTGGGATGTATGAGATAAATAGAAATCAAAAAGATTTGGATCCAATCTGGATGTCAAAAGCGTTTACATTAAAAGAAGGACAAATTTCAGCACCATTCAAAACTAAATTTGGGTACCATATTATTCAATTGGTATCTCGAATGGGCGATGATGCAGTAGTAAGGCATATTTTAAAGATTCCACAAGTAACCCAAGTAGAATTAAAGATTGGCTTTAGTAAATTAGATAGTGTACGTGCTAAATTGATTGCAGGCACAATAGATTTTGGGGAAGCGGTTTCGAGATATAGCGATGATGAATCAAGCAAATTTACGGCAGGAATGATTCAAGGTAGAGATGGAAATTTTTTAACCATCGATCAATTGGATAAGGATTTGGTGGTAAAATTAAAAGATTTAAAAGTTGGCGAGTACTCACAACCGCTAGAATACACAGATGAGCGCGGAAAAAAAGGATTACGTGTTATTTATTTGAAATCAAAATCTGAGCCACATCGCGAGAATTTAAAAGACGATTATAACAAAATCGCACAAAGAGCAATAGAGGAGAAAAAAGAAACAGCATTAGAAAAATGGTTCGATGTAAAAACCAAAGGGTATTATATTAAGATTGATGCAGATTATTTAAACTGTGCATCTTTAAAACATTGGATTGAAATTGCAAATGCATCAGCGAAATAGCATAATGATTCTAATCACAAAATAAATAGTACGTTTAGTATAATATACAGATGAAAAGGGGATAGATGAAAATCAACACCCATCTACAAATCATTCAATCATACCAATAAACATTGATAGAAAAAAAGAAATCGTTTGGAAATGAAGAGGTGGCTATTCTGGTTGGATTAATTCAGAAAGATCAAACCGAGCAGCAGGTTATAGAGTATTTGGATGAATTGGAATTTTTAGCAGAAACCGCAGGAGCTAAATCGGTAAAACGGTTTACGCAAAAAATGGCTCACCCCGACAGCAAAACATTTTTAGGAAAAGGAAAGCTGGAAGAAATTAAGAATTACATTTTATTAAAAGGAAACATTACTATTGTAATTTTCGATGATGAATTATCGGGTGCACAAATCATCAATATCGAAAAAGCAATTGGCATGAAATCAATTGACCGAAGTGATTTGATTTTAGACATATTTGCGAGCAGGGCAAAAACGGCACAAGCAAAAACGCAAGTAGAGCTAGCACAATATCAATATATTTTACCGCGATTAAAAGGGATGTGGAAGCATTTGGAGCGTCAAGGAGGTGGAGTAGGTACCAGAGGTCCGGGGGAAACGGAAATTGAAACCGATAGAAGGATTGTAAAAGACAAAATAGCATTGTTGCGCAAGCGCTTGGTTGATATCGATCGTCAATCATTTACACAAAGAAAGGAGCGCGGAGAGTTTATTCGCGTGGCTTTGGTGGGATATACCAACGTAGGCAAATCAACATTGATGAATGTGTTGAGTAAAAGTGAGGTGTTCGCCGAAAATAAATTATTTGCCACACTAGACACCACCACCCGAAAAGTAGTATTCGAACAAACGCCTTTTTTGTTGAGTGATACGGTTGGGTTTATCAGAAAATTACCGCATCATTTGGTAGAGAGTTTCAAGAGTACATTGGATGAAGTAAGGGAAGCGGATATTTTGCTTCATGTGGTAGATATATCGCATACACAATACGAAGAGCAATTGGCGGTGGTAAATAAAACCTTGGTAGAATTAAAGTGCGCCGATAAGCCAGTGATTACCATATTCAATAAAATGGATCGCTTTGAAGCCAATACATTTGATGAGTGGTTAGAAGATGATGTAAAGGTGGAAATATTAAGGGAATTGAAAGAGCGTTGGCAAGAAGAAACCAAGGGCAACTGTGTGTTTGTATCTGCCACAGAAAAAAGAAATCTAGATGGATTAAGACAAACGATTTTAAATAAGGTCAGGGAAATATACCAGATTAGATACCCGTATAAGGCGGAGTATTTTTACTAGAGAGGTTTTTGAGGTTTTAGAGGTTTCTGAAGTTTAAGAGGTTAAAGAGGTTTAAATCGCTTCGCTGGTTTAATAGTTTAATGGTTTAAGGTTGAAAAACATTACATACTTCGTGACTTTGTGCGAAACCAAACAACAAACTCCAAACAAAAGATATTTGATATTGGAAAATTCCAACGCCAAACTCCAAACAATAAACCCCAAACGTTTTATATGTCTTGGCATAAAATAGCAGAAACTAGCACTGATTTATTCATTGATGGAAACTCAATAGTTGAAATAGATTTGGGAGAAAAAAAGGTATGCATCATAAAATGGAAGGACGAAATAAAGGCATGTGCTGAAAAATGTCCGCATGCGGGAGCAAAAATGGTAGATGGGTATTTAGATGCCTTGGGAAACATCGTTTGTCCGTTGCATAAGTATAAGTTTAACTTAGAAAAAGGTAGAAATGTAACAGGGGAGGGGTATTTTTTAAAAACCTATTTGATAGAGCAAAGAGCTGATGGAATCTATATAAACTTGTAGGCAATAAATATTTTTATTTTTTTTAAAAAACTATTTGTTCAAAAGATTAAAAGTATTACTTTTGCCACCCTTAATTACTTGTAAAAGTGGATTGAGGTAAATTCCTCCTTAGCTCAGTTGGTTAGAGCATCTGACTGTTAATCAGAGGGTCGCCCGTTCAAGTCGGGCAGGGGGAGCCATAATGGACAAGCCATCAGAAATGATGGCTTTTTCTTTGTCTTTCAGTGAGTTAGGCTAGTTGCATCTTTTTGTTATTTTTGTCAAATAATCACAAAAAATGAAATTCAAATCAGAGTATTATTGGTTTTTGATTTTTGCCTTTTGTTTTACTGCCTTCAACCAAATCCAAGATAATATTCGTCCTAATTACGTCGGAGAAAGTGCAGTAATTATTTATCTTTTAGGAGTGGCGCCTAACTTTTTTCCTGCAATTGGAATCCCAGCATTATTTGTTCTAATTATTCCATACCTATTTAAAAATAAGAACTCGGATAATTGGTTTTTTAAAAAGAGACATTTATCCTCAAATTTAATTTCGGTCATTGGATTAGTTGGATGGGAATTTGCACAAATGTCAGGTAAGCTAAGATTTGACTGGAATGATATTTTATGGACTTTCATTGGGGCCCTATTATTTCAGGTCATTTGGATTTTATCCCCTCAAAAATACACGGAATTCTAACCCTTTAATTTCCTTATAGTGATATACTCAATCATCGTATTGAAGTTGCAACTTTCATCATTAAGGGGAGCCATACAAGACAAGCCATCAGAAATGATGGCTTGTTCTTTGTCTATCAGTGAGTTAGGTTAGTTGCAACTCCTCTTTTTAGGATACCAAAAATTAATTGATATAGCTATAGTATTATCATAGTTTCCGTAGAATTGAATAAGGCATTATTTTAAGCAGAAATCCAATGATTCGCCAACGCTTTGTGATATATGCAACTTTTTTCTTTCTTTTTATTGCAGTAAAAATTTGCTCTGCTGCTTTTTCAACAGGTGCCACCCAAAACAATCCTTCTCCTTTAGCCATATCGGTATTTACATAGCCCGGTCGCACATCAGTTACATTAATATTAGTTCCTGATTTGTCTGCATTTAATCTTAATCCTTCGAGATAGTTAATTTGAAAAGCTTTGGTTGCGTTATAAGAGGGGGCTTCTCCATTTCCCATCAGACCTGCAATAGAGCTGATGTTTACTAAATGTCCATAACCTTGTTTCTTAAAATATCTTATAACCCAATCCGCTACACAAGTAAACCCTTGGATATTGGTTTTAATTACATTGTTTTCAATGGTGAAATCAAGTGATTTATTTTCATCGCCAATTCCAGCAGATATAATTATTAAATCTAAGCCACCTAATTGATTAACGAGGTTATCGCAAATCGTTTCAATAGAAGATAACTCTTGTACATCCATTTGACAATAAAATATCTTATCGGTATTTTTTTCTTTTAATGTTTTTAACATTTCCAATCTTCTTCCAGTAACAGCAACTGCATAACCATTTAGTATTAATATTTCAGATATCGATTTTCCAATACCACTGGTGGCACCAATAACTATTGCTTTTTTCATGAAGTAAAAATAAATTATGTTTTCCTAAAAATATCCTATAAAAACGACCGGTGTATCATTTTCAGCTGAATAAGCACAGTGATGTCGTATAGATGTCGTTGAAATGACGATACAATAAATGAATTCAAACATTAAATTTGCTTATGAGTTTAGGTTTAAAAATTAAGGATGTTAGACTTAAGAAAGGGTTAACGCAGAGTGAGCTTGCTGATGAAACATCTATCACACTTAGAACAATTCAAAGAATTGAAAACAATGAGGTCAAACCAAGTTTTCATTCCTAGCCATCAGAAATGATGGCTTTTTCTTTTGTAGTCAATCAGAAATCGTAGTTACAACTTTCTAATTAAGTAAATTTTTCTATTTAAATTTAAATTTTAAACTTAATAAGTTGATAATTATTCAAAGGACTTTTTATTAAAAGTAGATAACTAAATTAACGCCTTATGCGATATTTATTAAAATTAATAGTCATTTCGATTTTACTAAATTCTTGTAAAAAAGACGACAATCCCATTACAACTGCTGACAAACCAAGCGAACAAAAAACCATAAACCTTACTATCGACGGGAATGCAAGAAGCTTTATTGTATATCTTCCAACAGGTTACAACAATGCTGGCAAAATGCCATTGATTTTTGCCATACATGGTGGAAGTGGAACGCCAGAGGGAATGATAAACATTGCTAATTTCAAACCTATTGCCGAAAGAGATAAAGTGGTTTTGGTTTATCCAGCTGGAATTCAAAACAACTGGAATGATGGACGACCAACAACACCTAATCAATTAGGAATTAATGATGTTGGTTTTTTCAACCAAATGTGCGATTACATGATAAATAATTATTCGGTTGAAGGCACTAAAATTTATGCTACAGGAATTTCTAATGGCGGTTTTATGTCTTCTCGTTTGGGATGTGAATTGAGTAATCGAATTGCAGCTATTGCAGTGGATGCAGCAACAATTGAAGCAACTACGATTTCACCAAATTGCAATCCTGGTCGACCAGTGCCAGCCATATATATTCACGGAACATCAGATCCTTTTGTTCCATTTACCGGAGGACAAATGACCGCAGGAGGTACTGCTGGAGGAACTGTTTTATCTCATTTTCAATCAATAGATAAATGGGTAACGATAAATGGCTGTAATACTACGCCAACCATTACAGATTTGCCAGACATTGCAAACGACGGAACAACTATAAAACAAAGAGTTTATTCAGGTGGCATAAATGGTAGTGAAGTGGTAAGTTATGTGGTCTTGAATGGTGGACATACTTGGCCTCAAGGGTATCAGTATTTGAACGAAGCAATCATTGGTAAAACAAGTCAAGATATGAATGCCTGCGAAGTCATTTGGACTTTCTTTAAAAGGTTTAATAGATAATAATTTTTATTTAATTCTTGTTTCAAGTACAACAACAAATTGAAAAAGAAAGTGCAAACTGATAAATTTTATACTTTTGTTTTGTAACCTTTCTATCTTTTATGAATAAGTTAGTTCATTTTTTTAATAAGTACCGAAATGAAATTATTGTCGGCATTCTTGTGTTTCTCTTTTTCATTTTCAGAGATATAATTAAGTCCTTCCTGACTTAACTCTTCTGTTCTTTAGAATTGGTCTTTCAAACTATTTGGTTCATCTGCTATTAATGAAATTATTGAATTCAGCTTTTGCTAATGTGTTTGAAAATAGTGCCGTATGACCACCTGGTATTTCGACAAATTGACTATTCTGACAAGTTGTGCAGTTTAAAATTTCTTGCTTAAAACTTGGCCAAGAATACAATTGAATAGGTGAGTCATTTAGTCCTTGAATAAACAAAATATCAGACTTGAATCCATTAGTAAAATTCAGTAATGACCTTTCAAAATAAGCACTTGAATTGGTGGTTGTTAAACCATAAACATTTTTTAATTTTAAGCAGGTAGTGCTAGATTGAACCTGGCCATTTTCTTCAAGCCCACACCTATAAACAAGATTAAGTGGACCTGGAGAATTGGCAATTACACCATTTGTTTGATGCATTGTATTTAAACGAGTAACTAGGTAACCTCCTTGAGAGTGTCCGGCTAAAAATATTTTTCCTACAGTAATTCCTAATTCTTGATTTGCTTTATTTTTTACCCATAACAATGCCGCTTCTGCTTGCGTAATATTGTCACCGAAAAGTATATTCTCTTGAGGGTGTGCAACACTGACTATCATCATAGTCTTATTATCTAGGATACCTTTGAAACTATCAAGTGCTGTATTTGCAGCAGTTATTATTTCACTGTCTGCTTGAACTGTGCCGTGAAATACTAAAAGCACATCAAGATTATTAACAGCAGGTTTGTCTATTATAACATCAACGCTTACATTATTGTATGTAATATTCTTTGTTATTCTATATGCGGTCGGCGTTTCAACTTGATTATTCTTTTTACAAGAGAAAAGAATAAATATTAGTATCGGTATGTAAAACAATTTCATAATATTCTAATTTTATCAATAGATATCAAATACAAATATTGGTTTAATTAAGTGGCGTAAACTTACCACTGAACAATTGGCGTTTTAAAATTTGTTTTACCAAAATACAATAATTTTTTTGTGTCTTTTTGTTTTTATAACTGAACTGTAAATTTAAAAAAGGTTTTTTCTAATAATTAATGACTCAATAATAGAATTATAGTTGCAACTTTCATCATTAAAGTTATCAAGTGCCCATCAGTGAGTTAAGCTCCTACGTCTTTTTTCAGTTTTTTTGTATTTTCATATGCACAATTAAATAAGATGGCAACAAAGAAAAGTTGGCTTGATAAATTGAATGAAAATAAAGAGCCAAAAATTAAAAGAATTGATATTGACTTTGCCGATATTCCATCAGGCAGTAATATGCTAATTGCTACGCCAAAAATCATAGATAAGTATATTCAAGAAATTGGTGTCGGAAAGCGAATAAATATAAAAACATTACGGAAAGACCTTGCTATAGCGCATAATGCTGATTACACTTGTCCTGTAACTACAGGAATATTTTTGCGAATTGTGGCAGAAGCAAATTATGAAAAGTTGCAACAAGGAAAACGTTTTGAGGAAATCACACCTTTTTGGAGAGCGATTGAACCGAATAGTGCATTAGCCAAGAAACTCACATTTGGACAAGATTTTTTAATAGAACAAATTGAAAAAGAAAGTACAAACTGAAAAATTTTATACTTTTATAGTGTAACCTTTTATTATGTTTTATGGATAAGTTAGTTCAATTTTTTAAAAAGTACCGAAATGAAATCATTGTCGGCGTTCTTGTGTTTCTCTTTTTCATTTTCAGAGATATAATTAAGTCCTTCTTGTAAAATTGCAAGAAGCTCAATCCTTATTTAATAATGTTTACAAACTAAATCATTAGGAAATCTCCGAAGATGGTCAAGCTTTCATCACTAAGTCGCCTTTTTTGCCCATTCATCATCTTAATTGTACTTTTAAAAAAATGATCAAATGAACTTTAAAATAAAATCTTTGGAATCGAGCGAATTCTCATCGCTTTTCGATTTGGATATTTCCGCATTAGAAAAAATCGGTGCCATTAAAATGATCGTCGACGAATGTCCAGGTTTCCCTTGCAGGGTAAGTTTGGAAGACGCAGAAATAGGAGAAGAAGTTATTTTAATGCCTTATCAACATCACCAAACAAACTCTCCTTATCAAGCCAGCGGTCCAATCTTTGTCAGAAAAATTGCACAAACCGCTCAGTTAGAGATCAATCAAATTCCCAAAATGTTGAACCATAGGTTATTGTCTTTGCGCGGTTATGATAGTAATGCCATCATGAAAGAAGCCACAGTTGTAGAAGGAAAAATCCTCAACGAAAAAATCAATGAGATTTTTGAAAACGAGGAAATACTTTATATTCACGTACATAATGCAAAGCCAGGTTGTTACAATTGTGTGGTGGAAAGGGGATAAGCTATAATCGTAATGAAAAGACCATAAGAATTGGTATATACAAACAGTGATTGATCATTAAGACAAAATAAGTAACCGATTTTTTTGAAATACGTAAACCCTTTTCTTTTTTTATAACAGAAAATCAGGATGTCGTTTTTTTTTGTTTTATCAATCTTGAAACCAAAGGCAAAAGAATGAGACCAGATAATGCTGCTATCGATCTTACGGGCCACCATTCAGGATAATTTATTAACGCTGGAAAATCAAATAACGTTTCGCCACCCGCTGCTCTTAAAAATAGAGAAACTACAAACGCAACTATCGAACCATAAATATTGGCTTTTTTATCAAACAATGCCACAACTAACTGAGGAAAAAGTAGAACAAAAACTAAGTCGCTCGTAAAATACCATAGTTTCTGAACACTTTGAACCTTGAGTGCAATCAGCACAGCTGCGGTTCCTAAACTTAAAATGCTAATTCGAATTATTTTTCCAATATTACGTTTTGGTGAATTGGGTGCTATCAACCTCAGATACCAATTCCACGAGAACATAGAGCCTGCTGACAATATTGAAGAACTAAAGCTGGAAGTTACAGCTCCCACAATAGCTATCAATCCCAATAGCGCCACCCAACGAGGTACTAGGTTTTGAAGGAGTAAGGGAATGGCAAGTGCGGGTTCCGACAAATTACCTTTCCAATAAACCACAGCAACAATACCTAAAATCAATGGAGGAATAGTCATCAATATGGTTAATAGACCAGCAAGAATAGATTGATTTCTTGCGATTGAAGGTGTTTTACTTGAGAAAACACGTTGGAAATAACAATTCCATGGGATGCCACCTAATATGAGCATAATTGAAGTATCCCACCAAGATGTAATTCCTTGAAGATTCCAAAAAGAATTCACCTGAACAGGGGGCAATACATTTGCGGCTTCTCCTTTTAGACTTTTGTAATTTGTCCATGTAGTACTAAGATCATTTCCGGTAAAGTGTAATACAAATGGAATGGCGATAATCAGACCAATAGGTATTAGTATCAGTTGAAACGCATCGGTGTAAGCAACTGCCCACAATCCACCAATCATGGTATAAAGCGTTACAATAGCTGCAGAAACAATAATTGCCGTTGTTAGGTCAATATTCAGAATTACCCCAAAAGTTGCGCCAATAGCTACCATTAGTTCCGCACTCCAAAATAGTTCTCCAAGAATTGCAGGAATTGATAATACTGCAGCCCATTTCTTACCAAAGCGTTCTTCAAATGGATCGATAAAAGTGGTGTATCCTCTTTTATGCATAACCGAAGCAAAAAAGACACCACCAAGAATTAGACTAAGTCCAAACCCAACGCCCCCTTGTAAAGCAAGGGGAATACTCGTGAATGTGCTTTCCCCGGTGCCTAAAATATATCCACCATCTACCCATGTTGCAGTCATCGTCATTGTGGCCATTATCAATGGCATTGACCTACCTGCTACCAGCATTTCCGAAGCGCTGCCTTTTTTTACTTTTTTAGAGGCATACCATCCGATGAGAAGAAATATCACATACATGAGCATGGTAACACATACTCCAGTTAAATCCAAATTCATCTTTTTATTTTTTAACTAATTGATGTGGAATATAAAAAGTAATTATACACTATTTATTTTTATATCCCATAGATAATCCTGTGTCGCCAGTAACTTTTAGTTTAATAGCAACTTCCTCATTAGATTGGTTTTCAATTCTAATGGCAGTATTCTTATCTACATTTATTTTGATAGTAGAAGAAGGGTTTACTTTTATTTGAGAATCTCTTCCACCATTTATTGAGTATTGCCAAATGGTTATTTCATAATTAGAGGTATTAGTTATCCTAACTGAAAATTTACCGTGAACATTATTACCCAAAATGAATGCATCATTTGCTTTTATAAATGTAGAAGACTTGAGCGACTTGAATGACAAACAGCCTGTAAGTATCAAGCACAATACAAAAACAGAAAAAATAATTTTATTCATTAACGTGTGTTTGTATCATAAATGTAGTCTATAGTTTTCGAAGCATTACATGTACAAGCAATTCATCATTGAGTTATGGAATTTATCACATCACTTTTGACATATTTACTTTAATTTAGACTGAAAAGAATCCAAATGAATATTTCAAAATTAGATCACCCAGCACTAATTTTAATCGACATTCAAAAAGGGTTTGATGATATTGCCTATTGGGGTGGACAGAGAAATAATCCTAATGCAGAAAATAACGCAGAGGAACTTTTAAAAATTTGGAGAGAGAATCAACTACCCATATTTCACATCAAACACTGTTCTACCAATCCCAATTCTTTACTTCATGCTTTGCATCCAGGAAATGAATTTAAAGAAATGGTGAAACCAATTTTAGGAGAATCCGTTATCAAAAAAAATGTAAACAGTGCTTTTATTGGCACCAACCTAAAACAGTTACTTGATGAACAAAAAATAAATACGCTTGTCTTTGTTGGTTTAACAACAGACCATTGTGTGTCAACAACAACAAGAATGGCAGGGAATTTTGGTTTTGAAACATACATAGTTTCAGACGCAACGGCTACATTTAATAAAACAGGTGTTGATGGTCAACATTATTCAGCAGAATTAATTCACGAAACAGCATTGGCAAGTTTGAGTGGCGAGTTTGCAACAGTGGTTACAACAGCATTTTTGAAAACGGTATTCAATCAATAATTAAGGGTTTCACCTAGTTGCAAAATCAATCAATGATGTGTAGTAGCAGCTTTCGAGGAGAAAAAGCAGTTGTAAATAGCAATATAATATGTTAGGGTAGTGGCAACTTTTCTATTTCCAAAAAACGTTGTAATCAAACACCTGAATATTGGTTTACCCAGTATTAAATTGATTAATGACGTAAAGATGTCGTTGAAATGACGCTATTACGAATTCATTCAAACATTAAATTTGCTTATGAGTTTAGGGTTAAAAATTAAGGAGATTAGACTTGAAAGAGGGCTAACACAGAGTCAACTTGCTGATGAAACCGCCATCACACTTAGAACAATTCAAAGAATTGAAAACAACGATGTTAAACCTAGTCTTCATTCATTGAAGGAGTTGAGTCGTGTTTTAGAAACAGATTTTTCTGCACTTAATTATAAATCGCAGGAAAAGCCCTATGAATTTAATGTAAACTTTAAAATAACAGATATGAATCAATTCATCAACGACCTTAAAGCCCTTGTTAAAAACCATTGGAAAGTTTTGGCAATAATTGTACTGGCCATTTGGCTTGTTACTAATTATACAGACATCAAAGCAGGTATCATGGATGGTTGGATTGGGAAATAAAAAATGTTTTATTTTTAATTAAAAAAAATCAACATGAAATCTCCCTTCAGCAAATATCTCTACATCGGCTTTCTACTTTTAGGTTTGTATCAAGCATTTTTTTCTAAAGACTATATCCAAGCAGCAGCTTCTCTTGGAATAGGAATGGCATTTGACCCATTCAATCCAGAACAAAAATGGAATGACCGTCCTATTTGGCAAAAAGCAGTTTTAATCATTCATCTTGCTTTGGTTGCAGCCATGTTTGGATTTGGAATTGGTATAAATGATAAATAAATTTCCAAGTAGTATAGTTTTTATTTGCCTGATATCAAACCATTAATTGCTTATACTTTTATCATTTATAGGAAAGAAAAAATAAATTGGTTATTCTTGTATAACGTAAACATTTTATTATTTTTTTTCACAGATAGTTAATCATGATTCCAAATTTTGTGACCAATGTTAAGCCTATTTTCAGCTTTTTTTGTTTTAAAAATAGATACTTTATCTTCTAATTCTCTGACATATTATTAAATCCATAGTTTTATTGGCTGAAAGTTTCATTGGGGTATTACAAATTTCCAAAATAAACAGTTGCATATTTGCTAATAAAATCAAATTATTTATATAAGTTTACCCCCCAATAATGCACTGATAAAAGTGTTTTTCAAAGGGAGGTGCCATTAATATTTATTTTTATATGATTTTTTTTAGTTTCTTATCTAGATCAGCATATCAATTTTTTATAATTTTTTTACTTGTTTTTGGTCTGGTTTCAAATCGCGTAGAAGCCCAACTCGTAATAAATGAAGGCTCCAATAAAAATTATTCCGTCAAAGCTGATGAAGACAATGAATATAAGGATTGGATTGAGATCTACAACAATAGTGACGACAGTGTCAATCTATTGAATTATTCACTGACTGATGATATTTCCCTTCCTTCGAAATGGACTTTCCCCAACATTAAACTAGCGCCTCATAAGTATAGAATTATCTATTGCAGCGGAAAAGACCGAAAACCAATAAGTTCATTCAAGGAAGTAATAAACACAAGCTCTTTTAATCCCACCCCAGGCTGGAATACCCATATCTTCTCCCGACCTTTTTATTGGGATGGCGTATCCAATCTGATGATCAATACCTGCACTTATCGTGCCAGCGGCTACACTTCAAATTCAATATTCAATCAAACCACCACAACTTATCAGTCTACTGTTTTCGCTGCGGTGGATGACAATGAAAGCGCCTGCTCAAATTTGAATGGCACCACTTCAAACAAAAGACCCAACATGAAAATTAATGGGCAGGTGGTTGGAACAGGTACTTATAACAATTCGGGCACGGATTTCCCTGCTCCATATGGAAACTGGTATTGGTCGGCTAAAAACCAGATGATAATTCCCGCAGCCGAGTTGATTGCTGCAGGATTGACCGCAGGAAACATCACATCGCTGGGTTTCGATGTGGTCAGTACCGACCCCAATACCGTATACACCTACCTGATTATCAACATGAAACTCGTAGTTGAAAATGAAGTGTCCAGCAGTTTTCAACAGCTTGAAAATGACCTTAATTTACATACCAATTTTACATTAAAAGGAAAAGGAGAAACCATTTACCTTTTCAATCCAACCGGCCAACAAATAAGTAGTATGTACGTGGATTGCATAAAGATCAACAGCAGTAAAGGTTCCCCAACAGATGCTGCAGCAAGCTCAGTGTTCTTTCCATCTCCAACACCTGGCACAAGTAACAATAGAAGTACAGGATACACGAGTATATTACAACAGCCCTTGTTTTCAAAACCGGCTGGTATATTTTCAGGTGCTCAAAGTATTACTATTACTAATCCCAATACCATTACTTCTACTATACATTATACGCTAGATGGAAGCGATCCTTTATTATCTTCACCGACCTACAACGGTGTCCCTATTAGCTTTTCTACTTCTACAGTGTTGAAAGCTGCCTGTTTTTCTGCGGAACAAATATCAAGTTTAGTCAGTACAGCTAGCTATCTAATCGGCATTTCGCATACCACACCAGTTCTTTCTGTTGTAACTGCCAACAACAACTTATATGGCAGCACCGGTATTTTCGACAACTGGCAAAACGATTGGGAAAGGATTGCACATGCAGAATATTTCAACACCGACAAATCAATGATTTTCTCACAGCCAACCTCTATACAAATTGATGGTGGTGCAGGAGGCAGCCGTTCGCAACCCCAGCACTCCTTCCGTCTAGAACTAGACAACTCCGTTTTGGGTGGTGGTACTGTTTATTATCCTTTACTACCGGATAAGCCTAGCCGAAACAAATACAGTCGCATCTACCTAAGAAACGGAAGCAATCAGTTTCTCAGAATTCCCTACAAGGATGCCTGTGGGGTGAAAGTGCTGAGTGATGAAACCAACAATTACTATTCTGCTTACAGGCCCGTTTCCGTTTACATCAACGGATCCTATTTTGGTTTGTATGAACTAAGAGAAAAATTCGATACAGAATATTTCAATGAAACAGACGGTGCGGATTCCTGCGATTTGCTTTCGCAAAGCTATTGGTATGGAGGTGTGTTACGTGCCATAAATGGAACCGTTGATTCATTTTATGCTGCCAGAGCTGCTTTTGAGCGAATCAATCCTACTGATAACAATTTCTGGAACAAAGCCGACCGGTATTTCGATATGAAATATTATACAGATTATATCATTGCCGAATCGTTTATCCATAATACAGACTGGCCATACAACAACATCAAAATTTATCGTTCTGCAAAAACCAATTGGCGTTACCGTTTTTGTGTTATAGATGTAGAATTGTCTTTGGCTCCATTTGGTTGGTCTAGTTCAAATGATGACCCTATCAGCTTTCTTTTTCAACAAGACCCAAACATTCCTTATATCAATGTATGGCTGCGAAGTATACAAAATAGTTCCTATAAGCGTTATTTCATCAACCGTTATGCTGATATACTCAACACTTCTTATATGCCAGGAGTGCTTGCTGAAAAAGAAGACAAGATATACAAAGAGATGGAGCGCGAAATGCCCAAAGAGTACCAACGATGGGGAAACCCTAACAGCATACCCCTACAAATGAGCGCTTTCAACATCAGTCATCTTACACTAAAATCAGAATATACTTCCAGAGGTCAAAAAGTTAGAAATTTCATCAAGTCTGGATTTAATCTACAACGTCAAGTGGAAGTTACACTTGATGCTTATCCGGCAGGTGCAGGAAAAGTCCGAATCTCCACCATCACACCGAATCAATTGCCATGGAAAGGAATTTATTTCAATGGTAATCCTGTTGAAATAGAAGCTGTAGCCAATCCAGGATACACCTTTTTATATTGGGAAAAGAATGACCTAATTACTCAACTAGATACTAGTAAAACCCTCGAATTTGATATTCCAAAAGATATTACATTCAAAGCGATTTTTGCAGAAACACCTTTTGGTTTTCCAAAAAAATTGGGAGCAGATATCCGTGCTTGGATTTATCCAAACCCCGGTAATGGGTTGGTTTCTGTATTTCTAAATGATGTAGAAGACGGCAATTACGACATGCAAATAACCAATGCGATTGGTCAATTTATCGGGTCCTACCAAATCAAGGTTACAGGCAGAAAAGGCATTGTAAATCCCGATTTAACAAAAGCTCCTTCAGGATTGTATTTGATTAGAATAACTCGTAACCAACAATCCTGGATACTGAAATACTTGAAAACGGATAACTAACAGCAACCATGGAAATGAAAAAACATCTAGTCAACATATGCTTCGTTTGTTTATTAACGTTAGTGCTGTTTTCATGCAGAAAGGATCCAGCAAATTCTGATGCAAATCCGTTCGTTTATAATCCCGACTGGACAGAAGCTTCCCATGGAAAAGCAGCGCCAAATTATCAAACGGTTTTTCCCCAGAATAAAGTAAATCGATTAGATATTGAAATAGGTTCTGCAGAATGGAACAATATTAACCTCAATATGGAAACGATTTGTGGCATCCCTTTCGGTGCCATGGTCAATGGAGAAGGTCCCTCCACTTTTCCTGATGCCGAATATGTTTCCTCCACAGTAACTTTCAATGGTAAAAAATGGAAAAATGTCGGGTTTCGTTTAAAAGGAAATAAAGGTTTGTTTTATGCTTGGAATAATGGCATTTCTAAACTTCCTTTTCGATTAAATTTCGATAAGTTCGAAGATGAGTTCCCCGGTATCATCAACCAACATTTTTATGGATTCGAAGAGCTCAGTTTTTCTCCAGGACTGAACGACCCTTCATTGATTAGAGAGAAATTGGCAGGAGATATTTTTAGAAATGCCGGAGTGCCTGCAGCACAAACTTCCTTTTGTCGTGTATTTGTTGATATTGGCAACGGGCCCAAATACTGGGGTCTGTACTGCATGCTCGAACTTCCAGAAGACAATATGATTCAAGTACAATTGGGAGAATCAAATGGGAACATGTATAAACCAACTTCAAGGTTGAATTTTTTTGATATTAATGATTTTGAAAAGAAAAATAATAATCTGGTAAACGATTATTCAGACATTAGTCAATTTATTCAATTGCTCAACAGTCCACTTCGCATCTCCAACAACACGCAATGGAAGGCTGATTTGGAAAAATTATTAAACATTGATGCATTTCTTCAGTGGCTGGCCGTTAATAATGCCATCGTAAATAAAAACAGTTACGGAAACAATGATGAAAATTATTATCTCTATAATCATTCAATCACTGGTTTCAATTGGATTCCTTGGGACAATGATGAAACATTAAATGGCAATCCTGGTATTGTTGGCGTTCCGGGAGGTGGTCAGGATGGCCTATCGTTGAGCATGAATGAAGTAACAGCGAATTGGCCGTTGATCAGGTACCTCATGGATAATAGCAGTTATAATCAGACCTACAAAAACAAACTCCGGATTTTTTTGAACTTGCAAATGGAGACGGGAGATTTAGACCGAAAAATAGATGCATATTATAGTCTTATCACGCCTTATGTAGTAGGAATTGATGGTGAACAGCCGGGTTATACGTATTTGAACAACACTGGGGAATTTGTGATAGAGAAGAACAATTTACATGAGCACATTCAAAACAGAATCAATGTAATCAATCAATTTTTACCTTGATTCTAAATGTGCATCGAAGGATTTTCTTCTGCATTACATCTAACTTCTAAAATTATAATACACATGACTAAAAAATGGCCATTTCTAATTTCAACATCAATACTATTAATTACAATAGCCTTCAGTTCTTCGTGCAGAAAAAATCCTGTGTTGCCTGCAGAAGTCATTACACCACAGGAATACAACCCAGATTGGACAGTAGCCACGCATGGCAATGTGGCTCCAGATTATACCACAGTGTTTCCACAAAACACGGTCAATAGGCTCGAAATTAATCTGGGTGCCGACAAATGGGCTGCCATTCGGAGCAATATGGTCGCTTTGTTCGGTTACGATTTTGGTTCTGGAACACAACCTGGTCCTCCCGGAAGTTTTCCCTCTCAAGAAACCAATTATGTGGATGGTACAATTACTTTCAATGGAAAAATATGGAAAAATGTAGGGCTAAGGTTAAAAGGGAATTCAACCTTGTCGACGGCTTGGCGTTCGGGAATTTATAAACTTCCATTTCGGTTAAATTTTGATAAGTTCGAAGATCAATATCCCGGTATCAAGAATCAGCATTTTTATGGTTTTGAAGAAATGTCATTCTCTCCAGGTATTAAAGATCCTTCCCTTATTCGTGAAAAAATAACTGCCGATATTTTTAGAATGGGTGGAATTCCTGCACCAAAAACAGCTTTTTATGCAGTTTATGTTGACATTGGAACTGGCTTGAAATACTGGGGTGTTTATTGTGGCATCGAACTTCCCGATGACAACATGGTGAAAAATCAGCTGGGTTCTGAAAGTGGTAATATGTATAAGCCGGAATCAAAATTCAGCAGTTTTATACAAACAGAATTTGAAAAGAAAAACAACGAGACAGCTGCGGATTATACTGATGTGCAGAATTTTGTTCAACAACTCAACAGTAGCAACAGAACTACCAATCCTGCTCAATGGCGTGAAGATTTGGAAAGTACTTTTAATGTTGATCACTTTTTAAAATGGTTGGCTATCAATAACACTATTGTCAACTGGGATACTTATGGATTAATGGCCCACAACTATTATTTATACAATGATTCGGTAAAAAAGTTAACCTGGATACCATGGGATAACAATGAGGCTTTGACTAGAAGTCCTGGTATAACAGGTACAACTAGTGGCGGAACTATGCCTGGAGGCAGCACCGCTTTATCATTAAGTATGAATGAGATCAACAGTGGATGGCCGCTGATTCGTTATATGGCCGACGATGCAGTTTATTTTCAACAATATAAAAATCATTTGAGAGATTTTAAAAATAATGCTTTCAATGTAACTCAGCTGCAATCTATGATAGATACGTATTATGATTTGATCACTCCATTCGCTATCGGAGCCAACGGAGAGCAAACAGGATACACGCATTTGAGCAGTGCTGCCGCATTTACTAATGAAAGATCTACATTAAAAACTCATGTGCAAAGCAGATGGACACTTGTAAATAGTTTTGTACCTTAATAAAAAAATTTGGAACTGCTTGACCAATTTAATTCTGTTTCTATTGACGCGCTCAATCAGAAAAACCTGTTGTCGAATCGGCAAGATAGAAAATTTGTTATATCGTCCGAAGCTTTGTCAGAGATCCTGAACGCTTGTTTGGCTGAATATGATGTGCTTGAAATAGCGGGCATAAGAAATTTCAAATACACAACTAACTACTTTGATACCCTTGGTCTTCACATGTACCATGAGCATCAGCGAGGTAAACAAAATAGGTGCAAAATAAGAACTAGGTTTTATGTTGACAGCCAGATTGGTTTTGTTGAGGTAAAAGTAAAAAATAATAAAGACCGAACCATCAAACACCGAGTGAAGGGGATGGAACTGGCAGGCGGAAAATCGGTCATTGAAAGCAATACCCGATATTCGATCGACGAACTAGAGCAGGTATTTGAATTGCAATACAAAAGAATCACACTATTGCATAAAAACAAATTGGAAAAAGTGACATTAGACACTGAATTGACGTATGCGAAAGGTTCACATCGATTCGATATTGAGCAACTTATTTTCGCAGAAGTGAAAACGAATGATGCGCATGATATTACTTTTTGCCAGATTATGAAATCAATGGGTATTAGAAATGGCTCACTTAGTAAATACTGTTTGGGCGTCATAAGTTTTTATCCAAACATCAAACAAAACAGCTTTAAACTATCTTTAAAAAAAATATTTAAAATACACGCAGATGCAACTAATGAACATACTGGGATTTAATGTGATTAACAGCGAATTATTAAGCCGTTATGTGCTGAATCTACTGTTAGCCGTTTTCCTTATCAGAGGAATTTATTACACCAATTACAAAAGAAGCGATCTTTTTCTGACTTTCTTTTCATTTAACAACATTATATTCTTCGTTTCTTTCATGTTGAACAAGGTGGAATTAAGCACTGGAGCGGCTTTTGGACTGTTTGCCGTATTTTCAATTTTGAGATATCGAACCGAGGGCATTTCTGCTAAAGACATGACCTATCTGTTTTTGAACATTGCTATTGGATTGCTCACTGCTGTTAGCACTGGCAATATTTTGGATATTTCTATTATTGGTATAATGATCTTGTTCATCACCTTCATTTTAGAAAGCAACTTCTTCTTAAAAAAAGAAAGTGCTAAAGTGATACATTACGACGATATCAAACTTATACATGAAAACCAGAAAGATTTATTGCTGGAAGATTTGAAAAAAAGAACAGGTTTGGAAGTGAAAAGATTCATCATAAATGAAATTGATTTTCTAAAAGACTGTTGTACCATTACCATTTATTACTTTGAAAAATGAAAAAAATAATTATCTCCATTTGTTTATTAATAAGCAGTTTCCAACAAACATTTTCGCAGGCAACCAAAGCAGATCCGAAAGATGCGGAAGGATGGTACAGTGCTTCGCTAAAGCTTGATCTTCCAAGAAAATGGGAAAGCAATCTCACCTACGAATCTCGGTTCTACAACAACCTCAAAACCTATTATGGTACTTATATTTCTTTGTCTGGAACTAAAGAAGTAAGTAAAGTTGTTAAAATGAGCGGGGAGTACAGAATTGCATTTCTTAATAAAGGCATAACGCACCGATATACATTGGGAATGGAAGGCGCTTGGAAAATAAAAAAGAAATTGGAATTAAGTGGTCGTTTTCAATTGCAAAATCGGATACAAGATTCTTATGACCCATTGGAAGCAAATGATAAAACCTTGTTTTGGAGATTCAAGGCACAAGCAAAATATCCGCTAAATAAGAAATTTGATGTTTATGCATCAGTTGAACCTATCATGGAATTTGGAGGCAATAATTTTGTTGATAATTGGAGAAATATTATCGGTATAAAATATAAAATCTACAAGAGAACCAAACTGGATTTGTCTTATTTATATAGACCGGATTATGGTAAAAAGACCTATAATAGGTATTACAATATTTTGAATCTAAATATAACGTATAATTTAAAAATCAAAGATAAAAATAAGAAGAATAAGAAATAACTTATCTCAACATCGAAATACTTGTGTATTAAATTGTCATTTTTTTGATTGATTATTCTTGCATCTCTAAATTGTCTAAGCCACAATATCAATAAAACGAATCTATTAATCACATTTTCCTAAGCATTGAATACGGCATTAACTTTAACAAAAAACCAATGAAGCGCCAACGTTTTGTGATGTAAACAACTTTTCGTTTTCTTTTTATTGCAGTAAAAATTTGTTGTGCTGCTTTTTCAATAGGCGCCACCCAAAATAAACCTTCACCTTTTGCCATATCGGTATCAACAAAACCAGGACGCACATCTGTTACATGAATATCGACGTTTGATTTGTAGGCATTTAATCTCAAGCCTTCGAGGTAGTTGATTTGAAAAGCTTTTGTTGCGTTATAAGATGGCGCTTCCCCATTTCCAATCAATCCTGCAATGGAACTAATATTCACCAAATGTCCATGCCCTTGTTTTTTAAAATAATTCATTGCCCAATCAGCAACACAAGTAAAGCCTTGAACATTGGTTTTGATGACATTGTTTTCAATAGAGAAATCAAGCGATTTATTTTCATCGCCAATGCCAGCAGAAATAATGAACAGGTCCAATCCTCCCAATTGATCAACAAGGTTATTACAAATCGATTCAACAGTAGAAACATCTTGCACATCCATTTGACAAAAACTTATCTTATTTGGATTTTTTTCTTTTAATGATTGCAACATATCCACTCTTCTTCCAGTAACCCCAACCGCATAATCATTTTGTATTAAAATGTCAGTGATGGATTTTCCAATGCCACTGGTGGCGCCAATAACGATTGCTTTTTTCATAAAGTAAAAATAAGTTTTTATCTAGATAGAAATATTTTAGTAGTGCGTATACTAACGCGTTAATCCGTTACATTTTTTGATATCACTCAACCATTACCAAACCGATCATTTTGAAATGATTGAATTATTTAGGATGTTTGTTGTATAAAAAAATATAGTCAGTGCAAGAAGCAATTACAAATGTAGAAAACTGGATAAAAGAAAATAATCAAGCCGGAATCAAAATAGATGCTGTTTTTTTATCTCATCTGGAAAAAGGAATAGAACTTAAAAAATCCAACTGGATTCCGGAGACCATTCAGAATACTTATTTAAAAGAATTTGAGATTCCACAGATTGTATTGTTTGATTTACTCACCAATAAATTTCCGCTCGTTACAACCTGCCAGCAAATCGCAGAAAAAGCTTTTTTAAAAGCAGCATCTGGCAAAAGGGAGATATGTATTTTAGATATAGGAATCGGCAGAGGTTTTCAAATGATGCGTTTGCTCGATACACTTCAAAATATTGACAGCATTGAAAAAGTAAATTTGATTGGTGTTGAAATTTCAACTGATGCATTTAATTTTACGTTGTCGCAATTAAATGAACGTAAGAATAACTACAAGTTTGAGCTTAATTTTCATTTGATAAATTCCCCAGTGGAGTTAATCACTTATGATATCATTAAAGCTCAAATTCCTGCTCATTGTGATTTTTTGATGGTTAATGCATCGCTCACGTTACATCATATACAACATAAAGAAAGTCGACTTAATTTATTCAGCATCATTAAACAGTTGAATCCCCAACTGATGATTTTAATAGAGCCGGATGCAGATACCATGAATGAAGATTATGGGCAAAGACTTTTAAATGCGGCTAAACATTTCTCGGCATTGTATAATTATGTAAATACCCTTGATGGCATGAATGAAGCAGAAGCCAATCATCTAAAATCATTTTTTGCCAACGATTTTTTTGATCCTATTGTATTGCCAGATAGCCATAGATTTGAGCGCCTTCAAACTTCACCACAATGGATTGATTTGATGTCATCGGTAGGATTAAAACCAATGCATTTGGATCCCAATGAATACAGCGTTTACATTCCTAATATTGATTGTGCAATAATGAAAGAAGGTTATTTTAATCTTTCATATTCTGGAACACCGCTGATATCTGTAATAGCCATTGAAAATTAGTAGAATATTTTTTAATTACCTCACTCATCTTCTATCAATACATTTAAAAAATAATACTGAAGGCGCATCTCTAATTTTAAATTAGTTTATTTTTGACGAATAACATTTACTTAAAAAATATGAAAAGAGTTTTATTAATTTCCATTTGTTTTTCACTTCTAATCACCACATTTATTTCTTGCAGAAAAGATGAATGTGATGATGATTCAAATGAAGATAAATTTCTGTATGTATTAACAAATAATGTGGATTCCAATGCAGTGTTGACGTATAGAAGAAGTAATACAGATGGCTCTTTGACGTATCTCTCCAAGACATATACAGGTGGGAAAGGAACTGGTTTGCCATTGATGAGTCAAGGGCCAATTTCCATAAGTAATAATAAAAAGTGGGTTCTTGCAGTTAATGCGGGAAACAACACCATAAGTGCTTTTAAGATCACTGATAAAGGGTTAAAACTTACATCTACCATTTCCTCAAATGGCAATAAGCCCGTAAGCGTAACTTGTTTCAATAATCTTGTTTATGTTGTAAATGCCAATGATAATGGAAACGTTTCGGGCTATAATTTATCTGATAACGGAATCCTCGCAGAAATTCAAAATGCCGTTGCAACATTGGATACAACCGCCACTAATCCTGCTCAGATTTCATTTTTACCAGATGGTAAAATGTTGGCTATAACACTTAAAACAACCAATAAAATCATCGCCTATAATTTGAATGACAACGGAACGCTCGGTGAAAAGTTTTCTTTAGCAAGTAACTCGCCAAGACCTTATGGTTTTGCTATTGGTCAACAAGGAAATATCTATGTAAGTGAAGCAGTACAAAGTGCAATGAGTGTATATAATATTACACCGACAGGTATTACTGCTGTTGCAGGTCCCTTGCTTACCAATCAGACTTCTGCTTGTTGGGCTGCCACTACACCCAATGGTAAGTATATCTATATCGTAAATGCCAACAGCAATAGCATAACAGGCTACACCATTAATTCATTAACTTCTTATACAATAATGCAACCTAATGGCATTACCGCTATGACTGGAATAAAACCACTTGACATCGCCATATCAGAATATTCTATGTTTGCCTATGTACTCAATTATGATGATCAAAGTATCCGTGTATTTAATGTTACACCTACAGGCGGATTAGAAAAAACAGAAGATAAATTCAATCTTCCTGCAGGATCTGTAGGTATTGCAGTAAAATAGTTGGATGAATTTTATTTTGAGATAATTGGATAAATAGATTTTCTTCTTTTATGATTTATCAAATCTACATCAGTATTAAAAAATTAAAAACCATTTTTTTAATTTTCTTTTTCAGTTGTATTTATTCCAACATAAATGCGCAGGAAATTTTTGCGGATAAATGTGTAGGAAAATGGGAAGGAATCATGCATATTTATGCAATAGGTCAACTAAGAGATAGCGTGTCTGTTCAATTACTTGTACAAAAATCAACGATACCCAATACTTGGATTTGGAAAACAAGTTACCTTTCTAAAACCAACCCTATGGAAAAAGATTACAAATTGGTTTTAAAAGATACGGCCACTCAAACCTATATCACTGATGAAGGAGACGGCATTGAGTTGAGGGATTACTGTTTTAACAACAAGCTATATTCTGTGTTTGAAACGCATGAGGTGTTGTTAACGTCAAGCTACGAACTACAGGGCGATCAATTGATTTTTGAAGTGACTTCTGGAAAGAAAATTGATGAGAATAAAGAGGTGAATAATTATAGTGTGATTAATGTACAAAGGGTTGTTTTCAAAAAAGTGAAATAGGATTATTAAGCAATGAAAAATGGCAATTAGGGATTTTAAGATTAAACCTAATCTATCCAAATAATTTAATGCATGCTGCAATGGTGAACAAATTAATCAACATTGCAATTACAGCGCTAGTTAAAAGCAACGGAAATCCATACAATGTAATGGTGTCATGCGATCCGATGATAAGTTGACTTCCCCATCCAATTAATGCGCCCCCAATTAAACAATTAAAAACTGTTTTTAATTTCAATGGAATCGGTTTATACGATTTGGTTAAAAAACTTGTTAAGATTACAGCAATGAAAAAAATCAAAAATAGAATCAGATTTTCTGTTTTATTGTTGAAATTATTTTGCGAAATATCACTAATCATATTTGTGTAAGACCAAGGTTTTTTTAATAGCAATAATGATACAAAGCAAATGGAAATAATGGTAGTAGGAGCGCCAATAATTTTTTGTTGAAATTTTAAATTTTTATTCCGTGGCGTAAAATAAATAAACAGAAAAATTATGGCTACAACAGAAATAATAAAAAATAAAATTGGATAAAGTGTAATTGGTGAAACATCATTGATTTGTTGAGGGCCATCAATGGGTAAATGATAAAAAATAAAAACAGAAATCAACATGCCAATAGGCATAAACAAATAATTCAAATTCCCAACGCCAATTTTTGAAATTGTTCCAACTGCGCAGGCTCTATTGATATAAGCGCCAAGACCTAACAATATACCGCCAACAAAAGTCATCCATGAAAGCGCAAATGATTTTATAATAACATTAAAACCAATGGTTAATTGCAAGGAAGTAATAAGCAGTATAACCCAAAACCAGGAATTAATTATTTCCAAAAACTTTGAAGGATTTTTATGTTTAATCAATTGCTCCGTAGAAGCAACCATACAAGTGTTTCCAAGTTTTATGTAAACACCCATTATTCCAACCAATAAAGCAGCAAGTAAAACAAACATTAATTTTAGTTTAAAACGATCTATTTTAAAAGATTAAAAATCAACTTAAAAAAACATTCAAATTGTTAAATTAAAACTTTAAAACCATAATTGTAATTATCATTTTGATATCTGTTTACACGTATATAATTCAATTGTATAATTTTATTTCCCTGAAAAATTTACCATCCACTCAATTCCGTATTTATCTCTTAGCATGCCAAAATAAGTACCCGAGTGAGTTTCACTAAATGGTACTTCTGCATTCCCGCCAACAGCAAGCGCATTAAATAATTTTTCAGCTTCTTCTTTGCTGTCCGCATTGATGGAAATTTTACTTCTGTTTTCAAGCTCATTCACTTTGCCAAACATTTCCGGCACATCACTACCCATTAAAACACTGCTAGCACCAATGGGCAAAGCAATATGCATGATGTTGTTGGCCTCTTTTTCTGAAAAAAAAATTTCAGCATTGGGAAGGTCTTTAAATCTAGTGATGTTGGTGAATTCGCCTCCAAAAATAGATTTGTAAAAGGTAAACGCTTCTTCAGTATTTCCATTGAAGTGTATGAAAGGATTGATTGATGCCATAGTATATGATTGATTTTATTAGAAGGTTAATTTATCAATAAATAAATAGTATAGTTGTTGGATGACTTTAATTAACAAGTTTCGACATGCTTTTTAAAATTATCTAAAATCATCTGCCATCCAGCTTGTTGTAACTCAATTGGATTTTCTGTTTCAGGCTCAAATGTTTCGGTTAATAAAACACCATGCTCAATTTCTTCAAAAGTTATTGTCCATTTTCTGCCATCACCTATAACGATGTCAATGCTTTTTTCAACAATAATTTCTTTAAATGTGCCCCAAAAATCAAACTGCATTGAATTGTCTTTAGCAGCCATGGTATAATGAAATTCGCCACCGATTGTTAGATTTATTTGTGCATCTGGACAATGCCAATCATCGCTCGCGAAATTCCATTTTGTAACATGTTCAGCTTTTGTCCAACAATCCCACACTTTATGGATTGGCGCTTTGATGGTTGAAGAAATGGTAATGGGGTTCATTTTTTTTGCAGTAAATTTAGTGTTTAATTTTTTATCGTGAAAAACATCAAACGCCAAACATCAAACGCCAAACACCAAACACCAAACACCAAACACCAAACATTTTTTCCTCTCCTCCAAAAGATTGAGGTGTGCCCTTTTAATTTTATATAACCAAAACCAAATAAAACCTAAAACCCAATGAGTATCAACATTACCAGAGAAGAAATTCTACAAACCAAATTGAATATCTATAATTCATATAAACTTAAAAACGCTGCTGTATTAGTGCAAAAATTTGAGGAAGCAGCAGGGTATAGAGAAGAAGAGAGAACTAATATGGAAAAGCTTCTAGAATTAAAAAATGAAATCATACAGCAGTTGAAAAATTTCAAACCATCTTCAGAAAATATAGATGATTATGTTTTTCTACAAGGATTACTTTTAGAGTTTCATTCTATATCGTTTTACGACGAATGCTTTGGAGTAAAAAATATGGAAATAATAGAATCTCATATAAAGCAATATTGGAACCTTCGTGATCAAATGCAACTGGATCTGAAGGATTTTTTAAATGAATCTTATGTTTATTTGAGAGAACAAATGCATCAATTTGTAAGAGAGGGAGACAAAGAAAAAGGCAAAATGATTTTAAATAAATTAACAGCCATTAGCGACCTCATTGCAAAACATAGAAGATAGATTTAACCACAAAATATAAATTATGAAAAAAATCGTTTACGTTGACATGGATAATGTTCTTGTTGATTTCAAATCTGGAATAGATAAATTATCGCCGACTGAATTAGCTGAATTCGATGGCCGATTTGATGAGGTGCCTAATATATTTTCAAAAATGAAGCCCATGCATAATGCGATAGAATCTTACATCAAACTATGTTCTAAATTTGACACCTATATTCTTTCCACCTCACCTTGGGAAAACCCTACAGCATTGAATGATAAACTCGATTGGGTGAAAAAGTATTTGGGACAATATGCCTACAAAAGATTGATTCTCTCGCATAATAAACACCTCAATCATGGCGATTATTTGATTGATGACAGAGAAAAAAACGGCGCAGATAAATTTACTGGTGAGCTAATTTTATTTGGTGGAGAAAAGTTTCCCCATTGGGATGCGGTTATTGAATATTTGTTTTAAAATCCAATGAATTTAATTTTCAAACAATTTTTATTTTGGATAACAAATACATTTTAATAAAAGAAATAGCTGAGGATTTCGTTTTTCAAACATACAATAATGAAATCCCTGATGGTTATTGTTTTTCATTATGTTATCCACTATCAATATTGTTTTCATTAATGGAAATCGAACATGAAATAACAATTGGAAAGTCACGAAAAAACAATATTGAAGTATCTCATTTCTGGATAACTTTTGATAATGATGGAATTATTTTAGATCCTGCAATTAAGCAATTTAATCAAAATGAATCAAGTGTTTATTTAGGAGATATTCAAAAAAATGAAACAACCAATAGGTATATAAAAATTGAAAATAAGGGGGATGAAATTTTTCCAAACATTTATGAATTGTGGGCTAATCTTCTTTATCAGCATAAACACAGAATACCTTTGCCCATTGAGCTTGAAAAAAAGCTAATTACTTTAAACGTTGCAGCTTCACAAGTTTTGTTTTATTACATTAATAAACTTGGACTTGAAGAGATGCTTTTAAAATCCAAATATGGGTTGTCTTATTTTAAGCCTATAAGCTTTGTTTGTAATCAGCATAATTTAGTAGACGAAATCCTGATATGCTTAAATCAACCATCTTTAAAATACAAGGATGAAATTATTGAACTCGGCATAATTCCATAATATGAAGTATCAGATAAATGCAATCAATTTGATTAAAGAAGCAGATGCGGTTGCCATTTTTGCTGGTGCAGGAATGAGCGTTGATTCTGGACTTAATCCATTTAGAGGAGATGATGGCTTATGGACTAAGTCAATGATCTTAGAAGGGAAAGCCTATAACTATTTGGATTTGATGTCGCATCATGCTTTTATTGATACCCCTAAAATAGCATGGGAATTCATGTTGAATTTGAGAGAAAAATATCATCAAACAAGTCCACATGAGGGGTATTACAAACTATTGGAACTATTAAAAGACAAAGAACATTTTATAGTTACTTCAAACATAGATGAACATTTTATAAAGACTGGTTTTGATGAAAACCGAATTTTTGAATGCCATGGCTCCATTAATTACATGCAATGCTTAGATATTCTTGAACGTGAAGTTTGGTTAACTCCAGACATTCACCCAATGAAACTAATACCTAATAATCTTCCAATATGCCCAAATTGCGGGAGTGTGTGCAGGCCCAATGTATTGTTATTTGGTGATTGGTTCTGGATACCGATTCGTTCCACACATCAACAAATTCGATATAACAATTGGTGTAAAGAAATTAAAGAAAAGCATAAAAGCATAATTGCGATTGAAATAGGTGCAGGTAAAACAATACGTACCATTAGAAATACTGCCGAAACTTTCGCGTCAACCAATTATCCATTAATCAGGGTAAATCCATTTGATTTTGACATAAAAAAGCCGAACCATATTTCAATTCAAATGAATGCAAAGGAGTTTTTTATGTCATTAAAGTAGATTATGTAATGAGTTGAGTTATGGTATTTGCTTTACTATGCAAATGAGTGTCCTACATTTTTATTTATAGACCACGGTTTCAACCATGGGCTATTGTAGCCCATCTTCCACCCACCGTTGAAACGGTGGGTTATGAAAAATTTTCAAAAAGAACGGCATTTAGAAAAGTGGATTATTGACCCAATTATTATTATGTTAATGAGCGTCCTACATTTTTATTATTAACCCACGGTTTCAACCGTGGGTTAATGTGGTAAATTCCCCAAATGCCTATCATCCACCCACCGTTGAAACGGTGGGCTAAGAAAAATTTTCAAAAAGAACAGCATTTAGAAATGTGCCTTTATTTCCTCATTATAATTATGCAAATGAGTGACCTATATTTTTATTTATAGACCACGGTTTCAACCGTGGGATAATATGGTAAATTCCCCAAAAATATTCATCTTCCCCATTTATAATGGCCATAAATATTTTATTTCAAAAAACAAATGCTGTTTTAATCGTGTGAAAACAACATTATAATTTAGTTAAAAAACATCCTAAACATGCTATTAGCAACATGGAAATACTTTGTCCCCAAACTAATTTTACAATATTATGCCACATTCATATTATAGCGTTTGGATTCATGCTGTTTTCGCAACAAAAGATCGTAAACCTCTAATTAAACCAGAAATTGAAAATCATTTATACGGCTGTCTTTATCGAGAATTTAGCACAATGGATTGCAGCTTAAAAATTGTCAATGGTCTTTCCGATCATGTACATTGTTTATTTACATTATCACCACAAAAATCGTTATCAGAGGTGATAAAACATATAAAAGGACTTTCTTCACATTTCATCAATCAACAATTTGCAACAAATGAAAAATTTACTTGGCAAAAAGGTTATGCAGCATTTTCAGTAAGCGATTCCAGGATTGAAGTTGTTTGCAAATATATCAGAGAGCAAAAATTGAAATCAAAAAGCTTAGAAGAAGAGGGATTTAAATTGTGACTATCTTCTATGAAAAATTCTGTATGAGAACGGCATTTAGAAATGTGCCTTATTGTCCCCATTATTATTATGCAAATGAGTGTCCTACATTTTTATTTATAGACCACGGTTTCAACCGTGGGCTAATGTAGACCATCTTCCACCCACCGTTGAAACGGTTGGCTATGAAAAATTTTCAAAAAGAACAGCATTTAGAAATGTGCCTTATTTCCCCATTATTATTATACTAATGATTGTCCTATATTTTTAATTATAGACCACGGTTTCAATCGTGGGATAATGTATTAAATTCCCCCAAATGCCCATCTTCCACCCACCGTTGAAACGGTTGGTTATGAAAAATTTTGTAAACGAAAGGCATTTAGAAATGTGCCTTATTTCCCCATTATAACTATGCTAATGAGTGTCCTATATTTTCATTATTAGCCCACGGTTTCAACCGTGGGATAATGTATTAAATTTCCTAAAATGCCCATCTTCCACCCACCGTTGAAACGGTGGGCTATGAAAATTTTGTAAAAGAACGGAATTTAGAAATGTGCCTTATTTTCCCCATTATAACTATGCAAATTAGTGTTCTACATTTTTATTTATAGACCACGGTTTCAACCGTGGGCTAATGAATTAAATTCCCCAAAAAATATCATTCTTCCCCCTTGGGGGACTGAAGGGGCTCTCACCCCTCAAATAGTTGGAGGTCATCCCTTTTAGTTTTACTAAAAAAACAACATGACCACAAACACACTTACCGAAAAGCTTAAAAAAATATTTATAGAAGAAGCTTACGGAAAGCCCGCTACAGATAATTATGAGTTGGGTATTCAACACTGCATTCGCGCAACGGTTATTTACGATCCCATGCATCGATTACGCAGTGTATATCAATGCGGAGAAGACGGTTGGCTTAGGCCAGAAGAACTTGCATTTGAACATGGATCACTCAAAGTAGACGATGCACCGCACTGGGATGTAAAAGTTGATGGTACTCAAATCATGCACTGTTGGGGTCCCATGAATTTTGATTTCTATAACATCGTAGAGATAACTCAAGATGAAAGCAATCTGCTCAAGGAAGAGAAAATTAAAATAGATTTCGACAAAACACAAAGGGGGAAAGCATTACCCATACTAAAAGAAAAGCTGGTTCAGAAAATGCCTTCATTAAATTATTTATTCACTGGCGATTTAGAAATCAATCATGGTATTCACCTCAAAGAAATAAAACGAGGCATGCACATGGATATGCCACACAAACCCCGATACGGAAATACTGGTTGGGTGGCCAATCAGGTGTTGGGTTGGGGTGCCAATATTGGTTGGGACATTACACTCGATGGAAAGTTTGTTTGCTGCAGGGTGCATTATGATGACTATATCAATTTTGAAGTTGAATTTTTAGATCAAGCAGAAATTGAAACCTACAAAGCAAAATATCAACAAACCGATAAAGCATTAATCAATCGATTGGCTACATTAACCGAAATGTTTGAAAGAAAATTGATTGATGAAACGGAGTATCAACAAAAGAAAACGCAAATATTAAATGAGCTTTAAACATAATAAATAATATATTTACTAAACAACCCACACATGAACAATCAATCTCCAATGCCATCCATAAAGGAAATCATCTTTCAAGTATTTGGTGTATCCTTACCCATTAGAGGCGGCATGGGCAATAGTATGGAAAACGCAGTTATCATAGAACGCAGCTTGCCTTTTAATGATTATGTGTCTATTGAGCACGAAGTGTTGAATTTTATCGCAAAAGGAAGGGATTTACATTCTTGGCAAAAGGTAGGACAACAATTGTTGTTTGAAAATGGAAAAACCTACGACAAGCTTTTGGTAACTGTTGTGATCAATCAAAATGGAAAACTTGTACAACAAACCGAAAACCATTATTTTGACATCACCGAATGTTTTGGTCCCGAAAAAGAAACGCAATCTGATGAAGATAAAAAGTTGGCAGACATGAAATTGTTTTTGGAAAAACTAAATGAGGCGATTGAGGGGAAGGGGGAGTGAGGATCAAAAAATGGCTTAAAATGAGATGTTGTGGGTATTGCTTAATTAACTTTCACAACACTTTGAGTATTAAAAAATTACTATAGTTAATAATATAATGCCAACTTAAGACTAACAACAAATCGACAGAATTGTAGGATGAAAATGTCAACATTTCGAAAAAAAGACTAATTTATTTTCTTCTCAATTTTGCTTGATTGGAATATTTTTTTAATTTTGCCAAATATTGTCAAATTTAAAATTATGAGTTCAATAGGGGTATTTCTAAAAGAAAAAAGAGAAAATCTCGAAATGCAATTGCAGGATGTACACACGAAAACTAATATAGGCTTATCAATATTAAGTAGAATTGAAAATGGAAAACGATTACCTACCAAACCTCAATTATTGAAATTAGCTCAGCTTTACAATTGTGACGAAAATAAGGTTCTTGTCCATTGGTTAAGCGACAAGGTGGTTTCTGAAATAAAATACGAAGACTTTGGGCTAGAGGCATTACAAGTTGCAGAAGAAAAAGTTCTTTATGGAAAATCGATTTCATTATTTCCTGATTTAAAAAATGAAAACTATATAAACCTTGAAAGTAGACGTTATATCGGTAGTAAAGCCAAATTAACTAACTGGATTATTGAAACGCTACTAAAAGAAACAAAGAATGCAAAATCGTTGATTGATATATTTGCAGGAACAGCAAGTGTTGCAAAAGCTGCTTCTAATCATTTTTCTAAAATAATTATTAACGATATTTTACACGCAAACAATATTATTTATAAAGCATTTTTTAAAGACGATTATTGGAATAAAGATAAAATTGAAGAAATTATTGAAGAATACAATTCTATAGATCCAAGTAGATTAAATGAAAATTATTTTTCTGAGAATTTTGGAGATAAGTTTTTTGACCATTTAAACGCTAAGAAAATAGGGTATTTGAGGGAGGATATTGAAAGACGAAAAGATCAGTTAACCGAAAAAGAATACTCAATATTGTTAGCTACTCTAATTTACAATATTGACAAAATTGCTAATACCGTAGGGCATTTTGATGCTTATATTAAAAAGCCAATAAAATACAAAGAACTAACACTTAGACTAATTAAGACTCTCGAAATTCAGAATGTTGAAATATATCAAGAAAATGCGAATGTAATTGCTAGAAAAATACAAGCTGATATTGCATATATAGACCCACCATACAACTCTCGTCAATACAGTAGGTTTTATCACGTGTATGACAATTTAATTCAATGGAACAAACCTGCACTTTTTGGAGTAGCTTTGAAGCCTGAGCCGGAAAATATGAGTGTCTATTGTACAGTAAATGCCAAGGTAGCTTTTAGTGACCTAATAGAAAACTTAAATGTAAAATACATTGCAGTTTCTTACAATAACACGTATAATTCAAAAAGTAATTCCTCAGAGAACAAAATAAAACTTGAAACAATTGATGAAATATTGAAAAAAAAGGGTAAGACAAAAGTCTTTGAATGTTCTCATCGTTTTTTTAATACAGGTAAAACGGAATTTGATGACCATAAAGAATTATTATTTATAACCAAAGTAAATGGCAAATAATCTTAATCGTTCGCCGTTATTTTATGTTGGCGACAAATACAAACTTTTAAAAGAAATCCTACCATATTTCCCCAAAAAAATAGATAGGTTTATTGAACCGTTTACAGGTGGTGGTTCTGTTTTTCTTAATGTAGATGCCAAAAAACATTTACTAAATGATATTGATAAAAACGTATATTTATTGCATGCGTTTTTAAAGAAGCATTCAAAAAAGCCAAATAAGTTTTTTAAAGAAGTTCAAAAGATAATTTTTGAATACAATTTATCACGTTCATTTCAAGAAGATATTATTCCTGCTGAATTAAAATTAAAGTACAAGAAAACATACTACGCAAAATTCAATAAGGATAATTTCAATAAATTAAAATCTGATTTTAATAATTCCGAAAAAGATAATTTATATAAGTTTTATGTACTTTTAATTTATGGATTTAATCGAATGATAAGATTTAATCGTTCTGGTGATTATAATTTGCCTGTAGGAAATGTAGATTTTAATAGTAATGTAGTTAATGCTTTAAAAAGCTATTTTGAAAATGTAAAAAAAGCAAATATTGAAATTAACAATCTTGATTATATAGATTTTCTAAAAAAAGCAAAACCAACTAAAAAAGACTTTTTATATTTTGATCCACCCTATTTAATTACGTTTAGTGAATACAATAAACTGTGGAATGATAAGAACGAAATTGATTTAATAAAAACTCTTGATAATCTTAATAAATTGGGAATAAGATTTGCAGTTTCAAATGTCACTCATTATAAAGAAAGAGAAAACAAAATATTCAAAGATTGGTCTAAGAAATATAACGTTTTTCAAGTCAAGAGTAACTACATTAGTTACCACGATAATTCAATAAAAATATTTAATGAAGTTTTAATTACAAATTATGAGTACTAGAGCATCAGAATACAAACCGTTATTGTTTACAACAACAATGAGAAATCCAGCAAGAATGAAGGGCTTATTGAATATCCTAAGTGGGTACAATAACCTAATTCTAACAAATGAATTAACCATTCAAATAATGGGTGAAGTAATTAGTTATGGATTATATCGCCCAATGTCAAACACAGAAATAATAATTAATAAATGGGGTGGCTCAAAAATTTCAGAAAATTCTCAAATCGGCGAACAATTATTAAATGACGATGAAGTAAATTATTTAATCCAAAATAATCCACAAAACCATAAAGAAGCAGGTTTCGAAAAAGGGTGGCCATCAAGATTTGCTACTGTTTTTGACTTTCCAAAAGAACTTGGTTTTGTGTTCTATAAAATAAATGAACCAATTGAATTCTCAACATTAGGTTTGAGACTAGCTAACTCTGTTAGTATCGAAGTTCAAGGAAATCAAATTTTGTATTCAGAAAGCAATCCTGAAATTGAACAACAAGTATTTTTACACGCAATGGCAAAGTCACAAAGAAACAATCCTTTTGTACGTGTATTAAATGAAAACGTGCCTTTAATTTTGCTTTTAGAAGTAATAAAAAAATTAGATGCCGACCCTGAATATAATGGTGCTGGAATTTCAATGTTAGAATTGCCCTTAGTAATTTTTTGGAAAGACAATAACTCTGAAGCATTATATCAAAGAATTAAACAGATACGAGAAGAATTCGGTTATTCACCTAGCTGGGAAGTAATAATAGAAATATGTGTTGAAGAAATAATGGCTGGTGAATTTAAAAAGTTTGAGCCCAAGTCTATAATGATTGAATATCCCGATGAATTTATTAGAAAAATGAGGTTAACTGGTTTGATTTCATTAAGAGGTGGTGGTAGATTTATAGACATAAATCAAAATGAGATTGAAAAAGTTAATTATGTATTAGCCAATTATTCAACATATCCAAAGTTTTCTTCTGAAAGAGAATATTTCAATTATATGGCAGAGGTTGATGTTAACTTAATTACAGAGACCACAACAACATTACCAGTTGAAGTAAACAATGCTCTATTAGAAAAATGGGTTGGTATTTATAATTGGGAAACAATTAAAATCGAATTAGAAATTCTTGCAGCAAAGAAAACATCAAAAGATGGTGTACTTAAATATCTTACTAATCCAACACGTTTAGAATTCTTAACTTCAATTGCTATAAAATCTAAACTACCGAATGTAATAGTAATTCCAAATTATCCCTGCGATGATGAAGGAATACCAACATCTACAGCAGGCGGTGGCAAAGGAGATATTGAGTGCATAGAAGACAATAATGGAATTTTAGTTGAAGTTACAATGTCAGAAGGAAGAACACAAACAATAATGGAAGTTTGGCCAATTACTAGACATCTAGAAGCTTTTAAAAGTAATTTTGATAACGCTATGTGTTATTTTGTTGCACCTACAATATTTACTGATAGTCAAAGACAAATAAGATTTGTAAAGTCAGAAGAAAATCAGACAATAGAGCCGTTTACCATTAATTTATTTATTACTCATTTAGAAAGTGCAAATAAACTTTTTATAAATAACTAAAATGGGCAAAACAATTACTACGTATCTGATAGAAGGAAATCCTCAAGGTGCTCAATATGTTTTTATTAGTAACAAAATTTGTAAAATGCTTTTGGTTCCTAGAGCAAATCTTTCAATTATTAATTTGCGTGAAGAGCTTCAAAATCCAGCATTTTACATTCTAATTGGTGAGGATGAAAATCAACAATCAAAGGCATATTTGGGTGAGACAGAGAATTTCAAAGAAAGAATAAAAATCCACGATTATAAAAAGAAGTTCTGGCAAAAGGCACTCGTTTTTATTTCGAAAGACGGTGCAATGACAAAGGCAGATGTTCAATATTTAGAACATTTAGCTGTAAATGTTGCATCTAAAGCAAAGCGATTTATTCTTGACGAAAATAAGCAAACGCCAAAAGCCCCTAATCTTCCTTAGCACCAAATGGACAGTATGTTAGAGTTTTTTGAAGATGTAAAATTACTCACATCATTTAATGGTTGTGACATTTTTGAAATTATTGAACAAAAAGACAAACACATATTTTTCGCAAGTTACAGAGGTTCTGATGCTAAAGGGTTCTATAATGAAAATGGGTTTACTGTACTTAGAGGCAGTATACTAGCAAAAGATACCGTTCCTTCTTTTGGCTGGAGAGAAAAAAGAGAAAAGGAAATCAAAGAATTCGCAATTGAAAAGGATGGAAAAATAATTCTAGATTATGATAAAACTTTTTCAAGCCCAAGTTCTGCAGCAGACTTTTGTATTGGTAGTAGCAATAATGGTTGGATTATATGGAGAGACAAAAAAGGACAAACATTGGATGATGTGTATAGAAAAAAACTAGAAGAAAAAATTTAATTTACGTAGACCCAACTTCCCAACCTCCCCAACCCCCAACCTAATCCCAATTTCCATCCCTTCCTTAAACTCCCTATCCTCCAAACTTATATGCAATTCACTCGGTTGTTTTGCTACATATTTTTTCGCTACATCTGTATCAATAAAGCCAAACACATCCATTAATTCGAAACGGTTAAATTCAAATTTACCCGGCAATTGCCAGCAGAAGCAGTTGTAATTATTATTCGCACAAACCAGCGTCCATCTTATACCCAAAGGTTCATCTGATTTGTTTATTTGATTGCCAATCACCTCGAGCATTTCTATTTTTTCAAAACCTATATCAGATCTAAGTATAATTTTGGGTGATGCTTGGCTAAGTTGTAACTGTATGGTTTTGCTGATCATGATGTTGTAATAATTTTTTATGTCATTAAAATTAATGAATCATCAATTGGTTTTAATAGTTGCGTTATTTATTTCAATAAATTACACTTACATCAACACCGAAACCCATTCTCCACTTCTCTAACTTCCCCTTTACTTTTCACCCCTCAACAAATTGGAGGTTTGCACCCATTATATTTGACGGGTAATGATTATATTGAATACCTAAACAAAATCTATATGGCCAAACAACATCAGGAGTTGATTGAATTTTTACAAAACAACAACTTCAAAGCAGATTGTTCACAATGCGGCACACCGTTTCATTTAAAAGATGCGGTGCTTTTTCCCATTGATGAATTTACTCCAGAATCAAAAGCAAAAATGATTGAAATCAAAAAAGCTTTAAAAGAAAGAAAATTATCATTACAACAATTGACTGCTAAAAAGAAACAGAAAATTGAAACCACCACGCAGAGTGTAAACATGGGTTTTATTTTGGAAAGATTGGCGCCAGTGCTTGAGCAGTTTCGATTCAACAAAAACGATTGCCGTAGTGTATTCGATCCCATCGATTATGTCATCTTCGACGGCTTGCACAAAAAAGGAAAGGTGGAAAAGATATTTTTCATAGACATTAAATCAGGCGCAGCCAAATTGAAAAAAAATCAAAAGGCCATCAAAACAAAAGTTGAGGAGAAGAAAGTTGAATTTAAATTATACTAAAACAAAAAAATTAATCGATATGCAACATCAAGAAATGTTATTGTTTTTTCAATACCAACGCGAAATATTTGGCATCTGTCCATGCTGTGATGAATTTATCCGATTGAGCGATTGTAAAATTTATAAAGACGAACGTAAGAGCAGCGACTGGCTTGATAAATTGGGCAATGAAGAAAGAAAATTGGATACACTAGAAGCGCAGATAACTGAAGACTTAAAATTTTACAATGAAGAGGCACGCGAAAAGGGTAGAAAAGAAGCGAATAAAAAAATGAAGAAAGTAGATAAAATATTTACACCGCAAAAATTAAATCCTGATGATGCTAAAGTAATATTTCATCCGGTAGATTTTGTAGTATTCAACGGCATGAAGAATGGCAGCAATGGCGAAGCGCTGAAAAATATTGTTTTATTGGATAGCGAAAAAAAATCAACCGAGCATAAGCAAGTGCAAAATAGCATCATCAAAACCATTGAAAACCAAATCTATGAGTGGATTACGTTGAGGGTGGATGTGGATGGAAATATTAGTGAGGAGTGATGATTTAAAATGACAAGTTTATTTTTATCACTCCTCATAAAATCGGAGGTCTGGCATTATATCTTCGGTTTATTAAAATCAACATTATATGCCAAATCAAAATTTAACCAAGCAAACAAATTTAGTTGAAATCAACATTTCTCCACTGGATCAAATTTATGATTCTTTACATGAAGAAGGACAAACCATTGTGCATTGCCTTTATGTGTCCAAATCAAAATTTGTAAATGGTGGTTGGGTAAATATTCATCCAACAACCTTTTTGGTACGCAATGAGGAAACGCTTCCATTATTACACGCCGAAAATATTCCAATGGCACCAAGTATGCATATGTTTAAAAGACCAGGCGAATTAAAAAATTTCACCCTTATTTTTCCAGCCATACCTAAAGAATGGGATCAGTTTAGTTTGATAGAAGAATGTAGCTCAGGCGGTGGGTTTGTTGTAAAAAACCTTTCGCGAAATGATTCAGGTGTGTATCAAGTTTCACTGTATTAAAAAGATATTTTTTCAGTCCTCAAATAGTTGGAGGTTTAGGTATTTAAGTTTGAAGTATAAAAATCATAATTATGTTAGAACAAGCCATGCAATCTCCATATATTTTGGAGAAAATTAAAATTACAAGTTGGGAAAATCGTGATGTTATCAATAAAATTTTATTGTTATTCAGATTGATGAAAAAGGACAGATTAAGTGCAGCAGAAGGTCATGTTTATTTTTTACTGCGTAATCAATACGAAGAAGCGTATATGAACTTATTGCGAGAGCTTGATCCCATTAAGTATCAGATATATCTAGAAGAGCAGGAGAAACTAAAGCTGCAAAAAGAAGTATCTCATCAAAATGAAATTAAAAGACAACAACAAATCGTAGAGCAAGAGAAAAAAGATTATGAAATGTGGTTGTCGATTCAGAAAAGAGCTTAATACTATTTTTCAATTTTAAATTAAATATTCATGCCAGAATTTTCAGCTGCATTATTTGCAACACAAGAGCGACCTCATGGTCCAGAACATAGATTAGTAGCACATGCCTTATTATTTGAAGGAAATCGTCCTTATTGGGAAGTGTACATAGGAGGTAAAGTATTTAGATTTATTGCTCATCCCGATTTTTTATTAGAGGATGGTTTGTGGCAGTTAAACAATTATTGTCAAATTCCAGAATCTGAATACAAGCATGATGTGAGTGACAATGCACCCATAACATTAGAAAAAGAATTCGGAGAAGACATTTGTAAGGAAGCCAGAGAAAATATTGCTAAAGAATTATCTGAAACCAATTTTCATTTCAAATTTGTACAATGGCCCGGCCATCCGATGAACAAATGGAACGATAAAATTAGTGATTTAAAAAAAGCAGGGATTCACATCACAGCTCAATCTTAGATCATTTGTATTGTGCAATGGTTTTCAAAAGCGATTCTTTGATTTGTTTTTTCAAAGAAGCAGGTTGAACTACTTTACAATATGCGCCCATAGCCAAAATGCGATTGATCAATTCGTGATTGATGTTTACGGTCAATTCGATTTCAATACCATTTTTGGTTTGTTTGGTTTGTTTTTGAGTAGCGTGTATGGGTTCGAGTTGTACTAATTTATGATAAGGGTCTTGAATGGAAAGCAGTACCTTACTCGGTTGGGTATCGCTTTCCATTATACCTACAGAATGTTGTAAAAAATTATCCGCATTAAAATCAAATCGATGTTTTTGTACTTTTTCAATGGTGGCAATATCATGTATTCTATCCAAGGCAAAAGTTAGATAATCATTTCTTTCTGCAACCCATCCAATCAAGTACCAACGGTTGCGATGTTCTTTTAAAAGCTTGGGATAAACGGAATAATCTTTTACTTCTTTTTTGTAAATATTTTCGTAGCGAATGTTTGTAATCCATCTGTTTTTTAATGCAGGTAAAATGATTCCAATCCAATCATAACCTGTTGTCGCATTTCCAGTTTCAAACTGAATATATTGATCAAAATCTTCTTCTTCCAAATCCATCAATAAATTAAATCGAGTATTAATTTTATCAATGGCTTGTTTAAAATCTTTAAAAATGGTTACGTGTGAATATTGATGCAACAAGTTGGCAGCATATCTTAATCCATCCCACTCATGGTCTTCAAGTTTTAAATCAGAAATAGAAAATCCTTGTTCCGCATAAAAATATCCTTTCTTGACTTTGCTATATTCAATCGGCGCATCATAACCATTGGGCTGACTTAATTTCATTTGTCGGATATCCTTCTCAATGGTAGATGTTGAAATACCCTCTCTGATTCTTTTACTACAAGCTTCGGCTAAATCTTCAAGCGTAGGGTAGGGCTTTAATTTGTTGTTTAAACAACTATCAATTATTTTGTGTCTAGAAACGGCGGATTTAATTTTTGGCATGAAGTAAATTTATTGAAAAATAATTATATACTAATCATCATCTTATAAAATCTAATCTTCTTCATAGAGGTCAAAATAATCTTCGGGAGAATTTTCCAAATAATCTATTTCACCTGTAAAAAGTCTTTTTAATAAATCAACGATTTTATCCTTTTCATATTCAGCCAATTGATATGGGTGATTGGTCGAAAATTCGTTCAATGCATCGTTGCAGATTTCATGATAGTACTTAAGTTTTTCAATCTCAGCATCTTGTTTGTCTTCTAATTGGAAATCCATAATTATTATTTTGTAATAAATATAAAAATAGGAGTCCTCCAACTATTTGAGGAGAGAAAAAATATTTCATATCTCACGGTTTCAACCGTGGGTCAAGAATAAATGTGTAATGTTTTCAACCATTTATTTTTCGGATCATACATTTTGCGAAAAATTTTTATAGCCCACGGTTTCAACCGTGGGTCAAGATATATTCCAAAACACCATAAAAAAAACCGCCTAAGATTTTATTTCTTAGACGGTTTTTAAAAACTAAAAAATCTATTCAATTACTGCTTAATCAATTTCAATACCTTTTGATTTTTGCCTTGAATGATCACTGCAAAGTAAACACCGCTCTGATATTTTTCTCCGAGTTTTATTTTTTCTCCTTCTAGAATATCATTTCTCAAATCCATAAGTTTACCATCAACGTTCATGATTTTACAAATAATTGGTGTTTTCTTTTCTTTACTTTTTACCAATAATTCAAAATAATTAGAAGTAGGATTTGGTGAAACTTGAACTTGTAAATCACCTTCGATTTTATTTACTTCAATGTTATTTGTTTTATCATTGGCAAACTTTGTAAATAAAGTTGGACATGCTGGTAATGAGATGGTTATTTTTCTTGATGCACTTACAAAACAATTGTTTTTAGCTTTTACGGTAACTGAATCCAATATCACACCATTCGGATATTGAACGGTTATGATGTTTCCATTAGAAGCACCAACATAAATTGCTCCTGTAGGTATTTTCCATTCGTATGAAGTTGCATTTAAAACAGCCGCGATTTTATATTTTATTTGTCTGTTCGGGCAAGCATTTAATACCGTAACTGAAATTCCTCCTGGAGTTGCAGGTGTTTTGCGCGTTATGGCCAACAATCGTGTTGGAGATGTAGAACAATTGTTTACTGCTGATACGGTTATATTTCCACTGATGAAATTGTTTTGATAACTCACGGTAATATTTGTTGTTCCCTGACCACCTACAATTGTTGCGCCAGTTGGTACAACCCAATTATAACTGGTGGCATTCAACACAGCAGCAATGCTATAATACCCATAAGATGAAGTGCCCATCAAAGGACATGCATCTGTTATTCCAGTAATTACTCCAGGCGTTGTTGTTATTTTTTTGGAAATGGCTAAAGACGTATAGCTTGATTCAGAACAATTCGATACTGCCCTTACTTGAATATTTCCACTTACAAATTGACGGTTATACGATACCGTTATGATGGTGTCATTTATGCCAGTTCCTCCAGGATGTGATACAAGTGTAGCATTGGTTGGAACTATCCAATTGTACGAAGTTGCATTCAATACTTTTCTTATGGTATATGTGGCATTGGTTGATGTACCCATAAATGGACATGCATTATTTGATCCACTAATTACACCTGGCGCTAATGGTATTTTCTTTGTAATCGCAAGTGATTTGGCAATAGAAATTCCACAATCATTCACCGATTTAACCGTTATATTCCCACTCACAAAACTGCTGCTGAAAATAACCTTAATCACTGTATCATTTTCAGCTATTGTCGAAATATGACCAACAATTAGAGCACCAAGTGGAGCTTCCCATATATATGATTTTGCGGTACTCACTTTTCTTATAGAATACAAAAGGGTATCTCCTGTTGGTTTTACACCAGATTGCATAAACGGACATGCATCTGTGTTTCCGGATATAGTACCTGGAGCTACTGGAAGTGTTTTAAGTATGGATAGTCCACCATTTAATGGACTAACACCACATCCAGATACAGCGGATACTTGAATCTTAGTACCCGAAACAAATGTGCTGTCATATCGAACGTAAATTACCGTATCGTTTTGACCTAGACCATTAGGATGCGAAACAATTGTTGCGCCTATAGGAACTTGCCAGTTATATGACGCAACATTGGCTAATTTGCTAATTGTATATTTCAAACTATCACTCAATGATAAACTCATACATGCATTAGCCAGGCCAGTTATCAAGCCAGGTGTAGATGGTAGTGTGTTTACTATAGCAAGTGTTTTATCTACACTAGAAGCACAATAAGAAATGGATTTTACTTTTATAATTCGTTGTAATGCTGTACCTGTAGCAAAATTCGAATTAAATCTTATAGTTACACTTAATGAATCTGGTGTAGCCGAAACGAGCGTTACATTTGATGGCAATGTCCATCTATATGTTGTTGCAAAATCATTCGCTGCTGGTGTTGCTGTATAGGTTGCCGTATTAGCAGTACCGATTAGTAAACAAGGATTTGTTGGTCCTGTTATGGCAATAGGCGCTAATGGTGCAGTCTTTTTAATGGTCAATGTTCTTACGACCGTTGCGCCACATACATTTGATATCGTTACCGTAATTGTTCCAGTGGTATACGTTGAAGCAAATTTCGCACTTACCGCATTGCCACTACCCGTTAACGTTATTAAAGAAGATGATTTCGTCCATGTGTAAATAGCACCAGGAATATTGTCAACCGAATACGATGTTGTTTGATTGGTTCCTGCTATACTACATACATTGGTTAAGCCTGATATATTTGAAACTTCAATAAGTGGATCTTTATTGATAGTGTCAGTCGCTGTAATAGTTTGACCTAAACTATCAGTAACTGTTACAATATAAATGCCAGCAGCAGCTGTTAATGTAGCACCAGTTCTGCCATTATTCCATGAATAAAAATATGGAGGATAACCACCAGATGCAGTTGCAGTAAGAATTCCATCAGCATTTCCCGAACAACTTGCATTTGTATTGTTAAATGAAATGTTGAAATTACCCAAAACGGCAGAAGTTGTATTGTCATTATAATCAAATTCTAATACAGATGTATTACTGATGACAGCAATTAGATTTGTTGATACATCGCTTACTACCCAAGGCATAGAAACACTTGTATCACCAGAAGCAGCAATGACAAAATTGGATTGTCCAATTAAAATGGTATCTCCTACATTATTTATATAATAGAATGAAGCTTTTGCATTACAAGGTTGCGTACCACCATTTCCAATAACAGCTTGTATGTTGATGGTTTGTCCCAATTGTGGTGCTGTTTGCGAAGGTATTAATGACCTGAAAAATAAATTAGCAGATTCTCCAACGATAATTGCTCTAGTTGCTTCGTTATTCGATTCATTGTTTTCAGAAATCTGTCTATCTGCATCTATGATTGCCCTTATGATATGTGCGCCTGAAATCAATGATGACCATGTTCTTGGCATTCTTACCGTAAAATGATCGCCATTTGCTAAGCCCCTTACTTTTACAGAATCATGCGCAACGCCATTTACCAATACTTTTAATTTCATGCTGTCATTAACATTGGTTCTTCCTATGTTTTCGTAACTCACATCAAAATTTACAGGTTGACCTGCACTAGGATTCAATATCGAAGGGTTAATAAATTCTGATAACATTCTCATGTCAGGCGTGTTTATTACATTCCAATGTGTTATAAATACATTATTCGATTCATCACATTCTAAATACGTGTTATCAGGATCGATAGTCATTGTAAATGTGTATGTACCCATCGACGTAAATACAAACGGCGTTGGTAACGATACTGCATAGGGGCAGCTGCAATTGTTTCCTACATTATTTAATATGCCATAACCCAAATTAATTGTTCCTGTTATTCCAGGTCCACTTACTTCGAATTTAGTTTTTACTTGGCTAGCTGTGTACAAATGATGTGCAGCTAACCCTACAAATGGAGTAGCTACTTGATTTAGATATGCGGTACCATTAAATGTATTTGAACCACACAAAGGAACAGCTTCAAAATCATGACAAAGCACATCACTGAAGCTATTGTCATTTTCAGTAAATTCTTCAATGGTATTAGTGGGGTCAGCCGTAATGGTCAATAAGATAGAAGTACTGTTCGGTACTGGTGCCAAATATGAAACAATTCTAGATTCACCTGCTAAAAGATTTCCAGCATATGTGGTATCATAATTTTCTCCCGAAGAATATGCAAACCTCACTTTAATTGGTCCAGTTGCTGCGCTATTACCACCATTAACCAAAGTTGCTTTTAAAGTGATGAATCCAGGTGGAGCAGGATCTACAGGAGATACTACATTGCTTCCACAAGCAGAAATGTATAAATTAGGTTTACAAGCGATTACATTTAATGTACCGTAAGTAGCCTCATTGTTATATTCATTTAATTCATTTACTTCACCACCAGAGTTTGTAGGAACATCGCACTGAACATCGTAGGAATATTGCCCAAGTGATTCATAAATATAAGGAACAGTAAAACTATAATAACTTCCAGGATTTATATTCTGAACACGATGATTATATGTAGCAACTGTTGTGCCATTAAATTTCACAAATACTTTTGTTGTAAATGAACTAGAAGCTACACCGCCTGCATTATATAAAGTAAATCCAGTGGTTGGATTCGGACAATTATATACAGTTCCTGATGGGCCACCATAAGGAATAATATCAGGTAAATTAGGCGTTACATAAACACCCGCATAAGTGCCATTACTTTCGTTACATTCATTTACTTGCGTATTTGCATCTGCGTTAGCATAAATATAATAAGTGCCCGGAGTTGAAAAAGTTACCGAACCAATTGATACGGTATAAGATTGTCCAGAAGCCAATGCAGGGATTGGTATGGTCGTATTGATTAAATCTGTGCCACCACTTTGTGTAAGCGTTACAATGCTCGTTGAAGTGGTTGCAGTCATTCCTCCATTTACTACCCTCAATTGTCCTGTTACTGTATTGCCTTGTACAATTGATGTTCTGTCTAAAATAATTGATGCATATAAATCTGGAAGACTACATGGTTCTGGTCTTGGTATAATGTTGAAGTCATCACTAAAGTTTGCTTCAAGGGTATAATCTGTTATGTTTCCAGAAATATGATATACGCCAATTGGAATTGGTGCAGGGAACGAAATGGTATAATATCCCGATGAGTTTGTGTAACCACTAAACTCCGCGCCAGTTTCTGCAATTCTAATCGTAACAGTTGCACCCGCCACACTTGAATCGGGGAGTGGCACTGCAGTACCCGTATAATTGGCAAGTCCACTTATGGTTATGTAATTGTCAGTATTCGTATATGAAACTTTTGGAGATACATAGCTCGATATTAAAATTCTTCCAGGTACTGGGAAATCCCCATTTACAAAAGGCCTTACTGCACTATTGTCCAATTCATTCCACTCCGTAATAGCATTTGTTTTGTCAATGATTACTTGCATTGGACACCATGCAGGTACCGAAGGAGTAGTAATATTCCATTCAATTAATTTTGTTCCATGCGGAGGAATAAAATCTACTACAACATCAGGATAAACAATATTGGTATCAAATTGATTTACTAAATGGGCAACAAAATTCTCCGCTGCATAATCAGATTCGTTTCTTATTAACGCTTTAACCAATATTGCTGAACCTGGGTTTGGTCTGCGTTGGCTGAATGTGATGTCATTGGCAAAAATGGTTAAATTCGGTTGCTGCAATACATCTGGATAATTAAAGCTACCAAATGTGACATTACAGTTATTTACATCAGAAATCAATACACTGGTTTTCCAATTGACCCCATTAGGTAAACCATTAACTGTTGCGATATAACGTTTACCATTAGATGTAGTAACATCATTTGGATCATCTGAAGTCATAACAAGAATTCTGTCATTTGCATCTGAATAACTTCCATTTCCTTCATAATCTAATATCAATCTTGGGAAGCCAGTTAGTGGTAAATTATTTGAAGAATCTACGTACTCAACTTCGAAATTAAAATCTGTATAAGATGAGCCGCTTACTTGATTAATCAACTTTGTACTGTATCCAGTGTTTGATGAAAATCTAAAGTATTGACGTTTGTTATTTGTTACTGCACTCGCATCATTACAATCACCATTAACAGCAATTAGTTCAGATGCCAAGTAACCATTTAGTGGTCGCACACACTGAGAAATAGCGTTTCCTGATCCATAACCATCACCATCAGCGTCAATATACCAAGTAGGAGCAGGCGTATTTGTAATGGTAATATTAGATGAAACTGCCGTACAACCGTTTGCATCTGTAATGGTTACATTATAAGTACCCGCATTTTTTGCATAAATAATATTGCTTGTAGCACCTGTATTCCAGAGATATGATGTGGCATTAGAAGCAGTTAACTTAACAGAATCGCCTTGGCAAATTGTTGTAGAACCGTTTGCCGTAATTGAAGCAAGTGGGGCAGTATTCAAATAATTAAGTGTTACAGAATCACGCTTGCTACAACCTAAAGCATCTGATACAGTTACATAATATGTACCAGATAATAAATTATTTATGTTTTGTGTACTAGATCCATTACTCCATGAATATGTGTAATTGGGATTCCCGCCTGTTACAGATACAGAGGCCGTTCCAGTAGCTACACCCTGACAATTAACAGGCGTACCCGACATCGTTAGTGATAATGCAACGGCTTGATTCACGGTTACATTTGCAGTAGACTGACAGCCACTGCTATCCGAAACAACTACTGAATAATTTCCTGCACCAACCGCTGTTATTGTTGAATTGGTTGCGCCAGTATTCCATAGGTAGGTGTATGGTGCAATTCCACCGGTTACTTGTACTGAGGTTGCGCCTGTTGATGTTCCATTACAACTTATGGGAGAAGCTGTTGCAAGGGTGTTTAACACGGATGGGCCTTTTATAACAACACTATACTCATCTGAATTTCCTCTAGCATCAGTTACTACAACTATGTATTCCCCGGTATTTAATCCAGAAATATCTTGTGCATTGGCAGAAAATCCAGGGCTTCCGATTTTTGTCCATGCATATAGATATGGTGCAGTTCCGCCAGTTACATTAATATCAATTGATCCTGTTGCTACACCGCCACATGTTAAATCAACACTATTGTTTAACGTAATGGTAGGCGGCGTATTGCTTATACATGTGGCAGTAAAATTTGCACCAAATGGAGCGCTCATAATTGAGGGATTATTTCCAACAACCCTTATTTTATATCCATTTCCACCCAATCCAGAAGGCACTGAACACCAGATACTTCCACTAATTAGTGATGATGTATTCCCAATTACTACTGGACTAGCAAAGCTTCCAACAGCATTGCTCAACTCTACTTTAAATTGATTCCCTGAATTAAATGTACCATAAACATGGTAGCCCACCTCTAATGAATCACCTGCACATAGATTACGTTTATTTATTCCCGTTACTGTTATGTTATTTTGTGTACCTGCATTTGAAACTGAGAAAGTTGAATTATTGGTAACACTCCATTTTCCAAAATTATCAAGTGTTCTCAGATAAAATCGATGGTCACCATCGGTAAGTCCTGAAATATTTACTGCAATTATAGAATCAGCTGCAACGCCTGTGCCGCTCATAGGATAAGGAATACCTCTCCCAAATCCAGGATCATTGTCAATAAAATATTCAGCACGAATAATTTTTGAATTTTGCCTAGAGTAAGTAGGAGCCTTGTATAAAAACGTTCTGTTTGAAACACTCCATTTATTGTTGGCATCTTTTACCCTAATGTACAACTGATGTATTCCAGTGCTAAGTGCACTTACATCTGATTCAAATCCAACATTAAGCAGTTGTGTACCTGGTGTAACAGGGATATTGGTTCCGTTTCCAAATCCAGGATCAGTATCATAAAAATATTCTGCCTTTATTAAATTAGGCGCTGTATTGTTGCTATTATCATTTGGCTTGAATAAAATATTGCGATTGCAAATGCTCCATACGCCTCTAGAATCTTTAACGCGAATATACATTTGATGAACACCAGTTGACAATGAAGAAACATCAGCATTGAAAGCTTGATCTATGATAGAAAATCCTGGAGTTATAGGTATGTTTGTACCATTTCCAAAACCAGGTTCTGTATCAAAGAAATATTCGGCTTTTGTAATTTGCGTATTGTTATTTACAGATTGATCTGCAGGTTTGTACAATAAATTTCTATTGCAAATGCTCCATCTTCCAGATCCATCTTGCACGCGGATAAACATTTGATGCATTCCAGTTGATAAATTTTCAACACTTGCATTAAAAGTGAGGTTGCTTATCGTAACGCCAGGGGTAATAGCGATGGCATTTCCATTTCCAAATCCAGGATCAGCATCAAAAAAATATTCTGCTCTGATTATTTGCGGAATGAAGAATGTTGATCCACCTGGTTTATACAACATGCTTCTGTTGGTGATGCTCCATTGGCCGTCTGCAGTTTGTACACGCAAAAAAAGCTGATGTACGCCTGATGATAAATCTGCAACAGAAGTACTAAATGTTTGATTGGAAATATTTGAAGATGGCGTAATGGGAATAGTAACACCATTACCAAAACCTGGATCAACATCATAAAAGTATTCTGCACGCGTAATGTTAGACTGTGCATAAACTGAATTTGATTGTGATAAACAACAGATAATAATAAGATGCAGAAAGTATCTACATATTGTTATACGTTGTAATTTTTTATACAAATTATTTAAACCCATAACTGAGGTATGATTTTATTTTATACAGCCGGAAATGCTGCACTGAGGCCATTTCGCTACGAAAAAATTTATATTATTTTCAAAATTCTATTTAGAAAAGACGCAATTTTTAATTATTACTTTCTGCGCTAAAAGTTACTTGAATGGTATTGCCACCTGTTGAAGACGGTGTACTCATATTGGTAATAGCAGGAATGGCCGGTTGCAAGGCAAGTTTGTAAGGAGTACTACCACCAAATGCACCCATATCAATACCACCATAGCCAGAAGCAATAGCAGGACTACCCGTTTTTAGTTGAAAATCTTTATCTACTAACCCTGTATGATTTACAAAAACGTTAGACATATTTACATTCACAAGATTGTTATTACCTGAAGGGAAATTGGCATCTGGGAACATATTATAAGTTGGAAGAGAGTTATAAAAAGTATACGTACCTCCCTTTATTGAAATGTTATTTTGAAATACGGCGTTGTAGATGCTAGCAGGGCCATGATAATTATCATTTCTATTGATATAATTGAAAACATTATTAGTGATGATGGCTGATGCATTATAACCTGACATTGTAATACCATACCCTACAATATTATTAGAAAAAATAACGTTCGTTGCATCAATTGTACAATAGGTATTAATAAAATTTTGTGTAATAACAATATTGCTTGGATTGTAATACACATAAACTGTGCCCATTATATGTGATCTGTTCATAGTAATATTACTTGTATAAATATTTACTGAACCATTTGTAAAAAGTGAAATAACACTTCCTGCGCTTCCATTACTAAAAGTAATCGATTCGATTTTTCCAGTAGTAGTAGAAAATTGATTACCCGGATTGTCAATTAAAAAACTACCAATACTTAGCCAAACCAATGGTTTGTTAGCATTTACAGATCCATAACTATTTACCGACGGTTCAAGATGAATGGTATCACCAGCACTCGCTCCATCATGAGCTGCTTGAGCCGTGGTGAAATCTGCAGTTACACCGTTCATATTATTAACTCTCCAGATTTTTGCAAATGAAGTTTCACTTAAAAAAAATAGCATTGATGTTGCGATAATTAACTTTTTCATTTTTGACATTTTGATTTAAAAATTAGGGCTTAAACATAATAAAATCTTGGCATCTATACAATACCTATAAGTAGGTATTTTTTCCATCATTACAGTGTATGGATTAATTATTAAATCAGATTTTATGGTTTGTAAATGTCTGCTAAAATGTTATAAAAAATAAAATTTATATCTCAACTGATTTCCTTTAACATTTCATTGTGGTCAATCCATAATTTTCATTTGTAGATTCATTCAACAAAGCAAAAAAAATCCTGCATTTGATTATAACTCTATAATTTTTTTATCGCGTTCGTTTTTTTCACTACCCTATACTTTTTTTTCATTATTGTTTTTTCGCAACCACTTTTATTCACCTTTAAATTTAATTGTATGAATCGCAAATCCATCTTAATTATCGCCGCAATTATTGTCTTGATTATTTTAATCATTTCAAAATGCAATTGTAGAAGTGAAACCAATACAGTTGTAAAATTTGTACATCCACCAATTGAACAAGCAGATGTCCCTTTTTCAGATTTCGTTGTTGATGCTTCAAGAGGAGACACGATTATGTATTCATCTGGATCTGTTTTATTATTTCCACCGGATGCTTTTGTAGATAAAAATGGAAATGTGGTAAAGGGTAACATCAATATCAAATACCGTGAATTTTCAAATCCTGTAGATCAATTTTTATCTGGAATACCTATGGATTATGATTCAGGAGGGGTTAAGTATACTTTTGAATCTGCGGGCATGTGTGATATTCAAGCATTTAAAAATGGCGAACCAGTGTTCGTAAATAAAAACAGCAAACCTGAAATTAATCTTGCCACAACAAACATTGACCCAGCGCAAAATTTATACTATTTAGATACGGTAACACAACAATGGGTGAATAGAGGCAAAAGCGATATTCTTGTATTGGGGAAATCAAATCTTGAAGTAAAAAATCCAGTTATTGAAACAGATGACTTGCCTAAACCAGTACAACCCTATAAAGTAGATGGTGAATTACCCATTATTAAAGTAACCATCGATACTGGATCTTTTGCTGAATTGATGGCGTATAATAATTTGAAATTTCAATTGGATAAATCTGAAAATAGATTTAATGGAGAAGATTCAAAAATAGTGTGGGATGATATCAAACTTAAAAAAGGAAGTAAATATGGTATGTACAACATTCAATTTATCAAAGCATCTGAAAATATAAATAAGTCAGTTGAATATAAAGTAAGGCCTGTACTGGAAGAAAAAGATTATGCCAAAGCCATTCGTATTTATGATAATCAATTGAAAAAGTATAATCAAAAAATTGAAGATAGAAAATTGGCTGACAAAGCCAATAAAGCTCAATATCTAAAGGATTCAATGGAGAATTTAAAAATTGCAAAAGAAAATGAAAAGACAGAACGATTGAATAAAATCATAGAAGCAAAGAATGCAGAAATAGAAAAAATAAATGCAGAAACCCTTAGGTATAATAGATATGTGGCGAATGAAAACTTTACTAATCGAATCCTTAGAAACTTTACTTTTGATCGATTTGGAATTTGGAATTGTGACAATCCAATTCATGATAGTAATCCCATTTTGGTTCAACCCGAATTTGTAGATAATGTTGGCAAACCAATAAAATTATTTACTGCTATGCTGTTTGTAAAAAATTTCAATGGTCTTTTTGAATTATATGATTACAAACTACCAGTTTCAAGAGATAGGGAAAATATGATTGTAGGCGTGTATAAAGGTCGATTCGCATACATAACGTATGAAGACTTCAAAAAATTAAATATTACTGCTGACACAAAATCACAAACCTTTCCCATGCAAATGGTGTCTGAAGAAAACAACAATTATGCGTTTATAAAAAAACTCGTCATGCCGTAAATATTAAAAGGTAAACCTCATTCATTCACCTTAAAAATAACGGTATGAAAAAATTAATGATAATTGCTTGTATTGCCTTATCGAATGTAATTCAAGCACAAATAATAAAAGAAAGATTTGATGAAGATGGTGCTATATCTTTACAAACCTCTAATGTAATATTAAGAGTAGGCGAAAAGTTTAGTTATGCAAGTGCAGGAGTAGTGATTCCAAAAGATACGTTATTGGATATTATTTACGTATTTAGTTTATGTTACAAAACTCCTGTTGAATGTGTACTAGATTCAAATGCAGTGGTGCATATCGGTTTCTCAAACGGAGATTTGTTGTCATATAATTATTGCAGAGATAAAAAATTGATCATTCCAAAGGATTCAATTGTAAAGTTTAATTTTTTACCCAGTTTTAATTTTTTGAATACAATGACAAACGCTACAGTTAGCGAAATTTCATTTACTTCATCAAATTACAAACATAGAATTGACATAGAGGATGATATGCAATTGCAATTGCCAAAGCTTTCAAATTTATTATTAGCAAATTGTTTAACGGAATATAATTCAATATTAAAATCAGCACGAATTGAACAAGAACCGGTTGTTGTTTTTAGTTCGGAAGGAAACAAGATGCTTGATAAAAAATACTACGGCAAGTATTCAGGCGAATGGAAATATGATAATATTTTATACAATTTCGATTTATGTATTAGGTCAGATACCAGTTATATCGATTGGTTTGTTATAAACGATCCAAATGAAACCAACCCCAATAGAATTAAAACACAGGTACTAAATGTAAGCATGATGAACGATAACAACGTATTGGTTTTAGAAGTTTGTTATGAAGCATCAAAAGCAGATTACACAAATAGAAACCGTATATACTTTTTGAATCTATCTAAAAACGGTAAAGTGTTATATGGAAATAGCGCTGAGTTACACAAGTATTATGGAGAAATGTATGCAATTAAAATAAAGAAGTATAAAAAATAAGGGATTGTATTTTTCAAACTAAAAAGGGTTAGGCTTTTCCAGCTTAACCCTTTTTTAATGTTTAAACGCATAAAATAATGTTATTGAAAATTCAGATTAATTTAAATGCGTCATATAAGACCAACGATCTAATAAATAATTTTTTGCGGCATGTACATCTCTACTGGCAATCGGCCAATTGTTTACATCATCAACTTTATTTATCATCGCGTATCTTTCAACTGCAGCATATTCAATGATTTCGTCGGTTACTTGCTCGCAATCTTGTAAGCTAAGCATGTTGAAATAATAAATGAGATGTGGCTCATTTACCAATCTATTGTTCGAAAAATAATCAATTTCCCTTGCTTTAAAATCAACTTTATTTGTAGCATCAGTTAGTTCAGTATCTTGATTTTTAGGTTCGTGAATTATAGGTGTAAGTTTGATTTCTTTTTTGTCATTTAATTTTAAAAAATAAATGATGCACCAAATTAAAGGAAGAATAAAACTGCTTGACATATAGGATTGTTATTGAATTAGAGGACTGTTTTTATTTTATGTAATTTATTGGATTCAATTTCTCCGCCAACATGTTTCATTTCATTGTTTTCTTCATTTAATTTGTTTTCGCATTGAATCGAAAACCGATTTGGGTAATGAGGTTTATGATATGTAAATAGTTTCAAAATAGTTGATGAGGCTTCTTCATATTTTTTCAAAAAATAAAATGAGGCGGATAATCCAATGATTACCTCATCGCAATTATTTCTAGTTTCCAACATATCTTGATACATATAATTTGCTTGTTCAAATTCATCTTGATGAAAAAGTTCATGAGCTTGTTGAAGTTTTTTTCCAAAAGAAGTGTTTGCATCTTTTATGGTAGTTCTTAAAGGTACCCATTGTGCAATTTCACGATCAGTTAAGCCTGTATTTTCTATATTTTTTACCTTTTCGATTTCTGCTATCGATTTGTAATTGTTTTTCCTTCCACCTCTTTCCAAACAATAGCCAAATGGTTGACATCGTTCACATAAAAACGGATCTACTTCTTTTTGTTCCTTCATGTTATTTATTTTATTATCCATAGTAATGTTCTTTTTGGGGAGTAATCAATTTTTTTGATGATTTCCTTCATCGATTGATTTGATACCGCCGGGCAACCCCAACCTTCAGGAACACCATCAGGATAAACTTCATTATCTTTTATATCATTCCAAGAATGAAGTACTATCGCCCTTTTGGATGCATTACTATTGGTTTTATCCATTCCAGATAATTGATAATTTACTTTTATACCCCAACTGCTTACGCCCTTTTTACCAATTATATATTTACCAACTGAAGAACAATGACTATCTGATTCATTACTTATCTCTGCATTTTCTTTTGAATAATCTTTACTCCAAAATAATGAGCCACAGCCATGACTAACCATGTATCTATCAGAGATTTTTTCTTTTGAAAAATCGCAAACATAAAATCTTTTTTTGCCGGAATGCACGGATAAATCTATTAGAAAAAAATAGTCGTCATTTAAATTATTTTTTTTACAATATTCAAATGCGCTTGTTGTGTAAGTTATATAATCGGAGTAATTTTTATCTTTTATTGGTTTTACTACTGGTTTTGGTTTCAACAAAAAACACAACGATAAAACAACAACTATTCCTAATAGAACTTTTAAAAAATGTTTCATTATTTTTTACAATTGTAATCTGTAATGCCCAATAATTTTATACGAAAAAAGGAGACCACTTTCTATTCTGGATGTAGGCCCCATATTATGAAATACATCCTGATTTTCTAATACAATTCCGATGTGATTGATGCCTGGAGATAATACCCAACACACAATATCTCCTGGCAAGTAATCTTTGCCGCTAGCTGTAATGGGAACATCATAATGTTGTCTTTTAAAATAAGTCATGATATTGGGTACTCTTCTGTGATCTATGTTTGCATCCGTTTTGTTCAAGCCCCAGTTTTTTGGATATACTGAAAAATTTGAAATCATATCTTCATGAATCAATTGTTGTAAATCCAACTTGTTTTTTCTAAGCACTCGTATAACAACATCAGTGCAAGCCCCACCAGATGGCACATCACCATTGGGATATTTTATGTTGTAATAATTTTTATCATAAACCCATGTTGTTGTATTTGCAAATTCCATCGCAGCTGTATAAATGCCGTTTTTGATATTAGAATTTACATCATTGGATTTATTGAAACTTTGATCTGATATGCATTTTAGAATCTTTACATCATAAATTTTATCGATCGCTAAAATTGAAATCACACTTACAAAAAAGAATATTATTAGAATTATTATTTTCTTGTGCTTCATAATTTTAGGCTTTTAAAATGAATTATGTATAAAATTCATTTAACGATATTAATTAATAATGCTGCAATTAATTGTTAATGATTTTAAAATAAGTAGGATCAAGGTCTATTTTCTTTTTTTGACCTGATTCGCCTTTGATATAATAATGCTTTGCAAGGTCTGGTCCTATGGCATCTTCAAATACCCTTTTTATTCTTGATATTTTTTGACTCGCAGAATCACTTAATGCATTTACCATATCGTCTATTCTATACCTCATTTCATTTAAATCACCCATTGTAGATATGGCAGCATATATCTCATATAATTCAGTCCGATGCTCGCTTAAACTACTGTGATAAATGCCATCAGGATATCGCATAAATAAGAAGTACAACGCTTTTTCAAGTGGCCTAAGTTTGATTTCAATATTATTAAACTCTGGCAGAAAAATTTTGTACCTATGATCTATTTTAAGCGTACTTAATGGAGAAAACTTTTTCATGTTTTGTGCAAACAACATTTTTTCCCTCAACGAACTCATGATATGCAAAGCATGATGTAATTCGTGCACACTCATTTTGCCAGCTGCTTTTTCAATACAATCCTCGCAAACATCGCCTGTGCGTAATTTTAAAATGATTTCTCTTTTATGAATGCACAAATCATTTACACAACCAATGGGATTTTCATGTACCCTAGTTCTTAGTTCATACAAACCATTAAACATGTGCTTTTGTAAAACAAGTGCAATTACTTCATAAGCAATGGGAAAAGCCGCAGAACATTTGATATAATAATCCCAATCATCTGTATGAATAAAACCATTGTATGGCATAGATTCATCCAATGCAGCAAACCAATTTTGTTTATTCGCGATATCGGTTAACAACAACACAAATTCATTGTCAGGTAAGTTATTGCTTTTTCTATATTGTTTACATTTCTTAAACAATGCATCCCATGTTACCGTTTCTCTTTCTAATGGGAATGACCTAATATCATGCGTACTTAATTTTGATTCCATTGGCGCCATCTTTTTTTCAAAATGCGCTTCATCCCTAATTTGATACATATATACTTCTTCATCTTCAAATGAAGTTGTGGCATGCACATCATAAATAAATTCTATAGGGCCAGGTATTGATTTTAAAAAATCTACCACCTTTGTAAACAAGTCTGCGCTTACCTCAGATGATTTTAATAAATGTACTTTCATTCTATAATGTTTAAGTAAAAAGTAAAAATTCAAAATTATTAACCTTCAATTTTGAATTTTTACTTTTGATTTTTGAATTTTTATTTCCTTTTTTCATCAGAAAAAAAATCGTCTAAATTTTCTCCTGATCTTTTTTTATGCATATAATTTTCCATGGAGCTAGAAAGCTTACCAAAAACGCTAAACTTCATATTAGATTTTTCAAATGAAAAACTATTCTGCTTTTTAATGGCCATAGCTTCAGCTACATCTACTGCATCTAACGTGGCTCCAACGAAACTAAATGTCCATTTACCGGTTTCCTCTAATCTCGAAATGGTGTTTCTAATATCAGACAATTTAAATGATTTTGAGGCATTTTCATGACCATCAGTTAAAATAACAATAACAACTGTTGTATTCGATTGATTTTGATCCAGTTGTATTTCTCTTTCAATGGTTTGAACCGTTAAACCAACAGCATCTAATAGCGCAGTCGTTCCATCTGGTCTGTATGTGCTGGTGGTTAAATTTCGCACAGCCACCGGCGGACTTTGGAAAAAATGGTGATACACTTCATGGTTGAAAGTAGTTAAACCAATACTTAATTCTTGTTCAGGGAATTCCCTTTCTAATTGTTTGATTTTATTTACTTGTTCATTGAAACCAATGATGGTTTGTTCAATACAGTCGGTCATGGAGCCGCTTTTGTCTACGATTAGGTGGTAGATTGTTTTTTCTTTTTGCATAATTATTTGTTTTGAATGCAAATTACAATCGCGTGAAGGGTATAGGTGTTTGTTACAAGCTTGTAAGGAAAAGTCGATGCTGGGTAAATTTTAGTTATGTTTAGGGAATTTGCTTTGTCACGAAAATTTTGTTTGGCGTTTGGTGTTTGGCATTGAAAGCATATTAAGCTTAACGTCTATGGACTTTTACAAGAAAAAACTAAAAATTAGATAAAGGTAGACATTCCCCAAACGCCAAACGCCAAACCCCAAACATTCCCTACAACTTCAACTTCTCAAAAAAATAATCATGGTCTACTTCTTTAATTTCTCCTGGTTGTAAATTGTCTAGCGTAATATCTTCTATGGAAACACGAATTAATCTTAGGCATTTGTGTCCCACTGCGGCAACCATTTTTCTTACTTGATGAAACTTTCCTTCTGTTAAGGTGATGGTTATCCAAGAGTTGGTAACGTTTTTGTGTAGACGCACATCTTTAAGTAATACATTATAGTTTAATGGGTCTGCTATTTTAGCTTCACAAGGGGTTGTAAAATATGCCGTGTTATCAGGTGCGCTTATCGAAATTCCATTTGCAATTTTCAAAATGGTTTCCTCACTGATTTTATTTATAACCTGTACTAAGTAGGTTCGTTTATGAGGGACCTTACCTTGAAACAACAGTTTGGTAATCTTTGAATTTGTCGTTAACAACAACAACCCTTCCGAATCTTTATCCAGTCTGCCTATGGCATGTGTGCCTTCGGGAAAATTAAAATCAATAGATCCAAGTAATCTAACATCGTGAGAGCTTACAAACTGCGACACCATATTGATGGGTTTGTTCAAAATAAAATAACGATGTTGACTCATAATAGCCATGCAAAATACTTAATATTGTACATGCAACAACAATCAAAAGATCCATTGCATGGAAAAACACTGGAATTTATCATCACTACATTGGTAAATGAATTTGGTTGGGAAGATTTAGGGCAGCAAATTCCCATTAAATGTTTTAACATCAATCCAAGTATTCAATCAAGCTTAAAGTTTTTACGTAAAACGCCTTGGGCCAGAAAAAAAGTGGAAGATTTTTACATCAAAATGTTTGGTTGATTTTTTTATTTTACTACGTAATAAAGAATTGATGAATTTGAATATTGTATTTCAATTGTATTATCTTGATTTTTACCAACTACAGATGATATGTATATCCAACAAGTAATATCATCAATATCTTTACAAATATACCATATTGAAATATCCTCACTTGTCTTTATTTCACCACAATTTTCTATTATTCGATAAACGGTATCTCTGTAATTTAAATCAGAACTATTTATTTTTATAAACTCTTTATCAATTTTAAAAATATCAAACTGATTGACTATTCTAGAATTAAAATAAGTTTTTAGGTTTTTGTCAAATTTTAAAATTTGAGCGCCATGTGTTAAAATTACTTGTTGAGAAAACAGTTTGCTTGAAGCTATCGCAACAAACAATAAAACCAATTTAATTTTTTTCATGGGTTAATTTTTTTAGGTTTGAATTAATATTGGAATTTAAAAATTAAATATTTTCTTATTCTTAAATTTTCTATAAAACTTAATTTATGTCACTAAGCAATTTTGAAAGAATGATTCAATTGGCCGAGGATGTATTTGATAGCAAATCAGATCCCGAACAATTGGAAGTGAATGAAGAAGTTTTAGAACATTTGTGTAAAATACATCCTGCTTCTGTTCAAGAATTTGATGATGGAAATGGTCCTGTGGTTTGGGTGTTACTTTTCCCAACAACAAATGAACTCATGGAAGATTTTTTAGTAAATAAAATTTCCGAAAAAAAACTTTTTGAATTAACCCCATTAAATGCACAGTATGATGCAATTTATCTTTGCTCAGCAATGGTTTTAGAGGAATATAGAAGAAAAGGAATTGCTCAGCAACTCACCAAAGATGCAATACAAGAAATCACAAAATTGCATCCAATCACCAGCTTATTTGTTTGGCCTTTTACTAAGGAAGGAAGTTCACTTGCAGAAAAGATATCGACTTCAATTGGACTTCAATTAAACATAAAATAGCCAAAAGAATCGCAATTGATATTTTAACTTTTAACTTTTTAATTTTGACTTTTTACAACCACTTCGCTACAAACTTTTTAAATGCAGTTCTAATTTCTTCAATCGCTTTTTCAATTTGATTAGAATCAATTTTTATTTGATGAATATCTGTAACCAAACGTTCATCTACTTTTCCAGCATGAACCTTAGCCTCCATTGCAGCTTCGTGTTTATTGATTAAAATTTTACTTTTTATTTCATCAATATTTTTTTGTTGAATAATAAACTGATTTTGAAAATGTTCGGCTTCTGTTTTAACCTCATGATTGCTGTTTTTTTTCAGTACTTCGGAAAGTAATTTTTCTAGAAATGTAATGTCGGCAGCATAAAATTCAAGTGTATTCATTATTTTATGATGTTCGTTTCCAAGTTTAAGTGATGTTGTGTATGTCATGGTTTTTAATTTTTTTCGGATGAAAAAGTATAGATTATTTATTCTGTTTTTATTAAAAAGGGAGGAATGTTACTTCCTCCCCCCAATTCTTGTGAAATAGTATTCAATCTTTTAAAATTTAGTCCTATTTCTATCTCAATTAATGCAATAAATGTCCTAACAGATTGAGCAATTTCTATTTTGCTATTTTGAGTGTTTAGTTTACTACCATTTAAAATAGTTATGTCTAAAACCTTCGTCTGTCGACTTTTCATTGATTAATACAAAACAAAAATAAAACGTTGAGAAGCTGTTTAAAATGTTGCAAAGCATAAAATCTGCTGATGTTGGTTAGTTTGAAGGACGCTATACTTGTTTAGATGATCATCAATGTTTATGTGCATTGTCATGGTTTGAAATTTTTATTTTCTTTTTCTTGAGTTCTAAATTTTTAATTATGCATATAGACATTAATGACAAAACTGTTTTAAAAGAAATTCAAAAAACATTTTCGGCTTATTATCCATTTTTATTAATGAAGTTTTATAAAAAGCCTCATAATAAATTTGAGGAATCAAGGAAAGCTGAAGAATTAGATATTGAAAAAACCGTTGGTGATATTTTGAAAAAACAAATTGCTATTAAAATCGAAATGCTTCCTACGGAGCGTGTGTCAAATCTTGAAAATGAATTTCAACATAAAATTGGTATTCCAATACAATTATTAAAATTAGAAAATGGAATCTGGCGCCAAACCTCTGGATTGGATAATTTAACCTTAAAAGATTTAAATATTATGGGCCGTAATTCATCAGATGATTTTGTAATGGAAGATGTTGATGATGACTTTGAGACAGAAGAAGAAATCTAGATAAAACCATCATTATTTATAATAATTTACTATAAATTATCCACACAGTATTTTAAATATACAGAATACCAAAAAAATGTATTGTGTTATGTGGTTTATTTTTTATAATTTCAGCGCCTGTAAAAAATAACCTAAACTAACATTATGAAGAAATTTCTTTTCACATTATTAACTTTTGCTTTAGTTAATGTGCTAATCGCTCAACAAAAAAATTATTGGTTTCAACATTTAACTAAGGAAAATATAGTTACTGATAAAGCAGTTTCTAGATTGAGTTTTCCAACCACATTTAAATTATATGATTTAAATATTGAGCCGTTAAGACAGCAATTGTTTTCAATAGTTGATAATCGTGGGAATGCTAATTCAACAATCATTTCTTTGCCAAATGCTGATGGAAATATGGAGCAATTCGAAGTTTTCGAGGCATCTAATTTTGAGCCAGCACTTCAAGCGCGCTTCACTGAAATCAGGGCTTTTTCTGGTAAAGGTGTTTCAGATAAATATGCAGTACTTAAATTAAGCATTTCTCCACAAGGCATACAAACAATGGTTTTTAGAACCGATAAAGAAAATGAATTTATTGAAGCGTATTCACAAGATCATAGCATTTACGCAGTGTTTAAATCACAAAGAAAAGCGGGAACATTGCCTTGGACTTGCTCTACAGTAGACGAAAACATGGCTACATCTTTAAACAATCAAGTTCAATATTCGAATATCACTGCAAGATCAGGTGCTGATTTAAAAACCATGCGTTTGGCTCAATCTTGCAATGCAGAATATTCTAATTATTTTGGCGCTACAAGTTCTGCTCAAGTAGGGCTTGTATTGGCTGCTTTTAATGCTACACTTACCCGTTGTAATGGGGTATATGAAAAAGATTTGGCTTTACACTTAAATCTGATTGATAATACAACTTCGGTAATTTATTATACTGCATCTACTGATCCATATAGTGCTACATTATCTAGCTGGAATTCACAACTACAATCTACCCTTACATCTGTAATCGGTGAAGCCAATTACGATATTGGTCACATGTTCGGCTCTACAGGAGGCGGTGGCAACGCGGGTTGTATCGGTTGTGTTTGTAATACAGGAAAAGGTAGTGGCATCACTTCACCTGCTGATGGAATTCCTCAAGGAGACAATTTTGATATCGACTATGTAGCACACGAAGTTGGACATCAGCTTGGTGCTAATCATACATTTTCTATGAGTAATGAAGGTACTGGTGTAAATAAAGAAGTTGGTTCTGGAATTACTATTATGAGTTATGCAGGCATTACTAGTCAGGATGTGGGTCCACATTCTTATGATATTTTTCACCAAGCGTCTATTGCTCAAATTCAAGCAAACTTAGCAACAAAAACTTGTCCAGTAACTACAAGTATAGCATCAACAAATGCTACTCCAGTAGTTGCTGCAGTAAGTAATTATACCATTCCAAGAAGTACTCCATTTGCACTTACAGGATCTGCTACAGATGCTAACGGGGATGCACTAACATACTGTTGGGAGCAAAATGATAATGCATCTTCAACACAAACAGGCGCAAGTAGTGTGGCAAGTGCTACAAAAGCAACTGGTCCAAACTGGGTTACATTTAGACCAACGGCTAATCCAACTAGATATTTTCCTCAATTATCTACAATTCTTGCTGGCGCTTTAGTAACTGGCCCATTAACTGGTGGAGATGCAGGCGCAAACATCGAAGCATTAAGTTCAGTAGCGAGAACATTAAATTTCAGATTAACTGTAAGAGATAATGCACCATATGTTTCAACAACACCAGTGAAAGTTGGACAAACACAATTTACTGACATGGTGGTAACCGTTAGTTCTGCATCAGGTCCTTTTGCAGTATCAGCGCCAAATACTGCTGTAAGTTATGCTGGAGGATCAACACAAACCATTACTTGGAGTGTCGCTAGTACAACAGCAGCTCCTGTAAGTTGTGCCAATGTGAAAATATCATTAAGTACAGATGGTGGTCAAACCTTCCCAATAGTTTTGGCAGCAAGTACGCCTAATGATGGTACTGAAGCTTTGGTCATTCCAAATACACCAACCACAACAGCAAGAATTAAAGTAGAAGCGGTTGGAAATATTTTCTTTGATATCAGCAATGCAAATTTCACCATTACTGGTGCTGCTGCATGTGGTGATGCAACTGGATTAACAACTTCTGCAATTGGAGATAATGTAGCTACTTTAAGTTGGACTGCTGTACCAAATGCTATAAGTTATTCAGTAGATTATAAATTTAATACGGCAACTACTTGGACAAGTTTATCAACTGCTCAAACAACAACTACGGCTAATTTAACTGGTCTTACACAGGGGACTGCATATAATTGGAGGGTAATTGCTACATGTGCTGCAGGAAGTGGAAATTATGTATCTGCAAACTTTACAACTACTGTACCTTTTGTATGTAATGCACCAACAGGATTAAATGCAACTGCAATCACTTCATCAAGTGCAACATTAAATTGGGCTGCTGTTACAGGCGCATCAACTTATGCAGTTGATTATAAATTAAGCACAAGCGCAACATGGATAAATGTTACCGCTTCAACAGCATCAACTTCAGTTTCTGTAACTGGATTAACTGCAAGCAGTATTTATGATTATAGAGTAAGTACAAATTGTGATGTTAATGGTGCAAGTGGATTTGCTTCAGCGCAATTTACTTCAGCTGCTCCATTTGTTTGTAATGCACCAACAGGATTAACAGCAACTTCAATTACTGCATCAAGTGCAACTTTAAATTGGGCTGCTGTTACTGGCGCTTCAACATATGCGGTAGATTATAAATTAAATTCTAGTGCAACTTGGATTAGTTTAACGGCTTCAACTGCATCAACTTCAATTGCATTAAGTGGTTTAGCATCTAGTAGTGTATATAATTACAGAGTAAGCACCAATTGCGGGGCAAATGGCACAAGTGGTTTTACATCAGCACAATTTACAACTGCATCATTAAGTTGCAAAAGCAGCAAAGATACCAGCACCAATAATGCTACAACAGGCGCTGCAGTTATTCCGTTTAATACCAACATAACTGGGCAAATAGAAGTTTCAAATGATGTGGATCATTATAAATTTACAATTAGAACTGCTGGAACAATAACGATATCACTAACTACTTTACCTATAAACTATAACCTTCGATTAGTAAGTAGTACAGGAACAGTTTTGGTAACTTCTCAAAACAATAGTACAAATAACGAAACCATTAATTATACAGCTGCTCCAGGTGTTTATTATGCACGTGTTTATTCACCTAACAATGCATTTAATGCTACTTCTTGCTATACATTGAGGGTTGCATTGGGTACCGCTACAAAAGCAGAAAATATCAGTTCAAACACTGGAAATAATGTAGACATTTATCCAAATCCAGCACAGCGTTTGTTAAACATTGATTTGTCTGGATTTAAAGGTGCTACTGAGATACGTTTATTTGACATCAACGGCCGTCAGATTATGAATCAAAAAGCTAATTTGACTACCAATCAATTAAACGTTTCAAAGCTTTACAAAGGAATTTATCTTGTAAAAGTGATCGACAGAAATTCAAACGTTATGGTTACTAAAAAATTCATAAAAGAATAATCTAAAACATAAAAAATAAAATATCCCGATTGTCAAAAGCAGTCGGTATTTTTTTTGACATAAGGGGCAAAGGTTTTGAAACACGAAGAAGAAATGCTTTCTGCATTTTTGGACACGAAGGCACAAAGGCTCGAAGGCACGAAGTTTTTTTGAAAACATAGTAGCATTTACATGGAATATACTTCCAACCTTTTGAACTCATTGCAAGACTTGAACATTTTTTGACAAGAAGAAGAAATGCTTGCAGCATTTTTTGGACACGAAGGCACAAAGGCTCGAAGGCACGAAGTTTTTTTGAAAACAAAGTAGCATTTACATGGAATATACTTCCAACCTTTTGTAAGGGTTGAAAATTTTCAACCCTTACAAAAACCTCACAAACCTCTCAAACCACTCAAACCTCTCAAACATTTGTAAGGGTTGAAAATTTTCAACCCCCACCCAAACCTCTCTACAATATTTTCCATTTTTAAATGCTACATTTTCTATCTTTGCGACCTATGGCAAACGAAATAAACAACTTCCAGGAAATCATCTCTCATTGTAAAGAGTACGGGTATATTTTTCAATCTTCTGAATTATATGATGGCTTAAGTGCTGTGTATGATTATGGACAAATGGGTGCGCAGTTAAAAAAGAATCTTCGTGATGAATGGTGGAAAAGCATGACCCAAATGCACGATAATATCGTAGGTATTGATGCGGCTATTTTTATGCACCCAACTGTTTGGAAAGCAAGTGGACACGTGGATAATTTCAGCGACCCAATGATTGATAACAAAGACAGCAACAAAAGATACCGCGTTGATCATTTGATTGAAGCACATGTAGCAACTTTAGATAAAGAATCGGGAGAAGCTTTAATTGCCGAAATGGATAAGTTATTGGCAGCAGATGATTTAGCGGGATTGAAATCTTTAATTGAATCGAATAAAATAAAATGTGGCATCAGTAAAACCTGCAACTGGACAGATATTCGTCAGTTTAACTTGATGTTTAGTACACAAATAGGTAGCGTAGCCGAAGAAGCAGATACCATTTATTTAAGACCAGAAACCGCACAAGGTATTTTTGTAAACTTTTTAAATGTGCAAAAAACGGGAAGAATGAAAATTCCTTTTGGTATTGCACAAACAGGAAAAGCCTTTAGAAATGAAATCGTAGCTCGTCAATTTATATTTCGCATGCGCGAATTTGAACAAATGGAAATGCAGTTTTTTGTTCGTCCTGGCACACAAATGGAATGGTATAATTATTGGAAAGACACAAGAAAAAAATGGCACGAAAGCATTGGTATTCCAACAGAGAAATTACGTTTCCACGACCATGTAAAATTGGCGCATTACGCTGATGCAGCTTTGGATATAGAATTTGAATTCCCTTTTGGTTGGAAAGAATTGGAAGGTATTCATAGCCGTACCGATTTTGATTTGAGTCAACATGCAAAATATAGCAAAAAGAAAATTCAATATTTTGATAACGATTTGAATGCAGAAGGAAAAGCCTACGGCAACTACACGCCTTTTGTGGTGGAAACATCGGTAGGTTTAGACCGTTTATTCTTAACCGTTATATCTCTTGCTTATCAAGAAGAAAAATGGACTAAAGAAGATGGCACAGAAGATAGTCGTGTGGTGTTGAAAATTCCTGCAAAAATTGCACCTACTAAATTGGCGATTCTTCCATTACTTAAAAAAGATGGCTTACCAGAAATTGCAACGGAATTACTTAATGAGTGTAAACCACATTTCCATTGTTTCTATGAAGAGAAAGATGCTATTGGAAAGCGTTATAGAAGAATGGATGCAATTGGTACACCGTTCTGTGTAACAATCGATCATCAAACCAAAGAAGACAATACCGTTACCATTAGATATAGAGATACGATGACGCAGGAGAGAATTCCGATTAGCGAGGTGAAAAATATTGTAGCTAAGGGGTGTATGTAATTGCTATTTCTAAAAAATTAATAAATACATTTTTAATTTATCAAGATGTCGTACAATTTTAAACGTTGTACGACATTTTCATATTAAATAATCTACCCCAAAAACAAAAAAAAACTCACCCTCACACTTCAAGTATTTTAATTGATATTTAAAATTTCTACTACCCTGATTTATACAAAGTTTAAAATACAATTTGTACTGCTAAATTGTCCTTAATGATATTTCAATTTCAAAGTAATCAAATGACCGCGCACTTGCTTTAATGTTAGGAACCAGCGTTGTTTTGACAATAAATAGGCATATCAATCATAGTATCCTTGTTAAAAAAATAATACTGTACTAATAAGAATTTCATTAATTTTATAGCCTTAAAATATTCATAATAAATTAGTATTCATGCACTTAAATAGCGAGCTTCTTTTCAAAAAATATTTGGCATCTCATTTCAAACCCAATATGAAAGTGTTGGAAATTGGTGCAGACAGATTGCCAACTTGGTATTGCGAAACAGTTGGAGAGCCCTCCATAGAATGGTATACACTTGACATTCAGACCCATTGGGACACATTGGCCATAAGTAAAAATAATTCCGATTCAAATAGACAACTTGTTAGTAAACACGAATACAATTACCCTGTAGAAGACAATACATACGACATTGTTTTTTCTGGTCAGGTTATGGAGCATGTGAAGAACATATGGAAATGGATGGATGAATTGAAAAGAATTACAAAACCGGGAGGACTAATCATTACCATTTTGCCTGTCAGCTGGCCATATCATGTTGCTCCAGAAGTTGTTGATTGTTGGAGAATATATCCAGAAGGAATGAAAGCACTGATGGAAGATAAGGGACTAGAAATTATTTTAAACACTTTTGAATCTCTTGAGAAAGGGCTCATTCCTAGCCATGTGCCAACTTTGCCAGGTGTTGGCGTTGATACAATGGCAGACTTGATGAAACCTAAACATAAAATCATTTTTGCATATTACAAAATCTTGTCACTTTTCCCAGGAATAAAAAAACTTCGCCGACCAATTCCGGTTGCTTATGATGCAGTATGTATTGTTAGAAAACCAATGTAATTAATCATTCTTAGCTTTTGAGCCTTGGATTCCATACTGATGTTTCTCTGACAGAGAAACATCAGTGTATAATAAAAGAATTGCCGGATTTTGAACTAGTGGAAAGTGAAGCACAATGACATGTAAATAAGTAGAAGTTTTAAAAAGTTCACCCCCATAAACAAAAAACCCTCACAACTTACGCTGCAAGGGTTTCTGTAAAATAAAAACCGCTGTAGGGGAAGGGTTCGAACCTTCACGAGGTAGTTAGCCATAACCCAAATGATCTATCTTTTATAAATCATTTGGGCCGAGTTTATCCTTTTTTCCTCACCCCCGAGACAAGAGGGCATGTCTGCCAAAAATTTCATCACCCCACATTTTTTCCGATATTTACAATATCGTTTTAGAACTTCTAAGACTTAAAACTAATTAATTTGACTATAACTTGAAAATAATTCAATAAAAATTTTGAAATTATAGAAATAATACAAATATTTGCACCGATTATTAAAAATAAATTAAAATCAGAAAAAAAATGGCTGCTAAATTAAATCTTGACAAATTAGATTTGCAAATCATTGAAGCAATGATGGAAAACGCCGAAATCTCTTATGCAGAGTTGGGCAAAAAGCTATTCGTTAGTGGTGGTACCATTCACGTTAGAATTAAAAAACTTCATGAATTCAATATTGTAAAAGGCACACGCTTAAACGTAGATCTGAAATTACTCGGTTACGATATTACAGCTTTCGTTGGTATTTATCTAGAGAAAAGTTCTCTTTATGATAATGTTGCAAAAGAACTAATGCGCATTCCAGAAATCATTCGCCTAAACTATATTACTGGTAATTACAGTATGTTTTTAGAAATTGTTTGTAAAGACATCACTCAACTTCGTCATGTTTTGCATGATGAACTTCAAAAAATTAAAGGCATAGAAAGAACGGAAACGTTTATTTCTTTAGAAGAAGGGTTCTCTAGAAATGTTCCTGTTGCGCCAAAGTCTTAATTCAGATTTGTCGTTTTATTTTACGGTTCTGTCTTTCCAGTTGTATGTTCCAAACTTGCCAAGAAATCCAGCAATAACAGTATATACAATATGGAATGGTTGAAATATTGGGAAAAGCCAAAGTAATTTTCTTTCTCCAAAAAACTTTGCTACCGGATATAGAAATAATAATTCTATTCCGGTTTTTAGTGTAAGGAATATTAGAAAAACATTGATTGTTGTTTGCGTATGTTTCAACAATGCTAATGCCATCATTATAAACAAAGAGAGATTAAAAAAGTAAACCAACATCAACACGGGAAACATTCGCTTGTCTTCATATTTCTCTGCCTTACTGGCCCAACGAATTCTTTGATTTATGAACGCTTTTAGTGTTGTTGCAGCTTTCGTTTTTACAATTACTGCTGCTGATTTTAAATACAAAATTTCATTTGCATACTTCTTTGCAATTTTATGCATCAGCAATAAATCATCTCCGCTGGCAATATGGTCGATTCCTGAAAATCCATCTACCTCTTCAAATACAGATTTTGTGTAGGCCAAATTAGCGCCATTACACATTCCATGAAATTTTTTCTGTACCGATGCACCCGTAATTCCTTGCAAACACATAAAATCTAATGATTGAAATATTTCAATAAATCGATTTTCATAATTTATTTGAACTGGCATTACCATCATTTTCGGCTGATTAATTTCAAAGCAATTCACAATTTCTTGCAACCAATTTTCACCCATTGTACAATCTGCATCTGTGGTAATGATAAGTGTTCCACTTGATGCTTTTATTCCAATTTCAATCGCCTTTTTTTTATACGCGTTTATATTTTTTTCTTCTAAAAAATCAGACAATGCAATCAACTTGATATTTGAATCTGAATAATTTTTTACAATCTCCGCAGTTTTATCTGTAGAGCAATCATCAATGATAATTAATTCGAAACAGGATTTAGGATAAGTTTGATTTTGAATGGAATGTATAAGATTCGAAATATTATCTTCTTCATTTCTTGCAGGAACTATAATGGATACAAAAGTGTTTTGATAATTTTCAACATGTTTTTTTTGCTGAATTGAAGCCCAACCAATTTTATAATAAGTAATTAAAAAAAAGTAACCTATAAAAAGCAACCCACATAAAGCATAAAAGATAGTTAGTAGCATAAATTAAATACAACTTATTTTGACAAATGAAAGAAATCAATTGGTTGCAAAACAAATTTAATTATTTAACATTGAATCTAATTACTAACTTTATTAAACATCAATTTAATCATTAATGAAAAGTTTTTTTTTCTGTTTTACTTTCTGTTTTCTTTTTTATAACATTGGATTTACTCAGATTAAATCTGAACCTTTTATCAAATTAACTGACCCACTTACCGAAGTGAATTCGGTTTCTATTGCTCAAAAATTTATTATAGGAAGCACTTGTAAAACTTGTACATTAACGATAAATAATAACGATGTAAAAGTTTATCCAACCGGTGCTTTTGTATATGAATTGTCACTTCCTGAAGGAGAATCTAATTATGTCATGTCGGCTAAATCATCTGCTGGAAAAACCATTTCAAAAACGCTTACGTTTAATTATTCAATTCCAAAAGATGAGCAACCCACACAAAATATCAGTATAGATCGAATTCAAACATTACCCGAAGGAAATTTAATGTTGAAGCCCGGAGATGCCATCTCTTTTAGGGTAAAAGCAAAATCCGGTTGCAGCATCACTACTTTCGGCAACACCCGATTTTTTGAAATGCCCGATTCTGTTTCTAAAGGAATGATAGGCATTTATCAAGGAAAATATATTGTTCAACCTACAGACACATTTACAAATAAAAAGTTTTCAGTTATACTTACCGCACAAGATGGAACTACATTAATAAAAGAAACAAACGCAAATTTTTCTGTATTAACCAGCTCAATGTCGGATGTATATATTACCAAAGGCAGATTGGCGCATCTGGAATATGGCTTAGGCGAAGATCGTTTGGGTGGGGCAAAAATAGGTTATATCGATAGTTTAATTCCATTAAAAATCATTGGAAAAGTAGGTTCGCATTTTAAAGTTAAACTTGCCCCTTCGCGAACAGCTTACATACCCGATGAATTGGTAAACCCATTGCCACCAGGCACTTTCACACCGTCTTCTTTAACTGGAAAAATTAAAGTGTTTAACGATTCTACTTTTGATGTGGTGCAAATACAATTATTTTCAAAATTACCTTATCAAAGTTTTCACCTTACCGACCCTTCCAAAATTGTTGTTGATATTTTTGGTGCTACCAGCAATACCAATTGGATCGATCAATTAACCAATCTTAAAGAAGTTAAAAAAGTAAACTACGAACAAATTGCTGATGATATTTTCAGGGTGTACATTAGTTTACATCATCAACAACATTGGGGACATCAAATTTATTATAGTGGCAACAATCTGATTATTAAAATCAAACCTCAACCCAAATCATTATTATTAAAAGACCTTACCATTGCTATTGACGCTGGACATGGCGGAACCAATACCGGCGCTGTTGGACCAACAGGGGTTGCAGAAAAAGAAATTACTTTGCCTATTGCTTTAAAATTGCAAAAAATGCTTGAGAAAGATGGTGCTAAAGTAATAATGACAAGAACTACTGAAACGTTTTTTGATAACAAAGAAAGAATTTTATTTTACAGAGATAGTACGCCCGACTTATTACTCAGCGTTCATTTAAATTCATCTGCCGACCCAATACATATTTCGGGAACAAGTACGTTTTACCGTTATGAAGGGTTTAAAAACTTAAGCAACGCCATTCAAAAAAGAATGCTTGATTTGGGATTAAAAGATTGCGGAAATAATGGCTCTTTTAATTTTATGCTAAACAGCCCAATTGAATATCCCAATGCTTTAATTGAAACAGTTTACCTCAGCAATCCTGAAGAAGAAATGAAAATATTGGATCCTGTATTTCAAGAAAAATTATCGGAAAAGATTGTCTTAGGGGTTAAAGATTTTTTGAGAGGTTGTCAATAGAGGATTTATATTTTTCATTATTAATCTACGGTTGAAACCGTGGACTAATGAGTTAAATGTCCCGAAAATCATACATCTTCCACCCACCGTTGAAACGGTGGGCTATAATAATTTTCGAAAAAACGTCTTTTCGAAATGTGGAGTAATTTTCCCATTATTACAATTCAAATGAGTGTCCTACATTTTCATTATGAGCCCACGGTTTCAACCGTGGGAGATATGAGATAATCACAAAAAAAATGGCCGCTAATTCAGCGACCAATATTATTTTTTATAACACTCACTTTGAGGAGACTTCCCCTAAAACCCCATCGGAACCTCTATCGCCAACAACTCCGCATTTTCATTCGCAGTAATATTAAACAAATCCGTTTTGCTTATTCCCAATGCATCTCTTTTATTCAAAATCGTTCCATCTATTTCAACACTACCATTAATCACAACAAGAAAAACACCATTCCCTGTAAACCCATTTTTATATTCTAGTTGTTTCCCTGCTTCTACATTGGCCAATGCAAATCTTGCATCCTGATTTATCCAAAGCGCATCATCTTCTTCCCTCGGAGATACTACTATTTGCCAAGTGTTTAATCTATTCGCCACATCAAATGTGCGTTGATCGTATCGAGGTTGAATGTTTTTTATTTTTGGAAAAAGCCAAATTTGAAATAAAGTAAGCGGCTCTGTTTCAGATGCATTTGCCTCAGAATGCTGAATGCCCGAACCCGCGCTCATGATTTGAATGTCTCCAGACTGGATAATGCCATGACCTCCAGTGTTGTCCTTATGTTCTACAGCTCCTGTTAAAGGAATGGTTACAATTTCCATGTTATCATGTGGATGTGTTGGAAATTTTCCTCCCCCCATTATGTAATCATCATTTAATACACGCAACATCCCAAAATGTACTTTTGATGGATTATGGTATTGTGCAAAACTGAAATAATAATTCGGCTTCAACCAACCATAATCGGCAGTTCCTCTATCTGTAGATTTAAAAATTACTTTTTCCATTCGTGTTTTTTTATCCATTCAAATGACTGAAATCTTCATCTGTAAGTTGGTTCACAATGTCTTCCTCACGGTTATCATTGTACGTTAAAATAAAATTGTTTCTTCCCTCGCCAATTAATATCTGAAGATATTTTTGTTGTACCAATTCCAGCATATTTAAAAACAGAAAAATAGCATGTATGCGGTCATTACAAACCTCAAATACTTTTTCAAAAGACAATGATTTTTCTTTTGAGGCAAGATCAAGCATATGCGTTCTACAATCTTCCATGGTATAATTGTATTGTACCACAGTATGCACCGGTTTGAAATTTCGTTGCTGAATGCGTTGAATTACTTTTTCAAATGCCTTCATCAGCTTAAACATAGTAACAGCTTGTATTTCAGTACCCTCTCCCGATTCTTCACCAATTTGAGACAATTCTTTTTGTACATTTCCACGCTTCAACATCAACATTCTTTCTGCCTCCATTTCTGCCATTTTTAAAGAGGCCTCTTTAAATTTCTTGTACTCAAGAATCTTGTCTACCAATTCCATCCTTGGATCTATTTCATTTCCATCAGCATCAATCTCTTTTCTAGGCAACAACATTTTTGCTTTGATGCGCATTAACGTACTGATGAATAAAATAAACTCACTGCTTAATTCAATGTTTAACTTATCCGTTACATGAATATGGTCTAAAAACTCATCCGTTATTTTAGTAATTGGGATGTTATAAATATCCAATTCATCACGTTCAATAAAAAACAGCAATAAATCAAACGGTCCCTCAAATTGTTCAAGCTTTATTTGATATGATGGAATATTACTCAAGACTAAATAATTTAAAAATTGAAAAATAAAGGTAAAACATTCAAACAGTTAAGCAAACATATAAAAATAAGTTTTCTGCTATTTTTTCTTAAAAGTGTAGGCAAAACCAATTCCCATTAGCTGCTGCCATTGAGGTGCAGGCCCTTTTTTAGGGTTGATGTTTTTTATGTCATTATCATAAATCATATCTACATTAAAACTAAAATTGATGAATTTGGTAATTTTTGCAGATATGGCATTCGTCCAAAAAATATCAATATTTCCTGGATTTTTCTTATAATTCGAAAATAAATCCAACTTTGTTTTATACATAAAATTTTTCCCAATCTTACCGCTATAATTCCCCGAAAAATAAGCACCCAGTTGAGATGCAACTACTTTACCAGAGTCTATCCCATATAAAGCACCAATGTATTTATCAGAAACAATGATTAATCTTGATGTAATTGGTGAACAAAATAATGAGATGTTTTCTTTTGGTTTAAAATCAAATCCCTGCGAAAATAAAATGTAAGCAGGCGTAAATGGTTTTGATGTTAACGAAGCAGTGTCTATACCCAAACTATTTTTAACATACGAATATCCATTAGCAAATTGAGTTCTTAGATTGGCTAGCGAGGTAAGGTTTATATTTTTGTTTAATGCATAACCATATTTGTTGGTGTAATCTATTCTATCACTAGATTTCCTTCTGCCCAAACTGGTGGTTTGTACCAATCCAAAACCAAGTTCTAAATTATTATCCCATACATGTTTATTTTTTTTGTAAAACGCAAACAGATTAAGATAAGCATTCAACGAAAAAGAAAACTCTTCTCCACCTGCCGACCAATTGCTTTGAGTACCTTGGTTTACGTTTAAATTAAACTTCCCACCAAGTTTCCAAGTTCTATTTGTTGTGTCTTCTTCTAAATGTATAGATTCTGCATCTTTTTTTAAGTCAACAATTTCAGCATCTTGCGAAAAAGAAACTAGCGATATTCCTAAAAACAAATTTACCAATAGAAAAAACTTCATGTTTTACTTTTTTAGCGCGTCTCTAATTTCTGTTAACAATACTTCAGTTGAAGAAATCTCAGGCTCTGATTTTGCTTCTTCTTTCTTTTTAAATGAATTCATCGCTTTTATAATGGCAAATAATACAATTGCTATTATGGTAAACTTTATAATTGAAGACAAGAAATTGCCATATTTTACTGCGCCCCAACTTAAACTAGTAATGTCATTTACATGTGCAGCTTTCAATGCAGGAGTTAACAACAATGGCGTTATGATATCATCAACAAGCGATGAAACAATCGACCCAAAAGCACCACCAATAATTACGGCAACAGCTAAATCTACAATGTTGCCCGACAAAGCAAATGTTTTAAATTCTTTGAAAAAAGACATAAATATTATTTTTAATGATTTAATGTTTAAAAATAAAGAAAAATAATATTAAAATATTTGATTAAAAATTTATAGACATTCTATTTCCAATTGCTGCACTTTTGCAGTAAATTTTAAAAACCATGGATACCAAATTGGGCAATGTACTCTTGTTTATCTTTTTGTCTTTTATTTGGGGAAGTAGTTTTATTTTAATGAAAGCTGGTCTTTTGGGGTTGAATGCTTTTCAAGTGGCCTCTGTTAGAATTATTGCATCTGGTTTGGTTCTTGTGCCTATGCTTTATAAAAGCTTCAAAATTATTCCAACTAATAAAATTCCAATAGTTTTTCTTTCTGGAACATTAGGCAGTTTATTACCCGCTTATTTATTTTGTATTGCCGAAACTGGCATAGATAGCTCACTTGCAGGAATGCTTAACGCACTTACGCCAATTTTTGTTATCATAACTGGAGCGTTGTTTTTTAAAAGTATAGCATCTTGGCAAAAAATTATCGGTGTTCTTATTGCATTTACAGGTTGCATCTCCTTGTTTTTAAGTCAGGACAATTTATCACTAGGTTCAAATTTGTGGTATTTGATATTTATCATAATCGCTACTATCATGTATGGTTTCAATGTAAATCTTGTTCAAAAACACCTAAAAGGAATTCCTTCTTTACAAATTGTTTCTATGGCATTATTTTTAAATGCAATACCCGCTTTAATTGTATTGATTTATTCCGGTTTTTTTCAAGTTGATTTTCATCAAAATCAAGTGCTTTATTCAATCGGATTTTCTTGTTTGCTTGGGGCTGTAGGTACATCTTTGGCAAACATTTTATTTTATGTTTTAATAAAAAGGGCTGGTGCAATATTTTCTTCTATGGTTACCTACGGAATTCCATTTGTTGCCATAACTTGGGGATATTTTTTTGGAGAATCTGTTGGATTGATGAAAATAGTGAGTCTTTTAATTATTTTATTGGGTGTTTATTGGGCAAATCGAAACCCTTCTGCATTGAAACCTTGATTTAAAAGACGAAAAATGACAAAATCTGGGTTTAAAGAAAATTACGCGTAAAAAAATACAATTTCGATTTTTCAATACAAATTTCAACCCTTACCTTTGCGCCCAATAAAATTTATCAAATTTTAAATTAAGTATATGGCTAATACAGGCAAAGTAAAATCAGTAATCGGAGCGGTAGTAGACGTTCAATTCGACAAAGGTTCAAAATTACCTGAAATTATGAATGCGCTTGAATTGAAGCGTGATAACGGTGATACCTTGGTGTTGGAAGTTCAACAGCATCTTGGTGAAGACAGTGTAAGAACAATTGCGATGGATGGAACTGAGGGTTTGGTGAGAGGTACCGTTGTTGTTGATTCTGGCAAACCAATTACAATGCCAATTGGCGAAGGCATTAAAGGAAGATTATTTAATGTAACAGGTGATGCCATTGATGGTTTACCTCAAGTAAGTAAAGAAGGCGGTCGTGCGATTCACGCTAAACCACCATTATTCGAAAATTTAAGTACAGCTTCTGAAATTTTATATACAGGTATCAAAGTAATCGATTTGATCGAGCCTTATGCTAAAGGAGGTAAAATTGGTTTGTTTGGTGGTGCCGGTGTGGGAAAAACTGTATTGATTCAAGAGTTGATCAACAATATCGCTAAAGCGTACAATGGTTTGTCTGTATTTGCTGGTGTTGGTGAAAGAACCCGTGAAGGAAATGACTTGATGAGAGAAATGATTGAGGCTGGTATCATGAATTATGGAGATGCATTTAAACATAGTATGGAAGAAGGCGGATGGGATTTAAGTGCTGTAAACATGGAAGGACTTAAAGATTCAAAAGCGACCTTTGTATTCGGACAAATGAACGAGCCGCCAGGGGCAAGAGCTAGAGTAGCATTGAGCGGTTTGACTATTGCAGAATATTTCCGTGATGGAGAAGGCGATGGTCAAGGAAAAGACATTTTATTTTTCGTAGATAATATCTTCCGTTTTACACAAGCGGGTTCTGAGGTTTCGGCGTTATTGGGACGTATGCCAAGTGCGGTGGGTTATCAACCAACTTTGGCAACGGAGATGGGATTGATGCAAGAGCGTATTACTTCTACTAAAAATGGTTCTATCACTTCAGTTCAGGCGGTTTATGTACCTGCGGATGATTTAACGGATCCAGCGCCAGCAACTACTTTCGCGCATTTGGATGCAACTACCGTATTAAGTCGTAAAATTGCCGATTTAGGTATTTATCCTGCGGTTGATCCTTTGGATTCTACTTCAAGAATATTAACCCCTCAAATCGTTGGTGATTTACATTACAACACAGCTAACAGGGTTAAATTAATTTTACAACGCTATAAAGAATTACAAGATATCATCGCTATCCTTGGTTTAGATGAATTGAGCGACGAAGATAAATTAGTAGTATCAAGAGCACGTAAAGTACAACGTTTCTTAAGTCAACCATTCTTTGTGGCTGAACAGTTCACAGGTTTGAAAGGGGTATTGGTTCCAATTGAAGATACCATCAGAGGATTTAACGCAATTATGGATGGAGAAGTTGATGAATATCCAGAAGCAGCTTTCAACCTTGTAGGTACGTTAGAAGACGCTATTGAAAAAGGTAAAAAAATGATGGAAGCGGCGAAAGCGTAATAGAGGTTTTGGATGTTTTAGAAGTTTATGATGTTTTGGAGGTTTCTAGTGCAATAGTCTTTATTTAAAAAAAATGAAAACTGATTGTTGCTTTACTTTATTTTCGAAACCAATTGAACCTTTTGAACTTATTGAACCTCTTGAACCTTAATTAAAACTCAAAAGAATATAATGAAACTAGAAATATTAACACCAGAGAAAAAAATATACAGCGCAGATGTATATGGCGTTCAGCTTCCAGGTATAAATGGATTGTTTGAAGTGTTGGATAAACATGCTCCGTTGGTGAGTGCACTTAAAAGTGGCACACTTAAAATTCTTACAGACAAAACCAATACCAAAAGCTATACCATTCAAAGCGGGTTTGTGGAGGTGCTGAACAATAATACAACTGTATTGATTGAAGGTGCTGAAGAAAAATAATTTTAAAAGTTTTTATCTAGTAAAATAATTCTAATCCCTCGTTTCATTACGGGGGATTTTTGTTGACATGAAGGACTTGAAACACAAAGACGCGAAGGCACGAAGGTGTTGAAACACGAAGGCACGAAGACGCAAAGGCACAAAGTTTTTTTTAACAAAGATGCTAATCAATGGAAAATACTTCCAACCTATTGAACTTATTGAACCTTTTGAACGTTTCAAACCTCATAAACCTCTCAAACCTCATAAACCTCTCAAACTTCATAAACCTCTCAAACCTCCTAAACCTCCAACCTTTTCTCCATTACATAATGTGGAATATTCACTTCTTTAAAAACATCGCTATTAATTTGGTATCCCAATTTTTCGTAAAAACCAACTGCAGATTCTCGTGCATGCATAAATAATGTTTTATATCCCTTATCTCTAGCAATATTTTCAGCAAAATGTAAAATCGCTGCACCCAAACCTTTACCTTGTACGTTTTCATGTACGGCCATTTGCCTAAGTTTTACCTTTTCATCGTTTACCTTACAAAGCATACAACAACCAACCATTTCGTCGTCATCGAAAGCAGCAATTAATATATCATGCTTCTCATTTGCCAATTCCGCTTCGCTAAAATCAAGTCCTAAAGGCTTTCTAAGTATCTCATTTCTTAATGCTACCATTTGTTTATATTCCGCACTGCCGTGGTCAATCTGCTTTAGTCCCATAATTTTTATATAAAAAGTTAATTAAATTGGATAAATATACACGATTTTTTAAAAAATTAATTTTCAAGCCAGTAAAAAATAAGTGCATTTTTTTTTATTAATTAATTAGTTTGTACTATTTCTTTGCATTTGATACAAATTATATACTTTTGCGTCAGTTTTAACTAAATACTATTATCATGTCAGACATTGCAACAAGAGTAAAGAAAATTATTGTTGACAAATTAGGTGTTGATGAAGCAGAGGTAACTCTAGAAGCTTCCTTCACTAATGATTTAGGTGCCGATAGCTTGGACACCGTAGAACTTATTATGGAATTTGAAAAAGAATTCAACATTTCGATTCCAGATGAGCAAGCTGAAACCATCACTACTGTTGGTCAAGCTGTTTCTTATCTTGAAGAAAATGCTAAGTAATTAATCTTTTAATTTTCACAGGCAAATCGTATGGATTTAAAAAGAGTTGTAGTAACAGGACTTGGAGCACTTACCCCATTGGGAAAAACTGTTGATGAATATTGGCAGGGTTTAAGAGATGGAGTAAGCGGCTGTGATTTTATTCAACAATTCGATGTTTCTAAATTCAAAACTAGATTTGCCTGTGAGGTTAAAAATTTTGATGCTACCGATTATCTTGATCGAAAAGAAGCCCGCAAAATGGATCGCTACTGTCAGTTTGCCTTAATTGCCAGCGACGAAGCCGTTAAAGATTCAGGCATTACAAATGAAAATGTAAACCCTGATAGAGTAGGTGTAATTTTTGCAAGTGGTATTGGTGGACTTATTACTTTCCAAGAAGAAGTAATGAATTTTGCAGCAGGAGATGGAACACCTCGTTTCAATCCTTTTTTCATTCCAAAAATGATCTTGGATATCGCAGCCGGTCAAATTTCTATGCGCCATGGTTTTCGTGGTCCAAATTATGCCGTTGTTAGTGCTTGCGCTTCATCTACCAATGCCATTATTGATGCTTTTGACAACATAAGATTAAATAAAGCAGATGTAATCATTACGGGTGGTAGCGAAGCTGTAATCAGTGCAGCAGGTTTGGGTGGTTTCAATGCCATGAAAGCTTTAAGTGAAAGAAATGACGATCCAAAAACAGCAAGTCGACCATTTGATAAAGACCGTGATGGTTTTGTTATGGGAGAAGGTGCTGGTGTTTTGGTGCTCGAAAGTCTAGAACATGCTTTGGCTAGAGGTGCAAAAATCTATTGCGAAATCGCTGGCGGAGGCGCAACTGCCGATGCTCACCACATTACAGCTCCACATCCAGAAGGATTGGGTGCAAATAACGTAATGCGCGTTGCTTTAAAAGATGCCGGAATGAACCCAGAAGATATTGATTACATCAATGTTCATGGTACATCAACACCTTTAGGTGATATCGCCGAAACTAAAGCCATTCTTAATGTTTTTGGTCCTCATGCGTATAACTTAAATATTAGTTCTACCAAAAGCATGACTGGACATTGTCTTGGTGCTGCAGGCGCACTTGAAGCACTTGCTTGTATCATGGCAGTAACTCAAGATATCGTTCCTCCAACCATCAATCATTTTACAGATGATCCTGATTTAGATCCCAATCTAAATTTTACATTTCATAAGCCTCAACAAAAAACAATCCGTGCTGCATTAAGCAACACCTTTGGATTTGGTGGCCACAACGCTTCCGTAATTGTAAAAAAATACTCTGCATAAATTTCATAAATGCGGTTTACTTTGAATTATTCAAACTTTTTAAAAAAGAAAAGTATAATTTCGATTTACAACAAGAATTTTTATTTTGCAATTTCTAATTAATTTTTTCTCCTCAAATAAAGAACAAAGCACGTTTAAAAAACAGCTTAAAAATATCTTGGGATTCATTCCAGGGAATATAGATTTATACAAAATTGCACTCAGCCATAGATCAATTAAAGAGTTTTCAGAAGAAAATAATGAAAGACTAGAATTTTTAGGTGATGCTGTGCTTAGTTCTATTATCGCTCATTATCTCTTTAAAAAATATCCATACAAAGACGAAGGATTTTTAACCGAAATGAGAAGCAAAATGGTTAACAGGCAGAAGCTCAATGAAATTGCTTTAAAAATGGGACTCAAAAAAATCTCATTGTATAATAAAAATGATCATGCGCTTAAAATTTCTCAGATTTTTGGAAATACGTTAGAAGCCTTGATAGGAGCGGTGTTCCTAGACAAAGGATACAATAAAACGCAAAAATGGGTAGAGAATTACATCATATTACCCCATTTATTTATCAATGAACTAGAAAATATTGAAATCAATATCAAAAATAAATTGTACGGATGGGCAAGCAAAAATGGCAAGTCTGTTGAGTTTGCTACACTAAACGAATCTTTAGAAAAAGGCCGCAGACTTTTTACCATTGCAGCTACGGTTGATGGACAAATCATCGCACAGGCAAAAGGTTTCAATAAAAAAGATGCAAGTCATTTAGCAGCTCAAATGGCTGTTGAAAAACTTGGACTTACGTAACTTGATGTATTATTTAGAATAAAACTTGATTCTATAAAATTTTTTAATTACTGGGTTTAAAAATTTATTTATTCAGCACATGACATTTGGAATAATAGGAAGCGGAAGTTGGGGCACAGCCCTTGCAAAAATATTGACAGATAACGGTCAACACATTAATTGGTGGAACCGAAACGATCAAGCAATTGCACAATTTAAAGTCCGTGCGCATAATCCACAATACCTTACTTCTGCTAAGTTTGATATGAATCAGTTAAGCTTGTCTGCTGATATCAATGAAGTCATTGAAAAATCTGATGTATTGGTTATCGCTGTTCCTTCAGCGTATATTATTGATTTGTTTTCAACCATTTCAAAAACTGCTTTGTCGGGTAAAAAAATCATTTCTGCGGTAAAAGGCATCTTGCCTGATATCGATATTTTATTGAATGATTTTTTAAGTAAAAATTTTGAAGTTCCTATATCAAACTATTTTTCTGTAATGGGGCCTTGTCATGCAGAAGAAGTTGCTGCAGAAAAATTATCTTACCTAACTTTTTCAGGGATTGACATCAATACTACAAATCAAATTTCAACATATTTTAAAACCGATTATCTAAAAACAGTTACTAATGATGATATCTATGGCGTTCAATATGCTGCAGTATTAAAGAATATTTATGCTTTAGGTGCAGGTATTGCACATGGACTTGATTATGGCGACAATTTCTTGAGTGTATTAATTGCAAATTGTGCCGATGAAATGGCGCGTTTTATAACAACTTCTGGAAAGACAAATGTTGGATTAGAAAGTGCATCTCTTGCAGAAGAAAACAATGTCCAAAATTACAAGGCATCTGTATATTTAGGCGATTTGCTGGTAACTTGTTATTCCTTATTTAGCAGAAACAGAACCTTTGGAAACATGATAGGTAAAGGCTATTCAGTAAAATCTGCTCAACTAGAAATGAATATGGTTGCAGAAGGCTACAACGCAAGTAGATGTATTTACAACATCAACAAACAAATCAATGCTAACATGCCAATCGCAGAAACCGTCTACAATATCTTATGGAATAAAATTCCCGCTGATGAAGGGTTTAAAATGATTGAAGAAATTTTGGTTTAACCCAATATTTATCTGGGTTAAACCAAAATCAAATTAAAAGTGATATCCCACTTTTATACCCAAATTAAAATTAAATGCGGTTTGTTTATAGTTAGTAATACCTTGTAATGGTGTTATCGGAGGGTTACCAAAATCTTCTATAGCGTAATAGTATTTTATTCCACTAACATTTCTTATGCCCATTCCAATTGAATAATCAACACTTAAACGATCATAGACATCATGGTAACCAAAAGTTACCATGAAATCAGAAATGTTTTCAAATTCTTTTTTAAGTGGTCCACCACGTTGGGTTACTTTCCTATTGTCAATAGTATCCACCCTTCTCATGCCTGATGTGTTGAAATTGTATCTATAAAAATCATATGAAACACCCATGTATACTCCGTCTGGGGCATCGTTTTCAAAATATAGCCTAGGTTGAACAGAAAACATAAAGCCAGGCATTGTAGATCTATATTGAAAATTATAGGACTTTTCCGATAAATCTGAAATAGGTTCAATTGGATCCCAAGGATAATTGATGTTAAGGTTGCTGTTATCGGATGCTTGTTGAATTAGAGATCTCACATAATTTCTACTGGTAAATCCCAAGCCAGTTTGTACAGTGAAAAAATCATTCACAACACGCTCATAATAAATAGGGAATGAGCCTGAAAGAAATCCAAGTGGAGAAAATTTGATGATATTTTGTTCAGTGCTTGCTTTTTTCTTATGCTTTTCATATTTGCTATTATCTAATGTTATGCGTATCACAGTGTCTTTAGAATCGCTTTGTGCAAATGCAAAGAATGGAATTGACATTAACAGCAGTACAATGATTTTTTTCATCTTAGATATAGTTTAAATTATAAAATTCGTGTGATAAATGGCAAATGTACTGCTTAATCGTTTTAAAAAAATAACTCAGTAGTAATTCCATCTGCATACAGCTTACCCAATGGCGACAATACAATTTGATTGTAATCAATGTTTTGAAAATAATTTTTAGTGTTTAATTTTTTAATTTTTCCTTCTAATTCTTTTGCTATCTCAACACCAAATTTATATGCCACTTCCTGAATTGTAAATCCTTCTATAGTTCTGATTGAAGTCATTATAAATTCATTTAGAAGTTGGGTTTCAGTTAGCGATTCCACTTCAAAACAATTTTCATTATTCAAGACACGCTGATTGTATAAAATGTTGTCTGAGATATTCCACTTTCTAATATTTTTTCCATTAAAGCCATGCGCAGATGGTCCAAAACCATGATATGGCATTCCTTTCCAATAACTGCTATTGTGTTTACTTCGTTTTCCGGGCTTGGCATAATTGCTGATTTCATAATGCTCGTAGCCCAATTCCGACAGCTTCTCCGAACAAATTAAAAACTGTTCAGCCTGTTTTTCACTTTTTATTTCTGGCGATTTTTTCTTTTTGATGGAATGATGTAACGCTGTTTTTTCTTCCACCGTTAATGCATAACAAGAAATATGAGGAACATTTAAATTTGATAAAATTTCAATACTTTTTTCAAGTGTTTCATTAGATAAAAACGGACTGCCAAAAATCAAATCCACTGAAAAGTTTTCAAAACCTGCTTCAATAATCTGTTTGATGCTTTCTATAGATTGATTGGCATTATGTGCGCGGTTCATCCAAATCAGTTCATCATCAGAAAATGATTGTACCCCCAAACTCAACCGGTTAATGCCTAATGATAACCAGGTTTTTAAAATAGTTGGGTTGATGTCGTCGGGGTTTGCTTCTAAGGTGATTTCTACATTTTTTGAAATGCTAAAATTATCATAGAGTAAATAAATGATATTTTTCAATTCTTTTTCAGTCAATAAACTTGGCGTGCCTCCTCCAAAGTAAATGGTTTCTATAAGTTCATCTTTAGAAATAAAATCATTTTGTTGACAAATCTCTTTTGACAAAGCATCTAAAAATTCGGTCTTTCTGCTCAAATTTGTAGAAAAATGAAAATTACAATACGTGCATGCTTGTTTGCAAAATGGAATATGAAGATAAATACCCGCCAAAGATTGTAGTTTTACAATATTAATTAAGAAACCGAATGCAATTTAAACCTAATCCCATAAAGTTAACGGCGTTGTTTTTTATTGGGCTTTTTTTTATTCGGTTTTCAACAATTGCTCAAGAGAATAAATCATTTAAAGTAATTTTTAAAAGTGTAGACAGTACTAGAATAAACCATAATTTTCAAACAACATTTTCATCATCAACAATTGCAAAAAAATACATTCAATCTATACCATCTTTGTTGATTAACAAAGGGTTTTCTTCCGCTTCAATTGATAGTGTTCAATACAATGATTCATCAGCAATTGTTTTTTTATTTACTGGATTAAAGTATCAATTAATCAATCTTCAAACCACAAATATTGATCAGGCGGCAAATGAAATAATTGGTTTTGATCGATTGGTAAAAAAAAGAAAATCGATTAATTTATCTCAATTACAACAACTACAACAAAAATTATTACAGTTCTATATGAGCACTGGCTATCCATTTGCTGTTGTTGAAATGGATAGCGTTTCAATTATTAACGAACAAGTTAGTGCGCGATTATTTGTAGAAAAAGGGATTCGATACTCCATTGATAGCATTCGTGTGTTTGGCGAACCGGATGTAAAAACTTATTTTTTCAACAAACATCTTCAAATTGAAAATGGCAGTATTTACAATAAATTAAAACTTCAAAAAGTAGATAAACGCCTGTCTGAGTTGGGTTTTATACAAGTTGTCCAACCATCTGATTTAACAATGTTGGGATCAGGCTCTATTTTAAATCTTTATTTAAAGAAGAAAAAATCAAGTCAAATAAATTTTTTAATTGGTTTACAACCATCAGTAAATAACAATCAAAAATTACAATTGACCGGAGACTTTAATTTGGATTTAAAAAACAGTTTTTCAACCGGAGAAAATATTATTTTAAAATGGCAACAATTGCAACCAGCCTCTCCACGCTTGATTTTGAACTATAGTCAACCTTATATTTTACAATCTACATTAGGAACGGACTTTATTTTTGAGTTGTTTAAAAAAGATTCAAATTTCATTCTAATAAATACGCAATTGGGGTTTCAATTTTTACAAACCGCAAATCAAAAAGTAAAAATATTTTTACAATGGCAAAATAATAATTTGCTTTCTGGTGCAATTGATACCACAAAAATTAAATTGCAAAAATCCCTTCCCATTAACTTGGATATAAAAAATACAAATCTTGGTTTGAACATGGAATGGAATACTACTAACTATAAAATGAATCCACAAACAGGGTCTGAACTAGACATAACGGCTCAAGCTGGAACAAAAACCATTTTAAAAAACAACAAGATTTTAGAAATAAAAGATAGTCGTTACCCGTACCCGTCTTTATACGATTCTTTGAAATTAAAAACCTATCAAATAAAACTTAAAGCAGCTTATGCCCATTATTTTAAATTATCCAAGTTTACCGTTTTGAAAACATCATTTAAAGGCGGGTTTATGAATAGCCCCAATTTATTTAGAAATGAATTGTTTCAAATTGGTGGATTTAAAACGTTGAGGGGATTTAATGAAGAAAGTATTTATGCAAAAAATTACGCTGTATTTACATCAGAATATCGAATACTATTGGGATTAAACGCGCATTTGTCTTTTTTTGGAGATTGGGGATTTGTGAAAACGGTGTATTCAAAAATCAAGCAAAATGAACAATATAAATCGCTTGGGGTTGGAATGGTGTTTGAAACAAAAACAGGTTTGTTGAATTTGAGCTACTCATTAGGAATGAAGCAAAATGAAGCTTTTAATTTTAGAGAGTCATCGAAATTGCATTTCGGTTATGTGAATTACTTTTAGAATTTTAGAAAAACCCATTTAAATTTACAAAACAAAAAAAATCAAATTGAACTTTAGGCATCTAATTTGGGTAGTTATCTTTTTTACTAGCATAAACAACTTAATGGGTCAAACTTCTGTTGATAGTGTTTTCGCTAAAGAAGAAATAGTTACTAATAACATTTTAGAATTACCAATTTCGAATAAAATCCAAACCACCAATGTTCAAATTGGATGGGATTCTATATTAACACCATTCAACGCTGCATTTATATCTACAAAAAATTCGCAAGCAACAAATAACAACAATCCTTATCCAGGAATAAAGAAGCAAGTTGTTTCGAAAGACTTTGCATTCTATTTTATATTGACTTTATTTTTATTTTTAGGGATATTAAATTCAGTATTTAAAAATTATTTCAGCACCATGATTCGGGTGTTTTTTAAAACCTCATTACGACAAAGTCAATTAACGGATCAGTTGATGCAAGCAAAACTGCCTTCTTTATTTTTAAATATATTTTCTGTATTGGTTACAGGGTTTTACATTTTTACTTTATTGAACTATAAAAATATCATTGGCTTTAATCAATTAGAAGTGTTGTTTTTTGCTTGTTTGGTGGTATTGGTTATTTACATCGGGAAATATTTTATCATTCAAATTGCAGGTTGGATATCAGGGTTTAAAAATGAAGCAGTTTCTTATACTTTTCTTATTTTCTTAGTGAATAAATTATTAGCAATAGTATTGCTGCCTGCAACTTGCATACTTATTTTCTCCAGCAGTAATATTGGATTATTTGCCTATAATATTTCATTATTGGCTATTGGTGTTTTTTATTTATTAAGATGTTTTAGGTCTTATGGCATCTTTGAAAATAAATTAAGCATGGGCAAATTTCATTTTTTACTCTACGTTTTAGCAGTAGAATTTATTCCAGTTTTATTGGTACTTAAAATAGGCTTGAATATTATTGATAAAAATTTGTAATTTTGAATTTCTTATCAGATTATAAGCATGATTAAAAAAACGGCTAAAAAAGTTACTTCAGAGAAATTATCAGTAAAAAAAATACTTATAACACAGCCCAAACCTGAAGGAACTAAATCTCCTTATTTTGATTTGGCTGCGAAATATGGATTGACACTGGATTTTCAACCATTTATTAAAGTTGAAGGTATAGCTGCAAAAGATTTTCGAAAACAAAAAATCGATATCTCATTATTCTCTGCTGTTATTTTTACCAGTAGAAATGCTATTGATCATTTCTTTCGTACTTGCGAAGAAATGAAAATAACTGTATCTCAAGACACAAAATATTTTTGCATTACGGAATCTGTGGCGCTTTATTTACAAAAATTTATTCTATACAGAAAACGTAAAGTTTTCTACGGAGCGGACGGTTTAAACAAAAGTTTATTTGATGTGATTAATAAACACAAAGACAACGAAAAGTTTTTGTATCCATGTTCTGAATCTTTTGATAGTGAAATTACCAATTGGCTAAAAAGTCACCATTGCGAATTTGCAACGCCTGTTCTTTATAAAATCGTAAGTAATGACATTAAAGAAGTAATTGCAAAAAATTACGACATCATCTGTTTTTTCACCCCAGGTGGCATTAAAAGCTTAATGGAAAACTTCCCCAAATACAAACAAAATTCAACAAAAATTGCAGCCTTTGGAGAAAATACCATCAAAGCTGTTGAGGAAGCAGGTTTAGCGTTAGATATTAAAGCGCCTTTACCACAAAGTCCTAGTATGGTCACGGCGCTTGAAAACTTCCTCAAACCAAAAAAGAAATAAGGTTTCTCTTTTTATCATTCATTTTCAATTTTTATGGAACATCAATTTACCAATGATTTGATTCATGAATCAAGTCCTTATTTGCTTCAACATGCCCACAATCCAGTGAATTGGATGCCTTGGAGTGAAAAAGCACTAGCACTTGCACAAGAAATGGATAAGCCGATTTTAGTGAGTATTGGTTATGCTGCTTGCCACTGGTGCCACGTAATGGAAAGGGAAAGTTTTGAAGATGAAAATATAGCCAAGTTCATGAACGAGAATTTTGTGAACATTAAAATTGATCGCGAAGAACGACCGGATTTAGATCACATTTATATGGAAGCTGTTCAAGTTATTTCTGGATCAGGTGGTTGGCCTTTAAATGTGTTTTTAAATTCAAACGGGAAGCCATTTTATGGAGGAACATACTTTCCACCGATAAAATTATACAATCGTTCGTCATGGATTGAGGTTTTGAATTTCATTCATAATCTTTGGCAAAACAAAAGAAGTTTGGTTGAAACTCAAGTAAATCAATTGATGAATCATTTAAATGAATTAAGCATTCCATATAAATCTTCATTTATTTTAAATGAGCCTTCAGAAATATTTTCCCGAGAATCATGCATAAACATCAAAGAAAAGCTGATGGTAAATGCGGATGTTGAGAACGGGGGATTCGGCAGAGCGCCTAAATTTCCACAAACTTTTTCAATTTCGTATTTATTGGGTTTCGGACACTTTTTAAAAGATGAAGCATCCACAAATCATGCCTTAAAATCTTTGGATGCCTTATTAAACGGAGGCATTTACGATCATTTGAATGGAGGGCTGGCGAGGTATAGTACAGATGACAAATGGCTAGCGCCCCACTTTGAAAAAATGCTTTACGACAATGCTTTATTGATTGATGTGTTATGCGATGCGTTTAAAATTACGAAAGAAAAAAAGTATCAAATAGCCATTGAAAAAACGATAGATTTTTGTTTGAAAGAATTGGGTTGCGAAAATGGTGGTTTTTATGCAGCAATTGATGCAGATAGCGAAGGGGAGGAGGGTAAATTTTATGTATGGTCTCAGGAGGAAATTGAATCCATTTTAGGACAAGATGCTGCATTGATTTGTAAATATTATGGCGTAGTAAAAGAAGGCAATTGGGAAGGTAAAAATATCTTACACGTTAGCAAATCATCCGAAATATTTGCAGAAGAAAATGGTTTGTCACTGGACGTTTGGACTGAAATACTCAATCAATCTAATCAAAAATTGCTAACAGCCAGAAAAAAAAGAATAAATCCAGCCATAGATGATAAAATAATTTTGAGTTGGAATGCGCTAATGCTAAAAGCAATAACAAAAGCTTCAGCAGCTTTAAAACATGAAGGGTATAAAAAAATAGCCAATAAACTGTTTGATTTCTTAAAAAATGCATTCTCACAAAATGGAATAATTTGTTACCATACCTACAAAAACGAAACGGCTAAGTTCCCTGCCTTTTTGGATGATTATGCTTATTTTATAAGTGCTTGCATACAACTACAAGAATTAACAGGGGATGAAAAATATATCATAGAAGCAGAAACGAATACTTTAATGGTGTTGGATAATTTTAAATCTGAAGATGGGTTTTTATTTTATTATACCAACGCTGTACAATCAGATGTAGTGTTGCGAAAATTAGAGGTTTTTGATGGCGCATTACCATCTGGAAATAGCGTAATGGCTGAAAATCTCTATTATCTTTCTGTGCTACTAAATAAAAAAGATTGGAAATCATTATCATTGAGTATGTTAGCAAGTATTTCCGATCAAGTTGAAAAATTTCCGCAATCGTTTTCGTATTGGGCTTTTTCAATTTTATCGCGATTTATTGGGGAAAAAGAAGTTGCTATAACAGGCACAAAAATTGAAAAATGTGTAGAATTTCACCTTTCAAATTATGAACCCAACAGAATTTTACAAACAAGTTTTGTTGAAAAAAACTACCCACTTTTAAAAGGAAAAAATTATTCAAAATCAGCACTGGTATATGTTTGCAAAGATTATTCATGTTCAAAACCAGAGTTTTTTTTTGAAAAATAATTTTAAATAATAGTATATTAATTAGTTTTTAACATTTTCATTTACAATATTTATATAATTTACACGTTCTAGGTTTCGATTTGTTTTACGGGATAAAAAAAAATCACGAAGACTTATTGAAATTTAATTTTGAATTAAATTTATCATTACATTTGCCAATACTCACAAAGTAAAAAAAATGACTAATCGTAATCTACTATCAACAGCCATCGTAGCTGTTTCTATTTTTGCAAGCAGTTGTAGCATGCTCGGAGGAAAAAATAACTCTGGAAATGCATTACCTAATGATGGACAACTTCATGGAGCATCTACTGAAGCTAAATGGATCCCAACCCGACCAATTGGAATGGTATATGTACCACCAGGGACTTTCCACATGGGCCCAAGTGATGAGGATATGAACTATTCATTTACTGCTAGAAACAAATCTGTTTCAATAAGCGGTTTTTGGATGGATGCAACCGAAATAACCAACAATGAATATCGTCAGTTTACAAATTGGGTTCGCGATTCAATTGCTGCGAAATTGATGGGCTATATAAAAACTGGCACTGATGGCAATGAATACGTAGATTGGACAAAAGCAAAAACCATCAAATGGGCGGATAAAGGTACAATTGAAAAAATTGATGCAATGATCGTAACGCCAGATAATAGAATTTTTGGCAAAAAAGAAATAGATGCAACAAAAATCAAGTTCAAATCAGAAGTATTTGATTACAAAGCAGCTGCACAAAATAAAGATGCAACCATTCCAAGATCTGCATTTATCCTTAAAAAAGAAATCATGGTTTACCCAGATACATTATGTTGGGTAAGGGATTTTGCATATTCTTACAATGAGCCAATGTCAAAAAAATATTTTAGCCATTCAGCTTTTGGGAATTACCCTGTTGTAGGTGTAAATTGGAAACAGGCCACTGCATTTTGCGAATGGCGTTCAATTTACTTGAACTCATTTTTAGAATCTAAAAAAAGAACTACAGAATCTGATTTTAGATTACCTACTGAAGCACAATGGGAATATGCAGCAAGAGGTGGTAGATCTCAAGTGCAATTTCCATGGGGTGGACCATATTTAAGAAATAAAAAAGGATGTTTACTTGCAAACTTTAAACCAGGTCGTGGAAATTATCCTGAAGATGGTGGTTTTTACACTGTTAGAGCAGATGCTTATTGGCCAAACGATTTTGGTTTGTATAATATGGCAGGTAATGTTGCAGAATGGACATCATCATTATATTATGAAGGCGGATACAATTTCCAACATGACATGAACCCAGATATCCGTTGGAATGCAAAAGATTCAGATCCTCCAAGAATGAAACGTAAAGTATTACGTGGTGGTAGTTGGAAAGATGTTGGACACTATTTGGAAACAAGTACAAGATGTTACGAATATCAAGACACAGCTAAATCTTATATCGGATTCCGTTGCGTAATTGATTTACCAACTCAACCAATTAGACGTAGATAATATTTTTATCCAAAAATTTAATTTATAAAAATCTTAACTTGATTAAATTCAAGCTGAATGTATATTACATAAAAGATTCAATTTTTTTTCAAACATAAAATCTAAAAACAAAAAAAAACATGTCATCAGTTAAAATTAACCCGAAAACAAGTAAATGGTTAGATGTTGCAGTATCATTAGCAGCTGCTGTAGTTATCTTTGGAGCATTACAAAAAATTCTTCATACACCGATTGCAGATTTATTTCTACAAATTGGTTTATACGCGGAAGCAGCAATCTTTGCTATTTATGGTATTATTTATATCGTTTCGGAAATAGACTATTCTGGACATAAACCATCTGAAAAAGATGCTAAATCATCTAATGCATTGGAATCAATGGATAAAATGATGAAAGATGCTGATATCACTCCAGCTAATCTTAAAAAATTAAGCGAAGGTTTCCAAAAATTAGGAACTTCAGTTGCTGGTATCGCTGATGTAAGTGATGTAGTAAAATCAACTAGTGATTTTGGTGCAAAAACAAAAGAAGCAACAACAGCTATAGGATCAATGTCTGCAGCATTTACAGCAAGTGCAACTACAATGGGTTCATTCAACAATGCAGCTGAAAGCGCTAAAGGCTTCCATGAGCAAGTTCAAGTATTGACTAAAAACTTAGGTTCTTTAAATACAATTTATGAATTGGAATTAAAAGATAGCAACAATCACTTAAAAGCATTGAATACTTTCTATGGCAAATTAGCTGAAGCTAGTAGTGCAATGACAAGTAGCGTAGAAGATGCAAATAAAGTGAAAGATCAAATTTCAAACTTAGCAGTAAACTTAAGCAAATTGAATTCTGTTTATGGCAATATGCTTACTGCAATGCAAGTAAAATAACTATTACCGTTTTACTTAATTAATTTAGTTCCAAACAATATTTTTTAAAAAATTTAATATAACAAGTTATGGCTTTACCCGCAGAGCCCCGGCAGAAGATGATCAACCTCATGTACTTGGTGTTAACAGCGCTATTGGCATTGAACGTATCATCAGAAATCTTAAACGCATTTGAAGTTGTTGATAAAAGTTTAGTTACATCTAACAGCAACCTTAAAACCGCAAACCAAACATTGTACACTTCATTGGAATCTAAATTAAAAGACCCAATGACTGCAGAAAAAGCTAAACCTTGGAATGAAAAGGCTGTGCAAGCAAAAAATTATGCTGCAGCCTTGGATGAATACATCAATAAGCTTAAAGTAGAATTAAAAGCAGAAGCTGGAGCCAAAATGGTTGAAATAGATGGCAAACAAGTTGAAGAGTATAAGAAAGATGATTTAGAGGCTGCAACACGTCTTTTTGGTAACGAAAAAGGTGGAAAAAATAAAGGCCCTGAATTTGAAGCAAAACTTAAAGAATTCAGAAAAAACATGCTAGGCATTGATCCAGCAATTGCTAAGGAATTTGAAAAAACCTTCCCCGTTGATGCTGAATATAAAACAATTGGCGTAGATGGTAAAGAAAAAGACTTTACTTTTGCTTATTTTCACATGACACCAACTGTAGCTGCAATTACTTTATTAAGTAAATTTCAGAACAACGTGAAAAATGCTGAAAATCAAATTGTAACTTATTGCCACAACCAAGTTGGTGCGGTAAAAGTAGTTTACGATCAATTTGCTGCATTAGTAGGACAAAGTTCTAACTATGTAATGCCAGGTGAAGAGATTGAAATCAATGCAGGTGTAGGTGCTTACAGTAAGGCAGCCCAACCAAAAATTTCAATCGGTGGAGCGTCAATGCCTTTAGCTGAAGATGGAAGAGCAACGTCTAAATTTAAAGTGAGTGGTTCTGGCTCAAAATCGGTTCCTGTAAATGTAACCTTCACAAAACCTGATGGAACTGTAGAAACAAAAACATTTGAAGTTAAATATACTGTGGGTACTCCTGGTGGAGCTGCTGTAATGCCTGATAAAATGAACGTATTTTATATAGGTGTTGATAATCCAATCACTATTGGCTCACCAACAGGTTGGGATAAAACACAAGTTTCTATGACTGGCGGTACAATTACTGGAAATGGTTCAAACCGTGTAGTAAGAGTAAATGCATTAGGAAAAGCGACTATCACTGTAAATGCAGATAAAAAAGCGACTACATTTGAATTCAGATGTAAAAAAATTCCAGATCCAATTTTCAAAGTTGCATCTGGTAAAGCTAGAATGCCATCTGTAGAATTTAAAAGTCAATCTTTCTGCCGTGCAGATTTAGAAAACTTTGATTTTGATTTGAAATTTAACGTGGTTAGTGCTACTGTTTATTTCTCAGGAGCAAATTTCCCTAATCCAGCTGTTGGACAATTAACTGGAAACAACTTTTCATCTTTAAATCAATATGTGCAAAGATGTGGACCAGGTTCATCAATCACTTTTGATAACATCAAAGTTCAAGGTCCAGATGGCGTTAGATCAATTGATGCTAAATCAATAACACTATATTAATAGATAATTCTAAAGAAATAGTAATAATAAATAAAAAAGTTTTACCATTTTTAATTAATGTAAAAACTACAAATTAATATGAAAATCAACATCTTCAAGTACTTATTTTTAGCTGTTATCTTTATTGGTATTGGCAATGTTGCAGAAGCGCAAAAAAAGAAGAAAGCCTCTTCAAAGAGAACAACACCTAAGAAAACAAAAGCTAATATTCAAAGTACTACGCCTACAGAAGATCCTGTAGTAGTAGCAGAAGCACCTAAAGCTGTTGTGGCAGAAGAAAAAGTAAGCGATAGCTTACCTATCAAAATGCCAAAAAAGTCTTTACGTCCTGATGAAGCTGTTGAAACATCAGTTTTAAGAGAAAGAGCACCTTTGGCATATGAGCATTTAAGGGCTGATGATGCAGTATATCGTCATAGAATTTGGAGAGAAATTGATACTAGAGAAAAAATGAATCAAACGTTTACATATTCTGCTGATGCCGATAATGGTAACCAACGCTTCATTTCAATGCTGTTTCAAGCTTTACAAGATAGTACAAAACAAATTACTGCATTCGACAACGTAGATGACCGATTTACAACTCCAATGACAAAAGCTGATCTAGTTAAAAGAATAGTTGGAGACCCAGTAGATGTTCCAGATTATGATTCAGCGGGTAATTTAATTGGTACCAAAAAGAAAAACAATGATATCAATTTAGATTCTTTTTATCGATTTCAAATAAAAGAAGAAGTAATCTTCGATAAAGAAAGTTCTAGATTATTTTGGAGAATATTAGGCATCGCTCCAGTAAAAAATGTAGTTACCTCTAGTGGTATCGATTTAGGTCCTGCTCCATTATTCTGGTTGTATTATCCTGATTTACGTCCTGTATTTGCAACTTATGAAGTTTATAACGGTAAAAATTTTGGTGGTAGAATGAGCTGGGAAGAGTTATTTGAAAGCAGAATGTTTTCTGGTAGAATCATTAAGAGTTCAATGGATAACCCAAAAGATTTGGATTTGAAAAATTATCCAAGTTTAAAAGAGAATCCATTACACCAACTTTTTGAAGGAGAAACAATTAAAGAAAAAATCTTCACTTACGAACAAGATCAATGGAGTTACTAATTCCAAAAAAATAACTTTACTAAAAAAGCCTTTTCAAATGAAAAGGCTTTTTTATTGCTTCAAACTTTTGAAAACTAATTCTGCTTTTGATTTGCCTATTAGATCAACTAATTCATCAAGATTTAATTGTTTGATTTTCTTAACTGATTTAAACTTTTTTAGCAACATTTCAGCTGTAGCCGTTCCAATGCCCTTTATTTTTTCCAATTCATTTTCTATAGCAGCATTACTTCTTTTTTGGCGATGGTGTGTTATACCAAATCGATGCACTTCATCTCTTATTCTTCTAATTAATTTCAAGGATTCGCTTGCCCAGGGAAGTTCGATTGACTCAGAATCGCCAACAAAGAATATTTCCTCTTTATTTTTTGCCAAACCCACTAAAGTAAGTTTACCCACTAATCCTAACTCTACAATACTTTCCATAGCAGCATTTAACTGCCCTTTTCCGCCGTCAATTATCACTAGATTAGGAAGTTGTTTATTTTCATCAATTAATCGCTTATATCGCCTAAAAACCACTTCTTTCATAGATGCGAAATCATCAATTCCTTCAACTGTTTTTATATTAAAATGACGATAATCGCCTTTACTAGGTAGTCCATTTTTAAAACAAACCATAGCCGCCACAGCATTTGTTCCATGTAAATTGGAGTTATCAAAACATTCTACATGTAAAGGCAATGATTCTAGATTTAAATCTTTTTGCAATTGATGCAATATTGCTTCTACTTCATCACTTGATTTTTCTTCAAGATGTAACATTTTATTTCGCCTGATTTCATCTATAAAATAATCCACATTTTTTTGAGATAAATCGAGCAACTTTTTTTTGTCTCCCGCTTTAGGTATTGTAATTGAAATACCTGCTTCAGGATAATGAATAGGAAATGGCAAGATCAATTCTTTCGCTTCACTACTAAATGATTGTCTTAATTGCGCAATGGCAAACGTTAGAATTTCAGCAGGCGATTCTTCTAATTTTTTTTCAATCGTAATCGTTTTGGTTCTATAAATACTGCCATCATTTACCGCTAAATAATTTACGTAAGCCACATTTCCTTCTTCCAAAATAGTAAATACATCTACTGTTCCTGTCTTGGTATTTACAACCGTTGATTTGGCTTTAAATGTTTGTAGATTATCAATTTTCTGTTGTATAATCGCCGCTTTCTCAAACTCCAATAATTCAATGTGCTGTTTTAAAATCTCTTTTAGATGCTGCATTAAAGGACTTAAATTCCCTTTAAGCATAGCTTTTAATCGATCAAGTCCTTCATCGTATTCTTCTTTTGTTTGTAAAGATTCACAAGGACCTTTGCAATTACCTAAATGATACTCAAGACATACTTTAAACTTTTTCTTTTCAATGTTTGCTTGATTTAAATTCAACGTGCAGGTTCGTAAAGGAAAAAATATTTTTATAAAATCCAGCATTTCTTTCACATTGGCAATAGATGTATAAGGACCAAAATAGAAGTCGTTATTCTTATAAATTTTTCGGGTAAAAAAAACACGCGGAAAGTTTTCGTTTTTAATTACGAGGTGCGGGTAGGTTTTATCATCTTTTAAATTGATGTTATATTGCGGTAGATATTCTTTAATTAAAGAGTTCTCTAAAAAAAATGCATCGGCTTCGTTGTCTACAATGGTGTATTCTATCCTACAAATTTTTTTGACAAGCTCAATTGTTTTTTGGTTTGGAATATTTTTATTGAAATAACTGCTGATTCTTTTTTTAAGATGCTTCGCTTTTCCAACATAGATAAGCACTTCGTTTTTATCAAAGTATTTATATATTCCTGGTAAACAAGGGATTCCAGAAGAAACCGCTAAAAATTCAGTTTTCGTCATAGGTGATTAATAATTCCAATTAAATGTTTTCTCTTCAACTACGGATGAATTTTGATTGTTTATGATTACAATCTTTGCATATGATTTAGGAATCCAAGTTAGTTGTGCAATCGTGGAATCGGAAATATTTTTCACCAAAAATATTCTATCTACTTTTTGTGACTCTGGATCAACGTAAACATCCCATTTTCTCCAAGTTGTTTTTTCGTAATAATCTTTTTGCACATCATAACTTAATGTAAAAGATGCAATGCTTTCGTCGTAAAATTTAGATTCTTTAACCCAAGAGCTCATGCCAATAGAATCAATCATTGGAGATAAAAAATCGGATAAATTGGTTTCGATGTTTTGGAGTTGTAAAAATGAACTATCTGATTTTCCATTTTTAGAATGAATGTATTTTGGGCTGATCCCGATTTGTTTTATGAATGCAATATCTCCCAATAAATAATTGCCAACTGGAAAAAAACTTGCTTCTGATTCAGGTTTCGTTGAAGTTGATTTTTCAGAATTGTTTTGAGAACAAGATGCAATTATACAAATAAAAATTAAGAAAAAAATGTAGTTCCGCATTGCGTAAAATTAATTCTTTTGTGGCGCAAGATGAATGTATAATTCTATAATTTTTTAGAAATACCAATTTTAAGTCCAAATTGATACAAGCGTTCATTTTGTTGGTATGCATTTTTGTACGTTGATAAAAATTGATACCTGATTTGTGGTCCAACATTTAATTCAATGTTATTTTTTAAATCATAATTTATAAACGTTTCTATACTGGAGTTTACGTTCCATTCGCGCATCATTGACTGTTGATATACTTGGTTACTTAATTCTGTAAAAACAGATTGGTCGTTGTTTACAAATAAATAACTGGGTTGAATGGTTGCACCGGCATACCATTTCATTTTATTATGACGCATAATTTCAAATTCCGTTCCAATTGGAATGGAAACTTGATAGGTGCTGTTCTTGAAAATATTCGATGTATTGTTGAATTTTTTGTTAACCATCGCAACTGAATTGTACATATTTGCAGCATCAGATTTATCGTTATTATTGCTAACTATATTGTTATCTAATTGGCTGAAATTTAATTGCACACCCGCTTTTATCCGAATATTTTTCGATACATTCATTATAATGGCACCACCTGCTTCGAAATTTACATGCATATTTGTATTATTGCTATCTATAGGATTTCGTGCATTTTGATGGTTGGCATTACGGTAATCCATAGATGGCGTTGCATAAATCTCGTATGAAAATTGACTTCTTTTTTCATTAGCCTTTACAACATTAGTTTTTTTATTATCAAAATCTTTATGATGAATTAAAAAGGTGAAATGTTGGCCAATCTTTTTAATCAATTCAAATTCTTGCGATTGATTATCTATTGGATTTTCATTTTTAATTGCACAAATTTCTGATGTAGAATTTTTATTTGAATCGTTAATATTGGTTAAAAATAGGGATTCATAAAAATTGGATTCTATACTGCCTTTACTATATTGGGACTGAATTCTGTCAGATTTTGAATTGTATATTTTTGTTGGGTTATTTGCAAAAGAGGGGATATTTTTATTTTTAATTAGGTTTGATAGTGTAGGAGTTGTTTTTACAATTTCTACAGAGAAATTATTTTTATTGGTGCCCAAAAAACAAAATAAAAAGAAAAATAAAATCGATGTACTTAAAGAAGGCAATTTACTACCCGGATGCATTTTATTGAACAAACTATTCCATATGCGCGCGGAAGGCTGCATCTTAAAATTTTCCGTCGAAGATTTTAAAAATGATTCAAATTGATCTGTTGAAAAATGCTCCATCATGCCAATTCTTTTTTGGATTGATCTAAAATGCCATTTTTTATCAACACCAATTCAAGCATAGCTTTTGCTCTAAAATATTGACTTCTGCTCGAGCTTTCTTGAATATCCAAAAGCGCTCCAATTTCTTTGTGAGAATATCCTTCAATGGCATAAAGATTTAAAACGGTACGATATCCGATTGGCAACAAACGGATACAATCAACGATTTGTTTGGCTTGAATAATTGAAGGGATATTTTTTTCTAAACTGTGTAAATTTTCTGCAAACGAAATGTCTAAACAATCAGAAAATCGCTTGTTTTTTTTGAGTACATTAATACATGTGTTAACAATAATTCTTCTGATCCAGCCTTCAAAAGAACCTGTATTTTGGTATTGATTAAGCTGAGAAAAAACTTTTATAAATCCTTCTTGTAGCATATCTTCCGCATCCATTTTGCTTTTTGCAAAACGATAGCAAACACCCAACATTTTGGGACTGTATTTTTGATACAAAAGTTCTTGAGCAACAGCATTATTGTTTTTACTGCCATCAAGTAATTCTTCTTCTGTCATGGAAAAATTATTTTACTAAATGTAAGGATTAATTTTTGAAAAGACGTTTAAGAGGTTTGAGATGTTTGTGAGGTTTGATAAGTTAGGGATGTTCAAAAGGTTCAATAATTTCAATAAGTTCAATGAGTTCACCCTCTTAAACTTCAAAAACATCTCAAACCTTTCCAACCTCTTTTAATTCTTCCTCACCCAGTCGTAAATCAACCTTTTCTGTTGATCCGTTAAAACTGCATTTTTATGAATCCATTTATACGATTCTAGTGGCATTTCACCTTCTTCAATTTGCTCTTCAATTTCATGGAGTACATGATTTTTTTTCTTTAATGTGTATGTTCCCCATTCATCAAAATTTAAAGATTCTTTGCCCTCGTATATGTGATGAGCTATCCACCACGCAAATGGCTGAATGTTGCTATACCATGGATATACACTGTTGTTGCTATGACAATCATAACAACTTGTTTTTAATATTTGTAATACACTATCAGATGTGGTTTCTGATATCGACAAAGCATATTCGCTTTTGATTTTTGAAACATTATTGTTGTTGCGTGGATAGAATTGTATGGCCACAAACGCTATTACAAGAAAGAAGATTATTTTTTTTATCATTGTTTTTTGTTTTTTGTTTCACGCAAAGCTCGCAAAGGAGCAAGGACGCAAAGTGAGAATACATCCACCTTAAACCATTAAACCCTTAAACAAGCGAAGCGATTTAAACCTTTCTTGTTTCACGCAAAGCTCGCAAAGGAGCAAGAACGCAAGGAGCCCCCATCCCCAAACCTTCCCCCGAAAGGTGAAGGGAGCTTAACCTAACACTGATGGTTGGTGAAAACACCAACATCGGCAGACGAAAATACCCAACCTTTTGAACTCATTGAACCTTTTGAACAAATTCAACCTCACAAACCTCATAAACTTCAAAAACCTCACAAACTTCTCAAACATTTTGAATGAGTTGAAAATGTTCAACCCCTACAAAACTCAAACTCCCTTCACCTTTGGGGGAAGGGTTGGGGATGGGGGCATCGTCAAAACCTCCCCATTCATTTCTTCCGGTATCCCAATCTCCATCATATGCAAAATGGTTGGTGCAATATCTCCAAGCTTACCCGATTTAATGTGTCCATTCCAATGGTTGTCTATAATAAAAAATGGAACGGGGTTTACCGTATGAGCTGTATTGGGCGTGCCATCTGCGTTTATTTCATAATCTGCATTTCCATGATCTGCCGTTAAGAAAATGGTATAATCTTCTTTTAATGCTGCTGCTACTACTTTTTCAACACATTGATCTACCGTTTCCACTGCTTTTATTACGGCTTCCCAAACGCCCGTATGGCCCACCATATCTGCATTTGCAAAATTCAAACAAATAAAATCAGGTTTGTTTTCTCCAATTTCTTTTATCGCTGCATCTGTAAGTTCTATGGCACTCATCTCTGGCTTTAAATCGTAAGTGGCTACTTTTGGTGATGGAATCATGATTCGTTTTTCGCCTTCAAATGGTTTTTCTCTGCCCCCACTAAAAAAGAAACTTACATGCGGATATTTTTCTGTTTCCGCCATTCTAACCTGTGTTTTACCATTTGCAGTCAATACTTCACCAAGCGTATTTTTTAAATCATCATTTTCAAAAATCACGTGTACATTTTTAAATGAATGATCGTATTGTGTCATGGTGGTATAATGCAATTTCAAAGGCTTCATTTCAAACTCAGGAATTTCAATTTGCGTAAGCACTTCGGTAATTTCGCGGCATCTATCTGTTCTGAAATTAAAACTGATAACCACATCATCCGCAGAAATGGTTGTTTTTTCAATGTTGCCATTAATCATCGGCATTAAAAATTCGTCGCTTACACCATTGTTGTATGAATCTTGTATTGTGGCTTCAAAATCATTGGTTTTATTACCCAATCCATTTACCAAAGCATCGTAAGCAATTTTAACCCTTTCCCATCTTTTATCTCTATCCATTGCATAATATCTACCGGTAATTGTAGCGATTTTACCAGTTGATATTTTCATGTGATTTTGTAAGTCTTGTATAAAGCCTTTACCAGATTTAGGATCAGTATCTCTTCCATCTGTAAATACATGCACCAATACATCTGTTAATCCGTTTACCTTGCAGATGGACAAAATTGCTTTTAAATGATTGATATGTGCATGCACACCTCCATCACTTACCAAACCCAACAAGTGAAGTGTTTTGTTGTTGTTTTTGGCTTCATTTATTGCCGCTTTGAATGTAGTATTTTCTTCGATGCTGTGGTTTTTAATGGCCACATTGATGCGTTCCAATTCCTGGTACACAATACGCCCAGCGCCTAAATTCAAATGTCCAACTTCACTATTACCCATCTGACCAGCAGGTAGCCCAACTTCTTCACCACATGTAATTAAAGTGGTATTTGGATATTTTTTGTAAAGACTCGTCACAAATGGAACATTTGCATGTTGAATAGCATCACTTTCTTTTACTTTTCCAAGTCCCCAACCATCCATAATTACTAAGGCAATTTTTTTATTATTCATTTTTTTATTTTTTCAATAATGAAAATAGTGTCTCTGTAGAAGAGGCATTTTATTAATAACGCAATTTACTCATTGCATGCTGTTATTCTCGTAATTAATTTCATATCGCAAACAATTTTTTACCAGCTGAATCGTTATTGTTAATGTATAAAACTGGTTTTTTACAATTAAACTGTTTATTATGAAAGCCAATTTAAAATATGTATTCATTTTGTTTTTCCTTTTTTCATTTAAAGGAAGTAACAATTTAGATAGTATAATCATGTCTATTGAATCTGGAAATTCAACTCGTTTATCCGCATATTTTGATTCTAATGTAGAGATTTCTTTGCCTGATAAGAGCAATAACTACAGCAAGGTTCAAGCAGAATTAGTTTTAAAAGATTTCTTTAAACTTCATCAGGTTAAACATTTTGAAGTTGTACATACAGGAGATAACATTGGAGCTCAATATTGCATTGGTAATTTATACACCCGAAATGGCACGTTTAAAACCACACTATACATCAAACAGGTTGGTCAAAAATCAATCTTACAGGAAATTAGATTTGATGTGAAATAATTGAATTTGTTTGTTATTATTTAAGTTAAAAGTCAAAAGTTAAAATTCAATAATAAATCGATTGATTGACGTATTAACTTTAAAAGTGCGCGTTATATTTTTTAAATTTTTACTTTTTACTTTTTAATTCTTCGCACCCTCGTTTCCAATTCAATCAGTACATTTGTTTTATGATTATTCATGATGATTTGATACTATTAATTGATGCTGCACTAAAAGAAGATATTGGAAATGGCGACCATTCTACTTTGTGCTGCATTGATAAAAATGCAATGGGGGAAGCCATTTTAAAAGTCAAGCAAGATTGTGTGCTTGCAGGAGTAGACATTGCGTCCACTATTTTTTCTCGAGTAGATGATTCTATTATTTTTAATTCCTTCATTTCGGATGGAACGTATGCCAAATCTGGCGATATTGCTTTTGAAATTAAAGCACCAATTCATGTTATTTTATCTTGTGAAAGGCTTGTGCTAAATACCATGCAAATGATGAGTGGAATTGCAACGCTTACCCACAAATACGTTTCAAAATTAAAGCCATATAAATCTAGATTACTAGACACAAGAAAGACCACTCCTAATTTCCGGCTTTTAGAAAAAGAAGCGGTTAGAATTGGCGGAGGTACAAACCATCGATTTGGACTTTATGATATGATTATGTTGAAAGACAATCACATTGATTATTGCGGTTCAATAGAAAAAGCCATATTGATGGCAGCAGATTATGTTGATAAATTCCATCCCGAATTAAAAATTGAAGTAGAAACCAGAACTATAGAAGATGTAAAAAAAGTAGTTTCTATTGGAAAAGTAGATCGTATTATGTTGGATAATTTTTCACCCAATCAAATAGTAGAGGCATTGAGCATAATTGACGGCAAATTTGAAACTGAAGCAAGCGGTGGTATAAATCTTGACAACATTGAATCTTATGCAGTAACTGGGGTGGATTTTATTTCTTGCGGAGCCATTATTCATCAAGCCCAGAGCATAGACCTGAGTTTGAAAGCGGTGATTATTTAGTAAAACAAAAAATTAAAAATTTAAAAGTCAAAATTAAAAAAGGTATTAACGATTTTGTTCCTCTACTACGGACAAGTTTTTTTACTTTTAAATTTTGACTTAAAAATTCAACATCATTTAAATGAAAAAGAAACCCAACACAATTGGCTTTGTTTATTCTACAGACCCTAATTTCAAGCCAGAAGTTGAACAAGAAATAGAAGAAGAAACACTTTTGCCCAATCAGCAAAAATTAAAAATTAGATTAGAAACCAAGCATCGAGCAGGGAAAGCGGTAAGCTTAATTATCGGATTTATTGGTACGCAATTGGATAAAGAAGAGATGGTAAAAAAGCTTAAAAACCATTGTGGTACAGGCGGTTCGGCAAAAGATGGCGAAATGCTGATTCAAGGCGATCAAAGAGACAAAATACTTCAATGGCTATTAAAAAATGGCTATACACAATCTAAAAAAATATAAAACAAGTCCCGTTTTTACTGATAAATTAGATGTTCATTATATTTTTAGTTTGCCTAAAAAAGTTGAACATCGCTTTGAATAATTTCTTAATTTTAGTTTAAACAATAAATCATGCAATCCAAGATATCTTTTGGCATCATAATTTCTGTAGAAACATTTTATCAACAGGAATATAGCAATCCGAAAAATCATGATTTTATGTTTGCTTATAAAATCACCATTCAGAATTCTAATCTATTTCCAGTAAAATTATTAAGTAGGTATTGGCATATTTTAGACAGCAATGGAATAGTAAAAGAAGTAGAAGGAGAAGGTGTTGTAGGCATTCAGCCTGTCATTCAGCCTGCTGAAAAATATCAATATGTTAGTGGTTGTAATTTAAAATCAGAATTGGGAAGAATGCAAGGGAATTATGTTCTACAAAACATGCATTCCAAAGCAATATTCATTGCCGAAATAGCACCTTTTTATTTAACAGCCCCCATGAAATTGAATTAACTACCTTTATTGCCCGAATCTTTTGGAATTTAACCCAAAGTCTAATTTACTATATGTCTAAACTTACGTTCAACAACAGCAACAATCAATTTTTTATTAGTTTAAAATCTGAGGTTGATCAATATTTTAAATCCAACAAGATTTCAAAAACGGGCGATTATCGATTATACATCAAAACCATTGTTTTAATTTCCTCAGCCATTTCAATTTATTTCAGTTTGTTTTTTGTAAGCATGCCAATTTATGTTTCAATTTTATTGGCCATATTGCTTGGATTTCTTTTTGCTTGTATTGGCTTTTCAGTTATGCACGATGCAAATCATGGAAGTTATAGTACAAACAGTAAACTCAATGATTTTTTAGGATTAATTGCCTCAAATGGTTTGGGTGCTAATTCATTTTTCTGGAAACAAAAACACAATATCATTCACCATACATACACCAATGTTGATGGTATAGATGATGACATTGCTAAAAGCCCAATTATCCGTCAATGCGAATCGCAAAAATGGGTTCCAATGCATAAGATTCAACATCTGTATCTTACACCCATTTACTCATTGTCCTCTATTTTTTGGATTTTTGTAATGGATTTTACTAAGTATTTCAAACGTAAAATTTATACAACTGATGCTTGGGAAATGAACACCAAAGAGCATGTTATTTTTTGGATCACAAAATTGTATTACCTAACGGTGTTTATCATCATTCCAATAATTTCTTTCGGTTGGCTTGGTTGGTTGATTGGTTTTTTTGCAGTGAATATGGCAATGGGTTTAACCTTATCTTTTGTGTTTCAATTGGCGCATGTGGTTGAAAACACAGAGTTCGAGCATATTCCATTAGACACTACAAAACATCTTGAAACTGCTTGGGCTGAACATCAAATAAAAACCACCGCCAATTTTGCGATGAATAATAAAATGATTTCTTGGTTTGTTGGTGGATTAAATTTTCAAATTGAACACCATCTTTTTCCAAAAATTAGTCACGTGCATTATCCTGCAATCAGCAAAATTGTTCAGCAGAAATGTAAAGAGTTTAATTTGCCCTACAATTATTATCCTACTATGTTTGAAGCTTTAGCTTCTCATTTTAGAGTGATGTATCAATTGGGTAAATCGCCGGTAGAAACTAAGGAAAATCTTCAAATGGCTGCCTAAGGTTTATATTTAGCCTTACTTAAAATCTCATCAGCATCTTTTGTCATTAATTCGTTGAGCTTAATCTCCGAATTTTTAGACATGTATTTTCTTACAATTTGCCATCCTACATACGAACCAATATTGCCTGGAGAAGCATCGCCCAATTCCTGTGTTTTCGGACTATCACCAATATAATTTCTAATCAAATTATAGTCTGTGCTTTGCAATAAATTATTTTGAATAAACAAATTCCAAATTGAAGCTTCATGCTCATTACAATCGTCCATTTGTTTTTGGGTATAACCAATCAATTGATATTCTGGTTTTTCGGGAAGCAACATCTCTAGCATGTATAATCTTTTTCCTTTCTCAATCATTTGAATCACTAAAGATTTTTCTTCAGATCCTTCAGGATATAAATCTAAAACCACATTTTTCATGCAATTGATTGAAATATAACTTGGCTCAAATCTTGCTGAAATGTATGGTGGATATGTTTCAGATACAATGCTTGTATTGTAATAAGATGCATTTTTACCCAAATGCTGGTGGAGTCCAATTACAAAAGCATTTGGTGTGATGATATCGCCATACCCATCAAGTGGCCCGATATAAGTAATGATTTGGTTTGGTGCTTTATAATTTGGATAATAATACTTTAAATATTGCAAACCGGATTTTATTTCGCTTTCATATTTACTAAAATCTTTAAAAATGATTTGACTGGTATCATAAATTGGTTTGTATGCGCCAATATATTCATTTATATATTTTGAAGAAATTGAATCAGGCCATTGAGGATCTAAATTCAACAAATTGGATAAAAAAAATGCATTGAAATTGGAAAATTCATTTGTGGTTTTTCCCAATTCCATCAATGTATTCGTGGTGTCGATATTAAAAAATACTTTTTCAAATCGAATGGTATTGATGTTGATTTTTATATCAGAAACATCAGGGCTATTTTTATTTGAATGGCAGGAAAAAAATAATAAACATAAAAGCAAACTTCTTATTAATCGCATACAAATGAATTAACTTTACAAACAGTGAATTTAAATTTCAGGGTAAAGTTAGTTTAAATGAAAATATTTTTAGCGCAACAAAATTATCATATTGGTAATTTCGAAAGCAACACCAACAAAATCATTGATGCAATAAAAGAAGCTAAATCGAATCAAGGCGATTTGATTGTGTTTAGTGAGCTTTCTATTTGTGGTTACCCGCCAAGAGATTTTTTATATTTCAATGACTTTATTGAAAAATGTTTGCAAAGTATTGAATTGATTTGCAAAGAAGCCAATGGCATTGCAGTATTGATTGGTGCTCCGCAAAGAAATCCCAATAAATTAGGTAAGGATTTATTTAATGCAGCCTATTTTTTATTTGATGGAAAAATTCAACAAGTGATTCAAAAAACTTGTTTGCCTACTTATGATGTTTTTGATGAAAATCGTTATTTTGAGCCAGCTACAGCATGGAATGTTATTCATTTTAAAGGAAAGAAAATTGCAGTTACCATTTGTGAAGACATTTGGAATATAGATGAAAATCCGTTGTATAAAATTTGTCCCATGGACATGATGATGAATCAACAACCGGATTTGATGATTAATTTATCGGCCTCGCCATTTGATTACACACATCAGGATGACAGACTTTCCATCATTCAAGCAAATGTGTTGAAGTACGGAATTCCAATGTTTTATTGTAATGCGGTTGGAAGTCAAACTGAAATTGTGTTTGATGGAGGATCTATAGTAATGGATAAAAACGCACAAGTTTGCGGGCTGTTAAAATCTTTTGAAACAGACTTAAAATCGTTTCAGCTAAACGATGACAATAGCATTAGTGCAGAATCTCCAATTGAAAATATTCCAATTTTAGATCAACAATTATTTCCAGAAAATCTAATGCCAACTTTAAATATCGATTTGATATACAAAGCACTTGTTTTAGGCATCAAAGATTATTTTTCAAAGATGGGTTTCAAAAAAGCGATCTTGGGCAGTAGCGGAGGAATAGACAGTGCGGTTACTTTAGCTATAGCAGTAGATGCATTAGGAAAAGAAAATGTAACAGCAGTGTTAATGCCTTCAACTTTTTCGAGTACACATTCTGTTGATGATGCCGTTCAACTCAGTAAAAATCTTGATAATCCTTATCATATTTTGCCCATCCAACAAATCAATGATGCTTTTTTAAACGAATTAAATCCGCTTTTTGCTGGAACGGAATTTGGTATAGCAGAAGAAAACATTCAAAGCAGATCGCGTGGAAATTTATTGATGGCTATTGCCAATAAATTTGGTTTTATTTTACTCAACACATCTAACAAAAGCGAACTGGCTACTGGATATGGAACGCTTTATGGTGATATGGCTGGAGGCATTGGCGTGTTGGGTGATTGTTATAAAATGCAGGTTTATGCATTAGCAAATTACATCAATAGATATAAGGAAATCATTCCAAACAATATCATTACAAAAGCACCTAGTGCAGAACTTCGACCTAATCAAAAAGATAGTGATAGTTTGCCAGACTATGCTGTTCTAGACAATATTTTGTATCAATATATCGAACATGTAAAAGGACCTCAGGAAATTAAAAACTTAGGGTACGATGCACCGTTAGTAGATCGAATCTTGAAAATGGTTAACATAAATGAATACAAACGAAATCAATTCTGTCCTATTATAAGGGTGTCATCAAAAGCTTTTGGCGTAGGACGAAGAATGCCTATTGTTGGAAAATATCTTTCTTAAAATTAATTCATGATTGCAACCGTATATAAATCAACAGGAAGCTGGTACATTGTAAAAAATGAATCAGGAAAAGTATATAATGCACGCATAAAAGGGAAATTCAAAATAGATGGGTTCACATCTACAAATCCTTTGGCAGTAGGGGATGTGGTCAATATTGAAAATGAAGAAGATATAGAAAGCACTATTATCACAGAAATATTTCCAAGAAAAAATTACATAACGAGAACATCGCCACATAATAAAAATCAACAACACATTATTGCGTCTAATTTAGATCAGTCGCTGCTTTTTGCCACTATAAAAGACCCCAAAACATCCACTGGTTTTATGGATCGTTTTTTAGTAACGTCAGAAGCCTATCAAATACCGGCAATTATTGTTTTTAATAAAATTGATTTATTGGATGAGACGGATCAATTGAAACTAGCGCATGTTAAAAAAGTATATGAACAAATTGGATATCAAATCAAAGCGATCAGTTTGCATACCAATGAAGGAATGGAAGAAGTACAATCGGTTTTACAAAACAAAACCACCTTACTAAGTGGTCATTCGGGTGTAGGAAAATCAACGTTTATTAATATGCTCTTTCCCGAATTAGAATTAAGAACTCAAGATGTAAGTGAATGGAGTGGAAAGGGTATGCATACGACAACATTCGCTGAAATGTTTGACCTGCCCATTGGTGGAAAAGTGATTGATACTCCAGGAATACGTGAGCTTGGTTTATTTGCAATTGATAAATATGAATTGGCGCATTATTTTCCTGAAATGAAAGCATTGATGCATGAGTGCCAGTTTAATAATTGCATTCACATTAATGAGCCATCATGTGCCATAAAAAATGCTGTTAATGATAACAGCATTGATTATAATAGATATGTGAGTTACTTGAATATTTTAGATTCTATTCAGCAAAAGAATTATTGATTAATAAATATTTCTTTCCAGAAAATGTGCAACTTCCATAACTGCACTTTCGTTTTTATAAGTATTGTTTTTTACTTCTTGAGGAAAAATGCGCACACCTTCAAATATGTTGTAGTGCAATGTGAGGAACTGTTCTTTGTATTTAAAATCCCAGTCCAATGTTTCAGCGTCATCGATTTGATTCAAAAAAATCACTTGCAAATCTTCTGAAAGCAAATGTGCAATAGCATAAAATTTAGAAATTCCGCAGTTGTCATCAATAACAGCTTCGGTTGCTCCGGATTTAGTTTTTAGTTGGTACGACATAGATTTTGGTTTTTATATTGGTTAAAGAATCGATTACATGATTAATAAACTTTTCGTTTTCCTTTAAATTTTGATTTGTTCGATGCTCTAATGGCTTTAGGGTCTCCAGACGCTAATCTTTCTGCTCCTATAGCTGCACCACTAGTTGGGCAACCCGTTTTACGAGATCTCAACATCGAACAACTGCTTAATAAACCAATAACGCATAAAGTGATTAAAATATTTTTCATTCTTTAATATTTTTTTGAAGGTGATTATTTTTTATTAAATACTATGTTAAAAGTCAAAAATTAAAAGTTAAAACAGAGAATTCAAAATTCAAAAGTGAAAAGTCAAAATTATCTAAATACATTTTTTAATTTTTACTTTTCAATATTCCTGAACCATTCACTGTACATCACATAATTGTCTGCAATGCGATTTATCTCCCCATTTATTAAACCTTCGCTGATATTTTTTACTTTTTTTGCTGGAACGCCTGCATAAATACTACCTGGCTCAACAATGGTGTTTTCCAATACCACAGCACCTGCTGCAATGATGCTGTTGCTACCTATTTGTGCATTGTCCATAATAATAGCCCCCATTCCCACCAACACATTTTCATTGATTACACACCCGTGTACAATAGCATTATGGCCAATGCTTACATTATTTCCAACAATAGTACCACATTTTTGATAGGTGCAATGAATAATTGCCCCATCTTGAACATTAACTTTATTGCCTAAGGTGATTTTATTTACATCACCTCTAATTACTGCATTAAACCAAACACTGCAATCGTTTCCCATTGTTACTTCGCCAACGATTGTTGCATTTGGCGCTATAAAACAGTTTTCACCCATTTTAGGATGTTTATCATTTACCGGAAAAATATAAGCCATATAGTGTGATTGTTGTTTTAGTATTTTCATTTAAATAATACCAAAATCAATTGAAAATATTTTTTCTCGATAAAGGTATAACTTGCGTAAAATTACATAAACCGATTTTGTTTTTTAATCATTATTATTTTATATGAATGCTAGGCAACTTTTTCTTCAACATGTAGGACAAACTTCCGAAGCACCACTTTGTTTGAACATTGTAAAAGCATCAGGTAGTAAAATGTGGGATGCAGATGGAAAGGAATTTATAGATTTGATAGCTGGCATAAGCGTTTGCAATATCGGACATTGTAATTCTAAGGTAGTTGATGCCATTAAAAAACAAGCAGAGGCGTATTTGCATATTATGGTATATGGTGAGTTTGTAGAAAACCCTCAAGTAGATTATGCAACGAAATTATCATCTTATTTACCAGAAAATTTAAATGCTGTTTTTTTTACAGCGAGTGGGAGTGAGGCAACAGAAGGGGCAATGAAATTAGCGAAGCGTTACACAGGCCGTACAAAAATTGTTTCATTTAAAAATTCATATCATGGAAGTACGCAAGGTGCGTTAAGCGTAATGGGCAGTGAATATTGGCAACAAGCATTTCGACCGTTGTTGCCAGGAATTACACAATTAAATTATAATGATATTGAAGCGTTGAGCCAAATTACAGAAGAAACAGCATGTGTAATTGCAGAAACGATTCAAGCGGAAGCAGGGGTTAATTTGCCGCAGCAAGATTGGATAACGGCATTGCGTAAACGATGTACAGAAACTGGCGCTTTGCTTATTCTGGATGAGATACAGTGTGGCTTTGGTAGAAATGGAACATTATGGGCATTTGAACAATTTGATGTTGTGCCAGATATCTTATTACTAGGAAAAGCTTTGGGCGGCGGAATGCCATTGGGCGCATTTGTGTCGGATAAAAAAATAATGGATTCATTTACATTCAATCCGGTACTTGGACATATCAATACATTTGGTGGTCATCCAGTTTCCTGTGCAGCAGGTCTAGCGGCTTTTGAAGTATTGATGGAAGATAAAATTCTTGATCAAATAAGTTCAAAAGAACAACTCTTTTTATCTTTATTAAAGCATGAAAAAATAAATAAAATATCAAGCAGAGGTTTGATGATAGCAGTTCATTTTGATTCATTTGAAACCAATAAAAAAGTTATTGATGCGTTGATTGAAAAAGGTGTTTTTACAGATTGGTTCTTATTTGCATCTCATGCTTTAAGAATAGCACCACCATTAAATATTTCAGATGCTGAAATTGAAAAAGCCTGTGGAATTATTTTAGAGGTGTTGAATATTCTTTAATTAAAAAGTAAAAATAGAGCCTGCATTTTGGATAAAAGTTTAAAATCCGAGAACAAACAATTTTTACTTTTTACTTTTAAATTTTTACTTTATTAAAGACAACAAATTTTATTAAACCATTTTTAAAAATCCAATCCCAAAGAAACATACATTACTGGCTTCCCTCCAAAGAAAGTATTCATTGGCCAACCGATATCGTATTTTATAAAATACCCAAATAGTGTACTTCTTGCACCAAAACCATATCCACCCACAAACGGACCTACACCGCCAGTTTTTAATTTTACAGTTACTTGGCCAGGATTACCATTTGGAAGTTGGTTATAAATCGTTTCTGGTCGTTTTATTTTTTTTACTGAACCATTCCAAGCAGAGCCTAAATCAATGAACTGTGTAATTTGAAAATCCCTTAAAAAAGCATTGTTAGATATTTTATCAAAAAGCGTTGACATTACAGGCAATCTGAATTCACTGTTTAGAACAATAGCATTATTTCCATTAGCTACATTTTGAATGTATCCCCTCATATTCAGCGCCAAGCTTTGAAATGCATAAGTATCATCTTGTGCAGGCGCATTTGAACTATTAAAATATCGTTCTCTTGTTGTGCCTGGTTTTACATTGTTGCCAAACATCAACCAGCCATCTACACCACCCAAATAATAAATGATTTTTTGATTGCCCCAACTGAAATCACCAGCAGCACGTCCAGCCCAAATAAAATTTTTATAAATTGGATAATAATATCTCGCATCAAATCCGAAATTAAACATCGTAGCGCCAACACCTTCTACCAAGCCCTTTACCTGACGATTCCAATCGATAAATGCTTTATATCGAAGGCCGTTCCAAATGTTATTCATCTTGTTCAAACTGTTGTCGTGAACATACTCTAAATGTGTATTTGAATAAATTTTTGATTGATTATCAAATGAAGCACTTAATTGATCAACGTTTGATAATGCTATTAAATCGGAGCGTACACCTGATGATAAACGTATGCTTTTGGTTTCATCAAATGGAAAACTCACATTAGCCATGTAAAAATTCGTTACCATTTTTCCTGGATATATGTCTCCTGGTCTATTTGCAAAACTTACATCTGTTCCCAAAACATTTCTGTAATACGATATGCCCCAATCAATTCTTCTTCTTAGATTTTGATAACTTACGAACCATTCATTATCTTTTAGATTGGTGCCTATTTTAAATCCGCCCAATACTTTTTTATCCTCCATTAAATCAGAAGTACCTAAAGTAATTAAACCATTCAATGGCGTATTGCTGCTCAACATAATTGGACCTGATCCATTACCATAAGGTTGGTATTTATTAAATAACACCGTTGTGCTAAAACTAGCCGAACCAAAATCTGCAGAGAATTTAATTGGATTGTAGGCATATAATTTTGCACGATTTAGTACGTTGTTTTCGTCTGTTATTAATACCGATGATATTGTTGTGCCAATAGCGGTGCTGTCTGTTTTTTCTTTTTCAAATTCATTTTGAAATTCAGATTCGGGTTTTAACTTAACCTCATAACCCACAACATTTTTTGCACTGGCAACTTTAGTTTTTTTGCTTTCACGCATCAATTTTTTTCCAAATTCTGTAGGTTGTGCCGTTACATTTCTTTTGGAAAGTGCATTCGCATCTAGTTTTAATTTGTAAAGGTTTTTTTCATTCCCCGAACGGGTTACTTCACTTAATATTCTGTCATCTCCCGCTGATTTGGTTTCAGCCAAACTGCTTTCATAATTCGTTAAAGGAAATGTGTATGTCGAATCTGAGGTCATTGAAACAATGGCTAATGAATCGATTTCGATTTTTTGTTGAGCCTGTAATGCACTGTCTATCTCTATTTTAGTTGGATTGCGCAAGATGTTATCACCGATTAAAATCAATGTATCTGACCCCATATTTTTTGTTGTAAAAAAACCGGCGTATCTATTTGCAATGCCATTTTCATCACTTACAAACGTGAAATGGTTTACATTATATTGCGCTGGATATCTTGCATTTCCATATTTTAAATCGGTTAGTTTGGTGATTTGATTCAACTCTGGTTTGTCGCCAAAATTTGTTACCATGTATATGTTGTACCTATTGTCGCTTGGCAATACAGTATCGCCATTTTCGGCAGTTGCTGATGGTCGATTGCTTGCAAATACAATTCCAGTTTTATTTGGGAAACTTACAAATGTGGCATCTAAATCGTCATAAACATCATTGGTAATTTGAGTCAGTTTTTCTTTCTCTAAATCAAACGTAAATATATCGGTATGACCATTCTTCACTGCGGATAATAATAATGTTCTGCTATTGAGCATGTATTTCATATCCTGAATTTGGTCCAGCTTATCTGTTAAATCAATTTCCCATTTTTTTTCTTTTGTTGTTGCGTCAAATAAAAGTAAAAGCAGTTTACCCCTTTCGGAATAGGCAATTGTAAATTTTGTTCCTTTTGGATCCCAAGCCATCATTGGATAATTGGGATTGATGTTTTTTTGTGTTGTTCTGATGCCAAATTTCAACAACGTGGTATTTTCATATTCATCGTTTAATAACACACGAACAATTCCTTTTTTAAATTGCGTTACTAAATATGAATTGTTCTTTTTTATTGGGTTTACATTAAATCGATAATAATCTATTTGAGGTGTAATTTCAAATCCATCAACGTAACTGCCTTTGGGATAAGCTTTCCTTTTTCTAAGATCGTTTTCGTATTTTTCTTCTTCATAAATCATAAACTCTGCAAGCAAAGCTTTGAACGATTTTTTTGTGATTTGTAAACTTGCTTTATTGATGCTTTTATTAGTGCGGGCAACATAAAGAAAAAAGGTTACGTTTTCTTTTTTGTATTTTTCTTCTATAAAATACCAAAAGGCATGACCCGCTAAAGATGGATTTGCGGCACTGAATTTTGAGAATTTTTTGTAATCACCGCTTAGTATTTCTCCTTTCAATTCATCATCTAATGCTGTATTCCAATGTTCTGCTAAATAAGCAACATAGCCATCAGTAAGCCATTTGGGTAAATCTAAAAAAGTTTGGTTGCTAGCTACTTCACTTAAATTATCACCAAAAAGCATGTTTTTTGTAATTACATCTGCAATACCTTCTCTGATTTTAATTTTTAATTTTTCATGATTGCCATCGAAGTAGACCAACATTTTATTATTGACCAATTGTGTTGAACTGCCACTGTTTAAAATATCTGTATTTAATCCCACATTGGATTGCTGAAAATCATTGTAGTTGTTGTAAACTAAAATGTTTGCCCTTCTTTGTAAACTATATTCTGCGGCTTGTTCAATATCTGATAATTCTTTCTCTGCTACTTGCAATGCATATTTGGCCAACTCTTGTCCATTTGAATAAAAATATACATTGAAATTATCTGATTGATAATAATTCCATTTTAGCTTTTTAAACTGAACCCTATTTTTGCCAAATGTTACGGCGTTTACTTGAGCATTGATATTGTTGAAAAAACAACATAAAAAAAATGAAAACAAAAATAATCTACTGAACTTTGGCATAATTGGTTTCGTTATAATAAATACTAAATTAGTTGATTAAGATTAATCCTTAAAACAAAATTCATCAAATGCTTACCATCAAATGTTTTCAATTTAGCCCAATCCAAGAAAATACGTATTTACTTTACAATGAGCTAAACAATTGTATCATCATTGATCCAGGCTGTTATTTTGAGGAAGAACGCGAAATATTGGCTCAATTTATTTTATCCAATCAATTAAAACCACAAATATTACTCAATACCCATTGTCATTTAGATCATGTTTTTGGAAATAAATTTGTTGCAGAGAAATACCAATTGATTCCTCAAATTCATCCCAACGAAAAACAGGTGTTGGATTATGCACCTACAAGCGGATTGATATATAACATGCCATTTGATAATTACGTTGGTCCATTGAAATATATTGAAGCCGGTGAAAAAATCAAGTTAGATAATGATGAGTTAGTTTCCATTTTTACACCTGGTCACAGTCCTGGCAGTTTGAGTTTTTATTGTAAAACGCAAAATTTTGTAATAGGTGGAGATGTGTTATTTCATAGAAGCATTGGTCGAACAGATCTTCCTGGAGGTAATTTTGATACACTGATTTCGAGCATCAAAAATGAATTATTTGTATTACCAGATGAAACTATTGTGTATAGTGGTCACGGGGAAATAACAAATATTGGCGATGAAAAAAGAGATAATCCGTTTTTGAAATAATTATCACAGATATATTAGCTTCTAAATTTATGTCTATGATTTGCAGATTTAGCTGGGTCAAATTTTGGGGTACAACTATATCCACACAAGGAAATGATTATCAAAGCAAATATTATTCTTTTCATTATTAAGCAAATTGATTAAAAATCATTTTTTACAGTAATTAAACAAACAAACGTAAAAAATATATTTTTATTATATCCAACTTTTGCGTTTTAGCGGTTATCCTTTTTATTTATTAAATACTTTGACAAAGTTCAATTAGTACCCCATTTGTTCCTTTAGGGTGTAAAAAACAAACCAATTTATTGTCGGCCCCTTTTTTGGGAATTTCATTCAATAACTGAAAGCCTTCATTAGATAATCTTTTCATTTCGGCTAAAATATCAGCCACTTCAAAAGCGATATGGTGGATACCTTCTCCTTTTTTTTCTATGAATTTAGAAATTACGCCATCTGAAGTTGAACTTTCCAACAATTCAATTTTGGTGCTGCCTGTTTGAAAAAAAGCAGTTTTAACATTCTCAGAATCAACGGTTTCTGTTTTATAACAACTGGTATTGAGCAACATTTCAAAAAGAGGAATGGAAATGTCAAGGTTTTTTACGGCAATGCCGATATGTTCAACTTGTTGCATATTTAGTTTAAAAGTTTAATAGATGTTTACGAAATCCGTTATTTAATGAATTGAATTGAATTATCTCTAGCAAAATAAAACCTTTTATACTAATTTCGTGTTATTAATGAGTATTAAAAACTCACCTTATTTTATATGCTACAATTACCAATTTACTTAGATAACAACGCTACCACACCAATGGATCCGCGTGTTTTAGAGACAATGACGCCTTATTTTTTGAATCATTTTGGAAATTCTGCCAGTAGAAACCATCCTTTTGGTTGGGCTGCAGAAGAAGCAGTTGATTATGCGCGTGAGCAAGTTGCCAAATTAATTGGTGCTGATCCAAAAGAAATTATTTTTACTTCAGGCGCTACAGAAGCCGATAACTTAGGCATCAAAGGTGTTTATGAAATGTATGCAAGCAAAGGAAATCACATCATCACCGCTACAACCGAACATAAAGCGGTTATTGATACGTGCAAGCATATCGAAAAATTAGGAGGAGAGGTTACTTATTTACAAGTTCAACCTGATGGATTAATCAACCTCGAAGAATTAGAAGCTGCCATCAAACCAAATACTGTTTTAATTTCTATTATGTATGCCAATAATGAGATTGGAACCGTAATGCCAATGAAAGAAATTAGTGCAATTGCCCGCAAGCATGGTGTTTTGGTTTTTACAGATGGAACACAAGCTGTAGGTAAAATACCAGTTGACGTAAATAAAGATGGCATTGATTTAATGGCGTTTACCGCACATAAAATGTATGGTCCAAAAGGCGTTGGCGCTTTATACGTTCGCAGAAAAAATCCAAGGGTAAAAGTTACCGCACAAATGGACGGCGGCGGTCATGAAAGAGGCATGAGAAGTGGTACTTTAAATGTTCCAGGTATTGTAGGTTTTGGAAAAGCTTGTGAGCTTTGTATGCTTGAAATGGAATCAGACGCAGCTAGAACGAGTAAATTAAGGGATAAATTACAAGCAGCATTGTTGCAAATCGAAGAATCATATGTAAACGGAAGCATAGAACATCGTTTGCCACACGTTGCTAATATTTCATTCAAACATGTAGAAGGAGAAGGGTTGTTAATGGGCTTTAATAAAAACATCGCGTTAAGTTCAGGTTCGGCTTGTACTTCAGCTTCTTTAGAACCTTCTTATGTATTGAAAGCACTTGGTTTAGGCGATGATTTAGCACATAGTTCATTACGTTTTGGTTTAAGCCGATTTACTACCGAAGAAGAAATCGATTATACCATAAAATCAATTACGGATACCGTTTTGAAACTAAGAGAAATGAGTCCGCTATGGGAGATGTATAAAGAAGGAATTGACTTAGACAGCATTGAATGGGCTGCACATTAATAAGAAACAATCATTTAGAAATAACGTATAAAAAATTATAGAAATGGCATATTCAGAAAAAGTTATCGACCACTATCAAAATCCTAAAAATGTAGGAACGCTTGATAAAGCTAGTAAAAACGTAGGTACAGGTCTAGTTGGAGCTCCAGAATGCGGAGATGTAATGCGTTTACAAATTGAAGTAAACCATGAAACAGGAATGATTACAGATGCTAAGTTTAAAACTTTTGGTTGCGGTTCTGCAATTGCATCTTCATCTTTGGCTACAGAGTGGTTAAAAGGTAAAAGTGTAGACGAAGCTCTTAAAATCGACAACATGACTATTGTTGAAGAATTAAATCTTCCTCCAGTTAAAATTCACTGTTCTGTTTTAGCAGAAGATGCTATTAAAGCTGCGATAAATGACTACAGAGAAAAAAATGGTATGGAGAAAATAAAATTCGAAGAGAGCGTAATTCACTAATTTTTATTTGATATGGTTGCAACAGACAATGGCATTTATATCAGTGATAAAGCCAAAGAAAAAGTAATTCATTTAATGCAAGAAGCCGGGGTGGAAAATGACCCAAATTATTTTCTACGCGTTGGTGTTGTGGGCGGAGGTTGTAGCGGATTAAGTTACAAGCTTGATTTTGATAATGAAGTGAAACCAATGGATCAAGTGTTTGAAGATAAAGGCATTAAAATAGTAACGGATTTGAAGAGCTTCCTTTATTTGGTAAATACTGAACTTGAATTCAGCGATGGTTTAAACGGAAAAGGTTTCTTTTTCAGTAATCCAAATGCGAGTAGAAGTTGCGGTTGTGGGGATAGTTTCGCAGTTTAAATTTAATTACCAATATTTTTAATTTATAAGCCATCATAATGATGGCTTTTTTTATTTGGGGAATTGTAAAGATTCTGAGTAAGTTGTATGTTTCAACACCAAACCCCAAACAACAAACAACAAATTCTTGATAAGTTGACATAAAAAAAGCCACCCATGAGGCGGCTCTTTAATTTTTCAAAAATTTAAAATATTGTTATGGTTGAGCAAAGCTATTTCTTGCTCCACCTACTGCAAATACAGCTTGCATTCTTGTTTTTTGTCCTGCACTAAACATGTACATACATGCATCATCTGTATAATCCATGTAGTTCATGGTCATTTCTATCGGTGTACCAGTACATGTAGATCTATGACCACTTGCAGGACAACCATAATTAGCCGTATTGTGTAAAGGAGTATCTCCAACTAAGTCATTGCCACATGTTGCATCACCCCAAATATGTCTAAGATTTAACCAATGTCCAACTTCATGTGTAGCTGTTCTTCCTTTATTGTAAGGAGCTGTTACGGTTCCTGTTGAACCAAAGGCATTATCATCAATAACTACACCATCAGTAGCACTACTTCCTCCTGGAAATTGCGCATAACCCAAAATTCCATTACCCAAATTACAGCACCATATATTTAGCGTAGTTGTTGGCGTTGTAGGATTTAATCCGCCTTGTGTCGTTTTTTTAACCGCATCATTGGTTGACCAACTTGTTTTTGTAGTTGATTTTCTGTTTACTTTACTTAATACAAAACGAATATTTGTATTTCCGGAAAGTACAGATGTAAAAGTTGAAGGCGTTAAGCTGATGTCGGAATTAGTTGCGGCGAAATCTGCATTCAATACGGCAATTTGTGATGCAATCTGTGCGTCAGAAATATTTTGAGCTGCGGTTTTGTATAATACATTTACAACTACTGGAATTTCTATCACACCATTTACTAGGCGATTCATAGAAGGATTTTTTTCAAATCTTGTGGTAAAATCTTCAATGGCTTGCATACGTGAAGCTAATCCTGGATCTTTAGCCAATTGTTGTTGTAATACTTCATAAGAAGCACATTTTCTCGAAAGCGATGCTTCTGTATTGCTAATATTTTCGTTTCCGCTTACTGGTATTTCAGTTAATGACGATTTTTGACAACTGGTTGCAACTACAACACTTGCCAAAAGATAAAAAAAGGTTTTTTTCATAAATGCAGTTTTTAGATTTAGATTGTTTTTTAAATTTAAATAAATATTTCGATTTCGAGTCGAAATAAAAAAATAAACTTAGGTTTAATTAACATGTTAACGGAATATATTGATTAGATACTGCCTTTTTAAGCAGTAAATAAATGAAGTTTGAATTTTGGAAATTAAAAAGAGTGCTGAAATAATTTCAGACAAAATAAATGAATGAATGTGATTTATATTTTAAGGATTAAATTGCATCAATTTTAAAACAATATGTGGAGCATCGTTAAAAAAGAATTCAATCAGTTTTTTAGCAATCTAATTGGATACATCTCTATAATTTTATTTTTGCTGATTAATGGCGTTTTTTTATTTGTATTAGAAGACAGCAATATCTTCAATTACGGTTATGCCAGTTTAGATAAGTTTTTTGAATTGGCCCCCTGGGTGTTGCTTTTTTTAATTCCTGCAATCAGCATGCGTTGTTTATCTGATGAATATAAATTTGGCACTTTCGAAACACTGAAAACCAAACCATTAAGTTCAAATCAAATTGTTCTGGGAAAATACATTGCTATTTTGTTAATCGTTTTATTGGTTTTATTGCCTTCGCTAATTTATGTGGTTACCATAAAATCTTTAAGTGCTACTGGTGTTATTGACAACGGTGCAATTATTGGCAGCTATATTGGACTTATATTTTTATGTGCTGTATATGCTGCTGTAGGGCTTTGTTGTAGCGGGTTAACCTCAAATGCTGTAGTTGCATTCTTGCTTAGTGTTTTTGTGTGCTTGCTTCTTTATTTTGGGTTTTCTGCGATTAGTAAACTGAGTTTTTTACAAGGTAATATTGGTTTTTATATTGAAATGTTTGGTATCGATTTTCATTATAAAAATATCAGCCGTGGCGTTATTGATACTAGAGATGTTGTATATTTTTTTAGCATCATTTTTATGTCTGTTTTTATTACTTCAAAAAAAATCAGCAATAATTAAGCATGGGTAAAATAAATAAAATATTATCCGGTAAATGGTCAATTGCAATTTTGCTTTTGTTGATTATTGGGGTTAATGGTCTGGCTAGCTTATGGCATGCTCGTCTGGATTTCACAGATGAAAAAAGATTTACACTGAGCAATCATACTATTCAACTATTATCACAAATTCAGGAGCCAGTTAATATCACGGTATTACTCGATGGCGATTTGAAATCTGAGTTTAAAAAATTATCCAACTCAACAAAAGAATTGCTTCAAAATTTTAAAAACTACGGAGGCAATAATATTCAATTTACATTTGAAATGCCAGGAGATGGTTTAGATGATTCTGCTAAAGCAATTGTTTTTGATTCCTTGGTAAATTTAGGTTTGCGCCCAACTACACAGAAAGTACAAATAAAAGAAGGAGAAGCCACAAGTCAACGACAAATATTTCCGGGCGCTGTAATTCATTATAGAGATAGAACCATTGCTATTGATTTTTTACAAGGGCAAATACAAAAATCTGTTTTTAATTCGAGTGAAATTATAGACAGAGAAACGTTAAATAGTGCAGAAGCATTGCTTGAGTTTAAGTTTGCAAATGCCATTCAAAAAATAACGATGGAATCTGTTCCAGTTGTGGCTTATGCTTATGGAAACGGCGAGCCACCATATGGTTTTTACCCAGTTAATGATGTATTTCAAACGCTTGGTACAAATTATATAGTAGATACATTCAACCTTAAATCCAATACAATAATCGATGAAAAATCAATCAGTACATTGGTAATTGTAAAGCCAACATTACCTTTTACAGATGAGGATAAATTTAAACTCGATCAGTTTGTAATGCATGGTGGAAAGTTATTGTTTTTTGTAGATGTTTTATATGCAGAAAGGGATAGTTTACAAAATGGCGAACTCGTTGCCTATTCGAGAGATTTGAATTTGAATGATTTGTTGTTTCGCTACGGAGCGAGGATAAACACAGATTTAATTTCAGATAAACACTGTGATAAAATTCCAATAGAAGTTGGAAACATTGGTGATCAATCTCAAAAACAATTGTTGCCTTGGCCTTATTCACCATTATTGCAATCTGGCTCCGATCATCCTATTGTAAAAAATCAAGGCGATGTATTCGCACAATTTGCAAACTCAATAGACACAATAGCTGCACCTGGAATTACAAAAACTATTTTATTAAGCACTTCTGTAAATTCCAATTCAATTCCAACACCTACAATTGTTTCTTTGAATAGTTTAGAAATTGAAGAAGATATCAAAAAATACAATAAGAAAAACATTCCAGTAGGCGTATTGCTTGAAGGAAAGTTTAAATCCTTGTTTGCAAACAGAGCAAGCGCTGAGCAAATAGAATGGATGAAACAAAATCAATCCGAATTTTTAAGTAATGCGGTTAATCCAGGTAAAATAATTGTTGTTGCTGATGCAGATATTGTAATCAATCAAGTATCTGAATCTATTGGGCCTTTACCAATGGGAACAAACAAATACACTAAAATTGGTTATGCAAACCGCGACTTCTTTTTAAATTGTACAGAATATTTGGCCAACGAAAACAATATGCTTGAAGCGAGAGCTAAAGATTATACCTTACGTTTGTTGGACTTGAAAAAAATTGATGAAGAAAAAACATTTTGGCAAATGATGAATATTGTTTTTCCAATCTTGTTGATTGTTTTATTTGCAATTATTTTCCAATGGATTAGAAAAAGAAAATTTTCAAAATAATAATTTTTTAATGGATACAACTCAGTTAATTTATGTGGTATTTGGTTTCGTAATAGCATTGGGACTCCTTTTGGATTTGGGCTTTCTAAGTAAAAAAAATCAAATCATCAGTACGAAAACAGCATTAATCCAAACGTTATTTTGGGTACTTATTGCCATGGGGTTCTTCGTATTTCTTTGGGTAGAAGATGGAAGTAAAAATGCTGTTGAATACCTAAGTGCATACTTGATGGAATGGAGCTTGAGTGTAGACAACATCTTTGTATTCATAATTATTTTTTCTACGTTTAAAGTTAAGCCTCATTTTTATGGAAGGGTTCTGTTGATTGGGATATTGATGGCAATAGTGTTCCGCATAATTTTCATAACCATTGGCGTTGCATTGATCCATGAGTTTCACTGGCTACTTTACGTTTTTGGTTTGTTTTTATTGTATACAGGGTACAAGATGTTTAAATCAACTGAAGAATCTGAATTTAATCCTCAAGACTCCAAAATTTATAAATTCCTCTACAGATATTTACCGCTTGCTCCCCATGATGGAAATGGTAAATATTTTATCAGAGAAAAAGGTAAGCCTGTTTATACCACTTTGTTTGTAGTGGTTGTGATGTTGGGCATAACAGATATCGTTTTTGCATTGGATTCAATTCCAGCTGTGATGGGGATTTCGGAAAGTAAATTGATCATTTACACCTCAAACATTTTTGCTGTTTTAGGATTAAGGAGTTTGTTTTTTTTATTGAGAGGTGCGGTTTCAAAATTTGATTATTTACAACAAGGCATTGCCATTGTTTTGGTGTTTATTGGAATAAAAATGTTGGCAGAAAACTGGATTAATCAATGGATAAATAAAGATACTCAAGTAATTATTTCATTGTTTGTGATTGTGGGATGTATCTCTGGTTCAATATTTTACTCTATGTTGCATCAAAAAAAAGGTACGCCAAAAGATATCATTGTTAAAGATTAAATTTTTCAATTGAATTATACGATATCTAATATTGCTTCAATCACCAATTCTACCATCATTCAACTGGTTGAAGATGTGCATATTGAAAATATTATTACAGATAGTAGAAAAATTTTTTTTCCTGAGCAATCATTGTTTTTTGCCATTAATGGACCTACTAGGTCTGGATCAAGTTTTATTGCAGATTTATATCAAAAAAATGTAAGAAATTTTATTGTAGATAATGATTTCAATATTTCAGCAATAAATCAATTTCCAAACGCCAATTTTTTACAGCATGATAATGTATTAGATGCTTTACAATTGTTTGCTGAATTTCATCGAACCCAGTTTTCTTTAAAAACAATTGGCATTACAGGAAGTAATGGAAAAACAATCACAAAAGATTGGCTTTATCAGCTTTTACAACAAAAATATAATATTGTTAAAAGTCCAAAAAGTTACAATTCGCAAATTGGCGTTCCTTTAAGTATTTTAAGAATAGAATCACAACATGATTTGGGCATATTTGAAGCCGGCATTTCATTGCGTGAAGAAATGACTCGACTACAAAAAATCATTCGTCCCGAAATTGGCATACTAACGTATATGGGTAATGCCCATTCAGAAGGGTTTAGAAGTCAGGCAGAAAAAATAGATGAAAAGCTAAAATTATTTATTGCTGCTAAACAGCTGATTTGCAATAATGATGATGCTTTGGTAAACGAGCGAATCATTGAATTTAAAATCACTCATAATCCTGAAATAAACATATTTACTTGGGGGAAAACATCGGGTTCGGATTTAATATTGAGTAATGTTGAAAAAGAAATTTCAGCATCAAAATTATATTGTACGTACAATCAAAATAATTTTGTTATCAATATTCCTTTTGTAGATGATGCTTCTATATTTAATGCCATGACGTGCTGTGCAACTTTATTGTTGTTAAACTATGATTATAATGAAATTAATATATTGTTTAAAGAGATTAAGCAAATAGAAATGAGGTTGGAGCTCAAACAGGGCATCAATCAATGCACCATAATCAATGATAGTTATAATATAGATTTAGATTCCATCCAAATGGCATTGGCATTTTTATCTCAACAAGAAATGCATGTGCAAAATACGATCATACTAAGTGATGTGTATCAGTCTGCATTAACTGAAGCAATTTTATATCAAAAAATTGCGGATATACTGAAGCAAAAAAATATTCGTAGAATTATTGGTATTGGTAAAAAAATATCACAATATGCGGCTTTGTTTGAGTTTATCCCAACTTCATTATTTTTTGACAATACAACTGCCTTTATAAATGAGATAACCAAAATTGATTTTAACAAAGAAACCATTTTAATAAAAGGTGCAAGGGTTTTTGAATTTGAAAAAATAGTTCAACAACTAGAATTGAAATCGCACGATACTGTTTTGGAAATCAATTTAAATGCCATTAGAAACAACTTGAAGATGTATAAAAACAGGTTGAATCCTGGAGTTAAAATCATGGCAATGGTGAAGGCTTTTAGCTATGGCACAGGAACATTTGAAATTGCAAATCTATTACAACATGAAGGTGTAGATTATTTGGCGGTTGCTTACACAGATGAAGGTGTTGAATTGAGAAGAGCAGGAGTGAAGTTGCCAATAATGGTAATGAACACCAATGCTGTTGAGTTTGATAAATTAGTTGAATTTAATTTGGAGCCAGAGTTGTATTCTTTTTCAATTTTAAAATTGTTTAAAGAATATCTAGGAATCAGAAAAATACAAGCATTTCCAATTCATTTAAAATTAGATACAGGGATGCATCGATTGGGATTTATGGATTCAGATATGGATCAACTTTCTGCAGAATTGTCCACTTGCAATCAATTTAAAATAAAAACTGTTTTCTCTCATTTAGTAGGTAGTGAAAGTGAAATTCATGATGAATATACAAATACACAGTTCTATTTGTTTCAGGAAATGACAAGCCTAATTAGCAAAGCGGTAGGGTATGATTTTTTAAAACATTTATGCAATACATCTGCAATTCATCGTCATCCCAATATGCAGTTTAATATGGTCAGATTGGGAATAGGTCTTTATGGTGTAGACGATCATTTGCAATTACAAAACGTAACTACTTTAAAAACATCAATAGCACAATTAAAAAAGTTAAAAAAGGGCGATACCGTAGGATATGGAAGGCGAGGTGTTTTAGAAAGTGAATCAACAATTGCAACAGTTAGAATTGGATATGCGGATGGATATCCGAGGATATTTGGTAACGGCAACGGATATATGCTTGTGAATGGCCAAGTTGCAAAAACAATTGGTAATGTATGTATGGACATGACCATGATAGATGTAACCCAAATTGAAACTAAAGAAGGAGATGAAGTGATTGTTTTTGGAGCGGAACTATCTGTACATAAATTGGCTTCAATGGCAAATACCATTCCTTATGAAATCCTTACCAATATTTCGCAAAGGGTAAAAAGGGTTTATTTTGAGGAATAGATAGTTGTTTATTGTTTGTGGTTTGGCGTTTGGAAGCTCCAATACCCAATCTTTACCTCGAAAGGTGAACGGTGGAAACGCAAACAAAAGTCTACGAAGTTGAAATGCTTGCAGCATTTTTTTGACACGAAGACACGAAGGCACGAAGTTTTTTGTTTCACGCAAAGCTCGCAAAGAAGCAAAGGCGCAAAGTGGAAAATACTTCCAAGCTCATAAACCTCATAAACCTCATAAACCTCATAAACCTCATAAACCTCTAAAACAGCTCAAACTTCTTTGCTTTTATAATTGGCGAAACACCAACATCGGCAGATGGGTTTCCCCAACCTTTTGAACCTTTTGTAAGGGTTGAAAATCTTCAACCCCTTCTTGAACCTTTCTTTCAAAACGAAAAGTACTTCCAACATTAAATCATTAAACTTTAATCCAGCGAAGCGATTTAAACCTTTTTTCATCCCACCTTCATCCTTATATTTGCATACAATTATGAAAAAAATCCACGTTATACTAATCATTTCTTTTTTGGTCATAGCAGATCAAATTTTAAAAGTGTATGTAAAAACAAGTTTTGATTTGAATACTTCTAGGTCTGTTTTTGGAAATTGGTTTCAATTATATTTTGTTGAAAATCCTGGAATGGCTTATGGTTGGAAATTTGGTGGAAATTTTGGAAAATTAGCATTAACCATTTTTAGATTAGGCGCAGTTATTTTTGGCGTTTTTTATTTAGGTAGAATTATTCGCGAAAAATATCACAAGGGCTTTATCATTTGTGCATCCATGATTTTTGCTGGTGCACTTGGAAATTTAATAGATAGTTGTTTTTATGGGATGATTTTTGACAAAGGCATGGTATTTAACCCGGTTATAAATGATTACATTGGGTATGCCGGATTAGCAACATTTTCTTCAAAAGGATATGGCAATTTTTTACATGGTAACGTAGTTGATATGTTGTATTTCCCAGTCATTAAAGGAAATTTCCCTTCATGGATGCCTATTTGGGGTGGAGAATATTTCGAATTTTTTAGACCTATTTTTAATCTAGCAGATGCTTCAATCAGCGGAGGTGTAATTACAATCTTAATCTTTCAGCAACGTTTCTTAAAATCTACAAAACTAATTACTGAAAAAGAGTCGGAGGATATTACAAAAGACAACCAAAATGTTTAATAAAACATTTATCTTAGCAAAAATTTTAAGCATTTTAAATTAATAACCTAAACAATTTCCGTTTTATGTTGTCAATTTTTTGCATTTAAAACTAGCCCAAAATTAAAAAAGCAATAAATGAAAATTTTAAACACAATTACCGTTGTTCTACTTTCTTTATTTTTAATTACTTCTTGCCAAAAAGAACTAAATTTTGAAGGTACATCTAGTGGGTCTTTAAAAACGGATGCTTTGGGTACTGATTGTTTGCCTAGCGAAGTAGTTGGTTATTACCAAATCGATTCGGCTTTAAACGGACCAATAAGTGGCAACTATATTGAAGTTCATGTTAATGTAACTTACCCTGGAGAATATACCATAAAAACGGATACTGTAAATGGTTATTATTTTATTGGAACAGGAACATTTGGCAGTATAGGTGTTGATTCTGTAAGATTGTATGGTTACGGTAGGCCATTAACACCAGGCATAAATACATTCATGGTTTCGTATAACAATACTACTTGCTTTTTAGATGTTGAAGTCAATGATGGGGGTTCATCTACAAATGCAGTGTATACGCTAGGCGGAAATGGTTCCACATGTACAGGTGCGGTTTTAACCGGCACATATATGGAAAGCCTTTCTACAACATCCAATAATACAGCATCTTTAGATATAACAGTTGCATCGGGTGGTGATTATTCATTAAGTACTCCAGTTGTTAATGGGGTTAGTTTTTCATCAACTGGATCATTGACAACTGGAAATACTGACGTTATACTTACGGCTACAGGAACACCAACCACAGCGGGAACATTCAATTATACCGTTTCAGGAGCGGGTACTTTTTGTACTTTTTCAGTAACATACGAACCCTTAGCAGCACCTGCTACTTTTGTATTTACAGGCGCTCCAACAGATTGCTCGGGCGCAACGCTATCAGGCACTTACACTGCAGGAGTTGCTACTTCACAAAGCAATACGGCTAATATAAATATTAATGTATCTACTACAGGAAGTTATTCTGTATCAACCAATCAAGTTAATGGAGTTACATTTCAATCAACAGGGTTGATTAATACAGCAGGAAATCAAACATTAGTATTATATGCTGTTGGTATTCCAGCAATCGCGGGTACATTTAATTATACAATTTCAGGAGGTGGAAGTAGTTGTATTTTCTCTGTTACTTATGAAGCTGTGGTTACAAATTTCATCACTTGCGATATCGATGGCGTTTTTACTACATTTAATTTTGGTTCCACTGCAGGCTTAGATAATTCAGCCGGTCCTTCAATATTAAGTATTGATGGTTCAAGCTCAAGCGCAACTCCCGACCCTTCTATTAGTTTGCAAGTCATTAAGTCATCTGGTGGAAGTGTAACTGCAGGTTCATACAACGTAAATCAATTGGCAACTGGTATCGCAGTTTCTTGCGATTATTTTGATGCAAGTAGTATGAATTTTACTGCTTTAACTGATGTCCAAAATCAAAATCAAAATCCAGCGTTTACAATCACAATAACCAGCATAACAGCTACTAGATGTATTGGTACTTTTGAAGGCCCTGTAAAAGACAGTCAAGGCAATACAAAAATAATTACACAAGGAGTTTTTAATGTCCCGGTTCAATAAAATTTGAGTGACATAATTTTCTTTCTAAAAGGCAGTTTCATTTTGAAGCTGCCTTTTAAATTTTCATTATCAATTTTAACTAAATGAAAGTCGTTGATAAAAGCTGTAAATTGCACTATACAATTTTCAGTTGAACTTTAGTTCGTTTTTTATTCGTTCAACATTTGTTTTTTTTACCAATATTTACGAGGAATAAACGGCTTAAATGAGAAAAATTTACTTCATTTTCTTTTTGATTTTTTCAATAAGAAACACAATGGCTCAATGTCCAAGCATTGTAATGGCTATGGTAAATTCATGTGGAACAAGTGAGGGACTTAATGAATTTGTATTATTCACTACTAGTACAACGACTGCAGCTTCTAATTATACTTTTCATTATGGTACTACAAACCCACCTACATTTAGCACCTTGTCTGGTTCTGATGCGGCTCCAATTACAGGCACCGGTACATTTGTTTCAAATGGGTCATGCGCTGTAATTAATGTTGTTTCTCCCACTACTATAATACCAGCTGGTAGCCAAGTAATCATTATTCCCGCTTCTTTTGATCAGAATTATGATATCACAGGCTTGTGTAATGGAAATGCGCCAATTTATGTAATATATATAAGAACAAATCCGAATGGAGGGAGTAATAGTAACTGGTCTGCTGGAGGTAATTTGGGTAATACGGCAAGCACACCAAGGTATTTACAAGTTACGGTAAATGGAACTTCGAACTGTACGAGCACATCAGCACCTGTAAGTAGTTATACGGCAGCTGGAAATTGGCCTTCTAACACAAATGGAAATTTCGTTTATTGGGTGAATAACCTTCCAAATTATGCAAACAATGGCTGCAGTATTTTGGGTTTACAAACTACTGGTGATACCACTGTGGTTGCCTGTTCGAGTTTTAGTTGGCACGGAAACTTATACACTTCATCTACAAATACAGCAACTTATACAACCACAAATGCATTAGGATTTGATAGCGTTGTCACTTTAAATCTAACGATTAATCAACCTACAAGTTCAGACACATTTGCTACTGCTTGCAATTCATTTGTTTGGAATAATCAAACATTTACTTCTTCTAATAACACCGCTATTTATACAACTACAAATTCGGTTAATTGTGACTCCGTAGTGCGTTTAAACCTTACAATAAATTATGGTGAATTTAATGGGCAAACCATAAATACTTGTGGTCCATATATTTGGAATGGTACTAACTATCAAAATTCTGGGGATTACATTTATCAATATTCAAATGCATTTGGATGTGCTTCTGCCGATACGTTACATTTAACCATCGCTACAAAACCAGAACTAGGTCCAGATAAAAATGTCACCGTTTGCTTTGGAACTTCTATAAATTTGGAATCCTATTTTCCTGCAACTAATTTCACAGACAATTGGACATTTAACCAAACTCGAATAAATTCAATTCAAAATGTAACACAATCCGGACGTTATCAATTGATAAGATTGATTACTTCTGGGTGCTCTGATACCGCGAATCTTGATTTAATAGTTCGCCCAAAAATAGTTGCAAATGCAGGCCCTGATGGAATTGCAGCAATAAATTATCCATATCAATTAAATGGAAGTGGCGCTGGACAGTACAGTTGGTTCCCTAGTTTGGTATTAAATGAACCCAATATTGCTAACCCAATTGCAACCATCCAATCAAACACCACATTTGTTTTAACCATAACCAATGATGCCGGTTGTAGCGACACAGACACCGTTAACATTAAAGCAATGGAAGGGCCACAAGTATATTTACCAACTGCCTTTACCCCAAATGGGGATAGATTAAATGATAAAATAAAACCCATTTGCGTTGGGATTAGCCGTTTTGATTATTTCAGAATTTTTAATCGTTATGGCACGCTTCTGTTTGAAACCAATAAAATTGGCGAAGGATGGGATGGATACTACAAAGGCAAACGTCAGTCATCAGGGAATTATATTTCAACTGTTAAAGTAAAAGATGTAACAGGAAAAGAGTTTATAAAAACAAGTAATCTTTTGTTGATTTACTAATAGTTAAGAAAAACTAATTTTGTTCAATTCAAATTATTTTCAAATTCTATCATGTCGCAATATTTTAAAATAGGAAAGTTTGTAGCTAGTCATGGACTAAATGGAGATTTGGTTTTACAGCATAGTTTGGGAAAGAAGACGGGGTTAAAAGATGTGAAAGCGTTGTTTATTGAAGAACAACCTGGTAATTTCATGCCTTACTTTATTGAAAAAGCAACAGCCAAAACGAATGATGAAACTTGGATAAAAATTGAAGGAATTGATACAAAAGAATCAGCAAGAAAACTTACACCAAAAGAAATATGGCTGTTGGAATCAGATTTTAACCAACATACCGCATCCAGTTCTCCAATCGCTTTTTTGGGGTATTCAATGATAGATGGAGAAACAGATCTTGGTGAAATTATTGAAGTAATAGAACAGCCGCATCAGATTTTATGCACTATTTTATATAATGGAAACGAAGCATTGATTCCAGTTCATGAAGCGAGTTTGATAAAAATCGATAAAAAAAATCGAAAAGTTTACGTAGATATTCCAGAAGGGTTGCTTGATATTTATGCATAAAACCTATCAAATCCCTCTTATTTCAAGCAAAAGACAAAAAAAATCGACTAATTTTCCCATTCTTTGAATGATTTCATTAACTTCGCGCCTCACAAAAAAATCAATAAAATGAAATCAATTACAATCGAAGGTCAACTGAGGACCGAAAGCGGAAAAAAAGCCACCCGCCAACTTCGCTCTCAGAAGCTTGTGCCAGGTGTAATTTACGGTGGTAACACAGAAGTAAATTTCGCAGCTCTTTCAACCGCATTTAAATCAATCGTGTATACGCCAGAATTTATGTTGGCAAACATCACAGTTGATGGAAAATCTTACCGTTGCATTCTTAAAGATTTGCAGTTCCATAAAGTAACTGATGAATTATTGCACGTAGATTTTCTTGAATTGGTTGAAGATAAAAAAGTGATTGCTACTTTGCCTTTAAAATACATGGGTACACCAGCTGGGGTTAAAGCCGGGGGTAAACTTGTAACTAAAATGAAGGCGATTAAAGTAAAAACTTATCCTAAATATTTGAAAGAATTTATTGAGGTTGATTTGTCAAATCTTCAATTAAATGAAAACTTACGTGTAGAAAATATCATTGCTGACAATATGGAAGTAATGAACTCTCCAAGAATTCCAATTGCTACAATCGCTATGACGCGTGCGTTGAAGCAAGAAGAAGCTGCTGCTCCAAAAGCTGCAAAAGGGAAAAAATAATTTTCAACTAATATTACAATTAAAAGCCCTTGTTTTCAAGGGCTTTTTTTTCAGTTACGAATTTAATAGGTTAAACAAAGCGTTTGTTTAACTTTACAAAAAAAAATTAAAATGGGAACAGATAAAAATACAATCTGGGGTTTTGTATTAATCGGAGCATTGCTTATTGCTATGTTTTATTTTAACAGTAAAGACCAACTTGCTTTTGAAGGAGAAAAAAAGCGTGTTAAGGATTCTATTGATAATCTGATAAAATTAAAAGCAAAAGAAGTACAGCCCGTTGTTGAAACTAAAAAAGCGGATTCTATTGCTATTCCAACCAAAGGGTTTAAATTATCTGAAGCAGAATCTTTTACTACTTTAGAAAATGAAGTGCTGTCTATAAAATTCTCAAATAAAGGAGCGCAACCCAAATCTGTTGTTTTAAAAAAATTTAAAAAAGCAAATGGGGCACCTGTAGTTTTAAACGAAGCCCAATTCAATACCTTCAATTACAAAATCAATTCTGGAGAAAACAAAACTTCTGACATTAATAAAATCTTTTTTAATGCATCTGCAGTGGAAAAGAAAGCCGACCAATCTTCTATATTAAGTTTTGAAGCAAATGATTCCAACGGTAGAAAAATTGTGCATCAATTTATTTTGAAGCCCAATAGTTACATGCTCGATTTTAATTTAAACGTTGATGGAGTGAGTAAAATGCTTACAAATAATAGAATTGGTTTTAACTGGCAAAATGAAACGCCTGCTATTGAAAAAGATAAAGAATACGAACTAACGCAAACTCATATTGGCTATTCAGCGGAACAAAAATTTGACTTTGATTATATTGGAGAAGGTGGCGACAATGAAATAAAAAATGCCAATTGGCTTTGTATCAAACAACAATTTTTTATATCAGCCTTAATTGCTAAAAATAAGTTCTCAGAAGTAAAATATGATTGGAAAATTCCAACAGATACTACTGAAAAATATTTAACAAGGGTAAATACAAATGCTTCTTATACATTTCCAAATCAAGAAAATGTATCTGTTCCATTACAACTTTATTTTGGACCAAGTGATTACAACATTTTAAAGCAATATAAAAATGATTTAGAGTATGTGGTTCCTTACGGTAGTGGAATATTTTCTTTTGTAAAATATATTAACCGATATTTCTTACTTCCTGTTTTTGATTTTATTCAGCAACATGTAATGAATATGGGTATGGTTATTTTACTCATTACTTTATTAATTAGGTTAATCACTTCGCCAATTTTATACAAAAGTTATTTAAGTGGCGCAAAGATGAAAGTATTAAAACCTGAAGTTGATGCATTAAAAGAGAAGTACAAAGATGATCAACAAACGTTTGGTATGGAGCAAATGAAATTATGGAAAAGTGCAGGCGTTAGTCCACTTGGAGGGTGTTTACCGGCTTTATTACAAATTCCAATTTTCATGTCTTTGTATTATTTCTTTCAATCCAACATTGACCTACGTGGAAAAGATTTTTTATGGGCAAATGATTTAGCTCAATATGATTCTATTGCTTCGTTGCCTTTCTCTATTCCATTCTATGGTGATCATGTTAGTTTATTTACCATTACAGCCGTAATTACAAGTTTATTGATTTCAATTTACAGCATGAGCAACATGCAAGATAATAGCAATCCGCTTATGAAATATATGCCTTATATATTTCCTGTAATGTTGTTGGGTGTATTCAATAAATTACCAGCAGCATTAACTTGGTATTATACCATTTCAAATACGATTACATTATTGTTGCAAATTGTTATTCAAAAATATATCATTGATCATGATAAAATTATGTTGCAAATAGCTGAGAATCGTAAAAAGCCAGTTAAGAAATCTAAAATGCAGGAACGTATTGAATCTATGCAGGAAACGCAGAAAAAAATTCAAGACATGAAACAAAAGTCTGCAAAAAAATAAATGATTCGTTAATCTTTCATATAAAAACCGTTCAAAATCAAAGAACGGTTTTTTGTTTTTATATTTCTTGGTGTTTTTATTTATCTTTAATTACAAAAAATTGAATGATTAAATACATCTATTTTCTAGCTTTTTTATTGACTTCATTTGGAAAAATTGAAGCACAAAAAATAATCAATGAGGCCACATTGACCTATAAAGTTGAAATTAAAAATTCAAATACGAATCAACCAGTTCAAAATTCAAACTCTAATCAATACGTCATTTATATAAAAGGGTCATCATCTCGTTCGGATTTAACTACTTCAATGGGTAGCGAGTCTGCTGTTTATGATTCAAAAAAATCAAGCGGATATATTGCTAAATCATACAGCGGTCAAAAATTATTAATTAATTTAACTAAAGCTGAGTGGTTTACTCAAAATGCAATATTTCAACAGTTGAAATTTAATGTAACATCCGAAACGAAGAATATTTCGGGTTATGATTGCAAAAAAGCCATATCAAAACTAGCAACAGGAGAAACGATAATTGTTTATTTTGAACCCAACATTGAGTTGTCTAACCAAGATTATATATTAGCTTTTCCTGAGTTAAAAGGATTGCCAATCGTAATAGAAAGAGAAAGCAAAAGCAGTACATTTACATACACTTTAGCAGATATCATTTATGATAATGTTGCATCAAATTTATTTGAGATATCACAAAAAAACTATCGAGTGATGAATTATGAAGATGCAAAAAAGTTTCAGAAAAAATAAAGATTAATTTTTTGCAGTAATAACCAGTTTCAAACCTGTATACCCTTGTTTTAATTCTGTAGATAGGATTTTCTGTTTTGGAGGAAGAATGTATAAAGTGTTTCCTTTTTGGTAGTATTTTAAGAAACTGATGTTAGAAAAATTTTCAGATTCAGAGCCAGATAACATCATTCCTTTGTATTTCAAACCATTTTTCATATTAAGTGAAACATTATTCTTGAAACCGTGTTCGGTATTGATGTTTAATGCAATATGGCTTCTTGATTTCTTTCTCAAACCTCTATCCGCGAATGAGGAAAATACACTTCCGCAAACCAAGATTGCAATCAATAATATCTTAAATGTTTGTTTCATTTTTAAATAGTCAATTCAAATATATACTTAATTTTTATTAAAAAAAAGCATTTTGCTAAATTTCTTTAAAAATATTTTATTATAAAGAATAAATAATTTTTGGATGGATGATTGAATATGTGTTTTAAATGATTAAATTGGGTAAACAAGTAAAATCGAAATCTATGAATTCATATAATAGGCAAGATAAAAGTGATTTTAGGGCGTTATTGCAAAAATACATGAAGCTAAAGCAAGGCAAAACCTTTTCATTTATAGAAGAAGATGAATTTGAACAAATTGTTGAGTATTTTTTAAATCAAGATAATCAAGAAGAAGCTTTTGATGCAGCGGCAATCGCAGTGGATCAATTTCCTTATTCTTCAACATTGGTTTTGATGAAAGCAGATGTATTGTTAACCCTCAGGAGATATGAAGATGCATTAGAAGTAGTAGAAAAAGCAGAATTATTAAACCCAAATGAAATTTCTATTTATATCATAAAGACAGATGCGTTATTGGCAACTGAACAGCACGAGTTGGCTGCAGAAGTTTTAGAGTGTGCATTAAATCTTTTTGAAGGACAGGATAAAATTGAGTTACTATTTGAACTTTCAGATGTTTATGATGATTACGAAAAATTTGATAAGGTATTTGATTGTTTGAAAATGATTATTGAAATAGATTGTGAAAACGAAGAAGCCCTTTACAAAATTTGTTTTTGGAGTGATTATACTGGAAGAAATGAAGAAAGTGTTGCAATACATAACGAGTTGATTGAAAAAAATCCTTACAGTGAATTGGGTTGGTTTAATTTGGCTGCTGCATATCAAGGGTTAAAACTTTATGAAAAAGCAATTGATGCATATCAATATGTAGTTGCCATTAATGAAAAATTTGACTTTGCGTATCGCAATATGGGTGATGCTTACATGCGATTAAAAAAATACAAAGAGGCGATAGAATGTTTAGAAAAAGTGTTGATGTTATCTATGCCAGAATCGGTAATATTTGAAGCAATAGGACATTGTTACGACAAATTAAATAATCATGCACAAGCACGGTTTTACTACAAAAAAGCTTGTCATTTTGATAATGATTATGCTCATCTTCACTATAAAATTGCTTGCACGTACATGAACCAGGGGCTTTTTAAAAATGCCATTAAATCTTTACAAAATGCGTTGAATCAACATTTGATGCAGCCAGATTATAATTTAGCCTTAGGTAAATGTTATTTCGAAATGAGAGACTATGATGAAGCGATTACTTATTTTGGAAATGTTGTTCGTGTGAGACCAAAGCAATTAATTGGTTGGATTGAATTATTAAACTGTTTATATCAAGCAGAATTGTTTGAAGAAGGAATAGAATATGCCATGGTTGCATTCGAAAACACGGATGCCAAGCCCATTTTTTTATACTACAAAGCTGCTTTTTATTTTGCAAATGCTCAACCTAAAGAAGCATTAATTCAGCTTGAAAATGCGTTGAAATTAAAGCCTAAATTAATAAAACAATTCATTGAAATTAATCCGTCGATTTTAAGAAATCAATCAGTTGTAGACCTAATTGCAAGGAATAAATCATCGAAAATCCGTAAACCTTGATTTTCATTTAACGAACTTTAAAATTGATTAGATATATTTGCAAAAAATATACAAAAAATGAATTTTAATTTAACTCAGATTCCAGAAAGAACGATTAAGCCTAGAGTGAGCGGAATTACAATGGTGATGGATAAAGGTTTAAGTATTGAAGAAGCAAGAAATTTAATGAGTGTTGGTCATCCGCATATCGACGTAGTTAAATTGGGATTTGGGACAGCATTTGTAACGCCTAATTTAAAAGAAAAACTAGCGGTTTATCGTGAATTTGATATGCCTGTTTATTTTGGGGGCACACTTTTTGAAGCGTTTTTAATAAGAAATCAATTTGAAGATTATATTGCTATCTGTAAAGAATTTGGTGTGAGCTATATGGAAGTAAGCGATGGTTCAATTACAATTCCTCATGCAGAAAAATGCGGTTATATCGAAAAGTTATCAAAACATGGCGTTGTATTAAGTGAGGTTGGAAGCAAAGATGCTGCTCATATTATTCCGCCTTATAAATGGATTGAATTAATGAGTGCTGAATTGAGCGCAGGTGCTGCTTATGTAATTGCAGAAGCTAGAGAGGCAGGAAATGTAGGAATATATAGAGGTTCTGGAGAAGTTAGAGAAGGTTTGGTGCAAGAAATATTAACCCAAATACCAGCAGAGAAAATACTTTGGGAAGCGCCACAAAAAGCACAGCAATTATATTTTTTAGAGCTTATTGGTTGCAATGTAAATCTTGGAAACATCGCTCCGTCGGAAATCATTGCGTTAGAAGCCATGCGCATCGGTTTAAGAGGCGATACCTTCGAACTTTACCTCGATAAAAAATAATTATGAATCGATTTGGTTTGATTGGATATCCACTTGGACATTCGTTCTCTCAACAGTATTTCAACAATAAATTCAAAACTGAAAATTTAAACGATTGCTTTTTTGAATTGTTTCCAATTGAAAATGTCGATTTATTTCCTGAATTATTAGATGCCCATAAAGATTTAAAAGGATTGGCTGTTACTATTCCCTACAAACAGACCATAATTAGTTTTCTTACAAGTATTGATGAGGCTGCTTCTGAAATAGGCGCGGTGAACTGTATAAAAATTTCATCTCAAAAAACAATTGGGTTTAATACAGATGTTATTGGCTTCGAAAACTCCATTAAGCCAATTTTAAAACCTAACCATAAAAAAGCGTTGATATTGGGAACAGGCGGCGGTTCTAAAGCCGTTCAATTTGTGTTTAAAAAATTGGGTATTGAATTTTTATTGGTAAGCAGATCAAAAAATCATCAGCACATTCAATATCAAGATATCAATGAATTGATTTGCGCTGACTATAACATTATTGTTAATGCTACTCCAGTAGGAATGGCTCCAAACAATGATAAATGTCCAGAAATCCCATATCAATTTTTAAGTGAAAATCATCTTTTGTTTGATTTGATTTATAACCCAGCCGAAACATTGTTTTTACAAAAAGGAAGAGAAGCTGGCGCACAAACAAAAAACGGACACGAAATGCTAATTACCCAAGCAGAAGCCAATTGGAAGATTTGGAATCAGTAATATAAGCGGCTTTAAAATTAATTGGCTTTTATTTTTTCTAAAAAAACATCAGGAATACTACTTGTTTTTTTAGCTGTGTAATCAAAAAAAATCAATCCAGTTTTTGCAATCGCGGAATTTAAATTTTCTCCGTTTTTTTCAATACTCATTCTATAATAGAGTTCAAAACCCAATGGCGTAATATCTCCCACACTCAATTCGATTTTAATAATATCACCGTAAAACATTTCTTTTAAATAATTCACAGCCAGCTCATTCATAATGATGCTTTTTCCTTCAATATTTAATTCAGTATAATTCAAACTATTTAACCAATGAACCCTAGCTTCATGCAAAATGCTCACTAGTGCATCATTTCCAAGATGATTGCCATAGTTGATATCCGTTATTCTAACGGGTATGGTTAAGGTGTAAATGATATTTTCAGGAAATACGAGTTTAATTCTAGCCATGGTAATTGTTTAAAAATGCGATTAATTTAAAAGTGGCTTTTTTACGGTGGCTGTACTTGTTCTTTTCTTCTAAATTCATTTCGCCAAATGTTTTCACATCTCCATTTGGGATAAAAATAGCATCATAACCAAATCCATTATCCCCTTTGATTTCGTTGGTTATTACTCCTTCGCAAATGCCTTCAAAAAGAAAGTATTCATGATCAATAATTAACGAAATGACAGTTCGGAAACGTGCATTCCTATTGGTATTCCCTTCAAGATTTTGCAATAATTTTTTGATGTTATTTTCATTATTGGCTTCATCTCCGGCATAACGAGCACTTCTTACACCAGGCTCACCATTTAACGTGTCAACCTCTAAGCCTGTATCTTCACTAAAACAGTTTTTCCCAAATAAGCGGTGAATGGTGGAGGATTTTTCCGCTGCATTTTCTTCAAGTGTTTGATGTGGCTCTGGAATATCAATATCAATTCCTGCTTCATGTAAACTTTTAATAAGGATATTTTTATCCATCAAGGATTGTACTTCTATTACTTTATTTTGGTTGTTGGTTGCAAAAATTAGTTCGATCATTTTTATCGTTTAAATTCCAAAAATTTGTTTCAAGCAATTCCAAAGCGCTTTTTTTTCATTAACATCTTTTGAAATTTCAGTTAAAGAAGATCCAAAAACCAATTGTATATTTTGATTTAAGATTGTTTGATATTTATCGGAGTATTCTGGCAAATTAAACTTTTGATTAATAGAACCCATTATTAAAATCAATTTGGGTTTAAAATGGTCAACTGATTTTTGATAATTGTAATCAAGGTTAGAAGCGGTGTTAAAAATAGTTACATCCGAAAAAGTTAGTTTACAAGCGGTGAGAATACCGGTTAGAAATCGAAGATCTTCATCATTTAAATGAAGTATTTCTACATTATTCACCAGAATTAAAATATTTTTCAAGTTATCCCCTAAAAAATGCACCTTTTTTTCTTTTAATTTTTCAGGGATTGATTGCTTATCATCTAACACTATCAACGAATCTTTATATAATTCGGGTAACAATGTTGAAGGGATTTGAAAGTTGTCTAAACTCATAAGTATTGGTATTTACCGCCTTTATTTTTTGTTTCTTTGCAGTAAAATTAACGAATATGATTGCAGCAGTCGATATTAAAATTACAAAAATTGCGCAAAGCAAATTAAGTGATGTAAATCTAGAAAACATTCCATTTGGAAAATATTTCACAGATCATATGTTGGAGGTAGATTATGAAAATGGTCAATGGGGGTGTGTAGAAATCAAACCATATCAAAATATTTCAATAGCACCATCACTAGCTGCATTACATTACGGCCAAGCGATTTTCGAAGGTGTTAAGGCATATCGCAATCCATCTGGAGAGGTACAAATATTTAGACCACACGATAATTTTAAACGATTTAATCTTTCTGCCGAAAGGATGCAAATGCCAACGGTGCCAGAAGATATTTTCATGGAAGGGTTGAAAAAACTTATTCAGTTAGATGCAAATTGGGTCCCAAGTCAACCAGATCATTCTTTGTATATTAGACCTTTTATGTTTAGTACGGATGAAATGATTGGTGTAAAACCAAGTGATAAATACAAGTTCATGATTATTTTAAGTCCAACAGGGCCTTATTATAATACTCCAATGCGCATTTATGTGGAAGAGCAATATGTAAGGGCAGTACCTGGTGGTGTTGGTTATGCAAAAGCAGCCGGAAATTATGGAGCAGCAATGCATGCAACTGCAGAAGCAAAGAAAAATGGGTATGATCAAGTATTGTGGACGGATGCGTTTGAACATAAGTATGTACAAGAGTGTGGCACGATGAATGTTTTCTTTATCATTGGGAATACTGTAATTACGCCAGATTTAGGGGCGGGAACTATATTAGCTGGTGTTACCCGTGACAGTGTTATGGTAGTTTTAAAAGAGATGGGATTCGCTGTTGAAGAAAGAGAATTAAGCATAGATGAAATTATTCAAGCACATAAGGATGGGTTATTGAAAGAGGTTTTTGGAACAGGAACAGCGGCTACAATATCATTAATAAAAGAATTACGGTACAAAGATTATGTAATGGAGTTTGATACAGATCGTTGGGAATTTTCGAATGAATTAAAAAATCGATTAAACGCAATTCGTTACGGAACTGCGCCTGATAATCATTTTTGGATGTATAAAATTTAGTTTCAAACAGCCCTAAACACACAAATTATATTGTAAAAAAGCGGCGAAAAAATTATTTTTCATTTTTTTAAGATATTTTTTTCTTTTTCAAATGAATATAGTTACCTTTGCCGTCCAAAAAATAAATGGTTTATAGATGCCAACAATTCAACAATTAGTAAGAAAAGGAAGAGAAATTATCAAAGCGAAAAGTAAATCAAGGGCTTTAGATAGTTGTCCTCAACGTAGAGGTGTATGTACAAGAGTATATACAACTACTCCTAAAAAACCAAATTCAGCGTTACGTAAAGTAGCTAAAGTACGTTTAACCAATAAAATTGAGGTTATTGCCTACATCCCAGGTGAAGGACATAATTTACAAGAGCACTCTATCGTATTGATACGTGGAGGAAGGGTTAAAGATTTACCAGGTGTAAGATATCACATCGTTCGTGGTAGCTTAGATACCGCTGGCGTAAAAGATCGTAAACAAAGCCGCAGTAAATACGGAACTAAAAAAGAAAAAGCAAAAAAATAGTACATCATAGTCAGTAATACGACTAAAAAAATATAAACAATGCGTAAGTCACAACCGAAAAAGATTCCATTAGCACCAGATCCAAAATTCAACGATAAGTTGGTTACAAGATTCGTAAACAATTTAATGTGGGAAGGTAAAAAAAGTGGTGCGTTCATTATTTTTTATGATTCTTTAGATAAGGTAACAAAAATTACCGGAGAAGATGGATACGAAGTTTGGAAAAGAGCATTAGCAAACATCACTCCAGGTGTTGAGGTTAGAAGCCGCAGAATTGGTGGTGCAACTTTCCAAATTCCTTCAGAAGTTCGTCCTGATAGAAAAATTTCTTTGTCTATCAAATGGATGATTCGTTACAGCCGTGAAAGAAACGGACGTAGCATGGCTGATAAATTAGCAAACGAAATCGTTGCAGCAAGTAAAGGTGAAGGTGCTTCATTCAAAAAGAAAGAAGATACTCACCGTATGGCTGAAGCTAACAAAGCTTTCGCTCACTTTAAAGTTTAATAAACTTATTTTAATAGCATTAAAAAAGCCATTCTGTAAAGAGTGGCTTTTTTTTTGAAGGATAAATAAGGTTTAATTCGCTAAGCTGGTTTAAAAGTTTAATGGTTTAAGGTTGATCGATTTTTTGTTAAATTAAAAAACCCACGGGTTTAAACCGTGGGCTGTTAAAATATCTTAATGATTAAAATTGAAAAAAGGATGCTCAGATAGTGCGAGAAACAGCGTGTGAACGATGAAAAAAGTCAGAACTCTATAATCGCTTTCGCTCTCATTATCGCTCTGACTTTTAGCATTCAGTATCCTTCATCTCTCAATTACATCTCCGCAAAATACTTATAGAAATAAGGAATCGTTTCTATTCCTTTATAGAAATTAGCGATATCGAATTTTTCATTTGGACTATGCAAATTATCGCTATCCAAACCAAAGCCCATAAACACAACTTTTAACCCAAGCTCTTTTTCAAACAACGAACAAATCGGAATACTTCCTCCGCCTCTTACTGGTATTGGTGCTTTACCAAACGTAGTTTCCATTGCCTTTGCAGCAGCTTGATATGGTTTGCTATCTATTGGCGTCATATATGGTTCGCCTCCATGGTGCAATTCTGCTTTTATTTCAACATAAGCAGGTGCTATTTTTTTCAAATGATTGATTAATAAATCAGTCATTTTTTGTGAAATTTGGTTTGGAACCAAACGAGCAGAAATTTTTGCAAATGCTTTTGAAGGTAACACTGTTTTCGCACCTTCACCTGTATAACCACCCCAAATACCATTCAGTTCTAATGTAGGACGAATTCCAGTTCTTTCGTTTGTGGTGAATCCTTTCTCGCCCCACAATTCCTTTACGCCTAAATCAGCAGCATATTCTTTCTCATCAAATGGTGCTAAAGCCATTAATTTACGCTCTTCTGGAGTTGCTTCTACCACATCATCATAAAATCCAGGGATGGTAATATGGTTGTTTTCATCATGCAAAGAAGCGATCATTTTTGCTAAAATAGTAATTGGATTGGCAACAGCTCCACCATAAACACCACTGTGTAAATCACGGTTTGGTCCGGTTACCTCAACTTCAATATAACTCAATCCACGAACACCAATATCTATACTTGGTGTATCCAAGCTTATCATTGCGCTATCACTGATTAATACACAATCGGCTTTTAATAACTCTTTATGTGTGGCTACAAATGTTCCTAAATTTGGAGACCCAACTTCCTCTTCGCCTTCTATACAAAACTTAACATTACAAGCCAATGAATCGGTTTTAACCATTGTTTCAAAAGCTTTTACATGCATATAAACTTGGCCTTTATCATCACAACTACCTCTTGCAAAAATTTTACCATCAATTACAGTTGGGTCAAATGGGCCACTGTTCCATAATTCAAGTGGTTCTGCAGGTTGCACATCATAATGTCCATAAACCAAAACAGTTGGTTTTGATGGATCAAATATTTTTTCACCATAAACAATTGGATGACCTACAGTTTGATAGATTTCTACTTTGTCTGCACCTGCTTCCAATAGTCTAGTTTTAATGGCCTTTGCACATGCAATCATATCATCTTTATGCTCAGACTTTGCGCTCACACTAGGTATGCGGAGCAACTCAAATAGTTCACTTAAAAATCTGTCTTTATTTTTTTCTTGATATTCTTTCCAATTTTCCATTGCTTGAAGTTTTTATTTTTGATTGTAAACAGTATGCAAATGTATTGTATTAAGGTCAATTCAATTGTGGATAATTTTCAAAATTGTGTAGATAAATAATTGTTTTTTTTCTTGAAAATAAAACTTGCGAATTTACTTTTACGCCAAGATTGCTTGTCAATTCATCAGCCTTTGTTTCATTCATTTTAGCTTGCTTTAATGATGTTGAACAAAGGCTGAGTCTATTTATGAAAGGCTGATTTTATTTTCCTGACAATCTTTTTTCTACAAAATTCCAGTTTACCAAATTCCACCATTGTTCTATATAATCGGCTCTTTTATTTTGATACTTTAAATAATAAGCATGTTCCCAAACATCCAAACATAAAATTGGACTACCTTTTATTTCTATTTCTTTTAAATCCATTAACGGATTATCCTGATTTGCAGTGCTTGTTATTTTTAATTTGCCCGATTCATCTTTTACTAACCACACCCAGCCACTTCCAAATTTCGATTTTCCAGCATCAGAAAATAATTTTTTAAAAGCCACAAAATCTCCAAATGATTTTTCTATTTCCATCAAAATATTACCCTTAGGTAAATTGTTGACTGTTTTTGGTTGCAAGCATTGCCAAAATAATTCATGGTTGAAATGTCCGCCAGCATTGTTTCTCATCTTAACGGAATATTTTGAGATGTTGGCCAAAAGCATTTCTAAGGAAATTTCTTTTTGCACTTTCTCGGCAATCAAAGCCTCGTTAAGATTTTTTGCATAGGCTGCCGCGTGCTTTGTATAATGGATTTCCATTGTTGCGGCATCTATACAATCTTCGAGGGCATTATATGCGTAGGGGAGAGGTTGTTGTTCAAAATTAATGTTAACATTTTCGCTTAAATTATTCTCATGTAAACTAAACGACGACAATAAACTTACCATGCTTTCCCAACCAACAATTGCTAAAAATGAATGGGTAAAAGATTTTTTTAAGAATTCTCTTCGATTGTTTAGCATAATTATAGCGTTTACTTTTACTTGTCTTTTTTAAATAGCTTGAACAGTTTCAAATAAAATTCTTTATTAAAAAGTTGGGAATCATTCATGGCTTTATGGGTTAAAAAAACACCAACTGGAGCCAATACTAAAATAGCCAACCACATGCCTATTCCTGGTGATAAAATTGCATCTCTAGAAAATTTCTCTCCAAACATATTCAACAAATGAAAGATGAGAAAAAATATAATGGCTACTACCAAAGGCATGCCTAGCCCACCTTTTCTAATAATAGCACCCAATGGCGCACCAATAAAAAACAAAACCAAACAAGCCAAAGAAATCGAATATTTTCTATGCCACTCTATTTCATGAAACCTCAATTCTTTTTCTTTTGTTTCTGATTCAAATATCTGTTGTTGTAAAGCACCTTTTATGGCAACTGCTTTATTCATTGCATATTGATTGATTCTTAAACTTAAACTATCCGGAATCAATTTCGCATAAGTTCTTTCTGACTTAATTCGATTCGAAACTTTCCAAGTACTATCAGAAAGATTACTATAAGCCAACATCGAATTTAATTGTTGGTTAAAGAATAAGCCCTGATTTCGTTTCGATTTTTCTAAGGAATCAATGTTTTTGCTCAGCTGATTTGCACTAAGCATTTTAAAATTTTTACTAAATAAACTGTCGTTGGTTTCTTGTTTTCTTAAAACACTGAGGTCGAATAATTTTTTAAATTTTTTAAAACTCAATCTAGTAAATTCTGTAGTGCTGTCCATGATGTTTCCATTCTCTTGATATCTACAGCCGTCTTCCAGATTAAACTCGAGGTAATTTCCATCTTCAGAAATTTTCATTTCTCCTTTTTTTGCCACGATACAATTGTCTTGTAGCGAATTATTTTGTTCGAAAATAATTACATTATGAATGGTCTTCCCATCCGGATCTTTCTTGCTTATTTTAATGGCATAGTTTGGAATATGGGTAAAGAAAACCCCTTCTTTTAAATCGAATGCGGGTTTCTTAACATAAATATCACTGTATAAAGTAATGAACTTCAAGTTTGCATAAGGGATAACATAATTGGCAAATAAGAAAGTAATGCTGCATAATAAGATGGTTAAAAACATTAGTGGTCGCATAAATCTCAATAGCGAAATGCCTGACGATTTGATGGCAACCAATTCAAAACTTTCGCTCAAATTCCCAAAGGTCATTATGGATGAAATCAATATTGCGATTGGCATTGCAAGCATTAATAGCGACGCACTAGCGTACCAAATAAACTGTGCGATTGTAATAAAATCTAGCCCTTTTCCTACTAAATCATCAATGTATTTCCACAAGCTCTGCATCATTAACACAAAAAATCCGATGAAGAAAGTAATAATGAAAGGACCAATAAATGATTTTAGTATAAGCTTGTCTAATTTCTTTATCATGTTTACAGTTCTGCTGCGTTATGTTGCAATTCTGAAATTTACGAGAATCAAAAATAGTGCATTAACAAAAGCACTTTTAAAACATTATGGTATAAGTTATTATAAAATAAAAAACCATCAGTTATTGATGGTTCTTATTAACATTTTTGGTTAGACTAACTTCCCAAACGATGGAATAAATCTTTGACTTGATATTCCCAAAGTTGACTTTGATCTTTAATATCTTTTTTTTCTGCAAAATCTTTTATGATTAATATGGTTTGGTTGGTTACTTCAGATCTATCAATGGCAAATTCAAAATATTCGTCTTTACTCATGTAGCTCCAACGGAAACGAATGAATTTATCTTGCTCTTTTTCCAGCATTGTTGCTTTTTCTTCCGCACCATTCCAAGAAAAGCTATAAACACCATCGCGCTCATCAACTTTATCAGCAAACCATTCCTGCATTGCAGCAGGACTAGTTAGAAATTCATACAAAATACTCGGTGAGCATCGTATTGGATATTCTAGTGTATATAATTGTTTTTTACTCATCTTAATTTGAAATTACCTTCTTTCTTGCAATAATAGAAAAATTATCAACGCAATAGTATAATATCTGTTTTTTTTTTGACCAATTGTAGTTATTTCTTTTTTTGATATGGGTTTTTTATGCCAATTGTAATAAAAAATTTGTTCGGTTACATACAATAAATGTTAAAATCTGCGTTATGTTATTTGAGAAAAACACATTAAATCTCCAAAAATTAATATTTTCCGTATGCGTCAATTAAAAATTTCAAAATCGATTACAAATCGCGAGAGCGAAAGCCTTGAAAAATACCTACAAGAAATTGGAAGGGTAGAATTAATAAGGCCAGAGGAAGAAGTAAAACTGGCTAAATTAATTAAACAAGGCGATCAGCAAGCATTAGATCGGTTAACAAAGGCCAATTTAAGGTTTGTGGTTTCTGTAGCAAAACAGTATCAAAATCAAGGTTTAACCCTGTCTGATTTAATTAATGAAGGCAATTTAGGTTTGATTAAAGCTGCTCAGAAGTTTGATGAAACGAGGGGTTTTAAATTTATATCTTATGCCGTTTGGTGGATACGTCAATCTATTTTACAAGCTTTGGCCGAGCAATCTCGTATTGTACGATTGCCCTTAAATAAGGTTGGATTAACCAATAGAATCAGTAAGGCATATAGCCAATTGGAACAAGAGTTTGAACGTGAACCTTCAGCAGAGGAAATCGCAGAATTATTAGACGTAAGTATTGAGGAAGTGGCTGCCACAATTGGTGTTGGCGGACGACATGTAAGCATGGATCAGCAAATTTCTGCGGGGGAAGATGGTACATTGATTGATTTGATGGAAAATAAAAATGCGGAGAAAACAGACCAACAAATGGTTTTAACCGATTCTTTAAATACTGAAATTGAACGAACATTAAATATTTTAACGCATAGGCAAAAAGAGGTACTCGTTTATTTTTTCGGACTTGGCATAGATCATCCGTTAAGTTTGGAGGATATCGGAGAAAGATACAATTTAACAAGAGAGCGTGTGCGTCAAATTAAAGACAAAGCATTAGATAGGCTTCGAGAAACATCGCAAAATAATTTACTGAGGGGATTCCTCGGTGCATAATCAAAAAATAAATAACCTTCCCGGATAAATTCCGGGATTTTTTTTAAATAAAATCTCAAATCCAAAAGATTAACGCGAATAAAACTTTAAAAAATCATCATTTTAACCGAAATTCGCTCAAAATAAATAATTACATGTCTATTGAAATAAAAGTACCTACAGTAGGTGAAAGTATTAGTGAAGTAACGCTTGTAAAATGGTTAAAGGAAACAGGCGCTTGGGCGGATCGTGACGAAGTGATTGCTGAGCTTGAAAGTGAAAAAGCAACTTTTGAAATAAATGCTGAGCAAGCTGGTGCGGTTACACAAATTGCTAAAGAAGGGGATACGCTTTCAATCGGAGACTTAGTTTGTACTATCGATACTGATGCTGTTCGTCCTGCAGAAGCACCAAAACAAGAAGCACCAAAACCAGCTGAAGTTGTTGTTGCACCAACGAAAGAAGTGCCTGCTTCTGATGTGAAAGCAACGCCTGTAGCGGCTGCAATCATTGCTGATAAAAAAATTGACAGTAAAAAAATAATGCCATCTGGCTCAAATGGTAAGATTATAAAACAAGATGTATTAGAAGCTTTATCAAACCCAGGTAGAAAGCCAGGAGCTGAAATGTTTAGCCGAGCTGATCGTCCTGAAAAAATGAGCAATCTTCGTAAAACAATTAGCCGCAGATTGGTTGAAGCAAAAAATACAACCGCTATGTTGACTACATTTAATGAAGTAGACATGGGTCCAATCATGGAAATCAGAAAAAAACATAAAGATAAATTCAAAGAACTACATGGTGTAAATCTAGGCTTCATGAGCTTTTTCACAAAAGCTTGTTGTTATGCGTTACAAAAATTCCCTTCTGTGAATGCATACATTGATGCAGATCAAATTATTTTTCATGATTATTGTGATGTATCCATCGCTGTTAGTGCACCAAAAGGTTTGGTGGTTCCTGTAATTCGCAATGCGGAAAGTTTGAGTATGGCGGAAATCGAAGCAATGGTTGTTGAATTGGCAACGAAAGCAAAAAACAACAAACTTACCATTGAAGAAATGACTGGAGGTACGTTTACCATTACAAACGGCGGAATCTTTGGTTCAATGATGAGCACACCGATTATTAATATTCCTCAGAGTGCTATTTTAGGCATGCACAATATTGTTGAAAGACCAATGGCTGTAAATGGTCAGGTAGTCATCAAACCAATGATGTATTTGGCTTTAAGCTATGATCATCGCATCATTGATGGAAGAGAATCTGTAGGATTTTTAGTTACTGTAAAACAATTATTAGAAAATCCATCGCTTTTGTTATTTGGTAAAGATCCAGTAGAAGCACTTCTAGAATTATGATTGTAAACGATATTTTTCCCGCTAAATGCGGGATTTTTTTATGAGCAGATACCACTCTTATTTAAATTCAGCTGTTACGGTTATTGATTCTTATACCAAAGGAACGCCGTTAACACATCATTTAAAATCATTTTTTCAGACAGATAAAAAATTTGGTTCAAAAGATAGAAAGTCAATATCGACGCTATGTTACCATTATTACAGATGTTCGTTTTTATTCAACGAAACCGAAACAATTGAAAATAAAATTATTGCTGCTAGTTTTTTATGTGAAAATAGTGAGACAGAGTTTTTAAAAAATGTATCAGCAGAATTAAATGAATTTGTATCATTTTCTACAATTGAAAAATTAGCCTATTTAGATATCAATGCGGAAAAATTGTTTTTATTTTCAGATGAGATTTCTGAATACATTGAGAAAGACAAATTCTCTATATCGTTATTACAACAGCCCGAGCTTTTTTTGAGAATGAGGCCAAAAAGAAAGGATCAAGTTTTAGCGAAATTAAAAAATGCGGATATTCCATTTGAAATAATTGAGCCAGATACGCTAAAGCTTATAAATGGAACTTCAATAGAAAATTGCTTAGATATCAATAAAGAAGTTGTTATTCAGGATTTGAATTCACAGAAAGTTTTTGATTTTTTAAAAAAAGAAAAAGCCGAAGAGAAGTCAGAATCGGTATGGGATTGCTGTGCGGCAAGCGGTGGAAAATCGATTTTATTATTTGATTTGTTTTCTGGAAAAATAAAACTAACAGTTAGCGATATACGCGAAAATATTTTAACCAATCTGCAACTTCGTTTTAAGGATGCGGGTATAAATCTTCAAAAGAAATTCGTACAAGATTTATCCCAAAAATCAGGATTGTTGTTGGATGAAAAATTTTCTATAATCATATGTGATGCGCCTTGTAGCGGGAGCGGCACTTGGAGTAGAACACCTGAACAATATTTTAGTTTTGATAAAATTCAACTACAACAATTTGTAGAAAAGCAAAAAAATATTGTCATAAACACGTTGCCTCATTTGGCAAAAGATGGTTGGTTTGTGTATATCACCTGCTCTGTATTTAAAGCAGAAAACGAAGACATGGTTGATTTTATCCAGCAACATTTTTCGTATCAGTTGCTTGAAATGAAATACCTCAAAGGGTTTGATAAAAATGCAGATAGTTTATTTGTTGCCTACTTTAAAAACTAATTACTGCTTTACGATTCGTTGAACAACTTCTTTTTTACCGTTTAGATATATCGTTACAAAATAAACGCCTCTTGCAAAATTTCGGAAGTTTATGTTTTGTGTGCCTGTACCAATGGGTTGTTCGTATGTTGTTGCTAATATTTTTTGACCAGAAATATTATGAATAATTACATCAACTTTCGTATTTACAACCCTATCCATTTTTATAAACAATTCATTGCTAACCGGATTCGGACTAATTAAAAGTGTGTTAGCTGAAGGTGGAATGAAAATGCAAGGATTCAAATAGTTAACAATATTAGAATCCAGATAAAAAGTAGTGTCTGTTCCAATCCTCATTTTATATCGATATTGAACAGTTCCATAGTTTGTTTGATCTAAGTTATCGATGTATTCAAAATCATGCATACCATATTGCTCATCACTATGAAGAGTAGCTATTTCAGTGTAACCTGTTTGATTGGGAAATTTCCGTTCAACAGAAATGTACATGGACGTATCTGTTTTTATTGAAAGATTAAGGATTGATGTACATTGAAAAAAACGCGCGTTATAAGTTGCATAAGATTTTTGTAACGCAACAAAAGCTTTTTTTGCATCAGGAATTCCAAATCCAATTCGATTATCGGGGTTGCTAAAATTTGACGCGCTTTGTTTTAATACACTTCTTATTTTCATATTTGAAGCTTCAGGAAAAGCTTGCCATAAACAAGTTGAAATTCCAGCTATATTGGGACAAGCATAAGATGTGCCACTTCCAAAATTCGGCATTCCTGTATTGTTATTGGCTACTACTGCGTTTCTTCCAATTGCAACTACATCTGGTTTTATTTGGCCGTTGCTGTTTGGTCCATAACTACTGAAGTTTGCTACAACACCTAAACTATCTACTGCCCCCACCGCGATACAACTATCGGCATCTGCAGGTGTAATGATGTAACGCCAAGAGCCATTGCCTTCATTTCCATTAGCCATAACCATGAGCAATCCTTTTCTAGCAGCAATGTTTGTAGCTTTTGCGCTAATGGTGGTATTGCCATTCATATCGGCATAAGTATAATTAAATTGTGGGTCGCTGAACGTATTGTATCCTAGTGAAACCGAGCATACATCAACACCTAAGCTATCTGCTTTTTCTGCAGCAACGCAAAAATTATGTTCTTCAATTGGATATTCGCTCCGAACATCTTCAGTACGAAATAAATAGAAAGAAGTTTTAGGTGCAGTTCCCATAAACACACCAGGAAGATTTGCGCCAATTGCACTTAAACAGTGCATTCCATGAGCATCATCCTCAGAAACACTTTGATTATTGCTTACGAAATCCCAAGTGCCCAATATTTGTCCATTTCTATTTAAACTGTCAAATGTGTGAAGCGTATTATATCGATAAAATCCAGCATCAATAACAGCGATTTGCATACCCAATCCGTTAAAACCATGATTATGTAAAAAATCGCCTTTATGTATTTTTATTTGTGCATTTGAAGCGCCATATTGATAAACATTTTCTTGCTGTGTTTTGTAAATACTATTGTTTGACGGCAAAGCAGTTAAAGTATCATCAGCAAATTTCGTTATAACATTAGTTGAATTTCTAGAAGCAATGGCACGTGTATTTTCAACAAAAGGTAAATTTGAAATAGTGGCTAATGCTGCGTTATCTGTTGTTTGTATCGAAATCTGGTTCATCCATTTTGATTGATTCAAAATGGTAACGGCTCCTGATGTACGCACAGCTTCTATATAATTATTATTTATAGGCAAGTCTGTACTGTCAATATTGATGTTATACCTTAATCTTTTATCAATAGCCCTTTGCGACAAAAACCCAATTGGATTAGAAATGGAATAAACACTACTGTTTTTGTTTTTGAACGTAATAAGGTATCTGTTAAGCTGCGCTTTTGAAACAAAAATATTTGTCAACAAAAAAATACAAATCAGAAATTTGTTCATATGAAACAAGTTTATAAAAGTGTTCAAATTTGTTATTGACTTTTAATTACGCATTGCCATCATAAGCCCATTTAATCCAAGTGGCACCCCAAGTAAAGCCACCGCCAAATGCAGCTAAAATAATATTGTCGCCTTTTTTCAACTGACTTTCCCACTCCCACAAGCATAAAGGAATTGTAGCTGCAGTAGTGTTGCCATATTTTTGGATATTAATCATTACTTTTTCTTTTGACAATCCCATTCTGTTAGCAGTAGCATCAATAATTCTAAGGTTTGCTTGATGTGGAACCAACCAAGCGATATCATCTCCTGTTAGGTTGTTTCTTTGCATTAATTCGTAACTCACATCTGCCATACCCTTTACAGCAAATTTAAAAACCGATTGGCCTTCTTGGTGAACGAAATGCTCTCTTGCATTAACAGTTTCAACTGACGAAGGTTTAACACTTCCACCAGCTTTCATGTGTAAAAATTGCTTTCCACTTCCGTCGCTTTTTAAAATACTATCCATTACACCAATATTTTCGGTTGTTGGCTCTAATAATACTGCGCCAGCACCATCTCCAAATATTACACAAGTGGTTCTATCGGTATAATCTACAATGGCACTCATTTTATCAACACCCACCACAATAACTTTTTTATATCTGCTGCTTTCAATTAAGCAAGTTCCCACTGTTAAACCGTATAAAAATCCAGAGCATGCAGCACTTAAATCAAAGCCAAATGCATTTTTCATGCCTACTTTATCGCTAAGGATATTTGCAGTAGCTGGAAAAACCATATCCGGCGTAACAGTTGCACAAATCACACAATCAATTTCTAATGGATCAATTCCTCGTTTTTTTAACAATTCATTTACAGCTATAACAGCCATATCGCTACTTCCTAATCCTTCCCCTTTTAAAATCCTTCTTTCACTAATTCCAGTTCTGGATAAAATCCATTCATCATTGGTATCTACCATAGTTTCGAGGATTTCATTGGTTAATCTAAACTCAGGAACATGCGCACCAACTGCAGTAATAGCAGCATAAATTTTTTCCATATTGGACTGATTTTTAATCTTTAATAATGAATGTAAAAGTAATGCAAAAAATCTTTACTTATTTTTCACTATGTATGCTCGTAATTTATGCTTATTTTCGCCACTTACCGATTTAACTTATGTACGCATATTTACAGGGAAAATTTACATATAAAAGTCCAGCTCAGATTTATATTGATGTGAATGGAATTGGATTTGAAGTAAACATAAGTTTACATACTTATTCTGCTATCCAAAATCTTGCAGAAGGAAGATTGTTTATTCACATGCAAGTAAAAGAAGATGGGCATTCGTTGTTTGGTTTTTTTGATAAAGAGGAGAAAGATATTTTTTTACTTTTAATCAGTGTTTCTGGAGTAGGAGCATCTACAGCAAGAATGATGTTGTCGTCTACCCGACCTGATGAAATTACTAAAGCCATTCAACTTGGTGATGTGAAATTACTAGAACGTGTAAAAGGAATCGGTAAAAAAACAGCGGAGCGCTTGGTGTTGGAGTTGAAAGATAAAGTAGGAAAACAAACTACGGGTTCAATGGGTGGCGTTTCTGTTCCAATTGCTAACACGATTGAACAAGACGCGCTTATTGCGTTAACAGCATTAGGAATAAACAGGGTTCAAGCGGAACAATCTATTCAAAAAATAATTCGTACCGAACCTGATATTTCTAAATTAGAAGAATTAATTAAAAAAGCATTAAAAGCCATTTGATAAAAAACTACATTAACTGATTTACGGAATGTCAATTAATCGAAATTTATCACAATCATTATTCAAGGTAATGTTGTGCTTGGCTTTGTTTACCGTTTTTGTCGTAGATGGATTTGGTAAAAATTTGCCTCTAGAAATAATACTTAAAGCAGATACTACTACACCTGCTGCTTCTACTAATTTGCCCTATCCAATCACAGACAGAAGAGGGGATAATTTATCAAACAGCAACTACAATAGCTTCAATTATTTTCAACCATCCAATCAAAAAGATTCTATAGTTTACGATTACGATTCAAAAAGATATATCGTTTACGAAAAAATTGGCAATCGTTATATACGCACTCCGCTGAGTTATTCTTTCAACGAGTATTGGAGTTTAAAAAATCGTCAAGCAGAAATCGATTATTTTCAAAAGCGTTCTAATACCACAAATATTTTAAATAGAGGGAAATTTTCAAAACCACGACTTTCATTAACGGATGGTTTATTTAATCGTTTATTTGGAAATGGAAAAATTGAAATATCACCTCAAGGAAATGTGGATGTTACTGCTGGTTATCAAGGACAGAAAATAGATAATCCTACATTACCAGAATCGGCTAGAAGGAATGGTGGACTTGATTTTCAGATGAACACGCAATTAAATGTGAATGCAAGTATAGGTGATAAATTAAAATTCCCGATTAATTACAATACGCTTGCCAATTTTGATTTAGACAATCAATTGAAATTGGATTATTCAGGAAAAGATGATGAGATTTTAAAAAGATTTGAAGCCGGAAATGTGGCTTTCCCAGCAAAAGGAACCTTAATCCCAGGGGCACAACAATTGTTTGGATTGAAAACATCTTTACAATTTGGAAAACTGTTTATCACTGGTGTTTTGGCAAATCAGAAATCGCAACGACAAAATGTAAATCTCCAAGGTGGAACGTCTGCTACTCCTTTTGAAATTAAAGCGGACGAATACGAAGAAAACAGACATTTTTTAATCAGTCAATATTTTAAAGACAATTACAACAAAGTAATGTCCAATTTACCTGCGATTACCGCGCCAATTCAAGTGTTGAGAATTGAAGTATGGGTAACCAATAGAAATGGAACTACAACTGATACACGCGATATTGTTGGTCTTGCTGATCTTGCAGAAGCACGCCCTTATTTGCCAGCACCTACCATAAATGTGTTAACCGGACTTGCTGTACCATTTAATGGTTCAAATGATTTGCTTACAAAAATTTTAAATCAACCTAACGCAAGAAACACGTCCTTAATTTTCAACAACCTTCAATCGTTAGGTTTGAGACCTGTTCAGGATTTTGAAAAAACATTTGCAAGAAAACTTGATTCAACTCAATATACATTTAATCGACAATTGGGGATGTTATCTTTGAGTCAGCCCCTTCAAACGGATGAGGTTTTGGGTGTTGCTTTTCAATACACATACAACGGACGAATATTTCAAGTAGGGGAGTTTTCACAAGATGTTCCACCAGACAGCTCTTCAGCGAATCAGAAAATACTTTTCTTAAAATTATTAAAGGCAACTTCACAAAGACCATCATTGCCCATTTGGAGTTTGATGATGAAAAATGTGTACACGGTTGGTTATGGTACTTTATCTGCTTCCGATTTTAAATTAGATGTGTTGTATCAGCAGCCTGGTCTTGGCGCAAAACGATATGTGCCATATGGTGATATTAATTTAGGTTCTCCAATGATTTCATTGATTAATCTAGACAGATTAAATAGTCAGCTTGATCCACAGCCAGATGGGGTTTTTGATTATGTAGAAGGTTTCACCGTGGTGTCCAATTATAGTCGGGTTGTTTTTCCAGTGTTAGAGCCATTTGGAAGAGATTTGGCAAAGCAAATTTATTCAACGATTCCTACCACTGTAACGGATACGCTTTTTTATGCGCTGTATGATTCCATAAAAGCCGTAGCCCAACAATTTCCTAATTTAAATCGATTCGTTTTAAAAGGAACGGCTAAAACTTCTGGGTCTTCCGAAATTAGTATTGGATATAACATTCCACCAGGTTCGGTAATTGTAACAGCTGGTGGAAGAACATTGCAAGAAGGCATTGATTACGACATAAATTACGATTTGGGAACCATCAAAATGACCAATCAAGCCATATTAAATGCAGGCCTTCCTGTACAAGTAAATTTTGAAAACAACGCCACCTTTGGATTGCAACAAAGAAATTACATGGGCTTGCGATTTGATTACAATGCAAAAAATACACTAAAAGAACAACTTTCTTTTGGTGGTACGATTGTACGTTTGGGCGAAAGGCCATTTTTTACAAAAGTAAACTACAATGAAGAGCCGATTAGAAATACAATGTATGGGCTGGATGTAAACTATAGAAAAGATTTACCACGTTTAACTAAAATCATAGATAAGATTCCATTTTACAGCACAACTGCGCCATCAAGTATGAACGCTTATTTTGAAGGTGCGTATTTAAAACCTGGTCATGCGCCACAAATTGGAAGAGGCAGTAATGGGTTGGTTTATATTGATGATTTTGAAGGCAGTAAATCTGGAATCGATTTGAGGTTTCCCTTGGTTAGTTGGTCATTGGCTTCAACACCTGCACAAGCAACAGATAGAAATGGAATTGAATTGTTTCCGGAGGCGTCACAAAATAATAATCTGACATACGGAAAAAGTAGAGCAAAAATTGCTTGGTATCAAATTGAACAAACTTTACAACAACCTGAAGCAAACAACAATCCAATCAGTGATAGAAATGAATTGAGTGATCCTAGGGTTAGACAGGTTTATCAGAAAGAAATATTCCCTCAGCGTACAACTGGTTTTGGTGAAAGTCAGTTGGTAACTTTTGATTTGGCATATTATCCAAAAGAAAAAGGTCCATATAATTATGAAGCAGATAATACAAAAGTAAATTCTACTGGAAAATTCATCGACCCTACTACAAAATTTGGTGGATTGATGAGAAATATAGATCAATCAGATTTTGAGACGAGCAATGTTGAGTTTATAGAATTTTGGTTACAAGATCCATTTATCTTGCCACAATACAGTAACTCAACTGGTGGTAAATTGTATTTTAATTTGGGCAATATTTCAGAAGATGTTTTAAAAGATGGCAAACGTTTTTATGAAAATGGATTAACAACACCAAATGTGCCATCTCCAGTGGACAATACGGTTTGGGGGAAAGTGCCAAGAAATCCAATTCAAGTTACCAACGCATTTAGCAATAACCCTGATGATAGAAAATATCAGGACGTAGGATTTGATGGACTTTCGGACACGGCAGAATTAAGGGTGCGTGCAGAATATTTATCTTCATTAGAAACTACATTTGGATCAACTTCGCAGATTTATTTAAATGCAGTTAAAGATCCTTCCGTTGACAATTATAGAAACTATAGAGATGGTTCTTTTACGGCAAATGATGGAATTTTAAAAAGGTATAAAAATTTTAATAGTCCAGATGGCAATTCGCCTATTTCAAATGGTGGAGAGTTTTCATCTGCAGCAACATTATATCCAGATGCAGAGGATTTAAATAAAGACAATACGTTGAATGAAACGGAAGAATATTTCCAATATATCGTTGATATTAAGCCAAAGAATGCAACTGAAATGCTTATTGGAAATAACTTTATTGTTGATAAAAAAGAAGTGCCCATTAGTTTAGCAAACGGTACTACAAGAAATGAAACTTGGTATCAGTTTAGAATACCCATTGGAAGTTATGACCGTAAAATTGGAAACATCCCAGATTTCAAATCTATACGATTTATGCGGATGTTTTTAACTGGCTTTGAAGATAGTGTAGTAATGCGTTTTGGCTTGTTACAGTTAACGAGAAATGTTTGGCGTAAGTTTAAATATAAAATTGATTCTACTGGTTTGTATGCACCAACAAGTATTACGCCATTCAATGTAGAAGCGGTAAATATTGAAGAGAATGATAGGCGTACACCATTACCATATCGTACGCCAAAAGAAATTCAACGTGTGCAAACATTAAGCAATAATGGTGTGAATCTATTGCAAAATGAACAAGCTTTAAGTATGACATTTTGCAATCTTAGAAAAGGTGATGCAAAAGGTGTTTTCCAAACATTTGCAAATAGAGATATTCGTCAGTTTAGGAAACTTTCCATGTATATACATGCGGAGCAAGCGCAGAATCCAGCAAATACCATTCAGGATAAAGACCTAACGGCGGTAGTTAGATTAGGAACAGATTTTGTAAGCAATTATTATGAAATTAGAATTCCACTAACCCTAACGCCATTAACAGCTGGATTAAATCCAGACACAGATGCATACAATGATTCGCTTTGGTTTCCATCAAATTCATTGGATGTGGATTTGGATATCTTGACAAAAATTAAGCAAGCCAGAAATTTATCATCAACACCTTTAGGAACGTTATTTAAACAACTTCAAGAAAACGGACAAACGTATTCAGTAATTGGAAATCCCAATTTGGGTGAGGTACGGGGAATTTTATTAGGCGTAGAAAATACAACATCAAATAGTGCCTGCGGTCAGGTATGGGTAAACGAATTGAGGTTGTCATCAATAAATGAACAGGGCGGATGGGCAGCAATTGGAAGGGTAGATGCAAACTTAGCCGATTTAGGAACGGTATCATTATCTGCGAATTTCCATAGTCGTGGATTTGGAACTTTAGAACAAAGAGTGGTTGAAAGATATCGTGATGATTTCTTTCAGTTTGATGTTTCTTCCAATTTAGAATTGGGGAAATTATTGCCTAAAAAAATGGGCATTTCTATTCCTGTATTTGCAAGTTACTCGCAAACAACCAGCACACCTCAATACGACCCCTATGATTTAGACATCAAATTAAAAGACAAACTAAACTCCTCTCCAAAATCAAAAAGGGATTCGATTAGAAATAATGCCATAGACTTTACATCAGTTAAAACAGTGAATTTTACCAATGTGAAGAAAACCAAAACAAATGGGAAGTCTCCCAAAATTTATGATATAGAAAATGTGGATGTAAGTTATTCATACATAAAAACAGAAACGCATAACCCTTTAATTGAAAGAAATGAGGTTACAAAACATAGGGGTGCACTTGGATATAATTATTCGCCACAACCTAAGCCATTTGAACCGTTTAAAAATTCGTTTAAAAAAGTAAAAACAAAATGGCTAGATATCATAAAAGAAATCAACTTTAATTATTTACCAAATCAGTTGAGTTTTAGAGCAGATATCAGTCGTCAGTTTGGTGCAATAAAACCAAGAAGTGTTGGCGAAACAAAATATGCCATACCAGAAACTTACGATAAGTATTTCACCATGCAGCGTGATTACATACTGCGTTGGAATTTTACAAAATCAATAAACTTTGATTATACGGCAACCAACAACTCTAGAGTTGATGAGCCTGCGGGCAGAATTAATACCAAGCAAAAGAAAGATACCATTTGGAATAATTTCTTAAAAGGCGGTAGAAATACCATTTTTAATCAGGCTGTAAATATGTCGTATGTATTGCCAACAGCGAAATTTCCATTGTTGGATTGGACAACAGCCAATGTGCGTTATCAAACCACTTACAAATGGATAGGCGCTTCAAGATTAGCGGTGAATCTTGGGAATTTATTAGAAAACACACAACAGAAAGAGGCAACAGTACAATTGGATTTCACCAAATTGTATCAAAACTCAAAATGGCTGCGTCAAATGGATCAGCCATCAAATAAAGAAGATCAACAAAAATGGAGAAATAGGATTACAAAAGTTAGAGATTCTGTGCTTACAAAATCTGGGAAGAAAGTATTGAAAACAAAACGCATTGTAGATAAAACAGCAATGCCTTATGTTAGTAATGGGGTGAAGGTTTTTGGCAAATTACTTACAAGTGTTAAGCAAGTTAATTTTACCGCTTCAGAAAATGCAGGCACTCGATTGCCCGGTTATATGGACAGTACGCGCTTTTTTGGACAGAATATAAAAAGTATGGCGCCTGGATTTAATTTTATAATGGGTTGGCAGCCAGATACCAATTGGCTCAATCAACAAGCCAGTAGAGGTATTATGTCTAAAGACAGTAATTTCAATTCATTGATTCAGCAAAATTTAGATCAAAAGTTAACGCTAACTGCGCAATTAGAACCATTCAAAGAAGTCAATGTTGCCATCAATATCAGCAAATCATTTTCTAAAACGTACAGTGAAACATTTAGATATATTGATACCAACTTTAATGGTACTAATCCTACATTCCAACATTTAAATCCTTATGCTGGTGGTAGTTTTGATGTTTCTTATGTTGCTTTTAAAACATTGTTTGGAAAGTTTGATCCCAATAGAGTTTCTTCAACATTCAAAACTTTTGAAAACAATAGGATTATACTTTCGGAGCGTTTGGGAAAATTGAATCCGTATACAAATAATGCTGTTGGCTCTGATGGATATTATTATGGTTATGGAAAGTATGCTATTGATGTGTTGATACCTTCGTTTATTGCAGCTTATACAGGGCAGGATCCTAAATCAGTAGGGTTGATAAAACAGGAAAATAAAAACATCAGATCTAATCCATTTAAAGCCATTATTCCACGACCCAATTGGAAGATAGATTATAACGGATTATCTAAAATAAAACCATTAGATAAATTGTTTACAAGCTTTACGCTTACACATGGTTATACGGGTAATTTAAGTATGAATGGATTTACATCTGCACTACTTTATCAGGACGTATCAAAATATGGCTATCCTTCATTTTATGACACAGGGTCAAAGAATTTTATACCTTTTTTCTTAGTTCCTAATGTAAGTATTCAAGAGCAATTTTCACCGTTAGTGGGTGTAGATATGATGTTTGTAAATCAATTCCAGGCGAAGTTTGAGTATTCAAAAACCCGTCAATTGAGTTTGAGTTTAAATGATTATCAATTAAGCGAAGTCAGAAGTACCGAATTTACAATTGGCGCTGGATATCGAAAAAAAGGATTGAAATTACTTGGTGGGTTGAAGCTGCCATCTTTTTTAAGTAAAGAAAAAAGTGGAAAATTAGATAATGAAATTAGTTTCAGGGTTGATTTTAGGGTGAGGGATAATGTAACTGCCAATAGTAGGCTGGATCAGGATAATAATTTTGCGACCTCAGGAAGTAAAGAAACTTCGTTTAGTCCAACAATAGATTATTTCTTAAACAGTAAAATCAATTTAAAACTTTACTTCGACCAAAGAAGGGTGAAGCCTTATATTTCTTCAAGTGCACCAACCACAAATACAAGGGCTGGAATTCAAATTAGAATTTCATTATCTCAGTAGAAAACGGGTTAATCTTTATGGAAATAACTGGCGCTCGCTTGTTGTTTTGGCATAATCGTAAGTTCGTTTATGCATACATGTGAGGGTAGATTAGCAGCATAAAAAATAGTGTCAGCAACGTCTTCAGGTGTTAATGGTTTAAATCCGTTATATACTTGTGAAGCTTTTGTGGCGTCACCTTTAAATCGCACAATCGAAAACTCTGTTTCAACAGCACCAGGATGAATAGCAGTAACACGAATTCCCTTTTTTAATAAATCAATACGCATGGATTTTGTAATGGCATCAACTGCAAATTTTGAGGCGCAATACACATTTCCGTTTTCATAAACTTCTTTTCCAGCAATTGAACCAATATTAACAACAACACTTTCATTTGGAATTAATAAATCTAAAACAGCTTTTGATACATAAAGTAAGCCATTCACATTTGTTTGAAGCATCGTTTCCCAATCGTTAATATCGCAATCAGCAAAATTATCTCTGCCCAATGAAAGGCCAGCATTATTAATGAGTACATCAATTTTTTTCCAATCTTCTGGCAAATTTTTTATGGCTTCAAACACCGCATTTTTATCTTGAACATCAAAACATAAATCCAAAACATCAACATTAAATTTAGATTCTAAGTCTGTTTTAATTTTATTTAATCGATCTGCTCTTCGCCCAGAAATGATTAATCGAAATTTTTCTGCTGCAAATTTTTCTGCACAAGCTTTTCCAATACCCGAAGTTGCACCAGTAATTAATATAGTTTTACTCATTTCGTTTTTTATTAAATATATCGAAAATTCCTTTTGGCTATTTGCGGAAAGCTTTCAAAATTGGTTTTGCAAAAATAGTTTTTTGATTCGGAGAAATGAATCAAAACTGAAAGTAGATTTAAAAACTTATTTGATTAATAAGAAGGTGCCTTTAGTAGTGATAGCTTGGTTATTAAATTTCTTCCCTTCAATGTAATAAACATAAGTACCTGATGGTTGTGTAATGCCATTGATTTTGCCATCCCAGCCTTTGCCAGTTCTTGTGGTAGAAAACATAAGTTGACCCCAACGATTTAATACCATGAATTTGTCAATTGTTTTCATTCCAATTGCAATTGGTTTTATCACATCGTTTAATCCATCATTATTGGGCGTAAATGCATTTGGGATAAAAAAATCAGGTTCTACTTTATAATAACTAACATTGATGGTATCCGTATCAAAACATCCAATACTATTGCTTACCTTAACCACATATTCAATGTTGTCTTGTGGTGTTGAAATGGGGTTGGCAATAAATGGATTACTTAGCCATTGAGTTACGGGTGTCCATAAATAATTTGTACTTCCAGTAGCTTGCAAATACAAGGGCTGATTCATTGCCACAGCAGTGTCTCTTGGTCCAGCATCAGCAATTATTCTGTTAATATTTAACCGAACAATATCTTTAACAGGTTTGGGACAACCGCGTATATCCCTAACAGTTACTACAAAGTCTATTATTCCGGCACTTGGATTAACAACAATGGGGTTAGGAGAGGTTGAATCGGACAAAAAATTTGCTGGAGACCAACTGTAAAAAACACCGCCTGATGCATTTAAATATGCGTTTGTTCCCCAACAAATTGAGGTGTCACTTCCTGCATTCGCTATAGGATAAGGAACGGTTTTAACTTTTATAGAATCTCTTGCGAAACAAGACCCAATATTACTTTGAACATAAAAAGTGGTTTGATTTGCAGTAGGAATTGCCAATGCCTCTTTGATTCTAGGGTTTAATATTACATTTTCTGGTGTCCAATGATATAGAAGTCCATCACTTATTATTTTAAATTTAATGGTATCTGTTAAACAAATTGTAGTGTCATTACCTGTATTTAAACTTACAAAATCTACTACATTAACTTTTACCGTATCAAGTGCTATACAACCTATAGAGTCAATAAATTTCAAATAATAAATGGTATTCACCAATGGGTTTATAATAGGGTTTGGTATGGAAGTATTGTTGATATTATAATTTGGAGTCCAAGTGAAATTGCCTGGAATATTAGACGTTGCATTTAATTGAAGAAAATCGCTTGAGCACATCAAAGTATCATTGGTGGCTTTAAGTGTTGGCTTATCAACAATTTTAATGGTTCTGTAAACTGTATCTAGACATCCTAAATTAGTACCAACAATTAAACTTGCCGAAAAAGTACCTGTATCTTGAAAAACAAATTGTGGGTTTTGAATATTGCTTGTGTCATTTGTAGCATTAATTAAACCAAAATCCCAATGCCAATTGTTTACTACGCCAAAATTTGTACGTGTAAGGTCCCTTAATTGAACTGGCTTGCCTTTACATGCGGGGTTGTTAGATGATATTTCTGGGAAAAATCCAGGATATACTTTTACAAGCGCATTAACTGTGTCTGAACAACCCGTTCCCGGATTTACAATATAAGTTACGTTGTAAGTTCCAGCACCTGAATAAATATGCGTAGGGTTTTCAATATTTGAAATATTTAAAATCCCTGAAGCAGGGTCTCCAAAGTTCCATAAAAAAGTTTCATTCAATGGAGATGGTGTAATATTGGTAAAGTCAATGGTAAAATTATCACAATTGATATAGCTTGAGTTTAAATTGGCACTTGCAAAGTCACATTCTGCCACCGTTATGATAAAATCTTTACGATGTGTTGTTATTAATAGATTGTTACGGTAAGCTTTCACAGCAACTGAAACCACATATCTTCCAGCTTCTGGAGCAATTCCAGTAATGATACCTGTTTGAGCATTGAGAATTGCATTATTTCCTAATGGTCTTAAACCTGAAAAACTACTAGAATAATTTAAAGATGGATAAGGGGGTAAACTTGGAGTAATATTACCTGCATTTTGAGCTGCTCCTCCATCATAAGCACTAATAAAAGAATAAACCAATTGATCTCCATCTTCGTCAGTAGCACTAAAGTCAAGGGTGAATTCTTTATTGAAGCAAAGTATGGAAATGCCTTTTTCAAACTTAGGACAATTATCTAGAATAGGTACATTATTAAAATCTGATCCAGGTATAACAGTTGAATACGTTGCACCAGCACCATTTGTAGTGGGATTAATTGTAATGTTATTTATATTTTCTATTCTGCAACATGTTTGGTAGGTGGCCGTATAACCCGAATTGTTATTGTTCAAAGTAACTACAATAGCATAATATCCAGCGGTGTAATTTAAATTTGGCGCACCAACAATACATCTTGGTATATTAATAATCGGTAACACCTCAGTTCTATTTAAATTAGCATCTAAAGTTGGCAAATTTCCCGCTCCATTATAAGGTTCATTATTGTCATTATTGAAGATTCCAATTCTAACTGTAGCTGGCATTGCTGCACAATTTCCAGTACAATTTTCATCTCTAAATAATACCAATGTAATTCTAAATGTTCTAGTAGAAGGGGTACTAGAAATCAATTCATACCTCATCTCACCACCTGTTATGTGACGCGAATAGCCACATAAAGTAGTAATTAAAAAAATAAAAGACAACAAGGTGATTTTCATGACTTCTTCTAAGGTAAAGCATTAAAATTCGAAAGATAATACTTAAAAAATACAGATGCAAGTTATACAGCTATATGATTTTGCAAAAATAATATAATAGCATTATTTGACAAGCTGGGATTTTCATAAAAACCAATATGTGCAGTATTGGTTAATAGTTTTATTTCTGATATTCTAGGTAAAATAGACTGACTTATATTATCAGTATATCTAACCAATGTGTCTTCTATACCACAAATAAATAAAACCGGAATTGATGCATTTTTTAGCAAATCAATTCTGTCGGGCCTGTTTTTGATCGCATTATAATATTGTATCAATGTATTTTTAGAAATATTAATTCCCATCTGCAGAAACGAATCAATAAAAGAATTATTGCATTTATTGGTTGAAAATAATTTTGGAACAGTGGTTTTTAAAAAAGCCAAACTGCCAAATTCATGAATAAATTGAATCGATTTATTTCTTTGCTCTAATTTATTTTCATCATCTGAATAAGCTGTTGAATGAATTAGGCCAATTGATGAAACATCTTCTGGAAATTGAGCTAAATAAGCCAATGCGATATATCCGCCCATGCTGTGACCAAAAACTGAAAATTGCTTTATTTTTTCAGCTAAAATGATTTCCCTTAACCCTTCAGCATAGAGATCTATTGTGATGTTTTCAACGTTCAGCATATCTGAATTTCCCGAACCAAAAATATCCGGAAGAATTAAGGTATAATATTTGCTGAGTGCTTCTATTTGATATTCCCAAACGCGCCAATCTTCACCAAACCCATGAATAAGCATCAAGTATTTTCCCTTGCCATAAATTTTATAATGTAAAACTGAATTTTTGAAAAGTACTTTTTTACTTATCATTTTAAATTCAGTTTTTGAGATATTATAAAATACGACCTGACCATTATTGATAGTACAATCGGAACTAGTGAAACATTTAATTGCTGTGGTAAAAAATTCCAACCGATTAATACTAATGAAAGAAAACAAGCAATAAACACAAAATAGTATCTTACGAACGTCTGTTTACTTTTTATGAAAAATGCTGCTATTAGATTGGTAGGTAATGCCCATAAAATATTATAATTGTTTTTTGTCATGATGTGATCTGTGCCAAACCACATGAAAATAAATAAAATGCCAAGTGCGCCTGTAAAAAATAAAATGGTAAAATCTAAGCCAGTTGTTATTATAGAAACAAATTTATTTTTTACAAAAGATAATGAGAACACAACTGCAAAAAATATCCAGAAACAAAAGTTAGGTGTAAATAAAGATTTTGAAATTTGATTGATGAAAGTAGGCGGGGTAAGTTGAACTTTTTCGGAAACCAATTTTTGATTTGTACATTGATCAAATGCGTTCATCAAATTTTCGGGAAGAAACTCTTGTTCTTCAGCAGACATAATTTTATCTGTTTTTGCACCAAGCAATAAGTCAATTCCTAATTTGCTCCAATGTTGTTCGCTTTTATTCAAATACATGTGAATGGCTTGTCTGAAAAGAGTTTGTTCAGGCATGACATAGGGTAGATTTGGAATGGTTTGTTTGTAATTGGAAATGATATCTCTCAATCTTGTGGTGCAATTATCGTAGAAAAAATCGTATTGATAATATTTATTTTCCTCTTTTAGATTTTCAATTAAAGCGTGCTTGATGTCATTTTTTTCTTGTTCGGAGAGATTTAAAATTTGTTCGGTAATGCCACGACCTTCGGCTGTATAACTATAAATAAAATCTTCTGTATGCTGAACGCTTACAAAATAATTGAGTTTCCCTTTTATGAATTTGATGTAAAATTCCTCGTCGTTAAAGTTGAAGGTTCCGTAATTAAATACAAGATCGTTTACATTGTTGCTGTCCACAATTCTGATGGCACTATGTCCAAATATCGAATACAATTCATTCCCAGGTGTACAGGTAAGTAAAGAGATGCGCAATCTAGATGAATCTTGTGCATTGGTTTTAAGTACAAAAGCAAAGGCCAATAAAATAAAAAATTGGATAAATTTCTTCATAATTCCAAATAGTCAAAAGGTAAAATTATCGACTATAATTTGGTGCCTCTTTGGTGATGAAAATATCATGCGCATGACTTTCGCTCATACCAGCATTTGTTATTTTTACAAATTGAGCTTGTTGTAATGCTTTAATATTTGATGCCCCACAATAGCCCATTCCAGCTCTCAATCCACCGGTAAATTGATGAACAACTTCCTTGAGACTACCTTTAAATGCAACCCTTCCTTCAATTCCTTCAGGAACGAATTTTTTTACATCCGCTTCAGCATCTTGGAAATAACGATCGCTACTGCCTTGAGCCATAGCGCCCAATGACCCCATGCCTCGATATTGTTTAAATTTACGTCCTTCGTAGATAATGGTTTCGCCCGGACTTTCTTCTGTTCCAGCAAACATATTTCCCATCATTACACAAGTAGCACCTGCGGCTAAAGCTTTAACCATATCACCAGTATACCGAATTCCACCATCGCTAATGATGCCTACTTTTTTATTTTTTAATGCTGCTGCAACTTCCATAACAGCTGTAATTTGAGGAACACCTGTACCAGCAACAATACGTGTAGTACAAATAGAACCAGGGCCTATACCTACTTTTATCGCATCTGCCCCAGCATTAGCTAATGCAAGTGCACCTGCTCCTGTTCCTACGTTCCCAGCAATAACAGATAAAGTTTTAAATGATTTTTTAATTTTTTTAAGCGCATCAATTACGCCTTTTGTATGTCCGTGTGCGCTATCCAAACAAATGGCATCTACACCAACATGATGTAATGCAGCCACTCGATCCAAAATATCAGAAGTTATACCAACACCAGCACCTACAAGCAATCTGCCAAACTCATCTTTAACCGCATTGGGATTGCTTTTTAATTTTAAAATATCTCCAAAAGTAATTAAGCCAATTAAAGCTCCCGATTTATTTACAACAGGAAGTTTTTCAATTTTATTTTGTTTGAAAATGAGTTCAGCTTTTTTAAGATCGGTTCCTTCTGGAGCTGTGATGAGGTTTTCTTTAGTCATCACGGTGCTTATTTTGTGTTTTGGATTATTCTCAAAACGCAAATCTCTGTTGGTTAAAATGCCCACCAATTTTTTATTTCCATCAATAACTGGAATGCCACCAATTTTATTTTCACGCATGAGCATCAAAGCTTCCCCTATGGTTGAATCAGGGCTTAAAGTGATTGGATCTAAAATTAGTCCGCTTTCACTTCTTTTTACTTTTCTTACCTGATCAGCTTGTTGTTGAATACTCATGTTTTTATGAAGTACACCCAAGCCGCCCTCTCTTGCCATCGCAATGGCTAAAGAAGCTTCAGTAACAGTATCCATTGCCGCACTGAGTATTGGAATATTCAACTGAATTTTTTGGGTTAAAGTTGATTGAATCTCCACATCACGCGGTAGAATCTCTGAATAAGCAGGAATTAATAATACATCATCAAAGGTTAAGCCTTCATGAATTATTTTGCCGTAATTTTTTTGTGGGGAAGTTTTAATATTGGTTGCCATAGGCAAAAATAAGTTGAAATCCTTAATTTCAAAATATTTTATAGTTTTTAATCAAGCTAATATAAATACCTGTATATTTTTCCAGGTAATGAATTTATTATTCCATTCATTTCCAGAGAAAGTAAAACGCCTGCTATTTTACTATTGCTCATTTTTGATTGCATACATAGTTCATCGATTTGCCAATCTGTTTTTTGCTTGAAAAATTCAAGGATTTCCAATTCTGATTCATTGAAATCATTAAATAATTGAGGACTTCTTTTTTTTACATTTGATTGAACCTCATTCCATTGCATCATTTCCAACAAATCATTGGCATGTGTTATCAAATGGGCTTTGTTTAATTGTATCAGTTTATTACAACCTTCACTTTTAAGATCTGTTACTTTTCCTGGAAATGCAAATACATCTTTATTATAATCGTTTGCCAATTCTGCAGTAATTAATGAGCCTCCTTTTTTGCTGGTTTCTATCACAACCAATACATCACAGATGCCGGCTGTAATCCTATTTCTATTTGGAAAATTTTGTTTGTCTGGATTTGTACCACTCATAAATTCAGTCAGCAATCCACCTTTAAAAATCATTTCTTTGGCCAATTGTTTGTTGGCGGAAGGGTATATTCTATCTAGACCATGTGCTAATACCCCAATTGTTTCAATATTGTTATTTAATGCAGCCCTATGTGCGATGGTGTCTATTCCATAAGCTAAACCGCTTATAATAATGACGTCTTTTAATTTTAAATCGGAGATAAATTTTTCGCAAATATGTTTCCCATACTCAGAATTATTTCTTGTACCTACAATAGAAATTATTTTTGAAGCATTCAAATTACTATTACCCTTGTAATACAGCATTATTGGGGAATCATAACAATTCAATAATCGTTTTGGATATTTATCATCTGAAAAAAAGAAAGCATCGATGGCATGTTTTTGTATAAAATCAATTTCTTTTTTACATACATCAAAGTCCTTAAATGCTTTTATTGAACTTGCTCTTACAGATCCAATTCCTTCTATTTTTTCGAGATTTGCTTTCGACGCTTTGAAAATTTGAGCAGGCTCCTTAAAAATTTGCATCAATGATTTTGCATGCACATTTCCAATGTTAGGAATTTTAGTAAGCGCAATTTTATAAATTAAATCGTTGTCCATAATATAACGACAATGATAGAATTATTTTCAATTGGAAATCACGTTTATTTCCGTTCGCCTGTTGTTGTTTTTCCCTTGTTCGGTATTGTTATCTGCTATAGGTTTTGTATCGCCAAATCCAACTGCTGTTAAGCGTATTGATTTTATACCTTTTGAAACAAAATATTTTACTACAGCATTGGCTCTATTCAAACTTAGTTTTTGATTGTCTTCTTTTTTTCCAACATTGTCGGTATGACCATTTACCTGAATTTTTAAATTTGGATTTTCGTTTAATAACGAAACAAATTTATCCAATTCAATTTCGGATTCTTTTTTTAGCAATTCAGAATTGCTGTCGAAAAAAATATTTTTCAAAATTACTGCAGCTCCTTTTTCTATGGGTTGTAAAGGGATTTTTAAATTAAAAAAACTATCCAATTTATTGTCGATTAAAGAAAAATTTTCCGAATAAAACAAATATCCTTTTCGATTAATACTCAAACTGTAATTTTTGTTTATGGGAAGTGTCACTAAAAAATTCCCTGATTCATCCGTTTGAATATTGGATATTTGTTTAGCGCTATTTAATTCTGTAAGTGTGATGGTGCATGGCAACCCTTGCTTTGTATTGCTGTCAAAAACATTGCCGTTTACCCATAACGTTCTTGATGCTTGAATGTCTTTTCGAAGTTTAAATGTGTATAAATCTAATCCTGCATTTTTTTCTTTTCTATCACTTGCATAATAAGCATTTACCCCATCTGCAGCAACGATAACAGAGCCCTCATCATCTATTGTATTTATTGGGTATCCTAGATTTTCTGGCTCACCCCAATGGTTAGACGTATCTTTTCTACTCAAAAACAAATCGGTCATTCCATAACCTTTATGGCCATTGCTATTAAAATAAATGGTTTGATTGTCGCTATGTATAAAGGGACAAGATTCATCGCCTGGCGTATTGACTTCTGGCCCAAGATTTTCAGGTGCCGACCATTTTCCGTTTTGTAAACGATGCGTTACCCAAATATCTCTTGCACCATATCCACCAATTCGCGTACTGGAAAAATATAAATCTTTTTTATCTGGAGATAGCGACGGCGCTGATTCCCACGCATTGCTGTTTATTGTACTTCCTAAATTTTCAGCTTCAGACCAACCCCCGTTTTTTGTTTTGTAAGAAATATATAAATCACAACTTCCAAAACCTTCAGGATAATTACATCCTGTAAAAATGAGCCAATTGCCATCTTGAGAAATATTTTGAGCGCCTTCGTTTAAATTGGTATTAATTTTTCCTGGTGCGGCAATGGCTTTAGTCCATTTATTATCAATCCATTCGCTTTCATAAAAATCTTCATCATTGTCAACACGTCGAGTAAAAATCATTTTCTTTCCATCAATCGTTAATGATGGATAATATTCTAGGGCATTAGAATTGACGCTATCTCCTAAATTGATTAATTCAAAATTATAATTATCTACTTGATGATTTTTTTTGTAATCTAAAGCAAACGAGTAAGTGCTTATTCTGTAATTAGCTGATTTTTTACTTTGCTCATTGAGATCTTCGTTCTTTAAAAAATGAGTTGCTTTAATTAATGCTTCTTCGAACTTTCCAATTCCTGCGAGGGAAATTGAATAAGGTAAAAGATATTCCGAACAGAAAACACTGTCAAGAGAAAATGCAATTTCAAAATTGCGCACTGAGGAATCATAATTTTTTAAATCTGCGTATATGCCAGCCCGTGATAAAAATGCTTCAACATAATTGGGGTAAATTTTAATGGCTTGCTCTAATTTCTTCAAAGATTTTATGTACGCCCCTTCAGAAGCAAGATCATAAGCTTCAAAATAAATGACTTTTGCTTTCTTGTTTACTTTTTCAGGGTTATACCATTGCGCTTTAAGTGAAGATGAAAATATAAATATCGTAATGTTTATTACAAATAACCCAGTAATTATTTTCCAATTTTTCATAAAAAAATTTAAGGATTGAAGGTATGGAAACTTTAATTGGAATATTACATTTTTAGATTTGTATAACAATGATTAAGGAACATTGATATACTTGTGAATTTGTAATGACAATTCCCATTGAGGATTAGATTTGATATAATCAATAATAATAGGCGTTACAAGTGCAGCTTTATCCCATTCGGGCTGGAGGTATAATTTACAATTGGGATTTACTTTAGCGGCATAGATTTCGGCCCATTCGAAATCGTGCTTGTTAAAAATCACAATTTTTAATTCATTGGCTAGGGGTAATATTTCTTCTAAAGGCGCTTTGAATTTTTTAGGAGATAAACAAATCCAATTCCAATGTCCGCTCAACGGATGCGCACCAGAAGTTTCTATATTTGTTTCAAAACCTTCTGATTGTAATTTAGTTGTAAGTTCATCCAATTGATGCATTAGCGGTTCGCCACCAGTGATTACAACCAAGCCAGTTTTTGTATGTTTTTTTATTTCTAAAACAATTTGATCTGAAGTAAATTTTGGATGTGCATCTTTATCCCAACTATCTTTTACATCACACCAAACACAACCAACATCACAACCACCTAGTCGAACAAAGTAGGCAGCACGACCTTGATGAAATCCTTCACCTTGAATGGTATAAAAATGTTCCATCACGGGAAGTGAACTAATTTCAATTGGATTTATCATGCTTTATTTTGTTGATTATAAGCGTTTAAAGTGTTTTTTAATAATGCAGCAATAGTCATAAGTCCAACGCCACCTGGAACAGGAGAAATAAAACTACATTTTGGCGAAACGCTATTAAATTCTACATCACCTTTTATGCTAAATCCCGATTTTTTTGAATCGTCTTTTACCCTTGTTATACCAACATCAATTACTACAGCACCATCTTTTACCATATCCGAATTTACAAATTCAGGAATGCCAATTGCAGCAATAATAATATCAGCGGTAAGACAAATTTCTTTAATGTTCTTGGTTCGGCTATGGCATACCGTTACTGTACAATTTCCATATTTACTGCTTTGACCTAATAAAATACTCATTGGTCTTCCAACAATATTGCTTCTGCCAATAACTACGGCATGTTTGCCAGGTGTTTCAATGTTATAATGTTCCAACATAAGCATTATTCCATAAGGAGTAGCTGGAATAAAAGTGGGCATACCGAGCACCATTTTGCCAATGCTAACTGGACTAAATCCATCAACATCTTTATTTGGATTGATTAGATTGATTATTTTTTGTTCATCAAAATGAGGTGGCAATGGCAATTGAACTAAAATTCCATCAACCAAATCATTTTCATTTAATTGATTTATTGCGTTAATAAGTTCCTGCTCAACAATGTTGTCTTCAAGTCTAATTAAGGTGCTTTTAAAACCTATCTCTTCGCAATTTTTTATTTTACTGGCAACATAAGTTTCACTAGCCCCATTATTACCGACAAGAATTGCAGCTAAATGTGGAGTACGCTTGCCTTCTAAAATAAGATTATCGACAAAAGATTTTAATTCGTTTTTTATGTGTTGAGAAACAATTTTCCCGTTTAAAATTTCCATTTTGTAAAAATACTATTATAAATGATTTTAAACCCAAAACAACCAAATATTAAAAGAAAAAAACGATCTACTATCGGTTAAATCAACATTGTAATTTTTTTTTACGAATCTAATTTGCAGCCGATTAAAAGCTTAAAATATGAAGTTTGTAAAGCCGTTTTCTTCCAAATTAAAACACTCATCAATAGTATTAATATTCTTGATTTCAGCATCTATTTCAGCTAATAATAATTTATGCGCACAAAATATCTCATTGTTCACCACACCAACATTAATGTATAATACAGCTGGAGAAATAAATGGGTTCAACATTATTCAAATTGTTTCTAATCCTGCCAATCTCAACTCGCTTAAACAATTCAACATCGGTGTTTATAGTGAAAGGAAATTCAATCTAAAGGAATTGAGCAACCATATTATTGTTTCAGGGTTTTCAATAGGGAAAATTAAAATGGGAATATTGGTTCAACATGCAGGAGTATCAAAATTTAACCAACATTCTTTCGGACTGTGTTTATCTAAAAAAATTGGAGATAATACTTCATTGGCCATTCAAAGCAAATTTTTGGGAAATAATATTTCAAAGCAACGTAATCAAAAATTCATTTCAGCAGAAATTGGCCTTGTGACCAATTTGTCAAAGGTTATAAGAATTGGCGTTAAGGCTGAGAATTACATGCCGTTTAATAAACAAACAACTTTAGATAATACATATGTGCTAAACATTTCAACAGGTGTTTTTTATGAAATTTCAAAGCAATTTTCGTTGAATATTAATTGCTTCAAAACATCCAATGAATCCACTTTTTTTTCTGGAAATATGAGCTATCAAATACATAAAAAAATTGCAATAAAATCAGTTTTTACATCAAATACCAATTCGATAAATATTGAGATTTCTTATTCTGGAAAAAAGATGAATTTGACATTAATAATGATAACTAATCCTGTTTTGGGAATTACACCTGCAACTTCAATTTCTACTGTTAATGATTAGTAAAATGAAAAAAATAATTTTTATAAATGGGCTTATATTTTTTTTTACGACTAACGTTTTTTGTCAGATAGAATCTGAATTAAATAATAATTTGGATGAAGCAGTTTTGGAAACCAATATAAATGCAGAAGAAGAGACGGATATTGATATCACAGCATTTAAATTAAAAAATAATGAAATCGAAATTCAATATTTAAATATCAATGAAGTAACAAAAGAAGAGCTCCAAGCATTTGGAAAATTCACCAATATACAGATAGAATCTTTTTTGAATTATCGGAAATCATTTGGAAAATTTATTTCAAATTATGAATTACAATCTATTCCTAATTGGGACATCGAATTGATAAAAAAAATAAAACAATTTGTGTTGATTAAAAACAAAAATGAGATATTCAATTCCCTTTCGATTGCATTAAAAGAAGGAAAGCAAATTTTATTATTAAGAACAAGAACAGTTTTAGAAAAATCAATTGGCTATAATTACGATACAACTAGAAAGTCAAAAAAATATGGAGGAATTCCATCAGGTTTTTCTATGAAGTATCAATTTAAATTTAAACAAGATTTCAAACTGGGCATTTTAATGGAAAATGACGCTGGTGAAAGATTTGCACTAAATAGTAAAACAAACGGATTTGATTTTATTTCGGCGCATTTATATAAAAAAAGCAATGGTATTTTACAATTTTTTTGTGTTGGAGATTACACTGTAAATATTGCACAAGGTTTGATTCATTGGCAAACAATGGGGGTTAAAAAAAGTACAGAAGTAAACAACATAAAACATGAATCTGAAACCATAAAACCATATCAATCGTTTAATGAAATTAATTTTCATAGAGGCCTTAGCTTAGGCTTAAAAAAATCTCAAACTAATGCAATAGTATTTTATTCAAACAGAAATTTAGATGCAAATACATCATTAGATTCTTCAAATGAAACAATCGTTTCAAGTTTTAATTATCTTGGTTTTCATCGAACAGAAAATGAAATCGCCAATAAAAAAAATTTGAATCAACAAGTTTTTGGAGTAAGCATAAATAGTAATTTAAAAAACATTTTAATTTCAGTAAATACATTACACTATGAATTTAAATTTCCTTTTCAAAAGCAAAACCTTCCGTATAATTTATTTGCTTTTAAAGGAAGAAGTTTAACCTCTTATAGCATTGGGTATTCATTTACAAAGTTAAACACCCATTTTTTTGGAGAAACCGCATTTAGTTACAAAGGATTTGCAACAACCAATGGATTGTTGTCTGCGATTTCAGGAAAAGCAGATATTTCAATTTTATACCGAAACATTTCAAAATCATTTCAATCAATAATTGCCAATGCTTTCACGGAAAACTCAAGTGTAAACAATGAAAAAGGTTTGTATTTTGGGATTTCTATTAGTCCACAATCTCGTTGGCAATTAAACATGTCAGCGGATTTTTTTTCTATACCATGGTTGAAATATCAAATAAATGCACCAAGTTCTGGCATGGATTTTTTGATTCGAATTACAAATACCCCGAACAAAAAATTATCTGCAGTTTTTACAATAAAACATCAGGTTTCTCAATCTTCATTAATTGATAATTATCAACATGTCATAAAACCATTGGGTGAAGTTATAAAAAACAGTATGAGATGTCATTTGAGTAAAGTTGTAAGTCCTATTGTAACAATAAGAGCAAGGGTAGAATATCAAATCATCAAAACGTCAAGTTTGACTACAGGGGAAGGTTTTTTATTTTTTACTGAATTGCTATATAAGCCAAGCAAGAAAAGCATTTCATCGAATCTCAGAATTGTTTATTTTGATTGCACGAACTACGACAGTAGGATTTATGCATTTGAAAATGATTTGTCAAATAGTTATGCTTTGCCAGCATATTATGATAATGGATTCAGATATTTTTTAAATGTTCAGTATGTGATAAATAAAAAAATACATTTCAGACTGAAATTCAGTCAAAATATTTATCCGGATAAAAAAGAAATTGGTACTGGTTTTGATTTGATAAAAGGGTGCAAAAAAACGCAAATTGGATTTGAAACAATTTTTTCATGGTAAAAGCAATTTTATTTGAAAAAATCCGGTAATTGGGCACGAAAAATTTAATAAAATATAAAAAAAGGAGCATTAAGATTCATTCATTGATTTTTTTTCAAAAACAAAAAAATATTTTCGAGGTTTAATTTCATAAAAACGAACTCAAATACCGATAAAATATGTATTTGATTGAACAGCTTTTGTGTTGAAAATCATTTCTTGAATAAAAACATTTTATACACGCAACATTTCTAGTTTAAGGGATGTCTTGAAATACGGATAGTTTTAAACAAAAAAAAATTAACATTTTATTGTTTTAAAAAAAATATCCCTATTTTTACCTTTCATTAAACTAACAATTAACGAACATGAGAAGATTTTTAACATTATTTGCCGTGCTAATGCTAAGCGGAATGCTTGCTTTCGCACAATCAAAGGTGCTCTCTGGACAAGTTAGAGACATTCCTGGTGAACCTGTAAAATTTGCAACAGTAACCGAAACTGGAACTAAAAACGCAGTTCAAACAGATGCTAATGGAAATTTTTCCATTAAAGTATCTGGACCATCATCAACATTAACTGTAACTGCAGTTGGTTATGATGCGGTTACAATTGTACCATCAGGCAATGTAGTAATTGCTAACATGGCAAGAAACACTCAAGAAATGACTGCAGTAGTTGTAACCTCTTTAGGTCAAGTACGTCAGAAGTCATCTTTAGGTTATTCAACAGCTTCAGTTAAAACGAAAGAATTAACACAAGCAAATCCTGTAAATCTTCAAAATGGTTTAACTGCTAAAGTTTCAGGTTTGAACGTAGCTACAACCAATAGTGGTGTTTTGGGAACAACTCGTATCACTTTACGTGGTATTCGTTCTTTAACTGGAAACAACCAACCAATGTTGGTTATTGACGGGGTTCCAACACCTTTAGGATATTTAAATTCATTAAATCCAAATGATATCGCTGATGTCAGTGTTTTGAAATCAGCTTCAGCTACAGTTGCTTATGGTCCTGATGGGGTTAATGGTGCAATCATGGTTACTACCAAAAAAGGTACTAAAATGAAACCAATGATTACTGTTTCTCAAACTACTCAATTCGAGAAAATTGCTTACATGCCTGAGTTTCAATCTAGATTTGGTTCTGGTTACAATCAAGATCCAAACACTGGACAAGGAACTTTTACTGCATACGAGCAACAATCTTGGGGAGATGAGTTTGATGGTTCAATCAGACAAATGGGTCAAACAGGTCCTAATGGCGAAAAATTGTTATTACCATATAGCAATGTAGCAAACGGTAGAAAAAATTTCTTCGAAACAGGAACAACTAATCAAACAGATGTATCTTACTCAACTGGAGATTTTTATTTAAGTGCACAAAACGTTTCAATCCGTGGTACAATGCCAGGAGATAAAAATGATCGTAAAACTATTGCTTTAAATGCAAGAAAAGAATACAACAGATTTTCTGCTGCTTTCAACGCACGTTTTACAAATTCAAAATATGATATCACAACTGCAAACGCACAAACATATTACAATGTAACTGGTGCTCCAGGACAATATGATTTGTCTCGTTTTAAAAATTGGAGAACTGATTATTTTTCAAGTCCAGATGGATATTTTACACCTTATTTGACTAATTTCTTTAGAACGCCTTACATGTCTAAAGACATTAACAGACAAAAAGGAAGAACAAATGATGTATTAGGTAATGCAGAATTAACATACAAAGCTACAAATTGGTTAAACTTTGTATATCGTTTAGGTGGATCTGCAAGTTTTGGAGATGCTAAATCTACTACAGAAGCATACACTCCTTCAGCATATCATTTAACTTTAACTGATGCATCAGCAACTACAATCAGTGCTGCTGCTGCTTACGCTTCAAGCTCAAGCAGTAGAGTTACTTCAGAGTTTTTTGCTAACATGAATGCAAAGTATAAGAAGTTTGCATTTACAGCTCAACTTGGTCAATCTTTCCGTCAATCAAACTTTAATAACTGGGGTATCAGTAGTGGAAATCTTGGTCAATCAACATTCTTGAGTATTCAAAATAGAATTGGAGAGCCAAACGTTTCTGCTGGTTCATCAGTGTCTAGATTATCAAGATTATTTGGTAACTTAAGCATTAATTATGACGGATGGGCTTATTTAGAAGGAACTGGATCATATGATAGAGATAGTAAAAATGCTCCAAGAGACGGAAGTGCTTTCTCAAACAGTGACATCTCTTATTTCTATCCTGGTGTGAATACATCAATCTTGTTACATAAAGTTATCCCTGGTTTTGACAAACAAAAAGTGGTTAACTTCTTGAAAATACGTGGAGCTGTATCTAAAACAGGTAACGTTCCTTTAGCTGCTCAAGATGATCCAGCATTTTCAACTGGATTGTTCTTTCCTTATGGCTCTACATTAGGATACAACATTCCTACTTCAATTTACAAAAGACAATTTGATCCTGAGTTTGTTTATAACAAAGAGATCGGTCTTGAAGTTGGTTTCTTAAAGAACAGAATCAACTTTGAAGCAACATATTATACTCAAAAGAATACAAACCAAGTTTTGGATTTACAATTAGCAAACAGTACTGGTTATACAACTAGTAAATTGAATGCTGCTGAATTCCAAAATAGCGGTTTAGAAATGGATTTGAAATTAACTCCATTGGTAAAAGTAGGAGATTTGAATATTGACTTAAAAATGAACTATACTTATCAAACAAGTAAAGTAATCAAATTGGTTGATGGAATAAATCAAATTGGAATTGGAAACTACAATTGGGTAATTGTAGGTCAACCAGTTTACAAGTTCAGAGTTACTGATTACATCAGAGACAGTGCAACAGGTAAGGTAATCGTTGGAGCTGATGGTATGCCAACAGTAAATCCAAATTTATCTGAATTCGGAAGAACGACTCCAAACAATATTTTCGGTTTAACGTTATCAGCAAATTACAAAAATTTCAGTTTATCAGTTGTTGCTGAGTATCGCGGAGGAAATCAAATTGTAGTGGATCAATTGGGTGCGTTTTTAGATGATAATGGAATTTCTGCTCGTAGTGCACAATATGGTCGTCGTGCATTTGTATGGCCTAACTCAGTTTATTTTGATGGATCTAAATATGTTGAAAACACTAACGTGTACACACAACAATACAATCGTGAGTTTTGGAATAGTGATTTAAATACATCAGCAATCTCTAACTACTTAGTTAGTGGTGCATTTTGGAAGTTAAGAGAGGTTTCTTTAACTTATGAATTCCCAACAAAATTGTTTAAAGGAAATACTTTGAAAGGAGTTACAGTTGGTATCACAGGTAGAAATCTATTGACATGGTTACCAAGCACAAATCAGTGGACAGATCCTGAGTTCTCATCAAACGGAAATAGTTCTTTTTCTGGAAATGCTCAAGGACGTAGTACTGCATTTAACATGCCTCCAACAAGAATTTTCGGTGCAAACGTTGTATTCCAATTTTAATAAAATTAATAAAACATAAACATGAAACTTTTTAATATTAAAAAATTAGGTTTGATTGCTACTACAGCAGTAGCTTTACTTACCGGATGTAAAACTGATTTCGACATCAATGCATCTGAAGAGAACTTGTCAGCAGGTTCGTTAAATTACAGAGACGTACTTCCATCATCTATTGCATCTTCTGCTAAAATAGTTGCTGCTGATTGGAAATTCTTACAAAACTGGATGGGCTATTGGGCTCGTAGTGGAAACTATCAAAATGATAATGAAGAAGAAACGTACATCTTTACAAATACTTTCCCAACTTCAGGAGGTAATCCTTGGAATGATTTGTACTATAATGCGTCATCTTACAACTACATTCAAGAGAAAGCTAAGGCTTCTGGAGATGGTTTCTATGAAGCAATTTGTAGAATTATGAAAGCCCAAAATTTTCAGTTATTGACTGACGTTTATGGTAACATTCCTTATTTCCAAGCATTAAAAGGAAATGATGTAAGAAATCCTAAATACGATAATGGGAAAGATATTTACAAAGATTTGTTCCTACAATTAGATACTGCGATTGCTCTATTGAAAAGTCCTGCAGCAGCAGCTTCTGCTAACTCAAAAATTGCAACTAATGATTTAGTATTTAAAGGAAATCCAACGCTATGGATAAAATTTGCTAATACATTAAAATTGCGTATGGTTATCCATTGTCAAAATGGTATCGAAAATACTTCATCTGTTTCAGGAATTGATTATGCAGCAATTATGTCTGGAATCAATGCTGAAGGAACAGGTTTCTTAAGTGCTGGTGAATCAGCGAAAATTAACCCTGGTTTCTCAGCTTCAAAACCAACTCCATTCTACAGATTCTTTGCAATCAACGAAAATGGTGTTTTAGCAGGTCTAGCGGATTTAACAAAAGCTAATGCATTTGCAGTTGGGTTAGGTACACAAACAACACCTGGTTACTACAGATACAATGCTGATCCAAGAGAATCAAAGTTTTATATCAGACCTGATGTTAATGCAAGCGCATCAGTTTATACTGCAAGACAATTTCACAAAGGTATTCCTTATGGTGCAGTTTCAGGGTTTCAACCTGGTTTTGGTGGAGATTCGTTATCTTCAATTAACCAAATCAATGCAACTTCTCCAAATACTGGTTTGACGCCAAATGGAGCTTCTTCTGATGCATGGTTAATGACAAGTGTTGAAAGTTTATTTTTACAAGCTGAAGCTGCGCAAAGAGGTTTGTTACCTGGTGTTGATCCTCAATCTGCTTTAACTGCAGCAATTAGAGAATCATTTACCTCTTTAGGTTTAACTACAACTCAAGCAACTAATTATATTAATGGAAACGCTGGTTATGCAGACGTAGATTATACTGCTGTAGCTGGTGGTGCTGTTGGAAATAATGTTGATGGTGGTTTATATACAATTATCGCTCAAAAATGGTTTGCTTTGAATGGGATTGCACCTTTTGAAGTTTGGTCTGATTACAGAAGAACCGATATCACTTATGGTGAAGGTGTTTCTTATGATCAAACAGGCACTGGTGGTTGGGCTACTAGTTTATCAACATTGTCTGGCGCTGCTTCAACAATTCCTGTTAGATTGTTTTACCCACAATCAGAATATAGCTTTAATGAGGCTAACGTAAACACACAAGGTACTATTAGCGTTTTCACATCAAAAGTATTCTGGGATCTTCAATAATTTCCATTACCAATAAATAATTAAATTAAATAAAATGAAAAATATTTTTAAATTAAGTTTCTTAGGAGTTGCAATGACTATTGCATTCTCTAGTTGTCTTAAAGACAAAGGGTTTGATAATGGAGAATACGGAATCCAAGTTATCGAAAAGAAAGCTGTATCATTACCTCAAGCAATTAATGGAACGATCAATGTTGCATTACTATCATCAGATGTTCCATTAGTTTTAAGCGGTCCAATTTTTGCTTTAGAAACTACTGGAGCTCAATCTTCAGATGTTAATGTACAATTTGCATTAAAACCAGAATTGGTAGACGCAGATCCAGACTTAACTTTATTACCAGCTAGTGCATATACTACAAACTTGTCTGGAACAATTAAAGCAGGTCAATTATTAGATACATTAGATATTATTTTATCAAGATCTTCTGATTTAGATCCAAACTTAACATATGGTTTAGGTCTAGAATTGGTTAGTGCTAGTAATGGTTTTCAAATTGCTAGTAATATGAAACAAGTTTTGATAAAAATTTCTGTAAAGAATAAATACGATGGTGTCTATGAAGTTACAGGTTCTTTCAGAGATGTATCTGCAGCAGGCGCTAATTTCACTAGTCGTTATCCATTGGAATATCAATTGGTAACAACTGGCCCGTCTAGCGTAAATGTTTGTATGTTAATCAATGGAGAAATTACACCTGGTTACTTATTTAATAACAACGGGGCTGGTAGTTTTTATGGAAATTTCGGTTCACAAGTTACTTTTGATCCTGCAACTAATTTAATTTCTGATATGCACAATTACTATGGTGATCCTGCAAATGCTGCTTCTGGGATAGGAAATCCTGCACTTGGTTCTGGAGCACCTAATTTCGCTGCATCTAATGGTCGTAGAATAACTTTAGATCCTTCTGGCGTTAACGCTTACGATGATGCTACAAGAATTATTCGTGTTAAATACTTCATGTTACAACCTTCAGTTGTTCCTGTTGGTGCACGTGCATTCTTTGATGAAACATGGACTTATATCGGTCCTAGATAATAATTAAAAAATAATAAAAAAATGGTTGCTATTTTAGCAACCATTTTTTTATTACTACATTTCATAAATCAAGTTTTATAAATACATAATACATGTCGGATAACAAACCAATTGAAAATCAATTAAACATTGAGATTTCAGAAGAAATAGCAGAAGGTACTTACGCTAATCTTGCCATCATTACGCATAGTCATGCAGAATTTGTTGTAGATTTTGTGAATGTAATGCCAGGATCTCCTAAAAGCAAAGTGAAAAATAGAATCATTCTTACCCCTTTTCACGCCAAAAGATTCATGAAGGCAATGATTGATAATGTAAAGAAATTTGAAGCGGCTAATGGAACCATTCAAGATATGGAGTCTGTAGAAATTCCTTTTAATTTTGGTGGTCCTACAGGTATGGCTTAATCAATCATAGCAATCCTTCTTCCATAAAACTAAAATATCCCTCATCACTCACGATGATGTGGTCTAAAACTTTTATATCCATTAGTGAAGCAGCTTCGCTAATCTTTTTTGTAATGGCTTTATCTGCATTACTTGGATTTAAATTTCCAGATGGATGATTGTGACAAAGGATAATGCCTACTGCACCAAATTCAAGGGCTAATCTTAAAATTATTCTGGGGTCAGCTACTGTTCCGGTTATTCCACCCTTGCTGATTACTTCAAAATGAATTATTTTATTGGCTTGATTTAAAAAGATTACTGCAAACACTTCAAAGGTTAAATCTTTGAATTTTTCATTCAAATATTGAGCTACATCATGACTTCCTTTTATGGCATTTTTTTGCACAGATTCTGCATTTAATCGCCTACGCCCCATTTCCAATGCAGCCATTATTGTAATTGATTTTGTTTCGCCTATTCCATTTATTTTTTGAAAATCAATCAAAGAGAGCTTGCCCAATTCATTCAAACAATTATTACATCTCGACATGATTGCTTTTGCTAAATCAATTGCAGAGTTGTTTTTATTTCCGTTTTTAATTAGAATTGCCAACAACTCTGAATTACTCAATTGCATTGGACCATAGTTTTTAATTTTTTCATACGGCTGATCGTCTTTACTCCAATTTTTAATTGATGTGGACGGGTTGTTAATATTTTTCATGAGTATTAAAATTTATTGCAGCAAACTAAACATACTTTTGCTTAATAAACTTTACGTCAAATAAATTTAAAAATGGAATCAAACGCAAAAATATTTTCGGGTAGAGGGTCAAGTTATTTAGCAGAAAAAATAGCAAAAAAATTTGGAGAAAAAATTGGACGCGTTAAAATTCAACAGTTTAGTGATGGTGAAATTGGCGTTGAATTTGAAGAAAGTATCAGAGGTAAATTTGTTTTTTTAGTTCAAAGTACATTTGCCCCTACAGATAATTTGATGGAACTGCTTTTAATGATTGATGCGGCTAAAAGAGCTTCAGCTTATAAAGTAATTGCAGTTATTCCTTATTATGGCTATGCTCGTCAAGATAGAAAAGATAAGCCTCGTGTTGCTATAGGTTCTAAATTAGTTGCTAATATGTTGGTTGCAGCTGGTGCTGATAGAGTGGTTACAATGGATTTACATGCACCACAAATTCAAGGTTATTTTGATATCCCAGTTGATCATTTAGATTCATCAGCAATTTTCATTCCTTACATTGAAAGTTTACAATTAGAAAACTTAACTTTTGCCGCTCCAGATGTTGGAAGTGCAAATCGCATTAGAGAAGTGGCTTCGTTTTTTGAAGTGGATATGGTTATTTGTGATAAACATAGAAAACGCGCTAACGAAATTTCAAGCATGGTGGTAATAGGGGATGTAAAAGATAGAAACATTGTATTGATTGATGACATCTGTGATACCGGCGGAACATTGGCAAAAAGTGCGGCATTAATGATGGAAAAAGGAGCAAAAAGCGTACGTGCATTTTGTACCCATCCTGTGTTAAGTGGCAATGCTTACGAAAATATTGAAAACAGTGTTTTAGAGGAGTTGGTTGTTTGCGATACCATTCCGCTAAAAAAACAAACCAATAAAATAAAAGTGCTTTCTACCGATGAGCTGTTTGCAATTGCTTTAAGAAATGCTTACGAAAACAAAAGCATAAATAGCTTATTTATCAAATCTAGAATGTTGAAAGGCAATATGTAAGTTTTACCTAACAAGGTTTAATTTACGTGTACAAAAAAGTAATTCATATCCGATTTCTTGGCAATTTCTTGATTGTAATTTCCATTTAAGCGTAGTACACTTACACCCAAGCTATCCCAATATTGCTTTTGCTGTTGAGATGGTGGAATATAATTGAGCATTTTATATTGGCTACAAGTTTGGTAAATTACAAATTCATAATAGTTATTGTTGGTATTAACCGTACATAAGTATAACCCACTTCTTCCTGCCACAAGTCCGCCTTTTAAAAAGTTATTAGGCTCGTTTCTATTATATAAAAACCCATATCCTTGGTTAGAATAAGATTGAAATTGTCCTTCATAAACTAGTGGATTAAATTCGATATTCGCATAGTTTAAAATCGCTCCCGATCCATTACTTACAACTTTATACGCTTGAATATTTGAATTTAATGCGGTAAATGGGTATACAAATTGACTTGAATTTATTGGTTTTAAGGTATCTGTAACAGTGGATGAGAATTTTATCGTATCGTAAATATTGATGTTATTAAAATGTTTAGATATTTCCATTGGAATGAAAACCGTATCTGAAACGTAATTCGTACAATCGTTTTCTGGGCCCCGATTACCACATTGAAATGCAGGCGTAACAATCATATAAACACAAAGTACGGCTAAAACTAAAAACCAATTTTTCATAAAATTATTTTTTAATAGACCTTTGAAAGTATAAAAATGTTGCCTGACATTATGTATTGAATTTCTTTATTTGCTTCATTAGGGCAGTGAACTGCTTCGGAACCTCTGCAATTAATTCAAATGGCTTACCATTTTCATCATTAAATATCAACTTATAAGAATGAAGCGCTAGTCTGTTTATCATTGGCCTTTCTTCATCTTCATGTTTGCTGAGTTTGAAGTTCTTTTTTACGCTGGAAAGTAAAACGGGCTTGCCATCTCCGTAAATTGGATCACAAGCTAATGGATGTCCAATGCTTTTTGAGTGAACACGTATTTGGTGCGTTCTTCCGGTATGTAATTGAAAAGACAGCAACGAGAAATATTTATTGGCTTCCATCACCTCATAGGAGGTTGACGAGGGCTTCCCGTTTCTATGAATACACATCGTTCCTTTTTGAAGTGGATGCTCCGAAATTGGCGCCTCTATTAAGCCAGCGCTTTCTGTCGGCATGCCTATCACTACACCAACATAGTATTTCTCAATGTTTCGACCTTCAAAAAGTTGGGAAAAATATTTATGGGTTTGTTCATTTTTAGCAAAAATAATTATGCCACTGGTATCTTTATCCAAACGATGAACCGTAAATATCGAACCATATTTTTTTAACAATAAATCTTTCAATGATGGTTCAGACTGCATTCTATCGGGAATAGAAAGCAAACCTGCAGGTTTGTTTATTGCGATGAAGTTATCATCTTCATAAATGATATTCAGGATTTGATTATTCAAAACAAACTATTTTTTTTCCTTTACTTTAGATGCGTTCATGTATTTAAGTAATCGAATTTCTTTTTCACTTAAATATCTCCACTTGCCACGCTCTACATTTTTTTTCGTTAATCCGGCATACATTACCCTGTCTAATCCTTTTACATCGTATCCCAAATGTTCAAAAATACGACGTACAATTCTGTTTCTACCACTATGAATTTCAATGCCAATTATAGATTTATCTTTTGAATCGGCGTAAGCCAAACTATCGACCAGTACTGGACCATCTTCCAAAACCAAGCCTGTTAATATTTTTTCAAAATCGTTTTTCGTCAACAATTTATCGAGCTTTACCTCATATACTTTTTTGATTTCAAAACTAGGATGAGAAAGCTTTTGCGTAAGATCACCGTCATTGGTTAACAACAACACACCTGACGTATTTCTGTCTAATCGACCAATTGGATATACCCTTTCTTCTGTTGCACTTTTGATTAATTGCAACACTGTTTTTCTGCCTTGAGGATCATCAGTTGTAGTGATATAGTCCTTTGGTTTGTTTAGTAAAATGTATTGAAGGTTCTTGGTAACAAACAATTTTTTACCATTGTAAATCACTTCATCGGTATCTAATACTTTATAACCTGGCTCTTTTGCAATTGCTCCATTTACTTTTACATTACCCTCTGCAATAATGGTAACGGCGTCTCTACGTGAGCATACGCCACAATGCGCCAGATATTTATTTAATGGCATTATACCAGTAGGTGGATTTCCTTTTGTAGATTTTCCTGTAGGCTTGCCGTCTTTATTTGTAGTTATTTTTTCTTTAGTAACAGCTTTCGCCTTTTCATCATTTCTTTTGGCGGCTAGTGCTGGATTTTTAGCAGCCATTCTTGCTTGATATTTCTCTTCTTTAACTTTGTCGAAATAGGCGGCTCTTTCTTTTTTGGCTTTCTTTTTCTCTTGTCTGAATGCTTCTTTTACGGCACTGTTTTTTTTCTTGTTTGTAAATTTCTGGAATGGCGATTGGCTCATGATTTTTGAAGTTAATGCTGTTTTTACAACAGGGTTTTGACAAATGTACGCTAAAATCCGGGTTAAATTAAAAAACCGCTCTTAAGTAGAGCGGTTTTAAATATTTGAATGATTATTTATTATGGAAAAATGCCCAATTCCAAGTAGCTGGTTGCTACTTTATTGATGGCACTTACATAAGCTGCAGTACGCATATCTGGAATTTCAGGATTTGATTTCCAGATTTCCATAATTTCACGTGTTGCAGAAATCATCGTTTCTTCCAAGCCACTATGCACTAAATCTTGTTCTTCTGGTCCGTGCATGATAAATTCTCTGTTTGCATCAGAAACTCTTTTTCCAGAAAGCTCTTCAATTTGTTCTAATATTTTGGTGTTCAAATTTTCAGTAAGACGTTTTTCCATACGGCCATAACGTACATGGCTAAGGTTTTTCAACCATTCGAAATAACTAACGGTCACACCACCTGCATTCAAGTACATATCTGGTACGCAAAGGATGCCTTTTTGTGTAAATATCTCATCTGCTTCTGGCGTACAAGGACCATTGGCAGCTTCACCAATTATTTTTGCTTTAACGCGAGGTGCGTTTTCTCCGTTGATTACATTTTCCAATGCAGCAGGAATTAAAATATCGCAAGCCAATTCTAAAGCGTCTGTATTTTTTGCCAAATTGGTAGCTCCTGGGAAATTTAAAATTGATCCAGTTGCTTTTCTATGTTGAAATACTTCGTCTTCATTTAAACCATCTGCATTAAATATTGCACCTTCATATTCTGCCAATGCAATAATTTTTGCACCACTTTCACGGAAGAATTTTGCAGAATGATATCCCACATTCCCTAAGCCCTGAACAATAACCGTTTTGTCGGCTACTCCTGTTGTTAATCCAAGCTTTTGCATTACATCTGGCATGTTGCATACTTCACGAATGCCAAAGAAAACACCAAGTCCGGTAGCTTCTGTTCTTCCACGAACACCGCCTTGTGTGATTGGCTTTCCTGTCACACAACCTGCTGCATCAATTTCTCCTGGTTTTAATGAAGCGTAAGTATCTACAATCCAAGCCATTTCTCTCGGACCCGTTCCGTAATCTGGAGCCGGTACATCAATACCAGGACCTATGAAATTTTTCTTTACCAATTCTGCAGTATATCTGCGGGTGATTTTTTCTAGTTCATATACAGAGTAATTGCGTGGGTTGATTTTGATACCACCTTTACCTCCACCAAATGGCACATTTACAATCGCACATTTGTAAGTCATTAAAGAGGCTAAAGCCATTACCTCATCCTGATTTACTTCGTCGCTAAAACGAATTCCACCTTTACAAGGAGATTTGTGCTGACTATGTTGTACACGATAAGCTTCAATAACTTCGATATTCCCGTTATCCATTTTTACAGGGAAACGCATTTGATAAACACTGTTACAAGCTTTAATTTGCTCTAAAATACCCAAGTCCCATTTTGTATACTTGGCTGCTTTGTCGAAGCTTTTTTCAACACTCTGAAAAAAGCTATACGGTTGATTTGATGACATATTGTAGGTTTTTTATTTTCTAATGTATAAAATATTTTTAAAACTATTTATTTTTTTCGATTTTCGAAATTTTTCTGTCTACTATAAATACGTAAATAAAAAGTCCGATTAATATCGTTAAGCAAACAGCAACAACATCGTAAATCTTTCCATTGCTTCGCATGATATCTGCCATTTCGGGTTTGTTTTGTGCAAATGCTAAAGATGAACACAAGCAAACAATCGCGATTAATATTAACTTCTTCATAAATGTAGATTAATCCATTTTTTTAACTTCAAAAATATTTTTCTCAGATATTAATGAAAGTCTGATTTTTAATGTTGCAATCCAAACACCCAACAATGTCCATCCAATTACGGCAGGATAAAATACCATTCTCATCGTGGCGTCCATATCATTTTTATTCAAAGCTGGGTTTCCGCTATCGGAGCCAGGTGCGCCAGGATGCAAGCTACCCACCAATCTTGGGATTATCCAAATACTAGGAAAAAGCATCGCAAATGCAAAAATGTTATATACGGCACTAACCCTAGCGCGTTTATCGATATCTGTAAATGATTCCCTCAACACAAAGTAAGCGCCATAGATTAAAAGCGCAATTGCAGCGCCAATAAGTTTTGGTTCTTTTAATACACTTGCCAATGATTGCCCTTGATCCGTTACCCAAGTTACTTTAACCCAAATAATTCCAGTTAAATATCCTAGAATCCCAAACAGGCAGCCAACTTCAGCAAAATGTCTTGCAAAAATATCATTGCGATAATTAAAGCCACGGAGATATTTGATGCTGTAAACAAAACTTATGATAAAAAGAATCATCATACCAAACCACATGCAAACATGAAAGTATAAATTTCTAATGGTTTCGTTTAATATGTCAAGTCGAGGAACCTCTAACAGAAAGCCACAAACAATGGTATAAACCAAAAGAATAAACGATAATATTTTCCACCAAATTTTATTCACTAATCCGGAGATTTTTTTTGTGCGACAAAGTTAGGGTAAACGTATTCACATTTGAATATAAAAAATGAAATAAAAAAGGTTAATCTTTCCACAAATATGGGAAAAGTATAACGGATAAAACGATTACCAAAAGATCCATTAAAAGGGTTAAACCAGCCAATTGTAACACAGCACCATCTCTAAACACCTCTCCAAATGCGGATTTGCTGAGTTTTATTAAAATGAGTAATTGGGGCAAAATCACAGGAAAGCCTAAAATGGCAATTAAAGCAGCATTTTGTTGTGCCTTTGCCGCTATTGCACTCATTAAGGAAAAAACGAGGCTAATTCCTATTCCGCCTAAAAGGGTTATTCCTATGAAAAGTTGAAAATCGGCTACTGGACTGCCTAAAAATGTAACAAACAATCCCAAACTAATTAAAGCCATTATCAGCATTAACAGCACATTGAAAATTAATTTAGCTGCAATAAATTGAACAGGGGAGGCAATACTGTAGAAATAAAGCATTCTTCCTTTGTTTTCTTGTAAAAAGCTTTTAGCCACTGCATTTACACAAACAAATAATTGGATTACCCAAAATAAGCTATTCCAAACTGACGATTCAGGGGTGTCGGGCATTGAAAGATATAACACAAAAATAGTAGCTGCAATGTATAATAAGATGCCATAGAAACTATGCTTTTGACGCAATTCGAGCAAAACATCTTTCATCAGCAATGCAATTACTTTTTTATTCATTTAACGAAAATAAGCATAAATAAAAATGGAAGATAATTATCCATTTTAAAATCATTTTTTTATTATAAATAACCAATTAATTTCTACTAATTAATAAAATTTTTCAAAACAATATGACAATTCTAGTGTTAATTAAAAAATCAATTTAGAATTAATTTGTTTTGGATGTTGGATATTAACATTGCTGTCTTATTTTTGCGTCGAAAATTCATAAATATAAACCATGCCTTTTTTCTTACTTGAAACGAATGTAAATAACGCAGCCAATTACTTGCCTATTATAATTCAGGTATTTTTTGCAATTGGATTGGTTTCCTTAATGATATGGGGCTCAGATAAATTAGGCCCAAAAAGAAAAACTTCAGATAAGCTTCAAAATTTCGAAAGTGGTATTGAAATCAAAGGAAATGCGCGTCAACCAATGGCGATCAAGTATTTCCTAGTGGCTATTTTATTCGTGTTGTTTGATGTAGAAGTAATATTTTTCTATCCTTATGCGGTTAACTTTCGTGCATTGGGATGGGAAGGATTTATTGCAGTTGTATTGTTTGTAACCTCATTCCTTGCTGGATTTATTTATATTTTCAAAAAAGGCGCAATGAAGTGGGAAGAATAATTCATGTTCAATTTCTTTCGCTGTTAAAATAATTTTCCAGCGGCTGATGTTAAACTTTTAAATAAAAAAAAATGGCTCGTCCGGTACAATTTAATAACACAATAAAATTCGAAGGAATTCCCGAAGGATATATGGGCGAGGGATTTATGGCTACCAACTTTGAGAAAGTGGTTAGTTTGGCACGTAAGAATTCCATTTGGCCTTTACCATTTGCTACCAGTTGTTGTGGCATTGAATTTATGGCTACAATGGCAAGTCATTACGATTTAGCACGTTTCGGTTCTGAGCGTGTTGGTTTCTCTCCTCGTCAATGTGATTTATTGATGGTAATGGGTACCATCTCAAAAAAAATGGGTCCAGTACTTAAACAAGTCTATTTACAAATGGCGGAACCTCGTTGGGTTATTGCTGTTGGTGCTTGTGCGAGCAGTGGTGGAATTTTTGATACATACTCTGTACTACAAGGAATTGATCAAGTTATTCCTGTAGATGTTTATGTACCTGGATGTCCACCAAGACCTGAAGCCATTTTAGATGGGTTTATGAAAATTCAGGAATTGGTGCATGCAGAAGGTTTAAGAAGAAGACATAGCGACCAATATAAAGAGTTGTTGGGGAGTTATGGAATACAATAAAAAGTAAAAAGTGAAAAGTAAAAAAAAATCAAACATGTTTTTTACTTTTTTTAAATTTTGACTTTTAAATTTTGACTTTATTTATGTTAACAAACGAAATCATACAGCAAAAACTTACAGAAAAATTCGGAGATGCACTTACCGATTGGCAAGAGCCTTATGGTATGCTTACATTCACCGCTCCGAAAGAAATGAATTTGAAAGTATTGCAGTTTTTGTTTGATGACACAGATTTGAAATTTAATTTTTTAACGGATTTACAAGCGGTTCATTATCCAGATAATAAAGGTGCTGAATTGGCTGTAGTATATCATTTGCACAATTGGGTAGACAATATCCGTATTCGATTTAAAGTTTTTACAGACATAAATCAACCGGATGTTTATAGTGCAACTGCATTATATCAATCGGCTAATTTTATGGAACGTGAAACCTATGATTTCTTTGGAGTGAACTTTGTAGGTCATCCCAATTTAATCAGAATATTAAATGTAGATGAAATGGATTATTTTCCATTGAGAAAAGAGTTTCCATTGGAAGATCAAACACGTATTGATAAGGATGATGAGATGTTTGGTAGGGGGTAGAAGAGGTTCAAGAGGTTTGAGAGGTTTTAGATGTTTGGGAGGTTGGGAATGTTCAAGAGGTTCAATGAGTTCAATAGGTTCAAAAGGATGAAGTCACTTTCCATTATGTGCTAAACGACTTTGCGACAAAAAAACAAAGCATATAAAACTGTATTCTTTGTGCATTAGTGACTTTGTGTCTTAGTGTTGAAAACAAAAAATAACAATTGAAATAAATTCAATTAACAAAATAAATGAGCGACCATATTTTATTACCAGAAGGGAGTATTGAAAAGCAAACAACCACGTTGAATTTGGGGCCTACGCACCCGGCAACGCATGGTGTTTTTCAAAACATACTTGAGCTAGATGGTGAACGCATCATGAAGGCAACTTCTACTGTTGGCTATATCCACAGAGCATTTGAAAAAATTGCAGAAAGAAGACCACTTTATCAAATTACGCCACTTACAGATCGCTTGAATTATTGCAGCTCGCCAATCAATAACATGGGCTGGCACCTTACTTGCGAAAAACTTTTAAATGTTTCTACTCCAAAACGTGTTGATTATTTACGGGTGATTATTATGGAGTTGGCTAGAATATCAGACCATTTAATTTGTAACTCTATTGTGGGCGTGGATAGTGGTGCTTATTCAGGATTTCTTTATGTAATGCAATTCAGGGAATTGATTTATGAAATCTATGAAGAAGTTTGTGGATCAAGATTAACCACCAACATTGGAAGAATAGGCGGTTTTGAAAGAAATTTCACAAATACAGCTTTTGAAAAATTAGAAAAATTCTTAGATGAGAAAACGGGTTATCCTGCTCAGTTAAAAGAATTTGAAAATCTGTTCACCAGAAATAGAATCTTTATGGATCGTACCATTGGCTGCGGTCCAATTTCTGCTGAAAGGGCCATGAATTATGGATTTACTGGTCCAAACCTAAGGGCTGCAGGTGTTGATTATGATGTTCGTGTGCATTCTCCATATTCAAGTTATCAAGATTTTGATTTTACCATTCCAGTAGGAACAACAGGTGATTGTTACGATAGATTCTTAGTGCGTAATCAGGAAATGTGGCAAAGCTTAAGCATCATCAATCAAGCCTACAAAAAAGTTCAGGAATTTAAAGGTGCGGAAGCGGATGTTTTTCATGCAGATGTACCAGCATATTATTTACCAGAAAAGAAAGATGTGTACACTAAAATGGAGGCATTAATCTACCATTTCAAAATTGTAATGGGAGAAACTGAAATGCCTGTGGGTGAAGTATACAATTCAGTAGAAGGTGCAAATGGAGAGTTGGGTTATTATTTAATTAGCGATGGTGGTCGTACACCTTATCGTTTACATTTCCGCAGACCATGCTTTATTTATTATCAGGCATATCCTGAATTGATTAAAGATGGCATGTTGAGTGATGCGGTAATCACAATGAGTAGTTTGAATTTGATTGCGGGAGAATTGGATGCTTAATGACAAATTGAAAACTTAAAAGTAAAAATTAAAAAATATCTGTTTTTGACTTTTACCTTTTGACTTTTTAATTATTTAACTTTTGAATTGAAATAATAATGATACAGTTTAATGAAACAAGCCTAAAAAAAGTAGCCGAAATCATCGCGCGTTATCCCGAAGGGAAACAAAAAAGTGCGCTATTGCCGGTGTTGCACATGGCTCAAGTTGAATTTGGAGGCTGGTTAGACGTACCTGTAATGGACTATGTTGCCACACTTTTACAAATTGAACCTATTGAAGTGTATGAAGTTGCTAGCTTTTATAGCATGTACAATTTGAAGCCTGTGGGTAAATATCTTTTTGAAGTTTGCCAAACTGGTCCTTGTATGCTTAATGGTAGTGATAATATTATTGATTATATCAAACAAAAACTAAATATTGGTGTTGGCGAAACTACCGCTGATGGCATGTTTACGTTAAAAACCGTGGAGTGTTTGGGTGCTTGTGGTTATGCACCAATGATGCAGTTTGGAAAAACGTATCGTGAGCATTTAACAAAAGAAAAAGTTGATTCAATTATAGAAGAATGTCGCGCTAAAGCGAATTAATATGGGAAAAAAATTATTACTCGAGAAAGTTCATATTGAAGGCATTCGCCATTATGATGTGTATCGTCGTGAAGGCGGTTATCGTAGTGTTGAAAAAGCATTGAAAATGCAACCCAATGATGTTGTTGAGGAAGTAAAGAAAAGTGGACTAAGAGGTCGTGGTGGCGCAGGTTTCCCAACGGGAATGAAATGGAGTTTCTTAGCAAAACCTGATGGTGTTCCTCGTTACTTAGTTTGCAATGCAGATGAAAGTGAACCGGGTACATTCAAAGACAGATATTTAATGGAATTTATTCCGCATATTCTTATTGAAGGAATGATTGTGGCTTCTTTTGCATTAGGTAGCAACACCAGCTATATCTATATCAGAGGCGAATATGATTGGGTTACTGATATTTTGGAAAATGCGATTGCAGAAGCCAAACAAAATGGCTGGTTGGGAAAAAATATTCAGGGCTCAGGATATGATTTGGAAATGTATGTTCAAAGAGGGGCAGGCGCCTACATTTGCGGAGAAGAAACGGCTTTATTGGAATCTCTAGAAGGTAAAAGAGGAAACCCAAGAATTAAACCACCATTCCCTGCGGTTAAAGGATTGTGGGGTTGTCCAACTGTGGTTAATAATGTAGAAACATTAGCAGCTGTAGTACCTATTATAAATGAAGGTGGAGAAGCTTACGCACAAATTGGTGTTGGCAAATCAACAGGAACGAAATTGATTTCTGCTTGTGGAAACATAAACAAACCTGGTATCTACGAAATTGATATGACCATTTCGGTTGAAGAGTTTATATACAGTGATGAATATTGCGGTGGAATACCCAATGGGAAAAAACTAAAAGCTTGTATCCCTGGTGGTTCTTCAGTCCCGATTTTACCAGCTAATTTATTACTTACTACGGCAAAAGGCGAAAAGCGTTTGATGAACTACGAAAGCTTGAGTGATGGCGGATTTGCTACAGGCAGTATGATGGGTTCTGGTGGTTTTATTGTATTAGATGAAGATCAATGTATCGTAAAACATACGTACACTTTAGCAAGATTTTATCGTCATGAAAGTTGTGGACAATGTAGTCCTTGTAGAGAAGGAACGGGTTGGATGGAAAAGATTTTATTAAGTATTGAAAGTGGAAAAGGAAAAATGAGTGATATTGATTTACTTTGGGATATTCAAAGAAAAATTGATGGGAATACGATTTGTCCTTTAGGAGATGCTGCTTCATGGCCAGTTGCTGCTGCTATCAGACATTTCAGAGATGAATTTGAATGGCATGTGAATAATCCTGAAAAATGTTTGACAGAAAATTTCGGGTTGAGGCATTATGCGGATCCGATTTATGTTGCGGGGAGTTGAAAAAAGTAAAAAGTAAAAAGTAAAAAGTAAAAAGTAAAAAGTAAAAAGTAAAAAGTAAAAAGTAAAAAGTAAAAAGTAAAAAGTAAAAA
>JAIYAN010000022.1 GCA_027489035.1 Chitinophagaceae bacterium
CGACACGGGTTTACTTTGTACCCTACTCAACATTTCATCAAAATCAGGTTTAAAAAATCATCCAATGACTGGTGCCATTTTTGAAAATTGGTGTATTTCAGAAATAAAAAAGAACAAATACAACCAAGGCGAAAGCAATGGAATTTACTATTTCCGAGATAATCTTGGAAATGAAATCGACCTTATTATTGAAAAAGAAACAGGGCCTTTAGCTGTAGAAATCAAATCAGCAACTAAACCTGACCGCAGTAATTTAAAAGGACTCAAGTATTGGAAAAAGTATCAACCCAATTCCAATGGCCTATTACTTTATCAGGGAAAAAATGCGCCTACAGAAGATGTTAATATTCAATTCATGTCATGGGAGGATTTGGATTCCATCGGATGATAATTATCAAATCGTCCTCTAGCATGTTCGAACTCATTCCCGTTAGGACCACTAGAAATGTAAAATAATGAATAATGAACAGAGAAATGTAAAAGTGACTTTCAACGGTTTGACTTTTTAAACATCTGTTACATTATTCATTTTGTGACAAAGAAGATCATCAACTCAAAATCTTTCCCCCAAATTTCAGAAATCATTCCCATTAGAATCACCCAGCGAGAATTTTGGTCAATCTGTGAAGGTTGACCATTTTTATTTTCTGCTGAAATGTACGACAGATAAGAGATTGCGATGAATAGAATGTTTACTCTTGGAGTTCGAAGCGTGTTATTTTCCTTATTATACAAAATCTCATCGGGGTATATCAAATATTGCAAACGATACTTATCACTATAATCGCTTGAAACCCACGCCAAAAATGCTTAAAAATGCACAAATGTTTAATCCCCCTTTTTTTGGCAATACCTTGTAATTGGCGGTTAATTTTTTATTGTCTTTTAAAACGTTTAAAAAACGACCAAATAACTTCACAAGCATTTATATCTTGGCTCGTTTTTCCAATTATACTTTCGGACAAATATTGTAGTCCTTGTGGCCAAGTATGTCCGCCATTCAAAACTACGTAACTTACTACTTCGCTTCCATTAGCCCCACCTGAGTAAACTCTTTGTTTTATTGTAGTTCCATCGTTTGCTATGTCTGGCAAATCTGTTACAATTGGTGTTGGGTTGCAACCATTGATTACTACCCATTTGTCAATTGCTTGGAAATGAGACAAAATAGTTCCACCTGCTGTTCCGCCTGCTGTCATTTGTCCACCTGTGAATGGCACAAGAGGGTCGGTTGTTCCGTGAAAATAAATTGCAGGTAATGGTCTTCCTGGGTTACAGCCTGGTGCGATTGTTGTTGCTTCTATTGTAGCTGCATCAACTGCAATCGCTGCAATTCTGTTACTTAATTCACAACCCAAACGAGAAGACATAAAGCCACCGTTTGAAATACCTGTGGCATAAATTTTTGTTCTGTCAACAAAATAATTTGTAATCATATAATCACACATTTGGTTGAAGAAACTAACATCATTTATTCCTAATTGATTGGGGGTTGTCGGTCTCCCATCGTTCCAATTTTTTTGTATTCCTGCAGGATAAACTAATACAACCTTATCTCTATCAGCGATAGGCTTAAAATTGGCAATATTTATCATTCCTTCAGGAGTGCCACTTCCACCATGAATGACAAAAATCAATGGCATTTTGCCAGCATTGTTGTAACCTGTCGGAAGATACAATATAAAACTTCTTGCATTTCCGTCAATAGTCAGGTTTATAGTCTTTTGTTCGCTTGGTTTATCAGCAGATGTAGAAGGTGTATCATCTTTCTTACAAGATACGCCCAATAAAGTCAATGTAAATAAAAGAAGTAATGTTCTCATGTGGAAAGTGATATCAGGTAAAAAAATGGAAATACTATTCGCTTGCAAATTTAGTTTTTTCATTTGTGTTGCTTGTTTAATACCATTAACTCTTAGTGTTGAAATTGTCTGAAAAACATCCAAACTTCTGTTGCATATTCAATATCTCGGTTCTGTGCCCCGGAGACAACGGTCGTGTTACTGAAAACTGTTTTACTTGGTACGGCATGACCTGCCCCATTCAAAACAAAATACGCCAAAGGATATGAGCCATTGTAGATTCTTTTTTCTACATTTCCGGCATCGTTGGTATTTACATCAAAGCTAGTAATTGATGGGTTTGTGTTGCTTAATCCGTTACGTTGTAACCAATATTGTATTGTTTGTGATTGAGAAATAACTTTTCCCCGATTACATGCTCCACCGATGTTAGCTACACATCCTCCGTCAGCAGGCATTGCCGGGTCTAGGGTTCCGTGAGTAATCATGATTGGAAGTGGTAGAGTTGATCCTGTGGAACATGGCCCCGAATCAGGATTGAGTGGTAGATTGCCGCTTGATACTGCTATGGCTCGTATACTCTCTGGGTATAAAAAAGAATAAGAAAATGTCATCAATGCACCATTACTGGTTCCGGTGAGAAACATGTTTGAAGATGTCAATTGTAATTTGGCCTTTAATGAATCAACAAGCAATTTGATAAAAGGAAGATCATCACCTTGACTTCCTGAAATATCATCACTTCTGCAATCATTCCATCCGGGATTGCCCTGTGCATCCAAACTGCCTTCAGGATAAACAAGCAAAAACTTGGCGGTATCTGCAACATCACGGAAAACAGAAAGAGGGTGTGTTCCTGAATCAGCAATTGTAATCCCGGCACCACCACCCCCATGAAGCACAGTCACAACAGATTTTACAGTTGTCAACCCTGTAGGCCTATATACTAAATATTTTCTAGTGATATTATTCACTGTGATATAATTAGTGGATAACCCTTCTTGATAAGGGATTACAATTGGATTTAGGTTAGTTGTGTTTGGAGTGTCCTTTTTACACCCCAGTATAATTATAGCAACTGCAAACAAGTAAAATCTTGTCATAATTATTTTTTGTATTTTAAAGAAAATTACATCCTTCTTGTAGACAATTTAACTTTTTTAGGGTTTAACATTGTTTTAGAAAATAACACTTAAACTAAATGCCTTCTATCTGCTATTAATGAAATTATTGAATTTAGTTTTTGCTGATGCATTTGTAAATAGTGCAGTATGTCCGCCAGGTATTTCCACAAATTGACTGTTCTGACAAGTCGTACAGTTTAAAACTTCTTGCTTAAAACTTGGCCACGAATGCAATTGAATAGGAGAATCATCTAGTCCTTGAATAAACAATATATCTGACTTGAATCCATTAGTGAAATTAAGTAATGACCTTTCAAAATAAGCACTTGAATTGGCTGTGGTTAGTCCATAAACATTCTTTAATTTTAAACAAGTAGCGCTTGATTGAACTTGACCATTTTCTTCAAGCCCGCACCTGTATACAAGATTTAAGGGGCCTGGTGAATTAGCAATTACACCATTTGTTTGATGCATCGTATTTAAACGAGTAACTAAATAACCTCCCTGAGAGTGTCCAGCTAAAAATATTTTTCCAACTGTAATTCCTAATTCCTGATTTGCCTTGTTTTTTACCCATAACAATGCTGCTTCAGCTTGTATTATATTGTCTCCGAAAAGTATATTCTCTTGAGGGTGCGCAACACTTACTATCATCATAGGCTTAATATTTAGAATACTTTTGAAACTATCAAGTGTTGTGTTTGCAGCTGTTATTATTTCACTGTCAGATCTAACTGTTCCGTGAAATACAATCAGTACATCAAGATTATTGATAGCAGGCTTGTCTATAATGACATCAACACTAATATTGTTGTATGTAATATTCTTTGTTATTCTATATGCAGTTGGCGTTTCAACTTGATCATCCTTTTTACAAGATAAAAGAGTAAGTAATAGTATAGGAGTATAAAAAAATTTCATAAAGTTCTAATTTTATCAATAGATATTGAATATAAACATTAGTTTAATAGAATTGGATAAATATGGCAATAAATAAAATAGCTGTTTTTTCCGCTAAATGAAAATGAAAAGCCGAAAAGAAATAATAAATACTGTTTAAAATATTCATTGAAATTCGAATTTAATATAATTTATCCTTATTCAATTCCGCATGACTTTCTATATCTAAAGGAATATTGTCACTCGAGCCTGATTATTTTGATTGGAAGTAGTGGATAGTAACAACATCCATTTTTGATTTGTTAGTTGTGATTGTTGCCCTAGTTTTCAATCAATTGAATTCCTATTCTAAATATTGGGTTTGAGTTGGCTAAAAATTTACCAAACGCTCAACATCCTCCCAAAAGTTCGAACTCAAGCTCGTTAGGACCACAAATGTTATTTTTTAAGACAACATGATATGAATATCTTAATATTATATCGCCTTTGTTCGTTTCATTTACTTTTTAATTTTTGTTCTATAGTCGTTTTTTTGTAAATTAGCATAGTGAAAAATGATAGCAATAAAGGCCTCGATTTCGAGATTGATAAATTGACTAACTCTATTGAAAATGTTGTTACTGGCGACAGTTTTCTGACTGATGTTTCTGTAATTACCCTTGCGGATTTAAAAACAATTACAAAGAAAAATAATTGGCAATTTGACTGGAAATCTGAATACAAACAACCAGAAAGAGAGGTTTATAAGCTTACCATTGTAAATAATCAATTGATTATACAAGGACTCGTAAGCCTTGAAATCAAGTCAGATCATGTTTACATGCATCTTGTAGAAAATGCCCCTTTCAATAAAGGTAGAATCAAGATGTATGCAGGGGTGGCTGGCAATTTAGTTGCATTTGCCTGCAGGCTTTCTTTTCAAAGAGGTCACCAGGGCAATGTTTCATTTCATTCAAAAACACAGCTTGTGCAACACTATATTGATAGTTTGGGTGCCACTCATGTTGGCGGCAGGATTATGATTATTCATACCATTGCCGCACTCAAACTCATTGATAAATATTTTGGGAAATAAAAATAGTAATGATGCAGATAAAAAAAAGAGTAAGAGAATTAGATGTGGATTTCATTGGCGGACAAAACAATCCACTAACTAAAGAAGAAGAAATAGCTATCAGCACTTTTATTCAAAAGTTAAAAGAAAAAAAGCATAAATCAGTCAAAAAAAAGACTGCAAAAGTGCAATAGGATTTCCCATACTTTTTTATTAACTGAAAAATATTATTTGTTCGACATCTTCCTCCAAAAAGTTCGAACTCAAACCCGTTAGGACCACTTTTTAGTACCGGTTGAAAAGGTTTAAGGGTTTAATTCGCTTCGCTTGTTTAAGGGTTGTGCATCTAACAGTACTCAATCAATGTTTGCAAAGACACCAAAATTTAAATTCTTCAATTTATTGTTTATTTTTACCTAAATGAATCTAAATCATGAACTATAAAGTATCATTTCAGGAATTGGCGATCATTCAGCAAAGGATTTTATCAAAGCAGCAGCCCACTACATTAGAGAAAGCCAAAAAACAAGTGGAAACACTAAAAAATATAAGTTCACAAAAAAGCAAGAAACAAAGATGCTAAGTTCGAACTCAAACAAACCTTTAGATTACCATTTTTATTTCTTTTACAATTTTTGTCAATCCATTCCATTTTTGTAAATAATGTAAATTATGGAATTCAATTCCATTTATGTATATTTATACAAAAATGGAATTTATGATTTCTCGAGCAATATTCGAAGAAGCTAAATTGGCGCTAACGCAATTTCGAGCACTCTGTATTACCGGTCCAAGACAAAGCGGTAAAACCACACTGAGTAAGGCGCTTTTCAAAGGAAAGCCGTATGTAAATTTTGAGGATCCGGTTGTTCAAAACTTGTTTCAAAAAGATCCTCGTACATTTTTAAAGAATTATAATGCCGGCGCTATATTTGATGAAGTTCAACGTGTGCCTGAACTTTTCAGACACTTGCAAGTTTTGATGGATAAGAATACATCTAGGGGTCAATTCATCCTTACAGGTTCTAATAACTTTCTGTTACA
>JAIYAN010000006.1 GCA_027489035.1 Chitinophagaceae bacterium
CTAAAAAAGCGGCTCCTGCAAAGAAAGCAGCTCCAGCTAAAAAAGCAGCTCCTGCAAAGAAAGCAGCTCCAGCTAAAAAAGCGGCTCCTGCAAAGAAAGCAGCTCCAGCTAAAAAAGCGGCTCCAAAAAAGAAATAATTTATTTCTAAATCTATTTTTGCTTTCAAAAGCAAAAAATATTAGTCTCGGATTCTTCCGAGACTTTTTTTTTCTATTTAAATTTCAATAACAAAGTTTTCCTATTTTTAAAACATGAATAACTACACTATTGCTGACTACTTTTCTTTGCTCTCTAAATTAATGGACATACATGGAGAGAATAGTTTCAAATCGAAATCATACGGATCTGCAGCCTTTGCCATTGAAAAACTACCCGAACAACTAAGCACAGTTCCAAAAGATAAAATCGAATCGTTAAAGGGAATCGGATTTTCAACCGCACAAAAAATTATTGAAATATTAGAATCTGGAGAACTCAAAGTATTAAATGAAATCATTTCAAAAACACCAGCAGGTATCATTGAAATGCTAAGTATAAAAGGCATTGGCCCTAAAAAAATAAATACCATTTGGAAAGAAATGGAAATAGAATCTATTGGCGAATTGCTTTATGCATGCAAAGAAAATAGATTAAAAAACTTTAAAGGTTTTGGAGAAAAAACACAAAACAATGTTATAGACAGTATCGAATTTTATTTTAAAAGCAAAGGCAGTTTTTTATACGCTCAAGTAAAACCCTTCGCTATCGAAATTGAACAATTATTAAAAGAGATTTTTAATACTAAACCAATTTTTATTGTGGGTGATTTTGCTCGTCAATTAGAAATCATCAATCATTTGGAATTTGTTACAAACGCAAATATTACTGAAATAGATAAGAATCTTGCTGAAAATGATATTTTCAATTTAACTGAGAAAAATGAAATTGAATTTATTTTTTCTACCCCAAACGGAATTAATATTAAACTCATTTCTGTTGAGGATGCGCATATGTTTGAAAAATGTATTCAATTTAGTTCGTCTCCATCTTTTTGGAATGAAATTGAAAAACTAAAACCCCATAATTTTATTTCCTGCAAAAGCGAACAAGATTTTTTTGAACAAATTGGAACAAACTATATCCCTCCTTTTTTAAGAGAATCGATTTCAATTATTGATTATTCAAAAAACAATATCGTTGAAGATGTTATTCAAACAACTGACATAAAGGGCATCATTCATTGCCACAGCAACTGGAGCGATGGAAGCAATACCATTGAAGAATTGGCAAAAGCAGCAATAGAAAGAGGTTTAGAATATTTGGTGATTAGCGATCACAGTCAATCCGCTTTTTATGCGCAAGGTTTATCGGTAGACAGAATTTTAGCACAACATCAATTGATAGACGAACTGAATGAAAAACTCTACCCTTTCAAGATTTTCAAAAGTATTGAATCTGATATTCTAAATGATGGCAGATTGGATTACAATGATGATATTCTAAAACGTTTTGATTTGGTTATTGCATCAGTTCATAGCAACCTTAAAATGACTGAAGAAAAAGCGATGATTCGCTTGATTACCGCTATAGAAAATCCTTACACCACTATCTTAGGACACATGACAGGCAGATTACTTTTAAGTAGGCCAGGATATCCATTAGACCATAAAAAAATAATTGACGCATGTGCTGCAAATAATGTTGTCATTGAATTAAATGCGCATCCCAGCAGGCTTGATATTGATTGGCGGCATATAGATTATGTATTGGAGAAAAATGTGCTTATTTCAATTGATCCAGATGCGCATCACATCGATGGATTTAATGACCTTGAATATGGCGTTTCTGTAGCTCAAAAAGCAATGGTGAAAAAACAAAATAATTTAAGCAGTTTCAATTTAGCAGAATTTGAAAAATACTTGATAACGCTCAAAAAGTAAACTACATTTTTGTAGCAATTTTTGTCCCAGGTTTTAAAAATAATTTTTCATCGCCATTAGCCAATAATTTTTCAAATAAAATGGTTGTTGCCTTTGCATCACCGAACGCACGATGCCTTGACTCTATTTCAATGTCTAAACTATTACATAATTTTCCTAAACTATAAGATGCTAAACCTGGAAAAACTTTTCGACTCAATCTAACGGTGCATAATTTATGAACATCTAATTCAAACCCATGAATTTTTAAGTAATGGCTTATAAATGAATAATCAAAACCAACATTATGCGCCACGAAAAAATTGTTGTTTAATATGTCATACAAATCTTTAGCAATTGATTTAAAAGTAGGCGCATCATTTACCATTGCATTTGTAATCCCTGTTAAGTTTGTAATGTAATACGGTATTGGTCTTTGTGGATTTATTAACGTTTGAAATTGTTTTACAACACGATCACCATTATGTACCAAAACGGCAATTTCTGTAATACCGCTTTCTCTGGGAATCCCTCCTGTTGTTTCAATATCTACAATACAATACATCATTTCCTATAATATAAAATTCATTTTTGAATTATGGATAAAGATAGCCATTTGCAGAAGCATTAAATTAAATTTTGTTTGTGTATTTTTGTTATAATTCAAACAAATTATCAACAGTCATTTTCAATTTCAATTTTTTAATCAAACATTGCGAATCAATTATTGACTATTTTTTGTTTTTATTGTACAAACATTGAATCATTACAAAAGCAAAATAACCAACTCGAAATTTCTAATCTTTTGGTTTAGTTAAAAATCGAGAAGCCCATTAAAAAACCCATTTTAAAAAATGACTTTAAGTAAAAATTTCGAACATCAAATAAATGAAAACAAATGGTATAGTCATTGGTTGGATAAACAATATTTCAAGAGCACACCAGATGAACGCACCCCGTACACCATAGTAATGCCTCCTCCAAACGTAACGGGCGTTTTACACATGGGGCATTGCTTAAACAATACAATACAGGACATTTTAATTAGACAAGCTAGAATGAAGGGATTCAACGCCTGCTGGGTTCCAGGTACAGATCATGCATCAATCGCTACTGAAGCTAAAGTAGTAGCTATGTTGCGTGAAAGAGGCATTGCAAAATCATCTTTGAGTAGAGAAGAATTTTTAAGTTATGCTTGGGAATGGAAAGAAAAATATGGCGGCATCATTTTACAACAGTTAAAAAAGCTGGGATGTAGTCTAGATTGGGATCGAACAACATTCACCATGGATAAAGATTATTACGATTCTGTGATCAATATCTTTATGGACCTCTACAAAAAAGGCGTGATTTATAGAGGTAAGCGAATGATCAATTGGGATGTGAAAGCGCTTACCGCTTTAAGTGATGAAGAAGTGATTAGAAAAGAAACCCGCCAGAAATTATATCACCTCAATTATGCTATCGAAGGAACAAATGATTTTATAACCATTGCTACAGTAAGGCCAGAAACCATAATGGGAGATACCGCCATTTGTGTGCATCCTGATGATGAGCGTTATAAACACCTTCATGGCAAATTTGCCATCGTTCCTTTAATTAACCGACGCATTCCAATTATAGCAGATGATTATGTAGCTATGGACTTTGGTACTGGTGCATTAAAAGTAACACCAGCACATGACGTAAATGACTATGCGCTTGGACAAAAACACCAATTGGAAGTTGTAGATGTTTTTAATGATAATGGTACATTAAGCGAAGATGCTCAAATTTATGTAGGCTTAGATCGTTTTGATGTACGTAAAAAAATCGCCATTGAGCTTGAAGAAAAAGGATATCTCATTAAAACAGAAGAATATACCAGCGAAGTTGGTTATAGCGAAAGAACAGACGTAGTGGTGGAACCTCGATTAAGCATGCAGTGGTGGTTGAGCATGAAAGACATTTCAAGCCCTGCATTAAAATCGGTCATGGAAGAAGAGATTAAATTCTATCCACCAAAATTTAAAAACGTTTATCGCCATTGGATGGAGAACATCAAAGATTGGTGCGTTAGCAGACAACTTTGGTGGGGACATCGCATTCCGGCATGGTATCACGAATCTGGAAAATTTGTAGTGGCTAAAAATGAAAAAGATGCCATTGCTCTTTTTGAAACGGAACACAATATTTCGAATGCGGTATTAAAACAAGATGAAGATTGCTTGGACACCTGGTTTAGTAGTTGGCTTTGGCCGTTTGAAGTTTTTAAAGGATATAGCAATCCCAACAATGCAGACATCAACTACTACTACACTACCAACACCTTGGTTACTGCGCCTGAAATTATTTTCTTTTGGGTAGCACGTATGATTATGGCAGGTTATGAATACATGGATGTCAAGCCATTTCAAGAAGTATATTTTACAGGAATAGTTAGAGACAAACAAGGACGTAAAATGAGTAAGAGTTTGGGCAATTCTCCAGACCTTTTAGAATTAATAGATCAATATGGTGCGGATGCTGCGCGTTTTGGTATAATGATTTCATCTCCTGCAGGAAACGATATTTTATTTGATGAAGCGGCATTGGAACAAGGCAGAAACTTCAACAACAAAATATGGAATGCTTTGAAGTTGATAAAAATGTGGGAAGCGCGTCAAACGCATGAACACAACAATGAAAATGAATTTGCCATCAACTGGTTTGAAAACAGATTAAGTGAAGTAAGCATTGAGGTAGAGCAAATGATGCAGCAATTCAAATTAAGTGAAGCATTAAAAACCATCTATACTTTAATTTGGGATGATTTTTGTAGTTGGTATTTAGAATGGGTAAAACCAGGGTATGAGCAACCTATTCAAGCAAATGTGTACAATAAAACAATTGAATTTTTCACAGAATTAATGCAATTGTTACATCCATTCATGCCATTCATTTCTGAAGAAATTTATCATCAACTTACAGAAAGAACAGATGACTTATGCGTAAGATTGTATGCAGAAAAAAAATCGCCCAATCAAACCCAATTGGATCAAGGACTTTTGCTAAAACAGGTCATTAGTGGCATTAGAGATATACGCAACAAGCAGCAAATGAAACCTAAAGACAGCATCAAACTTTTTATTCAAACAGAAAATAGTGTTGTTTTTGAAAGCTTAAATTCAATTTTATCTAAACAAGTAAATGCTGAGGAAATTTCATTTGCAAGCGATACGGTTCCTAACTCATTTACAACGGTAATTGGGAAAGATAAATTCTACATTTTAACTGAGCAACCCATTGATTTGAGTACTCAAAAATCAGCACTAGAAAAGGAATTAAATCACTTAAAGTCCTTTTTAATGTCAGTTGAAAAGAAATTATCAAATGAGAAATTTACTCAAAATGCAAAGCAAGAGATTTTAGATTTAGAGTATAAGAAAAAAGCAGACGCCGAAATGAAAATCAATATTATAGAACTCAGTTTGAAAGATATGGCGGGTTAATGTTAAAATTAAAAATCTGTGACGGGTAATACTTATTTTTAACGACTAAAAAAATAAATTATGAGTAAACAGAAAATATTAATCGCATTTTTTTTGATCATATGTCAAATCAATTTTGCTCAAATCAAAAAGAATCAACCGGTTAAAATAAAACCACCTAAGTTGATTTCGTCTATTGGTATCTTTAAAGATTCTGTTGTGATAAAAACAGACCAAGCCAAAGCTATTTTGGGTACGCCTATTTTAGTTAAAGATGATAAAAACAATGAGTATAAAGTGACTTATTATCAATTTGCATACACTAGACGCGCAGTTACTGAAGATGAAAAAACAGGAAAACTATCCCCTACAACCAGCTTAGCTACTGATTACTTTACCAGCACACCGCTACCCGAAAAATGGGTGCGTATCATTCGAGAAGATTTAAAACCAGGTGAGCAATTATTCTTTTGTGATGTAATAGTAAAAGACAGTTCTGGCAGATCCTTTTATGCGCCCAGCATTAAAATAATTACGCAATAATTATATGGTAATTCGACATGCACAAAAAAACGAATTACATTTGATTCGAAAAATAGCATTTGAAACTTGGCCTATTTCTTATAAAAATATTTTAAGCAATAACCAATTGATTTACATGCTTAATATGTTTTACGATTTAGATGCTTTAGCTTCTCAGCAAGCACAATTAAATCATCAATTTATTTTAGCGTTTGACGATTGGGGAAATGAAATGGGCTTTGCTTGTTATTCAAAAGAAATCGAATACCCTACAACTAAATATTTATTGCACAAATTATACATACTACCTAATCAGCAAGGAAAAAATGTTGGTACAAAGTTGTTGGATTTTGTATTGAAAGAAATTAAAAAAACGAAAGAACGAGCAATTGTCCAATTAAATGTCAACCGACACAACAATGCCCTTAATTTTTATTTAAAACATGGCTTCTCAATTATACATGAAGAAGACAATGACATTGGGGAAGGATATTTTATGAATGATTATGTAATGCAAAAGGATGTATAAAATCCATTCGCATTAAATCGTAACGTGATAAATTCTGGTTCCAGCAGGTTTATTTTTTTTACAACAACTTTCCATGTACCCTGTTTTATAACAATTCATATTGGTGTACTTGTTATTTTTTTTATACACCTTATCTGTTAAATACCCTTTATCAATGATTTGTATTGTTTGCTCTCCGCTTAATTTCTGATTAGATACATTCATAAAATGAAACATGGTATTATCAATTTCTATGTGCGTATCATTAGCCACTTCTACATCATTTAATAAAATTGTAACATCCATTTTGGCAACAAAAAAACCAGCATCTTCCACTTTCTTTTTTAATAAATCAAAATCAACTTTTGCGTTTGGTTTGAAGCGAATATCGAAACTTGAATTTTTAATGTTAGCAATTACGTTGTCAACATAATCAATCGATTTCAATGCTTTGTTAATGGCATTGCTACACATGCTACAGGTTAATCCACTTGCTTGAATGTTTACCTTACTTACTTGCGCAGTTGCACAAAAATTAAACGAAAATAAAATAGCAATTAAAAATAAACGCATCATGATTTATTGATTTATCATATTAATTAGAAGCTTCTTTACGATCATATTTGCAACAGCCATGTAATGCATCATAAGCAGCATTATCTGCAGTTACATCTTGCGTATCATATCCAACTTTTGCAATAGACTCTTGAATTTTTTTCAAATCAGTTTTATCAGTTTTGTATGATAGAACTAGCATATGAGATTCTACATCCCAAGTTGCAGACTTTGCTCCAGCTGATTTTGCAGCTTTTTCAATTTTTCCTTTACACATACCACAACTGCCCCATACTTTAATGGTGTCTTGTTTTGTTTGTGCAAATGATGAACTCGATATTGCTAATACAAAGAATAAAGCGATTGATAGTTGTTTCATTTTATAATATTTAGTTGTTTTGAAATTAATTTGATTTGTAAATATAAGAAATAGTTTAACGGTTTAATGGTTTAATGGTTTAATGGTTTAACGGTTTAAGGGTTTAATGGTTTAAGGGGTTAAGGGTTGATCGACATTTTGTTTGAACTTGAAATGGGAAAATACTTTCAACCTTTAAACCAGCGTAGCGTATTAAACCAACGAAGTGATTTAACCCAGCAAAGCAACTTAAACCAGCGAAGCGCGTTAAACCCGCGCAGCAAGTTAAACCTCCTCCCCTAATTCACCATCCACCATTTCACCCCAAAACGCAACATAAACCCTTGCGTAGGATAATATGGCGCTGCAAAATTATTATTCGTAAACCCAAAGCCATTTTTAAAGCTCATTGTATTTAAATTCTCCGCCCTTAAAAACCCTGTGAATCCTTTTATCCTAAAATGTAAAAATGCAGACACATCAGGTAAATTGCGAATGGTTATGCTGTCTTGATTTACAAATTGTTGTGTGATTGGCGAATACCCATTTGCTTTAAATGGTGTAAAATACCTGAGCTCTAAACCAGTTGAAAGGGTTAGGTTTTTAAAAAATACACCTTCGTATGCAATTCGATTTCTTGTATAAAATGTGGGCACTCGAATGGGAGAAGCCAAATCTGTTTGTTGCAAACAAAAATCATTATGCCAATTAATATGGCGTGTTAAACGTATTTTTTTATACATCGAAAACTGTAAAACATTTATTAAGGCGCTATATTGACTTGCTTGAAAATAATTAACAAAGTAAGCGTGATTTATTAAAAGATGATTGCTAAAACCAAATGTTGCGAATTGATTTTCGGACTTCAAACCAAATGAAGTAATGTTTTCTTTTTTAAATTTATCATTGTTTCCTAAGTTAAAAACAGCTTGTTCGTTAAAGATATTTGAAGGCGTTCGATTACTATTCTTAAACCAAATTTGAACGAAACCAAAACGTTTATTAAGATAACGGCTTACACTAGCCGATGCGCTGTAATCTCCTGAATTCAACCCATTGATATAAATCGCACCATTTGTAATAATATCCCACAACTTATTTTTTGTTCTATTTCGATATTCGCCATGAATAAAGAGATTATAGAAATTATTTTTTCCAGTTTTTAAATCGCCGTATAAGTTTTGCATTGTAATTCCTGCTGATAAAAACTGAGCTGTGTTTTTGGTATCCGGAAATTGTATAACACTAAAATCATTTTTAATTTCACGCCAAGTTTCACCAATTGAAAACGTATCAAATTTTGAAGCAAAATTTATGTTATACCAATTTTGATATAATGAAGAATCTGCAAAAATATCACCAAACTGAATTTGTTGTCTCTGATAAATAAAACTATGCTGTATCCTTAACTTTGGAAAAAACAAATACGTCATCGTTGAGTCATTTACCGCTATGGAATCTCGTTTTCCAAAGTCATAATGTTGGCGAATAAAAAAACTAAACGCTTTATTTTGATTACCCGTTAAAATTGAAGTAACGAAAGGATTGGTTCTAAAGGATGCGTTATTGCCCATGTTTACAGGAATGGTAAATCGGTCTGCCCTATTGGGATCTTGCAAATCAGCCGTATTTTCAATTCCTCCATTTTGTGATGCCCGAATGTTGTTGCCAATGATCACAACATTTTGCTGATACCTTTTTTTAATTCCTTGATAACTACCAAAAATGCGATAGCTATTGTGATTGGTATTTTGCGTAACAAAAAAACCAGGCGCGGTGATCATTTTATATTCAAAACCGAAATTAAAATTGGGCTTTGGATTTTGGGTGTGAAATGCTTGCAGCATCTGCTCTTTGCCGGAAGCCAATTGATAACTAATTGAACTAAATGGTCGATTGGTTTGATAAAATTTTGTACTTTCTAAATTAAATTTATACATATCAAAAGCATGAAACCCTTGATCAAAACCGATTTGTTGAGCAGGAGAAAAAATCAAACTTTTAGCAGCAGCTCCGTTGTTGCCCAAATAAACATAACTAGATGGAATGGGGAAATAGTTGTCGAAATTATTTACGGAAGAATCTAAATATATTTTGCGTGTTGAATCCAAAAATTGAGCTGTCATAATCAAAGCATCTTTTGCATCATCGCGATGTTCAAATGCCAAAGAATCTTTTCTAGGAGCCGTACTTTTAATATCTAGACCTTCTCCTTGTTGATCGAAAGAATTATTTTTATCGGGACTAGTAACTGCATCCTTATCTAATGTAATTGGCTTTTGGGGTCTAATCTGCGCAAATGAATTTGCAACAAAAATCAAAAAGCATATACTTAGAATATTTTTTTTCATTTTCAACTTATAAAATCCACCGATTTTTTGAACGGGTTTTATTTTTTCTTTCTGCGTTCTAGTTCTTTTGTTATTAAATTCAGTTCTCTACCCGTTTGTCCGGCAACCGAACTATTTTCTTGCGCTCTGCGCATTAAATAAGGCATTACTTCTTTTATTGGACCAAAAGGCAAATACTTGCTAACACTAAAACCATTTTTAGCCAAATTATATGTGATATTATCACTCATACCATAAAGCTGTGAAAAATGAACGTGTTTATGATTTGAATCAATTCCATATTCTTCGCAAAGCAAAGTTGCAAGCATGTTGCTTTCTTCGTTATGTGTAGCAATGATTAACGCGATTTGATCCAATTGTTGTAAACAAATATCAACAGCGGTGTTATAGTCCAAATCGGTAGAATCTTTATCAGGTTGTATTGGTGATGGGTAATTGTTTTCTAATGCACGTGCACGCTCCTTTTCCATATATGCACCACGTACCAATTTCACTCCGATTATATAAGATTCTATTGTAGCAGTTCGAATTGATTGTTGTAAAAACTTCAATCTGTCGTGCCTGTATAATTGTATCGTATTATATACTACCGCTTTCGTCTTATTGAATTGCTCCATCATTAAAGTAGTAAGCGCATCAACAGGATCTTGAATCCAAGACTCTTCAGCATCTACTAAAATAGCAACAGAAGTCTTTGATGCGGCTTTACAAATATTTTCAAATCTTGTGCAAGCTAAATCCCATTCTGCTTTATCATTAGGAAGTAAATTTCTAATGACCAATTGATACCTTTCTAATACATTTTCTTTTTTCGAATGCTGCATTGCTTCATGAATACGTTCCAACAAAGTAAATGAAGCTATCCCAGTAACTTTAATGCTTACGAAAGGAATATTTTTTTGTGAAGCTGCGTAATTAACTACATCAATAAATGCTTTTTCGGCATGCTTAAATCCTTCTTCCGTACTTAACCCTTCCACGCCATAATCTAAAATAACATCTACGCCATATTTTGCCAATTTTTCTGAAACAGGAAACGTTTTTTCTAAATTTTCACCCCCAACAAATTGGCTAAATATTGTTTTTCTTAAAATGGTTTTTGTAAATGGAAATCTGTATTTAATGGCTAAGGGCATAAGTTTCAAACCCAAATTCAACCAAAATGCATTACCCATTAAACCAAACAAAAACTTTGCTTTTTTCAACTCTCCATCATTCATATGCGCAAAAGCATATTCGGTATTGTCGAACGAAATAATTTTACTTGAATCATTAATCATATAAAAAGGAATTAAAGATGAGCCAATGGTGATGATAATTATTTAGATTCATCTTTTGTAAACAATGCTTTTAATTCCAAAGCATCTTCTGGCTTTAATTTGCCTCCTAAAATAAGTCTAACTTGTCTTCTCCTAAGTGCTCCTTCATAGAGCTTGATTTCTTCAGGTGTTTCGGGTACAAGTCCGTTAACGGGCCTTGGTTTACCATTAGGATCTAGTGCCACAAAAGTTAGAAAAGCTTCGTTGCTTTTATACCTAAATTGTTGAATGGCATCTTCGCCCCAAACTTGCAAATGCACTTCCATACTGGATTTAAAAGCACGAGTCACTTTTGCTTCTATGTGAACTACATTACCAATTTTAATCGGCGTTTCAAATGAAATATTATCAACTGAAGCGGTTACCACAGGTGCTGCGCAATGTTTAAGCGCAGATAATGCGGCAGCAATATCCATCCAATACATCAATCTACCTCCCATTAAATTTCCGAAATTATTGGTATCATTTGGCAATACAAGTTCAGTCATCATGACTAAAGATTCTGAAGCTTTTTTTTCCATTGGTTTTTATTTTGGCAAAGATACTCATAATGCATTCAAGGCATAAAAAAATCCTCCGAAAGTTAATCGGAGGATTTATAAAAATAAGAACAATTAAAATTACTCAGCAGTTGGTGTTTCTTCAGAAGTTTCTGAAGCAGCAGGAGCTTCTGGAGTTGCTTCGGCAGCAGGAGTTTCAGATGCTGCATTAGCACTGTCTCCATCCATTTTTGCTTTCAATCCAGCCAATACCCCTAAATCTCCTAAAGTTGATTTCTCTACTTTAGCTTGGATATTTTTTACAGCTTTCTTTGTTTGCTCAAATTCTGCTTTTTTCTCCTTCATCTCAATTTGCTTTTCTTCCTCTTTCTCTTGTTCCCAAAGACGCGTATGGCTTAATAAGATGCGTTTATCATTACGGTCAAATTCGATAACCATAAATTGAGCTACTTCTTCAGCAGCGATAACTCTTTCATCTTCTTTAACCAAATGACGTGCTGGAGCATATCCTTCTAAACCATAAGGCAATTGAATGATTGCACCTTTTTCGTCTTTCTTTACAACTGTTCCTTCGTGAATAGAACCTATTGTAAATACGCTCTCTAAAGAATTCCATGGATCTTCTTCAATTTGCTTATGTCCTAATTGAAGTTTACGTCCTTCTTTATCAATGCTTAAAATAACTACTTCGATTTCTTTTCCAACTTTTGTGTACTCATTTGGATTATTGAAACGCTTCAACCAGCTTAAATCGCTGATGTGAATCATTCCACCAATTCCAGTAGACAATTCAACAAACACGCCATAAGGAGTAATGTTTTTCACTGTACCCATATGCTTGCTATTTTCAGGGAAACGACCTTCGATTGTGCTCCATGGATCTTCTGTCATTTGCTTGATAGACAAACTCATTTTGCGTGTTTCTTTATCAAGGGTTACCACTTTAGCTTCATGCTCATCTCCTAATTTAAAGAATTCTTTTGCATTAACTGGTGTATTTGCCCAAGTGATTTCGCTAACGTGAACCAATCCTTCAACACCTGGAGTGATTTCTAAGAAAGCTCCGTAATCTTCGATGTTTACTACTTTACCTTTTACGATTTCATTTTCCTGAAGATTTTCAGTTAATGTATCCCAAGGATGTGGTGTAAGTTGTTTCAAACCTAAGCTGATTCTGCGTTTGTCATCATCGAAATCAAGAACTACTACATTGATCTTTTGATCAATTTTCAATACTTCTGAAGGATGATTTATGCGGCCCCAAGAAATGTCGGTGATGTATAATAATCCATCCAATCCACCCAAATCAAGGAATGCTCCGAAGTCTGTGATGTTTTTGATTGTACCTTCCAATACCTGACCTTTTTCCAATTTGCCGATAATTTCAGCTCTTTGAGCTTCGATATCGCTTTCAATAAGTGCTTTATGCGAAACAACTGCGTTCTTAATGGTTTCATTGATTTTAACCACTTTGAATTCCATTGTTTTACCCACAAATTGATCGTAATCTGTAACTGGCTTAACGTCGATTTGAGATCCTGGTAAGAATGTTTCCATACCAAATACATCAACAATCAAACCACCTTTAGTTTTGCTGGTAACCAAACCGGTAACAATTTCACCAGTTTTGTTTACTTCCATTATTCTCTCCCAAGCGCGGGTAATTCTTGCTGATTTTCTGCTAAGATTTAGATTTCCTTCACGGTCTTCTTTTTGAACCACCATTACTTCAATGACGTCTCCTACTTTCACGCCACCTGGAATATCTCTAAACTCGTTTAAAGAAATCAAACCATCACTTTTGAAACCGATGTTAACAACAGCATCTGTTTTAGTTAATGATTCTACTGTAGCTTGAATCATTTCGCCATCAGTAATTTGTTTGAATGTTCCGTCGTAAACTGAATCATACTTCGCTTTTTCTTCTTTTGAATAAGATACAACATTTCTTTTGTCGCGGCTCCAATCAAAATCATCATGTGGCGTTTCTGGTTCATGAACAACAGGTGCTTTGTGCTCAACTGTTGGTGCAACTACTACTGGAGCAACTGCTTCTACAATTGGTGCAGCAGTTTCTGCTACTGGAGCAACCTCTGGTTCATTAAGCAATTCTGCTTGTTCTTCAGCAACAGGTTCATTTGGTGTCGCAGTAGATTCAGCTTCATTCGAAGCGATTGGCTCCTGTTCATCTGCGTTTAGTTGTTTGTTAAAATTAAATGACATAATATATTACCCCGTGGTTTTGTTAAACGGGAAGGCGAAGTTAATTCTTTATTTTTAAAATTTTTACAGAAATTATAATTAATATAAATAAAAAAGGTGCTGTCCAAAAAATGAACAGCACCTTTCGTATTTTAATTTTTATTTATTAGTAGACTACTACTCTTCCCGCTTTCAATCTAACGCCAGCTGCATCTAATAAATCAATAAAATAAACGCCTTTACCGTATTTCTTAAGATCTACATCCATTCTACCAAAAGGAAAGTTAGGAGTAAATTGTTTTTTATACACACGAGAACCTCTTGCATCATAAATAACGATACTTCTTGGATTTGAAACGCCATTTAGTTTATCGTTATATCTGATTTGGAATTCACCTTTATTTGGATTAGGATAAACAAATAATGATTTGTTTAATGAATCAGTAATGGTGATGCTGTTTGAAACTGCAGATACGCAACCATTTTGGTCGGTAACTATTGCATCATAAGTTCCAACGCCATCGATATCTACTACATGTGTTGCATCTGTATCAGTTATTGTAGCGCCATTTAAAGTCCAAGCAAACACATTATTTGTTCCTGCTGGAGTAACAACTGCTGTTAATGTAGTTTGTAATCCTGGGAATAAACTTGTATAAGGTGAAGCAGAAATCGACAATGATGGATTTCCATTAACAGTAAGTGTAATTGCATCAGAACTTGCATTACTACTACAAGCAACTACGTTCATTTTTAAACGATATTTATTTCCGTTCATGCTGGTTGGAGCTCCTGTGATAGAAAGCGCAGCTGTATTTGCACCACTGTAAACAGAACCGTCTACAACATTAGACCAAGTTGCACCACCATCTGTGCTTTCTTCCCACTGATATAAAATTGGATTTCCAACTGATGCGCCAGAAGTAAACGTTGCATTTCCGTTTTCACAAATTTCAACATTTGAAGGTTGAATGATTGAAGAAATAGGGTTTGCAACTGTAACTGGAATAACAAATGGAGCTGAAGTACATAAAGATGTTGCTACAACAACAGTGTAGTTTGTAGATGTAGTTGGTGCTGCATAAACAGTTGTTGTATCTCCTCCTGTGTAAGGCGTGGTTAATGCTGCATTTGTAAACAATCCTGTAGTTGGCGTCCATGTACCTTCAGCATAAGATGGAGCTGTATAAGTAATAGCTACTTCCCAATTTACTAAAGTACCTTCGTCACCAAAACCAAAATCAGCCATAGCTAGTTTCCAATCGCCATTTAATGTAGTCAACAAAGCTGGCCAATCGGTAGCCGTTTGAACATATGCTAATGGACCAAAGCCTACTCTTTTTTCAGCAGCGAAAGTACCAGTACGAGGAGAAGCAGCTCCACTTATTACGTTTGTACTTGTAGAACTGATAACTGTGTTGGTAAAATTAATGGTAGCGTTAGATCCTGTTCCATTATTTAGAGCGCCAACAAGATTCAAAATTTGACCATTTGGCGCGATAAGGTTGATGTGTAAGTCTCCAACCCAAGTATGTGTAATATTAAACTTTACATTGATATTTGTTACAATAGATCCTGCAGGAATTCCAGAAACAACTATTGGAGCTGAAACAACTCCAGCATCAACTGCATCAGGTATAATTGTATTTATATTACCCGAAGCTACAGTTGCAGTTAAAAAGTTTGAACTGGTTAAGTTTGTAATTTGAATTGACTGAGAACTTCCGTTACATATAGTAGAAGAAGTGGGTGTAACACTAGCAACAAAAGGACTAACAGTTAAAGTTACTGTGTTTGTAAAATCTGTTGCAGAACAAGCTCCAATGAATACAGCACGATATTGGTAACCATTCATAGCGTTGGTTGCACCTGTTATGTTTAATGTATTTGTAGAAGCTCCTGAATACATACCTCCGTCTGTTACGAAATTCCAAGTAGCATTTGGCCCTGTTCTATATTCCCAAGTGAATACAGGGAAGTCACCACTAGTAGCTACTGTAAAGCTTGCATTTCCACCACAACTAGCAGTAACGTTTGTTGGTTGAGTAGCTACGGCTGCAGGTGTACAAGGAATAATGTTCACTAGATAATCTTCTGTTTCGCCCCAAGTGTAATTTCCACAAGGATTAATATTGCCGGGAGTACCTGTTTCTACAGATACAACACGCATCAATGTAATACCATTTAATGCAGTTGAAGGAATTACCAAACTTCCAGTTTCAATGTGTGCACCAGGTGTTCCGGTTCTTGACACGTACGCTTTTTCTGAAGTTTCTAAAATTCCATTTTGATTCATATCAACCCAAACCGCCACACTATTTGTAAAACTTCCTGTGTTGCAAGTTCCAATTTGAATGGTTATTGGATTTCCTCCACCAGAAACGATAGTTCCTGGAGCAGGTGCACCAACACCCGATGTGTAGTTAGAATATCTGTTTCTAACAGAGTTAGGACCAGGAGCTAAAGAACTACAAGTAGAAGTATTATCCAAGGTTCCTACTTTAACCCTTAAAATATCTTCATCATTAACACTTGTAGCTGATGATGTACAATAACACCCTGTTGCAGGAGTTTGTGCAATTTGAATTGGTGTTGAATATCCAACAGCCAAGCTACCACCACATGTTACCGCCAATCTGTACCAAGTTGCTGTTGCAAGATTTGTTGTTAGTGTATTGTTTACTCCGCCAGTAATATTTGTATAGGTTACGTTATCAGGTGATGATTGCCATTGATAAGTAATACCAACACCGTTGAATGTATTTGAAATGCCTAATGTAAAGTTTGTACCGGGACAAGCAGTTGCTGCTGTAGTAGTAGTATTTCCTGGAACAGGAGTACCTGTACATGCCGAAGTAGTAAAATCTATTATGAAAGGAAAATCTTGAAAGTTATTTGGAATCGTGGTACCATCTGTGATATTGCTCCACAAATTAGCTGTAAGATCATGTTGCTTTGCATTGTTTCCCAATTGAGTTGTAGTACCCAATACAGTACTTGCTGGAATTAAATTACTTGAAATGCCTGCTCTTACACCTGTTTGCCATTCTATCCAATAATCTCCAGGAGCCAATACGGTATTGATTGTTGCTTCTAATTTCCAAACTTCTCTTAATGTATTTGTTGTACCATTGAAAATTCTGTACATGCCAGCTGTACTAGAACTGGTTAAACGATTTGTAGTTAAGTCTCCAAAAACAGGTATTGGATTTCCTATTGAGGGATCTGCTCTGAAAATTTGAAATCTTAAATCATCAAATGGAGATGTTGCTCCAGTGTAACCTGTAGAATATGCAAAAAAAGTGACTTTTGAAACAGTCCAAGAGGCAACGTTTACAGAGAAATTATCTGCAATGGTAAAGTTGTTTGCAATTTGAGCACCAAATCCTGCTTGCTCATTTCCGATTTGTACTTCAGACCACGCATAGCCAACTGGCGCAGAAACACCATTACTAGATGTTATCCCTGTACTTAGGTTTCCATTGAAATACTGTTGTGAAAACAACGATAAAGAAATGAAAAAAGTTAAAACAAACATTGACAATGCTTGCATAAAAAAAACAACATTGGTTTTTTGTGTAAATTTCAATTGCATAATACTAATTTAGCGTTACAAAAATTAAGATAAAGTTTATCATTATATTAACGGAATGTAATTTACATAATATTAAATGCTGACCAAAGATATTTTTTGAATTTTGTTTTACTTTTTTACACATCGTGTTAATTTGCCTATACAATGGCTAAAATCATTCTAAATACTGATTATAGTAATGCCAATTCGTTTCAATTTAAAAACAACACTACTTGAGTCTAAATTCATAAAGGGTTTGTTGTATTTTTTTATAGGATTAATCTCTTACCCCAGAATAAACCTTACAAACAAACTCAAGGTAAAGGGCATGGAAAAGCTAAAGCATTTGCCAAAACAAAATGTACTTTTTGTTTCCAATCACCAAACTTATTTCGCAGACGTAATTACGTTTCTCCATATTTTTTGTGCATCTTCTTGGAAAAAAAATAAAGGACTCGGATTTCCTTCTTATTTGCTTTGGCCATTTACGCGCGTGAAATATGTTGCGGCAACCACAACAATGCAAAAAACATTTATTGCAAGAATCTTCACACTTGCAGGAGCGATTACTGTAAAAAGAAGTTGGAATAGCGATTCAGGTGAAGTTCGAAAAGGTTTAGAAATTGGCGACACCAGAAGCATTTCTAATGCATTGAATAAAAATTGGGTCATTACATTTCCACAAGGTACGACTACCCCATTTGCTCCCGGAAGAAAAGGCACTGCTTTTATCATTAAAAAATATAAGCCAATTGTAGTTCCAATTGTAATCAACGGGTTTTCAGAAGCGTTCGATAAAACAGGATTGAAAATCCAAAAACGCAATGTGAAATTATCTGTTGAGTTTAAAGATCCATTAAATATTAATTACGATGAATCTACGGAAGATATTCTGCATCAAATCATGGTAGCAATTGAGCAGGTAGGACCAATGAACAAAGAGATTTAATTCAAAAGTAAAAATTCAAAAAAGGCGTATCAGCTGTTGATATCATTGAATCTTTTAAAAGCAAGCCTCTCATAATCAAAAAATAGACTCTATTAAAATCTTATTTAAACAACGGATATTTGACTATTTGAAAGAAATCGCAATCAAACAATACATTGATTCCCAATTACACTAATACTGAAGAAATTAAAGTTTCCAATAAAAAATCCATTAAAAATACTATAATTATTATTTACTATTTTATTGGCAAGATGAAAAGATGTTAAATTAGAAAAGATTTACACTATTTTTCACGATACTCCTTTCCTGTATAATTAACAAGAAAATAATTGTAACTATTGGATGTAACCCAAGAAAATCCATTTTCAAAATTTCCAAAATCTTTGTATTCTAAATCTAATGGAGTAACAATATTACCTAAACTATCTACTACACCCCATTTGTTATCTTTAGATATCCATGCAAAACCGAATCTCAATTCACCTATGTAATCATAAATTGGGTTCAAAATTACAACTCCATTGTTATCCAATAAACCGTAGTGATTTAGATTACTAAATTTTATAAATTTATACACGATTTCATCAGGATTTTTTTTTCTAAATACACATTGTATTTCCGTGCTGTCTAATTTAGGCAATTCATTACCTTTATCATTAAAATTAATTCTTTTAATTGCTGATTTATCTGGAGGAAAATAATCGCATTTAAAACCATAATCCTTGTGAAGAATATAATTGTAAATTGGGGGTATAATTTCATTTCCTTCCTTATCTATAATTCCAAATTTATCGTCAAATGATCTGACTGGGCAATAATTTTCTCCTCCTGGCCAGATTTCCTTGTACGTCTTAGACATCAACGGTGTACCCAAATTATTCAGTAAGCCCCATTCACTTCTCAGAGCACCTTCAAATTCTAATTCTCTTTTAAATTTGATAAATCCATTAGATGAATTTAAAACATAAGAATATTCAGCAAGTTTAATTTCTTTTCCATTTTTATTTACTATTGAATATCTCCAATTTCCATTTTGATAGTATTGTCGTACTAAAACATCATTACAAAAATATCCATCGTCTGAATATTTATACGGTATTTTCAATTTACCACTTGTATCAATATATCCATATTTACCATTATTTACAACACAAGCCATTCCGCAACCACATTGATCGAAACCTTTATAAATATTATAATTATTGAATATTTTTTTTCCTGAAAAATTTAAATATCCTGTGGCATTATTTTTTTTATAAGATATAAAATTATAATCAGTACTTCTTAGCTCATCATATATAAACGGAGTCAATTCGTTACCTAAATTATCTATTAAAGCCCATTTATTAAGAGAATCAGATACAAAAGCAACTCCATTTTTCAAATTTAAAAGAAAAGGCATTAATGGAACAAATACTTCTCCATTTTTCCTTTCTGCGTCGGTATTCCTAAACCATAATCTGTTAATATCGTACTTATATTCTTTCGCAGGCCAATGGCAATCTGATAAAATTTTTATTCTATAATATTTAGGAGTAAAAATTTCTTTACCATCAGTTTTAATTAATCCAAATTTGTTATTTCGTACAACCCAAGCTAAAGAATCATAAAAACCAAAAGCCAAGTCATACTCTTTTGATATTAACGGTTCCAAAGTTGCAGAATCCACATAAATGTACTTCCCATTTAATTTTAAATAAGGTACTGGCGTTTGAGAATAAATAGACTTAAAAAAAACAATGAGAGAAAGTACGATTAAATACTTGAGGAAATTATTATTCATTGTTTTATTATTTTTCATTAATTGTGAACTGTTTTATTTAACGTGGTCTAAAGTTTACCAATCCCATTTTTAATTTTTTAATTTTTACTTTTGAATTTTTACTTTGTTATTTTATCATTCCGCCCAACTCATCACATAACCTTGGTTTTCAATTTCAATAGCAGTTGTCGTTAATTTCAACGGACGAAATGTATCTACCATCACCGCAAGCTCTTTAGTTTCTTTTGCACCAATACTTTTTTCAACAGTTCCAGGATGTGGACCATGTGGAATTCCTGCAGGATGAAGGGTTAACATTCCTCGCGTAACATGCTTACGACTCATGAAGTCTCCATCAACATAATAAAGCAATTCATCGCTATCAATATTGCTATGGTTGTATGGCGCTGGAATGGATAATGGATGGTAATCGTAAAGGCGTGGTACAAAAGAACAAACCACAAAAGCATCTGTTTCAAACGTTTGATGCACTGGTGGTGGTTGATGCACCCTACCTGTAATTGGTTCGAAATCATGGATACTGAAAATATATGGGTAACAACATCCATCCCAACCTACCACATCAAAAGGATGTGTGCCGTAATGAATGCCATATAACCAACCTTGTTTTTTTGTCTTAATGATGAAGTCTCCGGTTAAATCATTTGTTATCAAATTTTCTGGACCGCGTATATCCCTTTCACAATAAGGCGAATGCTCCATCAATTGACCATACTTACTCATGTATCTTTTAGGATATCTAAAAGGATGAAAAGATTCAATTATCAATAATCTATTTTTTTCATCATCAAAATGAATTTGATAAATGGTACCTCTTGGCAAAACAATGTAATCGCCATATCCAAAACGAAGCTCGCCGTAACAAGTTTTTACAACGCCACTTCCTTCGTGAACGAAAATCATCTCATCTGCATCCGCATTTTTATAAAAATAATCTGTAGTACTTTTTTGTGGTGCGGCCAAAATAATATGACAATCTGAATTTACTAAAATCGGTTTTCTGCTGGCTAAATAATCAGATTCGGGCTTAACGTTAAAGCCTTCTAGACTTCTATGTTTGAGCATTTTCTCTTCAGCAACGATTGGATTGACATCAATTGGATCATCGCATTTCACAATTTGAGTTGGAGCATGTGTATGATAAAGAATAGAATAATCGTTTGAGAATCCTTCTGTTGAAAACAACTGCTCCGAATATAAAGAGCCATCTGGTTTTCTAAATTGAGTATGTCTTTTGTGTGGGATTTTTCCCAATGATTTATAATGTGGCATAAAAAAAATTGAAAAGTGAAAAGTAAAAAGTGAAAAATTGCAATGAAAAAATTTCTAGAAAATGGATTGCAGATTCAAAGCCAACATAAGAAAATAATATTTCCAAATGCGCTTATCAATAAAGTATAAAAAGTTTCTGTGGAATAACAATGTATAACCTATTTTAAATTAACGATTACTATTTACCTTCATTAAAATTAAAGGATTAAACGCATAAAAATCATTCAGCATTGAAAAAAATTGGATTAATTTCTGATACGCATGGATATTTAGACGAACAGGTTATTACACATTTCAAAACTTGTGATGAAATATGGCATGTGGGAGATTTTGGAAGTATTGAATGGGTTAATCAATTAAAATCAAAACTTGAAGCGGTAAACAACCATGCTACAATTCGTGGGGTTTATGGAAATATCGACGGGCAAGATATCAGGGCTTATTTTCCAGAAAATTTATTTTTTACATGCGAGGGTGTGAATGTGTTTATGAAACATATTGGAGGATATCCGGGTCGATACGCACCCGGGGTAAAAGATTTAATTATAAAAAACAACATACAACTTTTTATCAGTGGGCATTCCCACATTTTAAAAGTGATATACGACGAAAAGACAAATTGTTTACATATGAATCCGGGAGCTGCGGGCAAACAAGGATGGCATAAAACAAAAACCCTTATTCGATTTGTTATTGATGGAAAAGAGATGAAGGATTGTGAAGTAATTGAGCTGGTTTAGTTTTGATGTTGAGCGCATTTTCCACTTGGATCCTTGGTCTTTCTTTTGCAACGTTCCCCTTTTTGGGTCGTTCCGTTACATTGTACTGATGAAGTTGAAGATTTACTTTTTGAGGTTGTTGATTTATTTGAATGACTATAATTTTGCCAACTCCACAAGTTTACATCAAACCCACTTTCTAATTTCGATTCCAACGTATCAGCAAGTAATGGAAAAAAATCCAATCCAGTTATTTGCTCCACCTGATTAATTGATACTGCAAAATGTTGTAAAGGAAGTTGAGAAGCCTCATTAGGAATAACGAATGCAATGGCTTTCAATTCCGGTTCCAAATAATCTAAAATTACTTTATAATAAGCATGCGGAACAGCTACCTTGTTTTTACCAATTGTAGTCATGTCTGAGGTAAATACTGGACCAGTAACCACATAAATCACATGATTTTCTATTGCTGCTTCACGGGTAAATGATTCTGCATTTTTCCAAATACCCCGATTGAATGAAGGCACTTGAGGCGACATATTACTGTAATAAAATGATTCAATCATACTTTGAGCAGACCAACCCATATCTCCTGCGGGAGCGAGGTGTCCCCTATCGTAGCCACTGCCTGCATAATCCGAATTTTCGGCTGAACCCGTTATAACTTTTGGATCTACCAAAAACTGATTGGTTCTGTTGTATAAACTATTGGTTTCGGCGCTTGTTAATTCATATGCTACCCAATTTGCTTGCTCGTATTTTTCATTGTATGATAATGTATAACCTGCATGCGAAATTAATTTCTCATTTGCCGGATGTGCAGGAATTTCAATATTTATATGGGTTTGCTGCGCATTGGCAATAAAAGCAAATAATACAAAAACAAAAATTAAACGTAGTTTTTTCAAACTAAATCTCATGAATTATTATTTAAAAATTCTTTTCAAAAAAGTTTTCATTTCTTTCCAAGAGGCCATATCAGCAGGCTCATTGTATGCAATCGGAATACTAAATTTCTTACCCATTTCGGTAGCATCTGGATTTGTAAATGCATGTGTAGCATTAGGATATTCCTTAAATGTATAAATGGCATTAACGGTTTCTAATTCTTTTTTAAAATTCGTTACTTCTTCTGAACTTACAAATTTATCATCTGCTCCATGACAAATGAGCAATTCTGATTTAAGCAAGTCATTAACAGGCGGAACACCTGCAAGTCCACCATGAAAACTCACCACCCCTTTAAGATTTTCACCCATTTTAGCAAAATTCAAAACCATACTACCGCCAAAGCAATATCCAATTGCAGCGATGTTATTGGTATCCGCAAGTTTATTCAATTTGATTTGATCAAGTGCTGCATCAAAATGAGATTTGGCTAATGTTGGATCTTTATAATATGGCGTTGAAAATCCCACCGCTTCCTCTACATTGTTTGCGATTTTTCCTTCCCCATATAAATCAACTGCAATAACAAGATATCCCAACGCTGCAAGTTGACATGTACGACGCTTTACGTAATCGTTCATTCCCCACCATTCGTGAACCACCAAAACAACAGGACGCTTTTCAGCAGATTGATCATTATATGCTACATAACTTAAAAACTTTTCATCTCCAATGGTGTAGCTTAAAGATTCTGTTTTGATATTCAATTTCTTTTGAGCATTCGCGGTTATTGCGATTAAAAGGAGCATTATTATATAAAACACAGTTGGTTTGAAAATTTTCATAATGTTTTAATTTTCGACAAATATAGGTAAAGGTTTGGGAGGGGTTGAATATTTTCAACCCTAACAAGAGGTTTTAGAGGTTTTAGAGGTTTGGTTCAAAAGGTTCAATATGTTCAATGACTTCAAATGGTTGGAAGCATTTTCCATTTATTAGCTTTTTAGTTAAAAAAACTTCGTGACTTTGCGTCTTCGTGCCTTTGTGTTCCAAAACTTCGTGTCTTTGCGTCTTCGTGTCTTTGTGTTTCAAAAACTTCGCTCCTTAGTATCAAAAAAAAGCCGTGATATAAAAATACCACGGCTTATATTCACAAAGTAAAAACTAACTATTTTACTTCCTCAAACTCTGCATCCGTTACATTTTCGGATCCATTGTTGTTGGATTGAGCGGATTGTCCATCAGAACCATCTGCTTGAGGACCAGCTTCTTGAGTGGCTTTATACATTTCTTCGCTAGCAGCTGTCCAAACGGTGTTTAATTCTGTAGTAGCCGCATCAATAGCATTTAAATCTTGAGATTTATGTGCTTCTTTCAACTTTTCAAGCGCTGCTTCAATTGGTGCTTTTTTATCCGCAGAAATTTTATCGCCGTATTCTTTCAATTGCTTTTCAGATTGGAAAATTAGGCTATCCGCCTGATTGATTTTATCTACTTTTTCTCTTTCCGCTTTATCAGATTCTTCATTGGCTTTAGCTTCGTTTTTCATTTTTTCGATTTCTTCAGGCGTTAAACCAGAACCCGCTTCGATACGAATTTTTTGTTCTTTACCTGTTCCTTTATCTTTTGCGCTTACGTGTAAAATACCATTTGCGTCAATATCAAAAGTAACTTCAACTTGAGGAACGCCACGTGGAGCTGGAGGAATTCCATCTAAATTGAACATTCCTAAACTTTTATTTTGACTAGCCATTGGACGCTCACCTTGCAATACATGGATTTGAACACCAGGTTGATTATCGCTTGCCGTACTGAAAGTCTCAGATTTTTTTGTAGGAATTGTCGTGTTGCTGTCAATCAATCTTGTCATAACACCACCCATTGTTTCAATACCTAAACTTAAAGGCGTAACGTCTAAAAGCAATACATCCTTAATTTCACCTGTTAAAACGCCACCTTGAATAGCTGCACCAATAGCAACCACTTCATCAGGATTAACGCCTTTGTTTGGTTTTTTACCGAAGAATTTCTCTACAATTTCTTGTACTTTAGGAATGCGGCTACTACCGCCTACTAAGATGATTTCATCAATTTGAGAAGTGCTCATGTTGGCATCTTTCAATGCAATTTCGCAAGGACGTAAACAACGTGTAAATAAATCATCTGCTAGAGATTCGAATTTAGCACGGGTTAATTTTTTTACAAGATGCTTAGGAACACCATCTACTGCAGTAACATAAGGTAAATTGATTTCAGTTTCAGTAGAAGAAGACAATTCTACTTTAGCTTTTTCAGAAGCTTCTTTTAAACGTTGTAAAGCCATTGGATCTTTACGTAAATCGATTGCTTCTTCTGCTTTAAACTCATCTGCCAACCAATCCATAATTACTTTATCAAAATCATCACCACCTAAATGGGTATCTCCATTGGTAGACTTTACTTCAAAAACACCACCACCCAATTCAAGGACAGAAATATCGAAAGTTCCACCACCTAAATCGAAAACAGCAATATTTTGATCTTTTCCTTTCTTATCTAAACCATAAGCTAAAGCAGCTGCTGTTGGTTCATTTACAATTCTTTTTACAGTTAAACCAGCAATTTCACCTGCTTCTTTAGTGGCCTGACGTTGTGCATCGTTGAAATAAGCAGGAACGGTGATAACGGCTTCTGTAACTTCCTGACCTAAATAATCTTCAGCCGTTTTTTTCATTTTTTGCAAAACCATTGCACTAATTTCCTGAGGTGTGTACATTCTACCGTCAATGTCAATACGAACGGTGTTGTTATCTCCTTTTACTACTTTATAACTCCAATGTGAACTTTCTTCAGCAACCTCGTTGTACTGACGACCCATAAAACGCTTAACGCTAGAAATCGTGTTTTGAGGATTGGTGATGGCTTGTCTTTTTGCAGGATCTCCTACTTTACGCTCGCCACTTTTTAAAAATGCAACTACTGAAGGGGTTGTTCTTCTTCCTTCATCATTTGCAATTACTACTGGTTCATTACCTTCCATAACCGACACGCAACTATTCGTTGTTCCTAAGTCGATTCCAATTATCTTTCCCATAATTTTTTGATTTTAATTGTTCATCGAAATACTTTCAATCATTATGCCAACCCAATTTTTATGAAAAAATGTCAGTTAATTGATTGGGGAATTTTGAAACTTTTTTCAATCAAATCTGAATTTAATTTATATTATTATCTATTTGATTTATAATTAATTACAAATTTTTATTAAAATTAAATAATCAATTAGAATATCTATATTAAAATAAAATTAGAAATCCAAAAATATACTGACAAAAATGAACAAAGCGCCAATTTGAAATGCAATGTTGACTCAATTCGCAGAAAGGTGGCTAATTCCATTGTGCTCTAATCTCAAAAGTCGGCTTATACTGACTAACTTTTATTTGAATTTTCGGAATTGATATAATAAGTATTCAATCATTTCAGCTCCTTTAAATAATACTGAGAATCAAGGCTACAATCAATTGAATAAATAAATAAATTTAAACAAACTATTAAATTTCAATAAATTAAGAAGATTACTTAATTTTAAAAGTAAAGTATTTTTGACTAAAATAACTTACTGCAATTACCACAACAGTGGTTAATAGTTGGCTAATGAAAGCATCCCATTGAAATTTTTCAACGAGGAATTTCAGGAGAAAATAATTAAGCATTAGGTTAAACGCAAATGATAAAAAATATCGAAACAACTGAATACGGCCTTTTAAATTAGAAGAGGTAAAGACAACGTATTTGTTAAGTAAAAAACCAAGTGTGAATGAATATGTGCTAGACACCAATAAAGCTAGCGTGTAGGGTTCGAAGGAATAAAAAACGAGATTTACAACCATTCTGCTAAATACAAAGTGGTAACAAACGTACCAAACCAATAATCCAGACATTGTATTTATACCCCCACAAGTTGCATACCTATATGTTTCAATAGGCATAAATCTTTTAAAAATGGGGTAAAAAAAATCCAGAAACTGATTGATGTTATTTCTCATGGAGCTATAATAACTTAACTATTTTCAAAATTCTAGTACAATAAAGCTGATTTTCCTATCGAATTACATATCTAAGTCCTATACCACCAAATCCGCCCTTGAAGTTTTCTTTATTTTGATCAAAATCAAGTGAAGGTTGCCAATCAAGTGAAATATTAATTGGTGCATTCTTAATTTTCCAATCTATTCCAATAACCCCATCAAATCCTAAATAATAGCTGCCAGCGTAAGCTTTTGTGCCTTCTTTAAACTGGATATGCGCACCTGGTCCAAAATACCAGCAAAGCCCGTCAACTCCTTCAATTCTGTTTTCGATTTCAAATAATCCCACAGCTCTAACACCCTTCCAATTATAAATCAATCCTTCAAATTTATTCTTTGAAAACAAAGTCTGTTTTATAGAAATTGAAACTGGAAAAACTTTAACCCCTATAGCAGTATTGTAACGCGATTCATTATAATATTTTCGTTGAGCAAAAGTATTTAATGATATAACAATCAATACGATATAAAATAAAATAAACTTATACTTCATGATTATTTATTTAAATTAATTGCTGATTTTATTTTAATAATTCAAAATTGAAATACATAGTTTACTTTAACTGCCATACAACTCTAATCTTTGCGCTTTCACTCTTTCATCTGCCAAGTATTCATCGTAAGTCATCAACTTATCAATCATCCCTTTTGGTGTTATTTCAATAATTCGATTAGCCACCGATTGCATAAACTGATGATCATGGGTTGTAAGCAATACTACACCAGGAAAAGTTGTCATGCTATCATTGAAGGCAATAATGCTTTCCAAATCCAAATGGTTGGTTGGTTCATCCAAAATTAACACGTTTGGATTTTGCAACATCATTTTACTTAGCATACAACGAACCTTTTCTCCCCCACTCAATACGTTGGTCTTTTTCATGATTTCATCTCCACTAAACAACATTTTACCCAAAAATCCCCTTAAAAAATCTTCATCTACATCTTTTACAGTTGGTGGTACATATTGACGTAGCCAATCCATTAGATTATCACTATTCCCTTCAAAAAACTCTTTATTGTCATTGGGTAAGTATGCAGGAGTAATTGTTGTTCCCCATTCATATAAACCTGTATCTGCAGCAATTTTCCCATTGATTACTTCAAAAAAAGTAGTAAGTGCCAAAGGATCGCGACTTAAAAACGCAATTTTTTGATTTTTTTGAATATCAAAATTAAGTTTTGAGAACAATGGTTTACCATCTATCGACTTTGATAGGTTCTCAACTTTCAAAATTTCATTACCAACTTCACGGTCTTGTTTGAAAATGATACCAGGATATTTCCTGTTTGATGGTTGAATATCTTCAATAACCAATTTCTCCAATGCTTTTTTACGACTTGTAGCTTGTTTACTTTTTGAGGCATTGGCACTGAAACGGGCGATAAAGTCGAGTAAATCCTTTCTTTTATCTTCCATCTTTTTATTCTTGTCGCTCTGTTGACGAGCAGCCAACTGCGAACTTTCATACCAGAAAGAGTAATTACCCGTATAAACCTTTATTTTACTTCTATCTACATCGGCAACGTGCGTACAAACTGAATCTAAGAAATGTCGATCATGGCTTACCACCAAAACGATATTTTGATAATCTGCCAAAAAGTTTTCTAACCAAGCAATGGTTTCCACATCTAGGTTATTCGTAGGCTCATCAAGTAATAAGATATCAGGATTGCCAAATAATGCCTGAGCAAGCAAAACCCTAACTTTTAAATTCGCGCTGATATCTTTCATTTGTTGAAAATGAAGGGAATCATCAACACCCAATTCGCTTAATAAGGTTGCAGCATCACTTTCTGCCGTATAACCGCCCATTTCGCCGAATTCGTTTTCCAATTCGCCAGCGCGCATACCATCCGCTTCACTAAAATCTTCTTTTGAATAAATCGCATCACGCTCATGCATGATTTTCCACAATTTGCTATGCCCCATAAGTACGGTATTCAACACCGTAAACTCATCGAATGCAAACTGGTTTTGGTTTAACACTGCCATACGCTCACCTGGCGTAATATCAATTGTGCCTTTGTTTGGCTCAATTTCACCACTTATGATTTTCATAAAGGTGGATTTTCCAGCACCATTTGCTCCGATAATACCGTAGCAATTTCCTTTGGTAAAGTTTATATTTACCTCATCGAACAGAATCCGCTTGCCGTATGCAAGGGTTATATTATTTGCACTTATCATAAAATTTAAAAAGTGCGCAAAGATAAGGTGTTATTCTATAAATTTTTATTATTAATTCGATTTGAAAGTTAGAATTTTGCGACTCTAATTTTAAAGACATTTTAAACGACCCAGCAATATAATGAGCGACGCATCAGAGATTTTATTTCAAGAATCGGAAGAACTATACGAACAACATTCCATCATCATTGACAAAGGACAGGAACCGCTCCGTATTGATAAATTTTTAATGGCAAGGATTGAAGGTGCAACCAGAAATAAAATCCAACAATCCATTGAAAACGAGCATGTACTTGTAAATGACAAGCCCGTAAAAAACAATTATAAAGTAAAAGGAGGCGACAAAGTTGTTGTATATGATACCGAAAGTCAAGAATCTTCTGAAATTATACCTCAGGATATTCCTTTAAATATTGTTTATGAAGATGAAGATTTATTCATTTTAAATAAAGCTGTAGGGATGGTTGCACATCCTGGAAGCGGAAACCCTGATCAAACATTATTGAATGCGGCATTGTTTCATATGCAAAAACAGCAACCAGATTTAAATGATAAAACATTACCTCGTTATGGTTTGGTCCATCGAATAGACAAAAATACGAGTGGATTAATGGTGATGGCAAAAACGTCTAAATCGATGACCGACTTAGCAAAACAATTTTTCAACCACACCGTTCACAGAAGATATGTGGCGTTGGTTTGGGGTAATTTTGAAGAAGATGAAGGAACAATTGTGGCGCATGTGGGCAGACATCAACGTTTTAGAAAATTGTTTACCGCATACCCAGATGGTGATTACGGTAAAGACGCCATCACGCATTACAAAGTGCTTGAGCGTTTTAATTATGTTACTTTAGTGGAATGTAGGCTTGAAACTGGTCGTACACATCAAATTCGTGTACATATGCAATACATTGGACACCCATTGTTCAACGATGATTTTTATGGTGGCGATAGAATTGTGAAAGGGACCGTTTACACCAAATACAAACAGTTTGTAGACAATTGTTTTAAAATTTGCAATAGGCAAGCACTACATGCAAAAGAACTTGGATTTATTCACCCAACCTCACAAGAGCAGATTATTTTTGACAGTGAATTGCCCAATGACATGCAGGAACTCATTGAAAAATGGAGAAAATATAGCCAGTTTAAAAACGAGGAATAAATTGAATTCTAATTGATTGGTGTAAAACGAATGAATCAACACTTATTTACCTATTTGCCAAAAACTTTTTTAAGCAAATCAGTAACTTGAGCAGCTGGATCTTTTCTGATTTTCTGCTCTTCCTCTCCTATTGAAAAGAATAATCCGTCAATGGTTTTTTCTGTAACAAACCCTGCGAGATCCGGATTAATTTTTTTAACAGAAAATCGATTGTATTCTTTGAATACATCATTCCAATATTTGGTTGCATTTACTTTCTTGAGTGCTATTTCCACTATTGGTCTAATTTTTTGAGTCAGTTGTGTTGTTGTAGCCGATTTCAAATAGCGTGTTGCTGCAATACTATCGCCTTTAAGAATTTTCATTCCGTCGTTGATCGTCATGTTTTTAATGGCTTCAAAGAAAATATCTTTTACATCTGCCGTTGCAGATTCGGCTGCGCGATTCATGGATAAGATGGCCTCGTCTACAAGTTTTCCAGCACCAACTTTTCGAAGTGAAGATTCCACTTTTACCGCTTCTGGAGGCATCAAAATTTTAATTGCAGCATTTTTGAAAAAACCATCAACAATACTTAGTTTTTTTACACTACTGTCTGCTCCTATGGAAAGTGCTTCTTTGAGTCCTTTTACCACTTCATCCAAACTAGGTTGATTTCCATTTCCTATGGTTTCTGTTGTTTTTTTAACTACCGTTTTAATAACTTTTGTAGCTTTTCCAATTTTCTTTTTTTGGGCATTAGCAATATTTAAAGAAATTGAAAAAAATAGAAAAAGAAAAAACTTTTGCATCTGAATAATTTTCAACGAAGTTAAGTTCGACAATGTTAGCGTTGTTATAAAAAATCAAAAGATTCTTTACGAATTTTATTGCTTAATTAACTTAACAATTTTTCTATCTTTTCCAGATATTATTGATACAAAATAAACGCCTGAATTTAAGTGGCTGATGTCAATATTTTCTAATGAACTTAGATTTGATTTTGAGAAATGCAAAACTCCAGTAGCACTATATATTTTTAATGCTTGTCCTTTTAAATCAAATCCATTCATTCCCTCAATATTTAATTCGCTAGTTGCAGGATTAGGATAAATTTTAAAACTTGGAGCAATTGTTTTTACCGCTGCGGTTGTATCATCAGGTAAAGGTGCCGCAGTAGCCATTGAGCTATCACAAGCAAAAGAATTCATAAAAGAATTTCTTGGGCCATTTATAGCAAACTGACCACGCATTTTTATTTTTTGTCCATGCGTAAACATATTCATGCAAGCATCGTTTGTATAGTCCATGAAGTTCATAAACATATCGCCATTATTATCAGGAGAGCAGCTACTAATAGTTGGAAAGCTTGGGCAATTATTATTGTAAAAAGCTTGTTGAGGTGTATCATTAATGCCATCATTACCACATTCATTATCGCCCCAAATATGACGTAAACCTAACCAATGTGCAATTTCATGTGTTGCCGTTCTGCCTTTATTAAAGTTTGGCATTAAGCTTCCAATTCTACCAAAAGCATTATATTGAATAACAACGCCATCTCTATCCGCTTGACCGCCTGGTTGTGAAGCATAACCAATAGCATTACTTCCCATGTTACAGATCCAAATATTTAAATACTTTTTCGAGTTCCATGCGTTATCACCTCCAGCTGGATTGTATTTCATGGCATCATTTATATCAAAAACTTTTGTTGATGTATATTTTCTAATGATTCCATTTGCAGCGTATCCTTCAGGATTAATTTGTGCAAGACAAAACATAATTCTTGCATCTGCAGCATGCGCTTTAAATACTTCGGGTGTATTATTCGCATCAGCGTTCATCCTTCTAAAATCTTCGTTAAGCACATCAATTTGAGAGCGAATCTGAGCATCGCTGATATTTTGAGCATTATTGTTATATAACACGTGTACAACAACTGGAATTGTTAATATTTCATCTTCAATGGTGTCTCTATGATTTGAATTATTGTTTTGTTGAACAACAATTGAATTTTCAAAACGAGCCGCATATGAAGCTGTACCACAATTTCTTTGAGCAAAAGCAAAAACTGTTGTTACTAAAAAAGTAAATAAAAATATAAATCTCATGGACGATTATTGTAAAATGATTAAAGGAAAATCATTTTTCAATATGATATGGAAATCGGCTTTAAGGAAGGATTTGAATTTATATATCAGTTTGGCTCAAAAGAAGATGATTGGAATTTGAGTAACATTTAAAATTTTGAAGAATTATAAATATTATCTCAGCGGATAACATAAAAGTATAGCGTTAAAATTGAAAATGCAAGTCTTTTTGAAAGTATTTTTTAAAAAGGATAAAAAACTACACTTAATTTTGTTTCTTAATAAAATTAAAATCCTTTAATAATCAAAAACATCACCTTACAAATGAGATTATTTTATTTTTTCACCATACTTACCTTAATGAATTCTTGTAATGGCAATGAAACACCTGAACACGATTCTTCCATTGAAACACCTCATGTTAGCATAAATGAGCCCAAAATCATCACTTACCAAGTAATCAATCAGTATCCACACGATACTTCTGCTTATACACAAGGTTTGGAAATACACAATGGTAAATTATATGAGAGTACGGGTGATTACGAAAATTCCTCATTACGAATTACGAATGCAAAATCTGGAAAAGTGGAAAAGAAACACATAATGGGATCATCGGAGTTGTTTGGCGAAGGCATTACCATCTTTAAAAATAAAATTTACCAATTAACATGGGAAAGCAACATTGCTTATGTGTATGACATATCAAATATTGAAAAACCAATCAACACCTTTAAATGGCCTTTCGAAGGCTGGGGCATCACACATGACAGTGCTGGATTAATCATAAGTGATGGAACAGCAAATTTATATTTTGTAGACCCTAATACTTTTAAAGTAAAAAGCTCTATTGCTGTTAAAGACAATCATGGCCCAGTTGAATATTTAAATGAATTAGAGTATGTAAACGGATATGTGTATGCAAATGTTTATCAATCCAATAACATCATAAAAATAAATCCCGAAACTGGCATTGTTGAAGGTATTGTAACGTTTAATGGCTTGATGGAGCAATCAGATTACATTCCAAATAGAACGGATGTCCTCAATGGTATTGCATATGATTCAACGAGTAAAAACTTTTTGATTACGGGAAAACGTTGGCCAAAAATGTTTGAAATAAAACTTAATTAGTTTTTACGCTTTGGATTACTAATACTTTTTAAGTAACCCTACAATATTATTGGCCTCCATTTTACTCATGATATTTTTGCGATGTGTTTTCACCGTAAACTCACTAATGAAGAGTTTTTGTGCAATTTGTTTATTCGTAAACCCTTCCTTCAAGTAAGCTAAAATCTCCAACTCTCTTGTACTTAATTTTGTTTTTTTCGTAAATACATCATTGGAGTGATGGCTATCAGATTCAATATTAGGATCCCAATATTTTCTATTTGCTGAAATCGAGTTTAGTGCATTTATCAAAACCTCTGTACCTGAATTTTTCAACACATATCCGTCAATATCTTTTTGCACAACAACAATATTTATATCTGATGGCAGATACATACTTAGAACCAAAATTTTGATTGTTGGCAAAGCTTTTTTTATTTCAGGAATTAGTTCAAAACTATTGTATCCAGAAAGGTTTATATCCAAAATAAGGATATTGGGTTTTAGTGTTTTTATTTTGGAAATGATATTTGTCGCATTTTCTGTAATCCCTACAATTACAAACTGGTCATGTGCTTCCAGAACATTAGTTACCCCTTTGGAATAAAATGGATGATCTTCTGCAATAAAGATTTTGATTGTACTTTTCATTTGTTTAGTTATTATTTCATCAATTCATTTTTATTTATATCATTACACATTTTTTTAAAAACTATTGTTAGGATTTATTTCAATAGATACTGTGCAGCCTTTATTTGGAGAAGCATGAATTGCAATGTTGCCTTTTGCTAAACTGACTATTTTTTTTATCTGCAAAAACCCAAGACCATCTTTAATTTCATTTTCTACAAATCCAATACCATTATCTTCAACAAATAATGAAATTATATTTTGCTCAAGAATTATTTGAATGATTCCTTCAGTGGCATTCGCATGTTTGATCATATTTTGTATCAATTCTTGAACGATGTTATATATCATCAATTCGTATTGAAAAGAAAGCGTGTTCATTGATCCCAATGATTCAAATTGGATTTGAATTTTATTGGCATTATTTACAGATTTCACTAAATCATAAATACTTTTAATGATGCCATTTTTTTGCAAAAGCAATGGCGATAATTGATGCGAAAACGACCTTATTTCGTCCGCTACTTTACTAACTTCTAAAGTCAACGTTTGCATTTTTGAATTTCTACTAATTGCATTTTCCTCTTCACCAATATGCTCCATATTTAAACGAATTGCTGAAATTCGTGCACCAACAGAATCATGGAGAATATTACTTAACCGTTGCATTTCTTGTTCATTGAATTTTATGACTGAAGTAAACAATTGTTGTTGCATTTCATTTTTTTCTTTTGCCAATAATTCAGCTTCTTTTCTGTACATATTAAAGCGATAAGCAATTGCAAACGTCATCAAAATGATTTCTGCACTTATTCCTGTATTAATAACATTATTGGTAAAAACATTGTCGGTTAATATGCGTTTTTCATGCATTAAAAAAACAATAGTCATGACTACAAAAATGCTAATAGAAATTGTTGTAAAATTTGAAAACTGAATTTTCTTTATTGAAAAATAAATTGATTCAATCAAAAATACAATAAGCATAATTGGCGATATAATTCCATATATACCAATCCAAAATTCTTGACTTTTAAAATCCCCAGAAATAGATTGATACATTCCAAAAACAAAAGTGACAGAAAATAGGAAAACCATTGTATTGTTTAGTAAAACAAAAGATGGTTTATGTTTTGAGAATTCTAAAAAGCGATTGAAAAAAAATGCAAATGGAACTATACTAATTGAAATAATTCCAACCCTTAAAAGGTCATTATAATTTGGATAATTGGGGTAAATAAATTGGAACAACAAGCCCATATCCAAAAAAAAGTAAATCAAGATAAAAAACAAATAAATACTGTACCAAGTGTACACCGATTTTTTAGCAATCACTGCCAAATAAAAATTATAAAAAAACAAAATAGAAACTAGTCCAAGTAGGAATCCTTTTAATAGATTAATAAGTTGTACTTGACTTGTGAATTCACTTTCAGAATAAAAATAAAGTGGGATGGTTTTAGTTGTATGGCGCTTATCTGTAGCTACAACAACTTCATATTCATTTAATTGAATTTCTTTAAAAGGAAATACAAAATTTGCGTACTCAATGGGTCTGGAAAAAAAAGACAAGTGATCACCGGTTTTTTCAAACCGTTTTATTACTACACCATTTTTTACAATCCACACTTGGACAAAATTTACAAGTGGTTCTTTTATTTCTAAAAAATCTACTGCATTTTGAGAGTTTGATTTTATTGGTATTTTAAACCAAATGGTCTGCTCTTTATTTTCAAGTTTAACATTATGCTTTAAATATGGATTCCATTGTTGACTTAGCACATTATTCAAATCAGAATCTGAAATATTTATTCCATTTTGAACAATGTATTTAATGTTAGATGTATTGTAATCAAATTCCTTGTTGTTTTTGAAAACTACAATTTGCCCGTCAGTTAGAAGTGGCAATAAAAAACTTGAAATAAATATGTATATTATTAAACGCACTCAGTAAAAATAAATCAAATCGAGTGTTTTAACGTATTTATTGAAAAAATACACCTTTTGGAGTATATCCAATTATGGTTAAAAATGTAGTTAAAATTTTATTCAGCAGAAAATGAAACCTCATAGATAATTGGGGAATAAAAAAATAATATTGAGGAATTTTTATCTCCACTTAAACCGCAAAACTTGTTCCACAACCGCAAGTACTACTTGCATTGGGATTTTTAAAGGTAAAACCGCGTGAGTTTAATCCACCTTCCCAATCCACTTCCATACCCATTAAATATATACCATGTGATTTATCCATTATAAAAGACATTTCTGGCAAATCATATTTTTGATCGTTGTCTTTAGGCTCGTCAAATTCTAAAATGTACGTCATGCCGCTACAGCCTCCTCCTTTAACCCCTACCCTCAATTGTTTATTTTGATCAAAACCCTCTTCTTGCATTAACCTTTTAATTTCTGCAATAGCAGATAAAGTAAACTGAACGGGTGCCAAGGTAACTGTTTCCATAATTTTTATTTTTACAAAAATACATTCATTTTTAAGTTTTACATAAAAGCATTTTTTCGAAACAAGGAAAAAGTTGAAATGACTTAATTACATTTGCAACTATAAATTAAACATATGTTTCAAGATTTTTTCATCTACGTTGCTTTATTAATGGAATTAGCAACTGTTGCTTTAGTTATCATTTTTTACAAAGAATTCAAAGCATACACCAAACAACAGTCAGAAATTCCTCAAATCAATCATGAAGGAAATAGAATGAAGTTGCAAGCATTGGAAAGATTAACCATGTTTGCAGAAAGATGTGGATTGGCTAATTTAATCAACCGCATCAATCAACCTGGGATGAGTGCTTCAGATTTACATTTTGCACTTACCGAATCCATCAAAACAGAATATGAATATAATATAAGCCAACAGGTTTATGTTAGTCCAGAAGTTTGGAATGCCATAACTCGTTTAAAAGACCAAAATATTTACATCATCCATCACATTACGGCAAGTCTTTCTCCTGCAGCAACTGCTTTGGATTTGAGTAAATTAATCATAGAATACAGCAATACACCAAATGCTGAAATGAATGGCATTGTATTATCTGCACTTCAAACAGAAGCAAAACAAATACTGAATTAAACACAACATTATGTCTGAAAATAAAATAACCACTGATTCGGGAATTGAAATCAAAGAAACCTATACAGCTGCAGATTTTAATAAAGCAGACGAATCAAAAGCAGGCGAATTCCCATTTACAAGAGGTGTTCAATCTTCTATGTACCGTGGTAAATTATGGACCATGCGCCAGTATGCTGGTTTTTCAACAGCTGCTGAAAGTAATAAACGATATCATTATTTATTGAATCAAGGTGTAAGTGGTTTGAGTGTAGCATTTGACTTGCCAACTCAAATTGGTTACGACAGTGACTATCCTTTAGCTGATGGAGAAATTGGAAAAGTTGGGGTGGCCATTGATAGTTTGGAAGACATGGAGAAATTATTTGACGGCATTAATTTGGAAAGTGTTTCTACCTCAATGACGATAAATGCAACTGGTTTTATTTTATTGGCATTTTATGTAGCGTTGGCAAAGAAGCAAGGTGCTAATTTGAAAAACATTTCTGGTACCATTCAGAATGATATTTTGAAAGAGTATGCGGCAAGAGGAACATACATTTATCCGCCTAAGCCATCCATGCGCATCATCACAGATATTTTTGAATGGTGTAGCAAAGAATTGCCAAAATGGAATACGATTTCAATATCAGGTTACCACATTAGAGAAGCAGGAAGTACTGCCGTTCAAGAAATTGCATTTACATTGAGTAATGGAAAGGCTTATGTTCAAGCAGCACAGCAAAAAGGATTGGATATCAACGTGTTTGGCAAAAGACTATCTTTTTTCTTTAACGCACACAATAATTTGTTTGAAGAGGTAGCAAAATTTAGGGCTGCAAGAAGAATGTGGGCAAAAATGATGAAAGAATTAGGGGCAACTGATGAAAAAGCGATGATGCTTCGTTTTCATACCCAAACAGGAGGAAGCACCCTTACGGCTCAACAACCAATGAATAATGTAAGCCGTGTAACCATACAAACCCTCGCTGCCGTATTGGGCGGCACACAATCGCTACATACTAACGGCTTCGATGAGGCATTGAGTTTACCTACCGAAGAAGCAGCAAAAATTGCTTTAAGAACACAACAAATTGTAGCTTTTGAAAGTGGCACGGCTGATACGGTAGACCCATTAGCGGGAAGCTATTTTGTAGAGTCTTTGACGGATCAAGTGGAAGCTGAAGCTTGGAAATTGATTGAAGCCATTGATGCCATGGGCGGCAGTGTTGAAGCTATTGAATCAGGTTTTATGCAAGAAGAAATTGCAAGAAGTGCTTATCAGTATCAGAAAGATATCGAACAAGAAACAAAAATAATTGTGGGGGTTAATAAATTCAAAACTGCGGATAATGAAAAAATTCCAGGTTTTAAAATTGATGACAGCATACAAAAAATGCAAACCGACCAATTGAATGTTTTAAAACAAAAAAGAAATAACGACGCCGCTAATGCTTCATTAACAAAATTAGCCACAGTTGCAAAATCGACCGAAAACCTTATGCCTACTGTATTAGAATGTGTAGAAAACTATTGCACATTGGGTGAAATCGCAGATGTATTGAGGAATGAATTTGGGGAGTATAGGTAGAATGGATGGGAAAAATTCTCCTGTTTCATGTTCAAAAACTAATAGCGAAAAAAAGAACGAGAGCGATTATTGAGTTCTCTTTTTTTTATTCACATTCTGATTCTCGCTTAACACTAAATGCTTTTGATGCATGATAAATCTCGTTCCGGTATAAAAATTCAACACCAAACGCCAAACAACAAACACCAAACAAGTTATTATTTCGCAAAATCCTTCTCATAATCCCCCTTAATTCTTTCCATTGAAGGGTTGAAATAACCGAATTTCAAATTGGGGAATTCTTCTCTAATCAGCTCCATCATTTGTTTTACGCCAATGCATTCGCCGGTATCTGTAACATTTATTTTGCCCAAATACCAATCTGGATCAATGTTAAAATTGCGCCATTGAATCATGCATAAATCGGTTTCTTTAATCAACTTTCGTAGAGCTTCATACTCCGCAACAGAATCTGTCATTCCGGGGAATACGAAATAATTTATGCTTGTCCAAGCGCCAAAACTTCGTGCGACTTTTAAACTTTCGATCAAATCTTCAAACTGATAATTATTTGGCAAATAATACGCCGAGTAAATTTCTTTTCTAGCCGAATTTGTACTTACACGAATACTATTTAACCCGACTTCACAAAGGGCTTTTACCGCATCTGGTTTACTTCCATTGGTATTGATGTTTATGCTTCCTTTTGAAGTGTGCTTTCTGATTTCAATGATGGATTCTTTTATGGTCTCCCACATCAATAATGGTTCGCCCTCACAACCTTGTCCATAACTGATGATTGGAAAAGGCGCCGTTTCCAAATGAGGTACCGTAAACTCTACAATTTCCTCGGCTGTAGGTTTAAAAGTAAGTCTGTCTTGTGTACTAAATATTTCTTCTGTTTCTGGTTGAAAAGAAATACATCCAATACAATTGGCATTACAAGCGGGTGATACAGGTACTGGACATTCCCATCTGCCTAAAGCGAGGTTTCTTGCAGCAGGGCAAGTATATGTCATGCAACAGTTCTCCATCAAATGTTGAACAAGTCTATTATTGGGATACGCACTTAAAAGTTGATTATGTCCAACTTCAATTTGATCATCATCATACCCTTCTGCTTCTTGACGAATGTCTTTTTCAATTCTAACTGCAGTAACGAAAAACTTTTCATTGTGCCATCCAGCAGCCGTATAACAAAACAATGGTAAAGTAGGTGCTTCAGGTAGAGATTCATAAGCCGCCATATACAATCCTGTATGTGCAGGTGGAATGAAAGCAGCAACAGCCCAACCTTTTTCGCACAAACGCATTTCGCCCGTTTTTACATCAATGCCAATGCCTTTTCTACCAGGCAGCTCATACAATTGGCCACCTTCGGGCAATTCAATCCAATCTTCAACTGGAACAGGATATGCATCCCAACCACTTCTGCCTACCACATATAAACTGGTATCTTCAAAAATATTTCCTTCTCCATCAGAATAAAGTAGGTATGGGGATTCGTTGAGTATTGACATTGAGTTATTGATTTGAAATTTGATGTTGAAATTGTTTGCAACGCTCATTAAATTGAGCTTCATCCAAGTCGTTTTCTTTATTAGAAATTACAAACTGTATAAGTTTATTGTTTTTTAAATCTATGGTAAGCATCCCATCTTTCAAAACCACTTGCTCCACTTCTGTCCATTGAAATATTTTTTTGGGAAATGATGGATATTCAACGCCGATTTTATTAATCACGATTTCTAGTTTACGAATGGTTTTTAACCCCATAAATGCGAAAAGCATATTTAAAAACCCCACTAAAATTAACCCTTCGAAAATCCAGCAAATGGATGCGAATAAAATGCCTATTACGATTTGGGCAAGATGCGTATCTTGGTTTTTCTTAAATATAAAATAAGCACAAAGCGGAGGAAGAATTGAAATAAATCCCAAAAATGCAAAAACATATGTTAGGCTTCCGAATGCATTATTGAACATAAAATACAAAAAGCCAATCATATTTATAACAGCAATAAAAAAAATAGAAAGCTTGTAAGTGCTCTTTTTTTCATTGGGTATAACGACGCTTATTTTATCCATTTTGTGGATTACTAATGGTTAACAAATTGCAGAGTTTATATAAAACACGCGCTCCCACATTTTCATCCCATTCGTCGTGGCTCACCCCTACTTCATTTAAATCGAAACCAATAATTTTCTTTCCTGAAAGATGCAATTTGTTGAGTAAATAAAACACTTGTTCTGTTTCAAAACCGCCTTGTACAGGCGTACCAGTATGTGGACATAATTTAGGGTCTAATCCATCAATGTCGAAACTTATAAAAACATGTTGGGGCAAATTGGCAATAATTTCATCAACGATTTTCTTCCATGTATCTCCTTCGTATTGACGATGTTTAATGTCTCTATCAAAATATGTTACTACCCTACCGTTACTGTTATTGATGTAATCCAATTCTTCTTCACAATAATCGCGTATGCCTACTTGAACAAGTTTTTTAATGGCTGGGATATTTTCTAATGCATTGTACATTATTGATGCATGAGAAAAATTAAAGCCTTCATAAGCTTTCCTTAAATCGCAATGCGCATCAATTTGCAAGATTCCAAATTCTGGAAACTTGTCAGCCATTGCCTTAAAAAATCCAAATGGCGTGCTATGATCGCCTCCCAGTAATGCAACAAGTTTACCTTTTTTTAATAATTCTGAAATTTGCTCATATACCCATTCATTTAAAAATAAACTCCCTTGATTGATTTCCTTTAGCGTTTTGGTCATGAACTTGTTGTTTTCCACCAATTCGCCTTGAGCAATATAATTAATATACAATTCGGCTTCTTTTCTTAGATAATCGCTTTTGATAAGAATTTTCTTATCGGGCATACGCATATAAAAACCTTCTTTCCATGCATCTGTATATTCTGGATCATACAAATCTACTTGTAAACTTGCTGTGAAAATATGGTCTGGAGCCCTTGCTGTTCCTGCGTTATAACTAACGGTAACCTCCCATGGGATGGGCAAAATAACCAATCGAGCATCGCTTTCTGAAAAAGGAAGTCCGAAAATGTTATTATTGGGATTACCAACTGAATTAGGGTCGAAAGCGGAAAGATCTGCCATGATATTGATTTGAAAAATTCGGAACAAAGATAATTGAACAATTTTTTATCCGTTAAAAAAAATGAACAATATATTACTCTGTTTGTTTTAATTACCTTTGGGCCCGAAAATGTTTTAAAAATAAAAATTCAAAAGTAAAAAGTAAAAAAACAAAATCTACATTTTGAAATAACCACTATGGAGTGCAAAATTTTTAATTTTTATTTTTGACTTTTAACTTAACTATTTACTTATGAAACGTACACATATCATCATCTTAATTGGCATCGTAGCTTTAATTATTGGACTTTTGGTTTTTTCAGTTGATTTTTCAACTTATGATACCATTAATTCTGCAAAGAAAAAGCAAGGAAAATTTGTGCATCTAATTGCCAAATTGGATAAGTCTGAGCCAATAACTTACGATCCCATTAAAAATCCCAATTACTTATCTTTCTATGCAGTTGATAGTCTGGGTGGTAAAACACAAGTTATTTATCACAATAGCAAACCTGGTGATTTGGAAAAAAGTGAGCGTATTGTATTAAAAGGGAAAATGGAATCAGATCATTTCGAGTGTCAAGATATTCTTTTGAAATGTCCAAGCAAGTATAAAGACGATAAGAAGATGCTTGAAAAAGACATGAAGGATCAAACAACAAAAAACTAGTTTAATTAAACATTTGCAATGATAAAATTCGAAGGGGAGCATTTATTACCTGGTCAAATTGGACATTTTTTTATAATATTAGCATTGATGTCTTCGCTTGTTTCGTTGATATCATTTGGTGTAGCATCTACAAAATCAGATTTATCTCAAAAAAACGAATGGCTAAAGTTTGGAAAAATAAATTTCACCATACATTTCATAAGCATTCTTGTTGTTTTTGCAACCATATTTTTCATTTGTTACAACCATTACTTCGAGTACATGTATGCTTACAAGCATGCTTCAAAAGAACTTGAATCTAAGTTTCTATTGTCATGTATTTGGGAAGGCCAAGAAGGTAGTTTTTTACTTTGGTCGATTTGGCATGCCGTTTTGGGGATGTTTATCGTTTATTATAAAAAAGAAGAACACCATACCATTTGGAAAGCGCCAGTAATGTCAGTGATTGGTTTAGCTCAACTTTTTTTAATGTTCATGATTTTAGGTATTTATTTCTTTGGAGTTCGAATTGGCAATAGTCCATTTACATTCACCAGAAATGAAATTCCTGCACCAATATTTTCACAGCCCAACTATCTAACTTTTATAAAAGATGGAATGGGGTTGAATGTTTTGCTCCGTAATTACTGGATGGTCATTCATCCGCCTATTTTGTTTTTGGGATTTGCATCAACAATAATTCCTTTTGCATTTGCTTATGCCGGATTACAAACAAAACGTTTTGGTGAATGGATAAAACCTGCAATGCCATGGGCTTTAATGAGTGCATGTATATTAGGTGTAGGTATAATGATGGGTGGAAAATGGGCATATGAATCATTAAGTTTTGGCGGATATTGGGCTTGGGATCCTGTTGAGAATGCTTCATTAGTACCATGGTTAATATTAATCGCGGGAATTCATACGATGCTAATTTTCAATGCAACCGGACGATCATTAAGGGCGAGTTATTTGTTTGCCATGCTCACTTTTATTTTTGTATTGTACTCTACTTTTTTAACCCGTACCGGTATACTTGGTGACACCTCAGTTCATGCATTCACAGAAGCGGGAAAAGCCATCAATATTATGATTGGCCTATATGTTCTTTCATTTGCAGTTCCCATATTTATTTTATTTTTTAAGCATTATAAAAAAATCCCGGCCATTCATACGGAAGAAGAAACCAGCTCAAGGGAATTTTACATGTTTATTGGGTCGCTGCTTCTTTTCTTGTCTGCATTGTTTATCATTTTAATTACTTCAATTCCTGTTTATAGCAAAACGCCTTTATTAAAAGACTTAATCATAAGTATTCATAAAGGTCCATTAGCTATGCCTGAAGATGCTGAGTTTTTGTACAACAAGGTTATGATTATGGTGTCGGTTTTTATTGGCATTTTAACCGCAGTGTCACAATACCTTAAATACAAAAACACCACTCGTACATATTTAATGGGCAAGATTAAATATCCATTCATTGCTACAATTATTATTTCTACTTTGCTTTTCATATTTTATCCCATTCAATATGACAAACACGGAATAGGATTTTTAGTGGCGATTTACATTGCATTATTTTCTTCAATTTATGCCGCAATTTCTAATGGAATGTATATTTCATTGGTTTTGAAAAATAATTTAAAATCAGCAGGGGCTTCAATTGCACACGTTGGATTTGCTGTAATGATTATAGGCATGTTGATTTCGAGCAGTAATAAATTGATAATCAGTGATAGCAAAGTAAATGGCATAAACGTTCCAATTGGAAAAGACCCAATGACGAAAAAAGAAGAAGATCCCACTGAAAATCTAACCTTAATTAGAGAAGTTCCAACCAGAATGGGTGATTATCAAGTTTCGTATGTAAAAGATTCGAGCGGTCATGAAAAAGGCAGAAGTTTTTACATTTTAAATTTCGAAAAAAAGGACAAAGCTGCATCCAAAGTAGAAGAGAGATTTGTACTAAAGCCAGATGTGTATTTGATGAAGGACAACAACATGAGCAGTAATCCTGATACAAAATCGTATCTAACGAAGGACATCTTTACCTACATTTCATTTGCAATAAATAAAGAAAAAAATGAAGACACCGCCCAATTTAAAATCATAGAAATTGGCGAAGGAGAAAAAAGTTATTACAGCAATGGCTATTTCGAATTGAAAAAAGTAGAAAAAAATCCAGCCAATTCGAAGTACAAATTTGGCGCAAACGACATCGCATTACAAGCAGAAATCCAATTTGTAAGTAAAGACAGCATGCACTTTGACGCGCGCCCAATGATTGTTGCTGATAGTTTTGGTATATTACAAATAGATGACACTGTTTATGCACAAAATTTGTTTGTGAAATTTGCCGGGGTAAGTGATAACCATAAAATAAAAATCGGGATAAAAGAGTCTGATCAATTAATTGATTTCGTAACGGTGAAATCATATGTTTTCCCTTACATTAATTTGGTTTGGTTGGGATTGATTATTATGGCAATGGGCTTATTAATGAGTTCGTTATTTAGAGCAAAATTCTCGAATCGATTATCAAGTATTATTCTCTTGTTGGCATTTATTGGATTGTTTTATATGTTCCTGTTTGCGAATTAAGTTTGAACCTATACTTTGATTATTGGTGGAAACACGAACAAACGCCACGAAGTTTAAATGCTTGCAGCATTTTTTTGACACGAAGACACGAAGGCGCAAAGACACGAAGTTTTTTTTAACTTAGATGCAGATTTTTGAAAGATGCTTCCAACCTTTTGAACGCATTGAACATTTTAAACGCATTGAACCTCTCAAACATCTCAAACCTCTCAAACATCTCAAACCTCTTAAACATCACAAACCTCATAAACCTTACAAACCTTACCTTCAAAAATCTGTTTTAACATTTACAACAAAAAAAATCGGGTTACCAAAGCCATATAATGGTATAAAATAATCAACCAAAGTTGTATATTTAATCATGCGATTAATAAAACCGAATTGCAATTTTATCAAACTTGTATTTTTTGTTGGATTACTCATTTCAGTTAATTCAGCGAAAGCGCAATTTTATAAAAACCTCGATACTATTAAACTTACCGCCATTATTTACAATGGCGATACCATTTCCTGCACTACGATTTCAAATATTTATATCCAATGTAAACTAACATTTGCGCAAAGAGAAGCATTAGCAAAATATAACCGACTCAGAAACGCAGTTTATGTAACTTATCCATATGCCCGTAAATCTGGCATAATTTTAAACGAACTGAATAAGCAATTATCGGGTTTAACAGATAAGCGGTCTCGGAAAAAATGCATCAAATCCAAAGAAAAGGAATTGAAAAAAGAGTTCACTACCCCACTCACTAACTTATCGGTTTATCAAGGAAAAATACTAATGAAATTGATTAACAGAGAAACCGGCAATAGCTGTTATGAAATAATTAAAGAATATCAAGGCGGACTAGCTGCGGGCGTTTATCAAACGGTTGCATTTTTCTTTAATAGCAGTTTAAAACAAGCTTATGCACCTAAGGATGAAGACATTGTAATTGAAAAAATCGTTCAAGAAGTACAAAGAATGTACGGTTATCCAGAAATTGCGCTAAATCCTTCCCTATAATATTTCCTCACAAATACTTCACAAACGTTAAACATAAGTTTTAATGTTGGTTATTATGGGTTAAATTGCCAGTAATTAAAAAAAAGTAAAAAGTAACCAATTTTTAATTTTGACTTTTAAATTTTGAATTAATTAATAAAATGAAAATTGATATCCTTGCAATTGGTGCTCACCCAGATGATGTTGAATTGAGTTGTGCGGGCACGTTGATTGTAGAGAAATTAAATGGCAAAAAAGTTGGCGTTATCGACCTTACGGCTGGTGAACTGGGATCTCGTGGCAATGCTGAAACGAGGAAAATAGAAGCTGCTGCTTCATCAGAAATTTTAGGTTTGGATGTGCGTGAAAATCTGTATTTGCAAGATGGTTTTTTTTTAAATGATGAGCAATCGCAAAGGAAATTAATCACTGCCATTCGTAAATATCAACCTGAAATCATTTTATGTAATGCGCCTGAAGATCGCCATCCCGATCATGGAAAAGCGGCTCAATTGGTTTCAGATGCTTCATTTTTATCTGGATTAATAAAAATAGAAACTGAGTTTAATGGCGAGTTGCAAACGCCATGGAGACCAAAATACGTATTTCATTATATCCAAGACCGTCATTTGGAACCTGATTTCTTAGTAGACATTACAACTGCTTTTGATAAAAAAATGGAATCGATACTGGCATATAAAACACAATTTTACAATAAAGAAATAGAAGGCATAGAAACCTATATTTCAAACCCTGATTTCCTTGAAATCCTTAAAACACACAACAAGTTGTTGGGTAAAAGAATTGGGGTTAAATTTGCGGAAGGTTTTATTTCAAAGAAAAATATAGGCATCTATAATTTTGATGCTTTCATACAAAAAACAACCTAATAAAAATGGCAACTCCAAAATTCAAAAACAATACAGGAACAACTTTTCATCAAGAATTAAAGAAAAGGGTTCAAGCATATTTTACAGAAAACCAACTTAAACCAACTGGTAATTTTTCACTTTATTTCAAGGCGATTTTATTTTGGACTTGTTACGTTGGACTTTATGTACATCTAATATTTTTCACCCCTCCAAATTGGATAGCCATAATTGAATGCATCATAATGGGTGGATTAACTGCTGGTATTGGATTTAATGTGATGCACGATGGCGGACATGGAAGTTTTAGCGACAGTAAATTTTGGAATAAAATTGCAGCATACTCTGTAAATGGTTTAGGCGCAAGTATGTTGATGTGGAGTAACAAACACAATATCGTTCACCATACATATACGAATATTGACGGAGTAGATGATGATATCGAAATCAAACCTTTGTTAAGAATGTGCCCAACTCAAAAGAAATACTTTGCGCATAAATTCCAACATGTTTATGTATGGTTTTTATACAGTTTCTTATTGATCATTTGGGTTTTTGCTACGGATTACATCAAGTATTTTAAAAAGAAAGTAGGAACTGTTCCATTGAAGAAATTTAGTGCATTTGACCATTTCGCTTTTTGGCTTGCTAAAATAATTTACTACGGCATTATGATTGTGCTTCCTATTTATATGCTGGGTTTCACCAAATGGATTGTTGGATTTTTAGCATTAAGTATGTTTGCTGGTTTTGTACTAAGTATTGTTTTCCAATTGGCACATACGGTTGAAGAAACTTCTTTCCCTGTTCCTGCTGACAATAACAATATTGAAAACGAATGGGCAATCCATCAAATAGAAACAACTGCAAACTTTGCAACAAAAAACAAAGTGATTTGTTGGTTGGTTGGTGGTTTAAACTTTCAAATTGAACATCATTTGTTTCCAAAAATTTCGCACATACATTATCCTGAAATCAGCAAGATCATTAAAAAAACTTGTGAAGAGTTTGATGTTAAATACATTGAATTTCGCAGAATGAGAGATGCTGTTATCTCGCATACCTTACACTTGAAAAGAATGGGAAACGCTTAATTTTCATCTTTATTAAACGAAAATCAGCATTGATTCGTCCTGTATTTTTATTTTTTTTGAGCTTTAGTATTTGTTGTTTTAATGCAAACGCACAATTTTATAATCCCCATCATAACGGACTAGTGAATTGTGTCAAGAATAGATATTATTTTGCCGTTCCTGTAACACTGTTTGCCACTGGCGCTATTTTATCGAATAGTAAATTCAAAATAAACCTACAAAAAAATGTAGTTGGGAATTCCAATACCAAAGTTGATAACTATTTACAATTTGCACCAGCTGGAATATCCATTGGACTGGAAACATTGGGTATTAAAGGAGAGCATAAACCGCTTCAAACTGCCATAATTTTCTCCATATCTAATGTCATTTTAAATTCAATTGTTCATCCTTTAAAAAAGATCACAAAAGTTAAACGTCCCGACAATAGTGATTTCAAGTCTTTCCCCTCTGGACATACAGCAGAAGCATTTGCTTCAGCAGAATTAATGCGCATGGAATTTAAAGATTATAATCCTTGGATAGCATATGCAGGATATTTAATGGCTGGCGCAACAGGATACTTAAGGATGTATAATAATAAGCATTGGATTAGTGATGTACTTGCGGGTGCCGGAATTGGTATTGGCTCTACAAAATTGGCCTTATTGGTTTTTGATAAAATTGATGATCATCGAAAATTCAAAAAGCACATCAATGGTAATTCTATGATACTGCCTAGTTATCAACAAAATCAAATTTGCATAAATTGGATAAAGCGTTTTTAAACTATTTAAAATTTACTTGTTTTATATAATTCCAATCAATACTTAATAACGTAAATTTGCCTCCACAACTTTTAATATTATGAGCGAAGAAAAAAGCCTGAATTTTATTGAAGAAATTATAGAAGCGGATTTGTCATCAAATAAGTGTGCGAGCATTTCAACTCGTTTTCCACCAGAGCCAAACGGTTATTTACATATAGGACATTCGAAAGCCATTTGCTTAAATTTTGGTTTAGCTGCTAAATATGGCGGCACCACTAATCTTCGTTTCGATGACACCAATCCAGTTACAGAAGATACAGAATATGTTGAAAGCATAAAAGAAGATATTAAATGGTTGGGATTTAATTGGACCAATGAATTGTATGCTTCTGATTATTTTGATAAGCTTTATGCATTTGCGTTAGAACTAATTGAGAAAGATTTGGCTTACGTAGATGATAGTTCTTCAGAAGAAATAGCGTTATTAAAAGGAACACCTACCGAACCTGGGAAACCATCTGAGTTTAGAAGCCGAAGCATAGAAGAAAACCGCACGCTTTTTACAGAAATGAAAAATGGCGTTTACAAAGATGGCGAAAAAGTGCTTCGTGCAAAAATAGACATGGCGCATACCAATATGTTGATGCGTGACCCAATCATATACCGCATCAAACATGCACATCATCACCGCACCGCAAACAAATGGTGCATCTACCCTATGTATGATTTTGCACATGGGCAAAGTGATAGTATTGAAAATATAACACATTCTATTTGTACATTAGAATTTATTCCTCATCGCGAATTATATGAATGGTTTATTGAAAAGCTGAATATTTTTCCATCTCGACAATACGAAATGGCTCGTTTAAACATGACCTATACGGTAATGAGTAAACGAAAACTTTTGCAGTTGGTAAATGAAGGCTACGTAAATGGGTGGGACGATCCTAGAATGCCTACCATTAGTGGATTTAGACGTAAGGGCTATACCCCATTAAGCATTCGTAATTTCTGCGAAAAAATCGGTGTAGCCAGAAGAGAAAACATGATTGATTTAAGTTTACTTGAATTTTGTTTGCGTGAAGACTTAAATGTAACTGCTAAAAGAGTAATGGCTGTATTAGATCCGATAAAATTAGTTATAACCAATTATGATGCAGACAAAACGGAAGAATTGATTGCAGAAAATGGACCTGATGAAACAATGGGCACCAGATTGATTCCATTTAGCAATACACTTTGGATTGAAAGAGAAGATTTCATGGAAGTGCCTGCTAAAAAATGGTTTAGATTAGCACCAGGTTCTGTAGTAAGATTAAAAAACGCTTATATCGTAAAATGCGAATCATTTGAAAAAAATGAAAACGGCGATATTTCAACCATTTATTGCACTTATTATCCAGAAAGTAAAAGCGGAAACGACACCAGTGGAATTTCTGTAAAAGGCACCATACATTGGTTAAGCGCTGCGCATGCTGCAACAGCAGAAATTAGATTATACGATAGATTATTTAAAGTTGAAAACCCATCAGCAGAAGAAGGCGATTTCAAATCATTTATTAACCCTGATTCTCTAACAACAATATCTAGCGCTTATATAGAACCATCGTTAGTAGAATCCAAATTAGATGATCGATTCCAATTTATAAGAAAAGGATATTTCTGTTTGGATAAAGATTCTAATCCTGAAAAATTGGTATTCAATAGAACTGTAACATTAAAAGATACATGGGGTAAAATTGCTGATTGATAAAATTGAAGCTTTAAATCATTTTTTCTTCAACTTCATATCTGGCAAAAGCGCGATCGCAAACGATAAGATGGTCAACAGTATCAATGCGTATATGCCTGGTTGTTTTTCGGGTGAGTATGCATTATAAGACGATGTGAATAAATGATAGGTTTTTAGTGCATAAGCCATTATGATTCCTGCAAAAAATAGATGGGTAAATTTTGCCCAAACTTTTGGAATAAACATCAATATCATACAAATCAAGGAGAAAATAATAAAATATTTACCAGGCTTACCGTAAACATTATTTTGCGAAAAAAAGCCATTGAAATAAACATTTAAATCTGCATGGTAAGTCCAAGGCATAAAACAAACACCTATCAACATGATATAGATTATTACCCCAACCCATTTGCTATACTTCATAAAATTATTGATTAAAAAAAATGCCTGAGCGGTTTCATCCAATCAGGCATTTTAGGTGAGGTCCCTAGCGGATTCGAACCGCTGTAGAAGCTTTTGCAGAGCTTTGCCTAAGCCACTCGGCCAAAGGACCATTGAAAGTGTTTTATTAATTTTCTATTAATGCCACAAAATAAGGTATTTTTATTCATAAATTAAAATTGAAAACATCAAATTTTGTAGTTATCAAAAAATAAAATTTATTCAGCATTAAAAAATAGAATAAATTTCTTTTTTTATCGTAAAAAACTAAAAAAATATGCGACAAATTGAATCGTCAGAATTAATCATTAATAATAGAGGTGCTATTTATCATTTAGATTGTAGACCAGAAGAAATAGCCCAAACCATTTTAGTAGTTGGAGATCCGGAACGTGTAAAACAAATCAGCAAACATTTTGACCGTATTGAGTATCGAAACCAACATAGAGAATTTGTAACCCATACTGGATTTTTAGGAAGCAAACGGATTTCGGTTTGTAGTACTGGAATTGGGCCAGATAATATAGACATAGTATTAAATGAACTTGATACATTATTAAATATTGATTTAGAAACGAGAATGGTAAAAGAAACCATTCAAAAATTGAATATCATTCGAGTTGGCACGAGTGGTTCTTTACAAAGAGAAATTCCTGTAGATAGTTTTGTTGCTGGCACACATGGATTGGGGCTTGATAATTTGCTTCATTTTTATCAACATACGCACAATGATGCTGAAAACCAGATTATACAAGCATTTAACGACCATACACAAATCAATGACAGGGTTTCAAGACCGTATATAAGTACAGCAAGTGCAATGCTGATCAAAGAATTTGTTCAAGATTTTCATCAAGGAATTACAATAACCTGCCCCGGCTTCTACGGACCTCAAGGAAGGGTTTTGCGTATGGGATTATCAAATCCAAATTTGATTAACAATTTAACCACGTTTCAATTTGGACAACACCGAATTTCAAATTTCGAAATGGAAACTTCTGCTATTTATGGCATGTGTAAAATTCTCGGTCACCATTGTCTTTCACTAAATGCCATTGTTGCAAACAGAATATCAAAAGAATTTAGCAAGGATAGTTTGGCTGCAATCGACAAATTAATTCTAAAAGTATTAGAAACCATTTCAGCATCAAGCATATGACCTTATCATTTTTTAAATATCAAGGAACGGGAAATGATTTTATCATCCTAGACAATAGAGCCGGTTTAATAAATAACTTAAACACTGAAATTATTGCACAATTATGCCACAGAAAATATGGAATCGGCGCTGATGGATTAATGTTGATGAACAGCCATGAAAAATATGATTTCGAAATGATTTACTATAATGCTGATGGTAAAACAAGTTCTATGTGTGGCAATGGTGGTAGATGTATGGTGAAATTTGCTTTTGATTTAGGCATACATAAATACACTTACACATTTTTAGCTATTGATGGTTTGCATGAAGCAGAAATCGAAACAAATGGAAGTGTAAAATTGCGCATGAATGATGTAAAAGAAGTCGTTTTCGAAAAAGGGCACTACATTTTAAATACAGGCTCACCTCATTTTGTTAAACCAGCCGAAATAGTAGAAAATGTTGATGTAAATAAATCGGGAAGCGAGATCAGATACAGCAAACAATTTGAACAAGAAGGTATTAATGTAAACTTTGTTGAATCACTAGACAACGATTCAATTTTTGTTAGAACTTACGAACGTGGCGTTGAAGGTGAAACATTAAGTTGTGGAACAGGGGTAACTGCTGCTGCATTGGTATTTGCACACAACGAGCGAGGATTTAATCGTGTAGAAGTAAAAACTTTGGGCGGTCATCTGAGTGTAGAATTTAATAAAATAGACGATCAAAATTTTAAAGACATTTGGCTATGTGGCCCAGCAACATTTGTTTACAAAGGCGGAATTGACATTGAAAATTAATTCCTGTTTATTTTCGAGACCCAAAATATTTCATTAACATTTTTAAATCCATTGTGGAAAATTTAAAAATCAAGTTATTTATTAAAGTTCGATATTACACTTGAATTCAATATTGAAATCTTGCAAGAAAACAACGAAATAAAAGCCCTTTTAAATTTAATTGAAGATCCTGATCAGGAGGTCTTTTCTTCTATTTCTAACAAACTCGTTTCTTTAGGAAAACAAATCATTCCCAATCTTGAAAAAAAATGGGAAGAAGAAACTGATGAGCATACTCAAGAGCGCATTGAAATGTTGATTCACAAATTACATTTCAATGAATTATCATTGGAGTTTGACGCATGGAACAAAGATGAAACATCAAATTTACTAGGCGGGGCCTTGATTGTAGCTAAATTCCATTACCCAGAAATCCAAGCCAATTTAGTTTTGCTTCAAATTGAAAAGCTACGTCGAAACATTTGGCTTGAACTAAATCACTACCTCACTCCTATTGAAAAAATAAATGTATTCAATAGTATTTTATACAATTATCATCAACAAAAAGGGACTGAAATCATATACGACAAACCGGATCTTTTTTTAATAAATAAAACATTAGAAACAAAAAAAGGCAACGGTATCGGAAATGGAATTTTATACTTAATTCTATGCAATTTACTCGACATACCGGTATCGGCTATACGCATTCACAAATATTTTTTACTTGCTTTTTGCGAAGATCAAATTGATTTAATACATCACAATACCGAAGATTTAAAAAAGATATCTTTTTTTATCGATCCTATCAATGGGCAGATGTACACCAAAAACGAAATTTTAAATTACTTAATAAAAAACGTAGAATCGTTTGAGGTAAATGAACTGCAGCTTATGAACAATAAAGAAGTACTTAAGTTTCTGTTATTAGAATTAAGTAAATGTTTTGATGATTTACCCAATCAATATAAAAAAGAAGAGCTTCAATTGCTTGCAAAAAAATTAGACTTATGATTTATCATATCACAACAAAATTGGAGTGGGAACATGCACTAACAATCGGGAAATATGAAGCAGCATCTTTACAAAAAGAAGGCTTTATACATATGAGCCATTTACATCAAATAGAAGGTGTATTGGAAAGGTATTTTCAAGGAAAAACAGATTTAGTAAAATTAAATGTTGATGAAACAAAACTTATTGCTGAAATAAAAAATGAACTATCACCAAGTTTACAAGAAACATTCCCACATGTCTATGGCGCAATCAATCTAGACGCTGTGGTGGATGTTGAAAATTTGTAATCATATTGTAGGGGATGAAAATATTGTAGGGGATGAAAATATTGTAGGGGATGAAAATATTGTAGGGGATGAAAATATTGTAGGGGATGA
>JAIYAN010000003.1 GCA_027489035.1 Chitinophagaceae bacterium
ATGAAAATATTGTAGGGGATGAAAATATTGTAGGGGATGAAAATATTGTAGGGGATGAAAATATTGTAGGGGATGAAAATATTCAGCCCCTACAAAAAAACCTACAACATCATCTTCACCACCATTTCTTTCATGAGTAAAGCGCCTTCTGTACCAGAATCTCCAACTCCAAGTGATTTTAGATTATAATGATTTAGAAGAAGTATTATTTTTTCAACGCCATTAAAACCATAATTCTTCATGGTTTGCTGTGCATTATTTACTGCGCTAGTATTGTTATAAAATAAAGGCCTTAATGAATTTGTATCCGTATTATTCATTCCATAGGCACCATGTACTTTACCAAAAAAACTATACAAAGCCGGAATGATTTTTTGAATGGGATTTTCTTTTGGTGAATCTTCAAAATAGTTAATGATTTGAATGGCCTTACTCAAATTTTTCTGACAAATGGCAACTTGCAATTCGAATACATTGTATTCTTTACTGATGCCCACATATTTTTCAATATCCGCTTCTTCTATTTCAAATCTGTCTTTTAAATTAATGCGCAATTTTGTAATTTCATTATCAATTCTACTTAACTCACTTCCAATATGCTCAGCAAGCATCGAAACACATTTGGGAGAAGTTTTCAACCCTTTGGCAGCAATAAAATTGGAAATCCAAGCATTTAATTCATAATCTTTTACTTTGTTCGATTCAAATATGACACCATTTTTTTGAATCAGTTTATGCACACGTAAACGTTTATCAAGCGTTTTTCCTTTATAAGCGATAATGAAAATTGTAGACTTTAAAGGATTTTCGATGTAGGTTTCAAAAGACTCTAAAGAACGCATCATTTGTGCTTCTTTTAAAATAACAACCTGCTTTTCTGCAAACATCGGATACCGCTTACAAGCACCAATTACATTTGTCCAATCCGCATCTTTACCATAAAAAACCGATAAATTAAAAGAAGATTCCGATTCTGAAAGAATTTTATGTTCTGCGAAATGTACAATTTGATCAATATAATAATCTTCTTCGCCATGAAGCAGATAAATGGATTCAAAGCTTTTTTTCTCCCAAGATTGAATGATTTTTTCAATACTCATTTTCAAATTTTCAGTTCAATTGCAAGCTAAAGAATAAATTTCTTAAAAAAATATTGATTTTAAGCCAACTATTGTAAAATATAAGATAAATGATTATTGGCATGTCCAAAAATGATATCGAAAGTCCAATCTACCCTTAATATTCCATTATATTTACAAAAAAAGACAATGATAGATTTAAAAAAAACAGAAGCAACTACATTAACTGATGCTCCAATTGGCGAGAAAAAAAATAAATCAAACAAATCACTTTTGATCGCATTACTACTGATTGCTTTGCTTGGAACTTGGGGTTATGTCATTTGGGATAAAAACAATACTAAAACGTTAATTTCTCAAAAAGATAAAGATATTTCAGCTACTGCAGCACAAAGAGATGAATTGCAAAAGGAACTGGAGGAAGCAACAATACGGTACGACGAGATCAAAACATCTAATGATCAAAAAGACAGTTTAATCGTTGTTAAGGATCGCGAAATTCAAAACAAGAAGACGAAGATAAACACGATACTTGCAAAAGTTAATGCAACTCAAGCTGAATTGTCTGAGGTGAAATCATTAATCGCTTCTTTAAATTCAGACATTGAGGGATACAAAGCTCAAATTGCTTTACTAGAGGGGCAAAAAGAGGAACTTACAAAAGCCAATCAAAACTTATCTACTCAACGCGACAATCTTCAAAAGGATTTTGACGCATCGATAGAAGAAATAAAAAACAAAGACAAAACAATTGATATTGGCTCGACTTTACACGCATCCAATTTTTCTATTGTCCCAATAGATGAAAGAGGAAATGGAAAAACAAAAGAAACAACTAATGCAAAAAAAGTAGACAAACTTCGCATTAGTTTTGACTTAGATGAAAATATGATAACTGCTACAGGTACTAAAAAATTATATATTATTATCACTGATCCTTCTGGAAAAATTATTGCAACTGAAGAGTCTGGGAAATTTAATACCCAAGACAATAGCAATTTAGATTACACGCAACAAATGGAAATCAACTACACCAAAAACCAACGTCAAACTGTAAGTTTCGATTGGAAAAGTGGAGGCAAATATATTATTGGAGATTATAAAATCGAAGTGTATAACAACGGTTTTAAAATTGGACAAGGTATTCGTCAATTAAAAAAAGGCGGACTATTTGGATAAACTTTTTAAAAAATTGCCCTAACAGATGCTCGTCCAATATTAATCATATTGGACGTTTCTGATTTTCGACCTTCATACTGAATATTCAACTCTAAGTTTCCGGATAATTTTTGAATAAAATCTACCGACCATAGGTAATTATTACCAGGCAATAAACCACCAAGCATCATAAAACCAACCGTACTGTTATATGACCCTGAGCCCTCAAATTGAATTTTACTGTAAGCCATTTTAAATCCTGCGCTCATTTTTGAAGAAGCATTATATTTCATTTCAGTGTTAAATGATTGCTCCTTCATGCTTTCCAATAAATCAATTTTATTATTTTTTTGTGCATACCGATAACTAACATTTGCTCTAAAAATTGATTTATATTGATAAATAACACTTGGCTCTATTCTATTTTGTAAAATTCGATAATTTCTATTTTGAAATGCAGCACCTCCTGTTAACAACGATTGTACTTCTTGATTGCCATTTATTTGCATTGATAAAGCACGATTAAGTTGAAACCTTAGTTTTGCTTGCCAACGGTTTGAGTATCTTTTTTCTGCTCCATAAGTGAGCAAAGCCTGAGCAGAAGTATTTGTTTGTGTAACATCTAATCCCCACAAAGCGCTTGTTCTGTTTAAAAGTAAAGCGTTAGTCAGCACCGAACTCCCTGCAATTAATGTGGTATCTGCAAACCCATTTTCAAATGGGTTGAAAACGATTAATTTCAAATCGGTAATCTTTTTATTTATTTGCAAACTCGAATTCAGGCTACTTCGTTTCAACACATTCAACAACTTGTTTTTGTTTGAATGAATCAATTGCTTTGGAACGAACTCAACATTATAATTAAATTGTAAGAAATTGGTTTTTACATACTCATTGCTTGGCGTAAAAATTCGTATGTACTTTTTTTGATCTTGAAATACACCAAGCTCAAATTCATTCAATTCTTCAATACCATTATTGTTATAATCATTCCAAGTGTAAAGCCCCTGCCCTATTGGAACAGCAACATATGAAAAAGCACGTTTTTGTTCTTGCCCACTTCCAACCTCATAAAATGCATCTCCCTTCAATAATCCTTTGAATTCATTAAATCCATATTCGAAACGAGCTAAAAATGACTTATCTGCTTTTTGATTACTCGTTCCAATGTTTAACACTTGCAATGCACGATATCCAGCAGTAGATTTCAATTGCCTTAGTTCATTTTTTAATAGATTAATGGTAAAACCAACATTATCACTTTTATCCATTTTTGTCCAAACGTTATTTAATGGCAACCAATCATGACGGGTGAAATAATAGAGGTTCCAATTGTTTTTATTTTGTGGATTAGATCTAACAAATGCTTCAAAACGACTAAAAGAAAAACTACCCAAACTAAAAGTATCTGCAATCAAATTTTTCATCTTATTGATTTCTGCTAAAAAATTAATCCCTACTTCAGTCTGATTTAAATTTTTGAATTGATTCTTGAATTCTACATTCGGTCGAAAAAAATAACCTGATCTATTTTCATCGTTCAATTGCATCAAACTTGAATTTGAAGTAACTGTAAAATATTTTATTCTCGATTGAACTTTCAATTGATGTTTATATGCTTTATACTTTTCATCACGATTATAAAAAACAATGTCATATTGAAAATTCCCACCTTTATCTCCAGTCAGTTTTACGCTACCGTTATATAACTTTTCGTTAGATGCAACTGCATCAGGATTTAAACTCCAATCTCGAAGAAATTCAATACTTCTTAATCTTTCTATAGGTCTGAAAGATTTTTGCACCCATTCAAAACCGCCATTAAACTCAATCAGATTTTTTGATTTAAAAAAGTCAATAGGATTTAACCGATGCTTTAAGTTTACTTTCCCCGCCAATCCCTTATTATTTTCTTTATCTAAATTGGAATACAAATTAATGTCGTAATTGCTTAACGCAACATCAGTTTGAATGCTGGTATTTTTTGTAAAATTATATTGAACCCCAACTGCATAAACTTGTTGCTGTTTGGGTGTAATTAAATAACTAACGGGTACATAATCTCCTTGTTTACGCATAGAAGCATCGGGCTTTACCCATTGAAACACTTTTCCATTTGCGCCATTTTGTGATGTTTTATAATTTCCATTACCAGCACCTACATAGGTAAAAGAAACATTGTACAACGCTTCATTGTTATCCCTCGAAAATATAAAAACCGAATCATGCGTTCCATTGTTATAAATGGTATCGATTTTTTTGTATAGAATTTTCCCAACTGAAAACGTGTCTCTTGAAGCCATTGAAATGAAAGCATCTTGAATACTATCCCCTATATTTTTCAATAAATTTTGTTGTGCAAAGGTTAAAGGCTGATCAATAGGAGATGTCTTCTGATCAGAATTTGAAAAAGCTGCAAAATTCAATTTCAATTTATCTTTTACCTCCAATTGATCTGAAATAAAAAACTGCGTGTTTAAATAATTACGATCGGCATATTCAAACTCAATTTGAATACGTTTGTCCTTTGTTATGATTTGCTTTGGTGTAAATGTAAGTTCTGCTGTATTGTAGTTAATGATATAATCTTGATCCTCACCACGCGTTAATAAAATTCCATCCATGTAAACTTTTTCTGTACCAGCCAAAACCATAAAATAAAGTTCATTATTTGCTCCTTTCAAACGATATGGGCCTTGATTTCTTTCAATAGGATTGATAAAATTTCGGGTATATTTCCCTTTGGCAATTGCACCGCTTAAAAAAACATCATTTTTGATTTTTGAATTTATTTTGGATGAATTAAAAAATGAAACGCCTTGTATTCTCTTGCTAAAATTTAAGTATGAACTTTGGTTTTCTTTAAGATCTAAATCACCAAAATTAAGATGCCAATTTTTCTTTTTTACTTGTAAAAATATCCGATCGAAATCACGTAAGTCTCTGGTATTTCCATCTGGTTGAATCGGAATAGAGTTATCGGTAATAGATGCTGTAATCTCCATGCTGTCGCCAATCATTCCATGCAGTTGAAGGTTTAATGAAGAATTTAATACCGCATCTTGATTGTTGCCAAAAGAAATAGAACGACCTATACTTCCCTCTGATTGCAGCCCTTTGAAATCGAAAAGGGGAATATCGTTTGCCGTAATAGCATTTTTAACTTTCATGGGCTTTTCAGCGATGAAGTTATTTCGAACACTATCAAATTTGTATTGAAATAATTTCATTTTCAATGAAAAAGGAAACACCCGATAAACAACCGTTACCGAATCTTGAATTGGTTTTTTTATCCAATTTAAAATGGCATTGGCTTCATCTATTTTAAATTTTCCAATATTTGATTCTATTATAAAAAAGCTTTTAGGTACGATGCTATAATTGTCGAGTTGGATTGCTGATAATGTTGTAGATATTTTTTTCTTTCTGAGATTAGATAATTCATTAGGTTTCCATTGAGCGAATAATGGATTTAATATAAAAACCACGTTAAGGAAAAGGAATAATATTTTCAACTTGATTTTCAATAGAATCTCTGTTTGTTATAAAAATAGCCATTATAGCTTGGCTGAAATAATAAGTTTATTTTGAAATTTATATGCTACAAACTATCCGTTCTTCTTCAAACGTTGACGGGATTTATTAAACACCATCCTTCCTTTATCGATGCCTTTGCGCAATTCTTTTTGTATTTCTTCAGGTAAATTTATCGTATCGGTACATGCTTGACTACAACATCCCTGATAATGTTCAGCACATTTTTCGCATTGAATAAAAAGTAAATGGCAAGCTTCGTTTTTACAATTGGTATGATTATCCGCTGGCGTTTCGCATTGATGACAAGTAGCAATAATTTCATCTGTAATTCTTTCGCCTAATCGATTGTCAAAAACAAAATTCTTCCCATGAAACTTATTGCTGAGGGATTGATTTTTTACCTCATTTGTATAATTAATGATGCCACCTTCAAGATGAAAAACATTTTTAAACCCACGATGAAGCATATACGCACTTGCTTTTTCGCAACGTATGCCTCCGGTACAATACATGATGATGTTTTTTTCTTTTTCATTTTCGAGCATAGAAGCCGCCATGGGCAATTGTTCTCTAAATGTATCACTTGGGATTTCGATTGCATTTTCAAAATGTCCTACCTCAAATTCATAATGATTGCGCATGTCTACAATAACAGTGTTGGGGTCATCCGCAAGTGTGTTAAATGTTTGTGCATCAACATATTTGCCTTTATTGGCCATATTAAATTCTGGATCTGTAATGCCATCGGCAACAATTTTATCCCTGATTTTTATTTTCAATACCCAAAAAGATTTTCCGTCATCATCAACGGCAATGTTTATTCTAATGCCATTTAAAGGAGAAAAACTGTAAAGAAATTCTTTAAACAACTCGAAATTACTTTGAGGCACACTAGCTTGAGCATTTATGCCTTCGCTTGCGACATATATTCTACCGAATACTTTTAATTCATTCAATCCCTTATATAATTCATCTCTGAATAATTGTGGATTTTCTACATTAAAATACTGGTAAAAGGAAACGGTAACTCTAAATTCAGTTTCTTGAAATAATAATTGTTTAAGTTCCTCCTGGGAAACTCGATTGTGTAGTATAGCCATGATTTAAAATTTGATTCCAATAGCTTGGAAAATCTAAAAAGATTGGATGCTTGCAGGGCAAACCAAATTAACGAGGCTAAATTAAGACAATTAAAAATTAAAAATTAAAAAACAGCACCTTACTTTATACCGGTTTAAAGGTTTAAGGTGAAATTATTCTTGCTTTGCGTCCTTATTTCTTTGCGAGCTTTGTGTGAAAAAAACTTCGTGCCTTTGCGCCTTCGTGTCTTCGTGTCAAAAAAATGCTGCAAGCATTTCAACTTAGTGGCGGGCGCATTTTTAAATTAAAACCCAATACTGATGCTTCTACTACTATTTGATGTCGATTCTGAGTTGGAGCCAGATCCCGAACCCAACAAACCTCCAGCCCCCAAAACAAGTGAAGCATTTTGATATCTTCCATTTTGAAATGCAGTAACAAAGTCTAATCTGAAAATTTTAAAGATATTTTCTAACCCAACAAATACTTCTTCATAACGATCATTCTCTTTTATAAAATAAGTATTACACCCAGCCACCAAATTCCAATTAAGCTTTTTGAAATAAGGAATTTTATTGGTGATAAGCCCATTAAAATGATGCTCCAAATGTGTTTCATAATAAAGTTTTGCACTATTGGAATTAATGTAAGAGTTCATCAATTGAAAACCATTTACATAGTTAGAAGAAGCTCGAACAGCATTGGAATTAAAATGTTTTAAATCTTGTAAGAATACTACTTTATTGTTTAAAAAACCGCCCATACTCAACTTGTATTTAAACAATCCTAGGAGTTTTAAATTCTTATCATCTTGAATATCAAAATTCCACTTATCAAAATCTACATCACTGCCAAAAACTCCATTTATACCTTTACTATAGCCAATTGAAAAAGTTGGATATTCCGATCCTATTGGAACTTTTCTTTTCGGAAATTGAATGTACCGTTGTCCTGGCTTAAAGCTAATAGAAGCGTTAGCTACAAAAGCCTGATGTTTAATATCGAGGTTGGTGAAATATTTATTCAATGGCTTATTGCTGGTTATACGATTGATATTTTTCTCGTAGAATGTATATGATGTTGTATTTTCTATTGGCATTCTGTCTTCATAAAAAGACGAGAACTTTATTTTTACACCATTTTCAAAAGTTTGATTGTAGCTAATACTTGCGAAATATTTTTCATATATTTTCATTTCATTTTTCCCATCAAACAATGTGGTGATTGTATTCACCAAAGGTAAAATTGGGTTCGCTGAATTATATTGTTCTACTTTTTTACCAATTGAAAAACCAATGTTGTAATTTTTTATTTCATCGGATATTCCTGCATCATATTTACGCCAGTTTATGTCAAGCCAACTATTAAAATGTGTGTTTACAAACCCATATCTAAAATTGGGATTAATGGTTAATTTGGATTTATATTTTTTGAATCGCTTTTCATAATAACCACTTAAAATAAGCGACAAACCTTCTACAGTATTGAATTGTGTAAAGGTTAATAATGGCTCAACACCCCATTTGAATTGATTCGTTTTGCTATAATGTGTTCTGTTTATGCCTGGGAACAACAAACGCGTAAAATTAATTTTACCCTGCCTTTTCTTTAACGTATCAATGTTGTTGTAAATGGCTTCAGAATCTAACTTTACAACAAGCATGCTATCTTTAAATTTATAATCGTATTTTTCATCTTCCATTAAAGGTACCGGCCTTATTGAATCCCAATAATTTCTTTGTTTTTTATTTACTGCTGAATCATAAATAATAATGGTTTTATCAAATAATTTTTTATCAAAAGCTGGATTTATTTTATAATCAGAATAAACAGACAAGAAGCTCCCAATAGCGTCTATATTGAATATTTTCAAATTGAAGTAAATCAATTGATTTTTAACGCGCCAAATGTTTTGATTTAATGGAACATGCAACTGCGAAATTTGAAGAGAATCCAAAATTTCTAGTTGAGATTTTTTGGTGAGTATTAAATCAAAACTGTGAATAGACCATTCATCATCGACAATATTTATAACTCCTGAAAATAAAGGTTCGTAATTTCTTTTTGGTATAACTCGAATGGTGTTGATGGTTTTACCATTTTCTACGAAACTACCCAGCATTTTATATTTATAAAATCGAAGTGCACCATCTGCTATCGGCGATACAAAACCTCTTGAATTAAAAGCTCCATCAAAAACATTTACATTGTTTTGGTACAAGTTAATAAATGCAGGAAATGTAAACCCGAAATTATTACTGCCACTTACACGACTACTATTAACCAGCATTTTAAATTTATCTGGCAATGATTTATATAATTTCGAAATGGACTCAGACAGATAAATTATGCCTTTACCTGATGAATCCAAACCCATATCTTTTCTATCGGATTTTTCAATTTTTTGTCCCATTAATTTATTAGGCAAACTTCTAAGTTTAATTAAATCCTTTGCATATAAATCACATTCAAAGCTTTTTACTTGATTGTTAAATTCTTCTCTTTTTTTGATTGCTGATCTAATGATTGCATAAGCAGGATTTTCACCGGTACCTATAACCAATTCCTTCATCAACAGCTTTCTTTCTGTAAGCACAAAATTAATTTCTGTATTTTCTTTTAAGTCGATGGTACGCTCTGCTGATTCGTAACCTATATGCTGACAAACTACAACGTATTTTCCAACAGGCAACGAGTACACATAGCTGGCTTGTTGATTGGCATTAACGCCTAACGAAGTGCCTTTTATACTGATTGATGCAAAAGGCAATACTACACCATTTGAATTTTTTACAGTACCATAAATTTTTTGTGAAAATAGATTTGTAGACAAACAAATTAAAGTCAAAACAAACAAAAGCTTACGCATGCTTAAAATTTTTTCTAATTAAGGATCCAGAGAGTGCTGCAAATCCGCCAATAATTCCGCCAATTAGAGCGGTGATCAAAACGAGTAAAAAAGAATTTTCTTGTTCTAAAATCAATTTCGAAATTCTATTCGCAAGTAAGTGTCCATTTTGAAAACTCATCCAAAAACTCAACCCGTACCAAAGTAAAAACAAAGAAACAAATCCAGTTACAAAAGAAACCCAATTCTTTTGTGGAATGGATAATGCTACCAAAAAGCAAGCAACAGCAATGCTCCACCAAGGCAGAAAAATACAAAGCGAAAAACTCAACAAGGCCATTAAAATAAGAGAGGTAATAAATTTCATTTTTGTTAAGTTAAAATGTAAAATTAAAAATTAAAAAAATGAATACTAATTCCAATTTTCATTTTTGAATTTTTACTTTTTACTTTTGAATTTTTACTTTTTACTAAAAACCATATTCCATTTTACACGCGAATCATTTTTTTCTTCTGCGCGCATCATCCATAAATTATAATAATTGCCTTGCGCCCAATTATCAATTCCATTATCATAAAAACGACTTCCCGGATTTCCGCTTTGTCCACCAGGATAAATGCCATAAGCTTCGGTATTGGGCGTTAAATTCACAATCATTCTCCAGCTTGGACCATGGCTAGATTTGGTTGCATTTAAACAATTTTCATTGCCGCCAATTTTTAAATGTTCGGAATTAAAACCTTGTAATTTCAGTAAATGATCAACATGTGTGTCTTTATATTTTGCCCATGAAAGTTTGTTTTGTTTTTCTAGTTGAAAAGCTTCCAATGATGCAGATTTAAATGCAGCAGTTACTACATCTTCAATTGTTTCTCTATTATAAGTTGTAATGTTATCAATAAACTTATAACTACTATCACGCAACAAAGCATCAAGTAAAGTACTTCTGTACGGTCTTGCAGTATTTTTAGGCTTGCTTGCGTATTCATCATTATAAATTGTATCTGTTAGTTTACTCCATGTTAATTCAAAGATTGAAGCTGCAGTGGTATTTGCATCGTATACGAATCCCCAATTTTCTAATTTTTTAAAGTAATTTTTTTCGTTTTCATTAAGCACTTCAACTCGAATATTTTTAAGAAAAATAGGCATTGCAATTTCTGCAAACACATTATAATTACTGGTTTGCAATTTCATCATATCTGCAGTTGTAATGTCTGTCATTGACGACAATTTACGATTCAAATATAATCCTCGATATACAGGATAATTACTTCCAATAAAATATGGATAAGTAGAATCGGTTGGGCGTTGATTGGCGCTGCTCACAAATCCCCTTGCTGGATTAAATTGAAATGGATTTTCGGATTGAGGTATCATCCCCTGCCACATAAAACTACTATCGAATCCTGGCATAACAAATTCGCCCTGTCCTTTCCATTTTGCAGGAAAAGAACCTTGAACGTGTAAAGCGATATCTCCATTTTTACAAGCAAAAACACAATTTTGACCTGGTGATTTTAAATAAGGTAAAGCTTGTTGAAAGTCGCTATAATTTTTTGCATGATTGAGTAAGTAAAAAAACTTGAACTCGTTGCTATTGTCATGAGCCGACCAACGAACTGCATAATTCTTATTTGATTGATTATTTTTTCCAGAAAAAGAAGCATCATAAATTACCGGACCAAAAATGGTATAAGCAACCGTATCATAGAAAGCCGGCTTACCTGCAATATTTATTTTTTCAATTCTTCGTGTTGTATTTACCCAATTGCTGTCGAACCAATATTCAGACTTAGAATCGTCTTTAAATTTAATTTCGTAATAGTCTTTTACATCGCGACCTGCATTTGTAAAGCCAAAAGCGCAACTGTCGTTAAACCCAATAATAATGCCTGGCGCTCCCGGAAAGCTTGCTCCATAAACATTTGAATTTGGCGTTGAGATTTGCATTTCATACCAAACAGATGGGCTACTGATTTTGAGATGTGGATCACTACAAAGAATGGGATATTTCGATTTTGTTTTACTAGAATCTACAGCCCAATTGTTACTGCCATTGAATTGGTCGGGCATTTCAACCTCTGGAATAGCAATCGTACCTTTTAAAAAATCAAAATAAATAGAATCTGCAAAGGCAGGGACGGCCGGTTGTATTGTAGCAAATGAGAAGAAAGTATTTTTTGGAATAATTGGATCTAGAGCGTCTTGCTTACTTGGAAAAAGCAAATCAAAATCGCTTTTAGAAAAAGAAGCTTTGGCATCTGTCATTTCAAAATCCTTATCATTTCCGGTTAAATCATAAGCCATATACTTTAAAAAGAGGGCTGATTTAAAGTTTGTCCACTTTTCGGGCTGATAACCAAGCAGTTTATATTCCAATGGCAAATCACTGTAGGTTAACGATGCGATGTATTGGTTAACACCAGCAGTATACGCATCGCAAGCCATTTTGGAAGTAGGATCATTTTCCATTTCAACGAGTGATTTTTCGGCAGCATATACCAATCCCAATCTTCTAAATTCCCTATCGTGATTTAAGGCCACATCGCCAACTACTTCACTTGCTCTGCCGGCAGCATACATGGTTTGAAATTCCATTTGCCACAACCTGAATTTTGCATGCAAATATCCCTGTACAAAAAACGCATCTGATTCGTTTTCTGCAAAAACATGTGGTACCAAGCGCTCATCTAAATACACATTGGTCTTTCCAATAAGTTGATCAAATTTCAAATTGTCTGAAAAGTCAGCCTCAAATGATTCTGCATTTTGCCAAATACCAGATTGCGGTGAAAGAAATTTTCCAAAAGGCAATTTTAAAACTGAATTTGTGTCAAGTACATAACATAATGCAGCGGTAAATAAAAAAGATAAAATAGAAAAAAGGATTCTCATAAAATTTAAAAATTCTAAATTAATTCAAATTTGGCTCATACGTTCATCATCTTATCCCCAAATTAAAAAAATGTAGGCAGATAAAATTCCATGATTTATTTTTGAGTATGGAAAAGCCATTAAGTGAACATACGAAAAATATTCTTGGATTACAATTACCTACTGATCCTAGATGGGTTAATCTTGCCGAAATATCATTGGAAGAAATCCTTACAGATCATGCCTATTGCGAACAAAAGGCAGCAACTACCTGTATTTCATTGATTCAAAAAAATTCAGAAAAGGATTTATTGGTAGAAGAATTAAGTCCCATTGTAACCGAAGAATGGGGACATTTCAGAATGGTATTAGCTGAATTAAAAAAACGTAATTTACAATTGGGTAGACAACGCAAAGATGTGTATGTGAATAAATTAATCGACTTCCAAGTAAAAGGCGGAAGTCCAGATGAACGATTTTTAGACCAAATGCTTATCATGGCGTTAATAGAAGCCAGAAGCTGTGAAAGATTTAAAAGATTGAGCGAAGGAATGGAAGACGAGTATATGCGGAAATTTTACAGAAAGTTCATGGAAAGCGAAGCTGGTCATTATACCTTATTCATAAATCTTGCCGAACATTATATCGATAAAAAAGTGGTTCGAAAAAGATGGAAAGCCTGGCTTGAATACGAAAAAGAATTAATGAACAGCTCAGAAGTTAGAGGCGATAGGATTCATTGATCTTTTAGATTATTGCCAAAGATAATAAGTAATGCCATTAACCACCTGTAGGGAATTTCCCGTTCTTTGTGCGCCCCTTAAACTTGGCTGATCTAAAGAAGAATAATATGTAAACCCTACGTTATTGAACGATTTTATTTTACCTGCAAAAGCCTTGTCGTCAGTTGATGCATAATAAGTGATACCAACATTTCCAGTTGCTTTTATCTTTCCTTTAAATGCATCATTTTCAAAAGAACTATAATATGCGTAGTTCATTTGTCCAATGGATTTTATTTTTCCAACTGCTGTAGCATCGTCATATACGGTATTGTATGTAATTTTTATTGGACCGATACTTTTCAATTTGCCTACCATTGTTTTCTCATCAAAACTTGCGTAATACGTTAACATGGTATTGCCAATGTATTTTATTTTACCTCTAAATGCCTCGTTTTCTTTTTCTGTATAATATTCAATTCTACCCGTATAACTCTCTAAAGGGCGTTGTATATAATCTGTACCTCTATCTGAATATTTATCAACACCCCAACTTGCAATTGCTCCATCTTGAGCTACTTGTATAACTACATTTTCACTCAATAAAAAGCTGGTAACAATTGATGCGCCTTTTTCTTTGATGAAAATTTTATTGATACGCTGTGCATGTGTAGCAAATGAAAATAAAAAAAATGCAAATATCAATTTAACTGATTTCATAAAAATGCGTTTAATTAATTCTAAAATAGTTCATTAATAAATTAAAGTCCAATTAATTTCGAACATAATTTTTAAAATAACAAAGTTGGTAAAAAGTTAGTTTTGGTAAAATCTAAAAGAAAGTTATTGCTTTTATTTGAAAAAAATAAAGATTAATTAAAAATTATTTATCCCTGATTCAAAAAAATCAATCTCTGCAGTTAAATCCAAATATGGGTTTGATTGATGAAGTTGTAACGTTTTTCCCAAATTGGTTTTTAAAAATTGAAGGTGTTGATTTGAGGTTGGGTTAAACGGACGATGATTTTTTGCAGCGTTGATCATGCCAATTTCTTTCATGATTGAAAGTGATTGTTCGTCGATACAGGCCGTTGTAAACTTCTCCCAAACATATTGGGTGGCTTGATAATTGGGATGCACCATATCTTCTGCATAGAATCGATAATCCCTTAGGTCGTCTATTACCAATTCATAAGATGGAAAATAAAAACAGTTCCCATTTGAAGCTACCAAATCGTGTACTGCAGCAATCAGATTGGCTTTACTTCTATTATTTTCTACAAACCCATCACGAAGATGTCTAACTGGACTAATGGTAAAAATTGTTTTTACATTGGGGTTAAATGACTTCAACTTTTCCAACATGTTTTGAAGCGCATTTTCAACTTCCAAAGCCGATAATAATTTTTTATTGAATTTATCTGTAGGCACTTTATGGCAATTGGCAACCACTTTTTTATTTTCTAACTCATATACATAAGAAGATCCAAGCGTAATAATTAACCAATCTGCATTTTTTAAAAATTCATGCGCTGCCTTTTGCGATTGATTTATTTTTTCTAAAGCCTGAGCTTTATTAACATCTGAAAATTTAGTATGATGACTCCAGCTTCCCCAAATTTCATTATTCAAAAACAAATCATTTTCATTATACATTTTTTCATCGATGTATGAAATGATATTTTCTGAAATACTGATGGGATTAAACAAAATGCCATTGGGATTTTCTATGGTCTTGAATTTATAATTACTCAACTTGGCACCAATTTGTTCGGTAAAGCAAGAGCCTGCCAAAAACAATTTATGGTGATGAGCTAACTTTTGAATAAAAGGTTTTGGTGTAAATGGTAATCTGAATTCCATTTTTATAGATTGAAATAAGAGATTTTAAATAAAAATTTCAGTAGCGATTTGAACCGCATCTACCAATGCTGCATTATCAAGATGTAGTGACAATTTCTTTTCATTAAAAAAGTCAATCATCCAATTGGTATTCATATTCCCTACAAGACTATCCCCTGCCATTGGGCAACCGCCAATTCCATTTATAGCACCATCAAACCGAATACATCCTGCATTATAAGCTGCTTCTGTTTTTTGTTTCCAGTTGATAGGCGTAGAATGCAAATGCACACCAACTTCCACATTGGGTAAGGATTGTATTAGGAATTTTGTTGTACGTTCAATCTGCTCCGGCGTTGCTAATCCAACAGTATCTGCTAAAGAAATGATATCAACTCCAATATTTGCTAATTTATACGCCCATTCAAAAACCATCTCTTCGTGATAAAGATCTCCATAAGGATTTCCAAAACCCATCGAAATATATATGACCAACTTTTTATTATTACGAACACACAATTCTTGAATATCGAGCACTTGATTGAATGACTGCTCAATAGAAGTATTTGTATTTCGTTGTTGAAAAGTTTCGGAAATGGAAAAAGGGAATCCAAGAAAATCGATTTGATTAAAAGCCGCTGCCTCTTCTGCGCCTCTTTTATTGGCAACAATTGCAAGCAATTTTGAAGTTGTGTATGAAAGGTCGAGATTTTCCAAAACTTCTTTCGTGTCTGCCATTTGTGGGATTGCTTTTGGCGATACAAAACTGCCAAAATCAATGGTATGAAATCCAACTTTCAACAATGTATTTAAATATCTTATTTTATCGGCAGTTGGAATAAATTCATGCCAACCTTGCATCGCATCTCGCGGACATTCTACCAGTTTTATAGATTGTTGGTTTTGCATTTTTTAATTTTTAGCAAAATAAATACTTAAGCTATTGGAAAGCGTTGACGAGAAACTTCATAAAGAATAATACCCGTTGCAACAGATACATTTAAAGATTCAAAATCTCCTGGCATGGGAATTTTAAATTTCTCGTCGCAAATTTTCATTAATGCTGGATAAACCCCATGTTCTTCACCGCCCATTACAATAGCGCAAGGCTCTGAAAAGTCAATATTCTGACAAGGCGTTTCTGCAGTCATTTCACTGGCAAAAACTTTGATTCCATTCAAATGAAGTTCATCAACTGCTTTCATCAAACTCCCTACCCTACATACTGCAATTTTTTCGAGTGCACCAGCTGAAGTTAGTATGGCATCTTCATTTAAAGCTCCAACTCCTTTATCTGGGATAATTATAGCATGAACGCCAAAACTGAATGCACTTCTTGCGATAGCTCCAATGTTTCTAATATCTGTCACGCCATCCAAAAAAATAAACAATGGTGTCTCTCCATTTTCAACAACAAATGAAATAATCTGTTGTAAATCTTGATATTGAATTTTTGCAATTTGTGCAATGCAACCTTCGTGGTTGCTAATGTTAAAGCCATTCAACTTTTCAATAGGAACTTTATTAATTGGCACCAATTCTTGGGCTGCAAGCGTTTTAATTTCATCAATTAATTCACCATGCACATTGGATTGAAGATATATTCTTTCCAATTGTTTGCGTTCCTTTAAAGCATTAATTACGGCTTCTCTTCCAATAATCAATGTATTTTTTTTGGGACGATGGTGTTGATGTCTAAAATTTTTCACTACTCAAATTTATATGATAAATAAACAAAAAACCATAAGCCGAAACTTATGGTTTTAATTTTATAAAGGGGAAATAAAATAATTATTTCAAACCAAAAACCTTTTTTACTTCTTTTACAGCATCCAATTTTTCCCAAGTAAACAACTCTACTTTTTTAGTAACTTTTTTACCTTCAGGAGAAGTGAATGTTTTTTCAACGATTTCATTTTTACGACCCATGTGTCCATAAGCAGCAGTTTCGCTGTACATCGGATTTCTTAATTTCAATCTTTGTTCGATAAAATAAGGACGCATATCGAAGCAACTCATTTTCATGATTTTTTCAGCAATTTGTCCATCAGACAATTTTACTTTAGAGGTACCATAAGTTACAACGTTTATGCTTGTTGGTTGAGCAACACCAATTGCGTAAGAAACTTGAACTAGAACTTCATCACATAAACCAGCAGCTACTAAATTTTTTGCGATATGACGAGTTGCATAAGCAGCAGAACGATCTACTTTACTAGGATCTTTTCCACTAAATGCGCCACCACCATGAGCACCTTTTCCACCATAAGTATCTACAATGATTTTACGACCTGTTAAACCAGTATCACCATGTGGACCACCAATTACAAACTTTCCAGTTGGGTTGATGTGATATTTAATTTTATTGTTAAACAAGTGTGCATATTTTGGATATTTCGCTTTCACTCTTGGAATCAAAATGCTGATGATGTCTTTTTTGATTTTAGCCAACATTTTATCATCTTTTCCAAAATCATCATGTTGGGTAGACACTACAATTGCATCAATACGAACAGGTTTGTTGTTGTCGTCGTATTCTAAAGTTACCTGGCTTTTCGCATCAGGACGGAGATATTTAATTGCTTTATTTTCTCTTCTTAAAGCTGCTAGTTCTTCCAATAATTTGTGTGCGATGTTTAACGCTAATGGCATGTAATCATCTGTCTCATTGCTTGCATATCCGAACATCATCCCTTGATCACCAGCACCTTGTTCTTCTTTTTTCTTTCTGTCAACACCTTGATTGATATCGCTAGATTGTTCGTGAATGGCAGAAAGAATTCCGCAAGAGTTTGCTTCAAACATATACTCACTTTTGGTATATCCGATTTTACGAATAACGCCGCGAGCAATTTCTTGAACATCCAAATAAGCTTTAGATTTAACTTCTCCAGCAAGAACAACCTGGCCAGTTGTAACTAATGTTTCACAAGCAACTTTACTTGTAGGATCAAAAGCTAAAAAATTATCAATAAGTGCATCACTAATTTGATCTGCTACTTTATCTGGGTGACCTTCACTTACAGACTCTGATGTAAATAAATATGGCATAAAATATATTTTTTAAGATTGCAAAGATAATAGGATAAAATCAATTTCAACTATTTCCAAGATTAAGAAAAAAAAGAAAATTTAAGGTTTAATTTTTGAATAAATTACCCTCACACGCATTCTGTAAGCAGGGTTTGAATTTCCACCTCCACCTATACGGGTTCTTCCATAAGCAATTGCGTTTCTGTATGGAATAGTTAACTTACTATATTGTGGATAAGAAAAATTATGTGCAGGGAACAGCCTCATTTTATAATTAAAGCTATTTTTAGTTGCAATCTGCTGTACATACCTGGTGATGTTTATATTATAGTATGATTGTGTACCAAATGGCATTTCTCTTTCTCTAACGTAGCCGCCAAAATAACCAAAATCAATATCTCCATTTAAAGGATAGAAAGGAAAACCTGCAGTTTTGAAATCAGGGTCGTAAAAAGTATTCGGATTCAAATCATAATATATAGGCTTCCATTTTGGGGAAGTGGTTGAATCAATTAAATCAAGGTATAAATAACTTGCTTCTGGGAATATTTTATCGTTGATTGGATCGGGAATTTGACTCACCTGAATTTCTGCGCGATGAATGATTTTATTGCCATAATTGGTAAGTCTAGGAATCTCTAGAGTAGCGTAAGTTCCTGGTGTCGTTTGTAAATAAATTTCCTGATCAGCAGGTGGCAATGCATTTCTGGAACGAACAATTTTATTAGCTACAGCTGACCTTCGAATTGTTTCTCCTTGCAATCCAGAATTGAAATAAAAGCTATTATATACCGTATCTACAACCCCAGCATTTCTTTTTTTATAATGTAATTCCAAACGTGTTTGTGTTTCCAATAAATTCACATACATCAATGCATTACCACTGAGGGCTTTGATGGCAAATCCATTGCAAAAAATTCGAAAAAAGGCATCAGATAAAAACCCTTTATTTCTTGAAGTATCTAGAGCAAAAATCGAATCTCTGAAACGATCTGATAATTTAATACGGATTTGATTATTTACTGAATCAAACTTTCCGATTTTTACAAAATTGCTCATGGCTCTAATGTCTACAGTTTTTACTGCACTTATGGCTAAACTATTATCAACATCAGGAGCATAGTTAATGGTATTATAGTTTGAAAGAGAATCCCAAAGATCACGTGCATCTTCAGAAACTTGAAAAACTTGTAATTGAATGGGCTGACTAGTATCGCCATAAAAAGCTTTGTAACTTAAACAAAGTACCGCAGAATCTGCTTTTACCAAAGTATCATTTGCAACTTTTCGGATAAAATAAGGATAATAGGGTGGTTTAAGCTGTAAATACAAATTGGCTTCGGTACCTCCCATTAATGGATCATTGGTAATTTTACCCAATGCATATTCTTCAGTTAAACTCAGTCTTGTAGAATCGTCAAACACTCCAGAGCCTGTAATAATATCTAAAGTGTCAGCAAAAGTATTTACATTATCTACCTCAGGAATTAAATCACCTCCTAAATTTGTAGTGTCTAATTTTGTACATCCCCAAATGAAAATTATAGAAAGTGAGAAGATTAGGGCAATTTTTTTCGAAATATTAACCTGCATGTTTTTGTGCAATTTATTTTTAGTTCGCAAGATCGGTATACAACTGTAAATAGTCTGTTAAATCACTTTCCTCATCAAATTTTAAAATCTTCTTACCTTTTACTTTTGAAAATTCTTCTGTGAGTTTTTTATCTACTTTTTCAGCACCAAATGTAATTGCATCAGCAAAATGTGCACCCAATTTGAACATTGCAGTATTGTTATTGTCTTTGAAAATTTCTAATTCTTTTTTAGTAACATAATCATTAATGGTTGCTAATTTTGGAAAATCGCTCCCTAATTTCTCTTTAAAAGTATTGTTTCCAATAGTGAACACTACTTTGCTATTGCTAAAAACGGGTTCTTTTTTATAGGCTACTTTAATAAACATGGGAATTAAACCGGTCATCCAACCACTGCAATGAATGATGTCTGGAGGCCATCCAAATTTTTTCACCGTTTCCAATGCCCCTTTACAAAACAATACAGTTCTTAACCCATTATCATCAAACCATTTCTCTTTATCATCGGTAAAGATTGATTTTCTTTTGAAAAAATCTTCATTATCCAAAAAATAAACCTGCAATCTAGCATTAGGTAAAGAAGCAACTTTAATTACCAAAGGATAATCGTCGTTGTCAATAGTAACGTTGATTCCTGATAACCTTACAACCTCGTGTAATCGATGTCTTCTTTCGTTAATTACACCAAATTTTGGCATGATGCATCTAACTTCGAAATTATTGTCGTTAGACAAAACGGCTAATTTATTTACGATTTCTGCAAACTCTGTTAATTCCAAGTATGGAGAAATTTCATTTGCAATGAATAAAATTCTTTTCTTTGTAGACATTTTAATGTTGTTAAATCCAAATAATTAGATGTGGATTGCAAAAATAGTGATTAATTATCTAAATATTCGCCTTTACATTAACGTATAGGCATTCAAAAACAAATATGATCCTTTTTAAAAGACCAGATGACCTAATAGATTTCATCCAAAAAAAACGAAAATCAATCATAAAAATTGGTTTTGTTCCAACTATGGGTGCACTTCACCAAGGGCACATTTCGTTAATTGAGAAAAGTAAATCTGAAAATGACATAACCATTTGTAGTATTTTCATTAACCCTACTCAGTTCAACAATCCAAATGATTTTAAAAAATACCCGGTAACCATTGAAGCAGACATTGAACAACTTGAGTTAAATGGGTGCGACATTTTGTTTATGCCTTCTGTACATGATATTTATCCAGAAAACTTCCAAAAAAGCAATTTCGAACTGGGTTATTTGGATAATATCTTGGAAGGAAAGCATCGAGCCGGACATTTTCAAGGTGTTTGTATGGTCGTAAAGCGACTATTGGAAATTGTAAAATGTGATATTTTATACCTTGGACAAAAGGATTATCAACAATGTATGGTCATTAAAAAAATGGCATCTGATTTGAATATTCCTGTAGAAATCAAAATATCCCCAACCATTAGAGAAGAAAATGGATTGGCGATGAGCAGTCGAAATAAAAGATTAAATGAAGCTGAAAAAGGAGTTGCCTTAGTAATTTTTGAAGTATTGAGTTTTTTAAAAGATAATATTTTCGAATTGAGTATTCCAGCGTTACTACAAACAGGTGAAAATAAATTAACATCAAAAGGGTTTAAAGTTGATTATATAGAAATAACAGATGAAATATTAAACCCAATAAAAAATGCAGAAAAAAATCAAACAATTGTCGCACTAATTGCAGCCTCAATTGGTGATGTTCGATTGATAGACAATATGATGCTCAATCATGCAAATAATGCTGAATAACGAAAAATCAAATTTTTCTATTTAACTTCCTAGCTATGAAAAAGAAAATTTCTCAACTGTTGCAATACGTTATTTTTTTGGGAGGTGGGATTTTCTTGGTTTGGTGGCAATTGAAATCAATGAACCTCGAAGAGAAAAATGAGTTTTACAATGCCATAAAGAATGCGAATTTCTGGATATTGATTCCCATATCGATAATGAGTATCTTGAGTCATATTAGTCGTTCCATGCGTTGGAAGCTACTCATGGAGCCGTTAGACTTCCATCCAAAACTTCGAAATGTGTTTATGGTTACCATGGTTGGATATTTAGCAAATGCTGCAATACCCAGATTAGGCGAACTTTTAAAATGTACATTTTTAGCGCGATACGAAAAATTAAAACTCGACAAATTGGTGGGGACCATCATTTTAGAAAGAAGTTTTGATTTGGTTTGTTATGCAATATTTATAGCTTTTACTATTTTAATTCAAATAAAAATTATTGGAAGTTTTGCTACTGAAAAACTAGATCGGCTATTTCAAGGAAATCCAACACTAACATTTTTAAAACTTGGTTTGGTTATTGGTGCAATTATCCTTTTTTGGTTTGTGATGCGTTGGATTATCAAAAAAAATCCTCAAAATAAATTAATCAATAAAATAAATTTAATCATCAAAGGTGTTTTAGAGGGACTAAGTACAATAAAGCACATGAAAAAAAAGGGCGCATTTTTAATGCATACCATTTTTATTTGGTGCATGTATCTTGGTCAGATTTATCTTGGTTTTTGGGGATTAGACAGTACAGCATCTTTGGGAATTGGCGCAGCTTGTTCGGTATTAAGTTTAGCCACTTTATCTATGATTGTAACACCAGGAGGAATAGGATCTTTTCCTATTTTCATAATGCAAACCTTAATGATTTATGGTTTAAATAGTGCACAAGGAAAAGCATTTGGTTGGTTGATGTGGAGTGCTTCTACTGGACTAATTGTATTGGTTGGATTTGTATCGCTTTTGCTTTTGCCGGTTTTGAATAAAAAGGAAACAAATTAAAAAAACGCGTTGTCTCCCACGGTTGAAACCATGGGCTATAAAAAAATCCCACTTTTGAATTCCATTCCATTTACCAAAACTTAATATTAAAGTCGCAAATATTTATATTTTATAAATTAAATTCGCCTACAAAAAAGTCAAATCCGTTGCAGAAAAAAAAACATATTGCCAGAGATATCAGCTGGCTAGCTTTTAATGGTCGAGTATTGCAAGAAGCTTCCGACAAAACAGTTCCCTTGAAAGAAAGGATTAAATTCCTTGCTATATTTTCAAATAATTTAGATGAGTTTTTTAGGGTACGTGTGGCAACCTTAAAGCGTATGATTAAAATAGGCAGTAAAGGTAGAATGCATTTAGAAACTGCTCCAGACAGGATATTAGAAGAAATACAAGAAAAAGTTTTAGACCTACAATATGTTTTTGAACAAACCTGGAATGAGATTTTACGTGAGCTGAAAAAACAAAAAATATTTCTGGTTGACGAGAAAAAACTAAACGTTCCCCAACAAAAATTCATCCTTCAATATTTTAACGAACAGGTTCGTGGACATATTGTACCATTGATGATTGAGAGTATTGTCAACTTTCCAGTGCTTAACGACAAATCCATTTATTTGGCATGCACATTAGGTAAAAAAGACAGAAGCATTCCCAAAAAATATGCGTTAATTTCTGTCCCGTCTAGAAGTTTATCTAGATTCATAATCCTGCCTTCGAAAACAAATGAGTTTCAAATCATTTTGCTAGATGATGTTATTCGTTATTGTTTGCCCAATATTTTTTCATTTTTTGGATACGATACATTTTCGGCGCATGCTATAAAGGTTACACGAGATGCAGAAATTGACATAGACAATGACATCGCTACTTCGCTTATTCAAAAAATAGAAAAGGGAATAAAAAACAGAAAAAAAGGTAAGCCAACCCGATTGGTTTTTGATAAAGAAATACCAACAGACTTATTAACCTACTTGGTAAAGCGACTTGGATTTACACATAAAGACAGCTTAATACCAGGAGGTAAAATTCATAATTTCAAAGACTTTATGGATTTTCCAGATGCTGTTTTTCAACAAAAAAGTTTAAGAAAGCAACCCTTTACCCATCCTCATTTGAGAAACACCAATAGTATCGCAAAAGTAATTTTGGAAAAAGATGTGATGCTTCATTTTCCATATCATTCTTATAATAGCGTTATTGATATGTTGCGAGAAGCAGCTATTGACCCAGATGTATTGAGTATAAAAATCACTTGTTATCGATTGGCATCCCGTTCAAAAATTATCAATGCAATAATTAATGCAGTAAGAAATGGAAAACAAGTTACAGTTATCATCGAACTAAGGGCAAGGTTTGATGAAGAAGCCAATTTGATTTGGAAAAAAGAACTTGAAGATGTGGGCGTAAAAGTATTGATAGGCGTTCCAAATATGAAAGTGCATGCAAAACTTTGTATGATTACAAAAAAAATCAACGGCAGAAACGTGATGTATGGCTTTGTAAGCACGGGAAACCTGAATGAAAAAACAGCAACCGTTTATGGAGACCATTGCTTGCTTACAGCCAACAAAAGCATCATAGATGATGTAAATCGGATGTTTAATTATCTTGAAAACCCATCTACAAAAATCAATTATCTAAACGCATGTAAAACCATATTTCCAAGTCCGGTTAAAATGCGTGAGCACATTATTGAGCTTATTAACAGAGAAATAAAACATGCAACGTTAAATAAAAAAGCAGCAATAACCATTAAAGTAAATTCGCTTAGTGATGAAATACTGATTGAAAGATTGTATGCTGCAGCAAAAGCAGGCGTTGAAATTAAAATGATTATTAGAGGTATTTGCTGCATGTTTACAGAAGATGCAAAATTTAAAATCCCTGTACAAGCAATCAGTATTGTAGACGAATATTTGGAACATGCACGTGTACTTATTTTTCACAATAATGGAGATGAGAAAGTATTTATTTCTTCCGCAGATTGGATGTTGAGAAACCTAGACCATCGAATTGAAGCCGCTTGTCCGATTTTAGATAAAAAAATAATTGCTGAACTAAAAGAAATTTTATCCATTCAATTAAAAGACAACATTAAAGCTCGTATTTTAAATAACGAGCAGAACAATGTATATGTGAACCCAAGAAATACAAAGAAAGTTCGCTCACAAGTAGAGATTTATAACTATCTCAATAAAAAAAGAGGCAGCCAAACTGTTCCTGATTTCTATATTGCTTAATGGTGATAACTTTCTACAATGGATAAAATATTTAAATAGAAATTTGTACTTCTAAAAATTATAGATTGAAACTAGCCGCAATAGATATAGGAAGTAATGCTGCCCGATTATTGATTACAGAAGTAATTGAGCAAAATTCATCTGATACAAAATTCAATAAATTAAATTTGATTCGGGTTCCGTTGAGATTGGGTTTTGACGTTTTTGAAAACGGGTTGATTTCTGATGAAAAAACAACCATGCTCATTCAAACGCTAAAAGCATTTAGACATTTAATAAACGCATATGAGGTAGATGCAATAAAAGCTTGTGCAACCAGTGCAATGCGTGACGCAAAAAATTCAGATAAAATTATTGCGATTATAAAAAAAGAAACCGGATTGGATGTGGAAGTCATTACTGGTGAAATGGAGGCTAATTTGGTATATGAAAACCATATTGCCGAAAATATGGATAAAGACCATAGTTACATGTATATAGATGTTGGTGGCGGAAGTACAGAGGTGTCAATTTTTGGAAATGGGAAATTAACCGCAAAAAAATCTTTCAATATTGGTACGATACGATTGTTAAAAAACGGCGTCAGAGAAAATGTTTGGGATGAAATGAAAGAGTACATCAAACAATCCACCAAGTCGCATAAAGACATCGTTTCCATTGGCAGTGGAGGCAATATCAACAAAGTATTTTCATTAAGTAAAAAGAAAGACGGAAAGCCATTACACATTGAGTTATTAAGGGATTATTACAAAGAACTCAGTTCATTTAGTGTAGCAGATAGAATCAACAATTACGGATTACGCGCAGATCGTGCAGATGTAATTGTACCTGCATTGCTCATTTATATCAATGCCATGAGATGGGCAAATTCTGAACAAATTTATGTGCCTAAAATTGGATTGGCAGATGGATTGGTACATCATCTTTGGGAGGAGTTGAGAACAAGTTAAAAATCGTTTAATTCGCTAAGCTGGTTTAAGGGTGGACAGAAAAAGGGTTTAAATCGCTTCGCTGGTTTAATGGTTTAATGGTTTAATGGTGAAAACATTTTAAATTGGTGTGTATTGGACCTTTTGTAAGGGTTGAAAATCTTTAACCCCTCCTAGCACCCAACATATTGAACTCTTTGAACTATGCGTCCTTTTTTTATTTTATTTTTTCAAATGTGATTTTACATTTTGGACCATTTGATTTTGTGTGGATGGATCTTTCCATGCTTTTATAAAAGTATCTGCAAAAACTTGTGCTATTCTAGGACCATTTACGGCAACCCACTGATCGGTGGTTTTCCACGATGGGTTTTCACGGAAAACTTTTAAAGCTTTTTCATCAATTTCACTTACATATTTTTGAAGAAGCGGTAAGTATTCTATGTCATCCCAAGCATCATCTATATTATCATATTTTACTACTACATTAGCTAAAGACGCAATAAATTCATCATTATTTCTTAATTTCTCACTTATTTCTTCAACATATTCACGATATTTTTTTCCATATACTTTTACATCATATAAATGTATAGCTAGTTTTATTAATGGTATTAATAAGGCCAAAAGAATAAACAATGGAAATTCACCATATAAAATCATAAAACGCTAATTTGTAGATTCTTTTTTTAAAAAATCGACTCATACATCACAAACGTCAAAGAAATCATCACCTTTTATGCTTGGTGTTAACGCCAACAATGATAGAAGAAAATCCCAACCTTTTGACCGATTGAAACCTCTCAGTCGATGACTGTAAACTCTTGTAGACACCGGTTTGGAAACCGGCGCCAGTGGATATTTGGGAAAAAATGATATATCCTACATCGGCAGACCGAAATCCCCAACCTTTTGTAAGGATTGAAAATCTTCAACCCCTCCATTCGCCCAACCTTTTGAACTCATTGAACGTATTGAACCTTTTGAACATCTCAAACCTCTCAAACTTCAAAAACCTCATAAACCTCTTAAACCTCTTCCCCCTACTTCCCCCATCCGAACCAATCATTTCCATTGGCATAAAGCATTAATCCCAATAGCAACACCATTCCTACAATCTGTGCATATTCTAAAAATTTCTCGCTAGGTTTTTTACCAGTAATCATTTCGGCAATGGTAAATACGACGTGGCCGCCATCTAATGCAGGAATAGGTAATAAATTCATGAACGCAAGTACAATTGAAAAGAAAGCAGTGATTGTCCAGAAATGTTCCCAATCCCAGCCATTGCCGGAGAAAACTGAGCCCATAGATTTGAACCCACCAACGCCTTTATATGCGCCTGTTTGGGGCGAAAGTATTTTTTTGAATTGATCGATATAGAATCCTAATTCTGACCCTGCTCTTTTTACACCAGCTGGAATTGCCGCAAAAAAACCATACTTCTTAACCGTGTATTTGTAAATACCTAAGCTATCATACTGCTCTGGTGAATTGGGTGAATAGAAACCAATCAAATTATCTTCTTGCAAAACGGTATTAAAAGCGTAATTGCTATCATTGCGTAAAATCGTAAGATTAATCGTGCTACCCTTCTTTTGAGCACTCATTACTTTCTCCAATTCATCTCTGAAAAAAACAGGCTGATTATTAACTGATACTATTTGATCTCCTTTTCTTAAACCTGCTTTATAAACATTTGCCTCTTCATTTACATCCAAAACAATTACAGGAACTCGTGGACTAATAATTGGCTTTTCAGATTTTTTTCTTTTTTCAACAAGCTTGCCAATTAAATCAACCGGCATATCCAATTCCATATTTTTACCATCTCTAATAATAGTAACGGACTTGTCAACTACAAGTAATTTTTTTAAAACATCAGTGTATTCTGGAACAGATTTTCCATCAACCGCAATAATCTTATCTCCATTTTTAAACCCTAAATCCGCAAATAAAGGATCATTAAAAGCGATGCCATATTTTAAAGAATCAGACTTGATATTTTTTTCGCCCCAAACCATTAAAATCATTGCATAAATCACAAAAGCCAACAACACATTTACCGTAACACCACCAATCATAATGATCAAACGCTGCCAGGCCGGTTTGCTTCTAAATTCCCAAGGTTGAGGAGGTTGTTTCATTTGCTCTTTATCCATGCTTTCATCCACCATTCCAGCAATTTTTACATAACCTCCCAAAGGAAGCCAACCAATACCATATTCTGTTTCGCCAACTTTCTTTTTAAAAATTGAGAAATAGGGATCGAAGAAAAGATAAAATTTATCTACGCGGCATTTGAACCATTTCGCCGTGATGTAATGTCCAAATTCATGAAGAATAACTAAAATCGACAGAGATAGTAAAAGTTGTGCGGCTTTCAAACCAACACTAGACCAATCAATTGCTAATAAATGCATTTTATAAAATTAGGTTGTACGAGAATTATGGTTGAATTATAATTTTAATAGGGTTGCAGCAAAATTACGTGCCTCGGCATCGCTTTCAAAATATTCTTGTAAAGTTGGATTTTTGATAAAAGAAATGGCATCCATCGTTTTTTCAACTACGGCTGTAATGTCAAGGAATCCAATTCTATTTTTTAGAAATGCCCATACAGCGATTTCATTAGCCGCATTTAAAACACATGCTTTATTTCCGCCATTTTGTAAAGCATCAATGGCAAGTCCGAGGTTACGGAATGTTTTATAATCTGGCTCTTCGAAATTAAATGTGGGATATTTTTTGAAATTCAAACGAGGAAAATCATTTTTAATACGTTGCGGAAAACCTAATGCGTATTGAATGGGAAGCTTCATATCGGGTAAACCCATTTGTGCTTTTATGCTACCATCTTCAAATTGAACCATACTGTGTATAATGCTTTGAGGATGTATCACCACATCAATTTGTTCGGGTTTTAAATTAAACAGCCATTTAGCTTCTATCATCTCAAGCCCTTTATTCATAAGGGTTGCAGAATCTACTGTTATTTTAGCACCCATGCTCCAATTGGGATGCTGTAAAGCATGATCTCGTTTTACATTAACCAAAAAGTTGGGCTTTTTACCCAAAAATGGACCCCCACTTGCAGTAAGAATAATTTTCTCAATTGGGTTTCGAGACTCCCCTACCAAGCATTGAAAAATTGCCGAATGCTCGCTATCTACAGGAATGATTGGCGCTTTGTTTTCGAGTGCTTTTTGCATCACGATATCACCTGCTACAACGAGGGTTTCTTTGTTGGCTAAGGCGATAACCTTCCCTTTTTCAACAGCTTTTAATGTAGGTTTTAGTCCAGCAAATCCTACTATAGCCGCAATCATTACATCATAAGAATCAAAATCTGCGAGCTCCTCAAGTGCCAATTCACCGCTAAAAACTTTTATATCTGTACCGGCAAGCGCCGATTTAACCATTTCGTATTTATCCTCATTTACAATGTTAACTGCATTGGGATTGAATTCTAATGCCTGACTGATGAGTAATTCCGCATTATTGTGCGCAGTTAAAATTTCTACTTCAAAAGCATCAGGATTGGCTTTAATCACTTCTAAAGATTGCGTACCAATTGAACCTGTAGATCCAAAAATGGCTATTCTTTTTTTTGGCATTTCAATAGACATGAAAAATATAAGTTTTTAGTAAAATAAGTAACGCAATTTAAATGAAATATTGGAGATGGCTCATATATTTATCCTCGTTGGAAAAAAGAGTTGTTAATATTATTTATCTATTTTACTATAAATTCCTTCAGTCCTTCTGCAATTTTTCTGTCATTGGATAGTCTTGGCACTTTATTTTGCCCGCCCAACTTGCCGATGCTTTTCATAAAATCAACAAATCCGTTTTTTTTGACCACTGAAATCTTCAATCGATCTAAAATATTTCCAGTTATCAAATCATCGTAGTAAACGTTTTTCTTACGCAAATGGTCGTCAATCAGCAAAGCGAATGCATTTAAATCTGCAGGTTCATTTTCAAATTCAATAAACCACTCGTGAAAACTTTTTGAATCATCATTACTGACAAAAGGTGCCACGGTAAACTCATTAAGCTTAACGTTCATAGCTGCACAAGCAGAAAGCATTGCCGATTCTACTTCTTCGCCGATAACATGTTCGCCAAATGCAGAAATAAAATGCTTAATCCTCCCGCTGACTATGATTCGATATGGCTCAAGTGATACGAACTTTACGGTATCGCCAATGCTGTATGCCCACAAACCGGCGTTACTGCTAATAATCAATGCATAATTCACGCCGAGTTCAACATCTTTAAGCATTAATCGAGTGGGATTCTCATTCCCAATTTCGCTTACTGGAATAAATTCAAAAAATATACCGCTGTTGGTATTCAACAACATACCTTGGGTATTTAAGGAATCTTGAAAAGCAAAGAAACCTTCACTAGCAGGAAACAATTCGATGGTATCAATATTTCTCCCAATCGTTTCAATGAGTTTCGATTTATATGGTTCATAATTTACACCACCCTGAACCATTACACTAAAATTGGGGAATAGCTCACCTACTTTTTTACCAGATTTTTCTACTAGTCTATCAAAATACATTTGCATCCAAGGCGGAATTCCGCTTATTAATGTCATGTCTTGATTTATGGTTTCAGCTACAATCTGGTCTAATTTCATCTCCCAATCTTCAATACAATTTGTTTCGAAACTGGGCATCTGATTTGATCTCAGGTATTTGGGAATGTGGTGATTTACAATGCCGCTTAATCTTCCTGTTGGCACATCACCAATTCGCTCAAGTTCGGGCGAACCACTTAAAAAAATGAGTTTCCCATCAGCAAACTTTGTATTGCCTGATTCTGCCATATAGCACAGAAGCGCGTTTCGGGCTGTGTTTATGTGATTGGGGATAGATTCCTTGGTAATTGGAATATACTTTACGCCACTTGTTGTACCACTTGTTTTGGCAAAATATATGGGCAACCCTTTCCACAAAACATTGTGTTTGCCTGATTTTACTTTTTCGATGTATGGTTTAAATTGCTCATAATCTCTAACCGGAACTTGAGCTACGAAATCGGCATGGGTAGCAATTTTATCGAAACCATGATCTTTTCCAAAATCTGTATTATTTGCAGATTTGATCAATTGTTGAAAAATCATATGCTGATCCTCAACAGCAGTAAGCATTCCTTTTTTAATTTGCTTGTGAACGAATTTAGCAAATGGTTTTGCAAGTAATGATTTAATTTTCATGCTGCATGTGGTTCATTTTTAAAAATACGAACTGTATTTTTAAATAATGTGGTGCAAATTATAAAAATATTTCGAACTATTGAGATATACAATATATTAAAACGTTAAACCTGAAATTCAATTAAAAAGATCAAAATGGCCTAGCATTGAAAATATATAATGTCGCATTGTTTTCTATGATTTGTAAATCAAAAATATCAGCACTTCCATCACCGTTACAATCTGAATCAATGTATCCAAATTCAAAATTGGCAGCTGCATTTTCTGCGACCTGAATATCAAAAATATCTATTGCCCCATCTTGATTAATATCGCCCGAATAAATTAAATGAACATTATCAATTGAATGTTTTAATGGAGGGTTAATGCCATCATTAAATGCAGCAGTAATGTTATTTGAAAAATCATAAAAAACGGAATCCTGGATGAGTATAGGCGACGAACTCCATGTTTCTATACTATTCCGATGTTTGATTCCCAGATAAAATTGCTGTCCAAAAAAATCGGCAGGTAAACTAACTTTTAAATTACCATTCGATTGCAAAATACCTTTTATTGAAAAATTGGATTGTACGTTATTTAAATTAGCAGGACTCCATAAATTCACTTCTATACTATCCGTTTCATAAATTTCATTTGCTAAACCCAAGTTGTATAATGGAGTGTTCATAGATTGGCTTCCATTATAATAACTTTCTAAAAACATTTTCAGTTGTAATGTTGTGCTACAATTATTAATGGTTAACAACAATGTAGCTATTGAATCTACTCCACCGGAGCCTATTGTTGTAAAGGTCTTTTCACCGGAAGTTGTATATGTTACGCCATTCCATAAATAAGCATTACAAGCCGTATCAGTAATGTATGCATAGCCAGAAACAGGCAGAAATTTTGAAACTGCGTTTTGAGATGTGTTTGAAATATTGGAATTATACACATTTAATCCTGGTGGAGAAAAAACAACATACACAGCCGTTGAATTTAAAACACCCACATTAGGAAAAAGTGAAATTGAATTGGTGAATCCTTCACCTGAGTTGGTGGAAATTAAAAATCCTGTAGGTGCATTAATGATTACATTTCCAGTTAAGGAAGAACCAGAAACATAATAGATTTTCTCTGAAGCTGAAGTAGCCAAACGCTGTTTACCAAATGTGGTGATGCTGCTAATATTTAAAACTTCAAAGAGTGAAGTTATCGCCAATACATTACTTGTTCTAGCAACTGCAGATGTTAATACCGATCCTGAAATTGAGATACTAAAATTAGAAATATTCTCATCGAAATCTGTTTGATTAAACAGCAAAGTGATTTTTGCTGTAGTGGCAGATGTCAATTGTACTGAACTGATGGAAGTGCCAGCTGGCGCGTTATTTAACGTAAAAGATAAAGGATTAGCAATGGTAGGATTCGTAGAATAATTTAAAAAAGTTTCGTTAGATAAAGTAACATCAATTACATTTCCATTTAAGTTTGATTCGGTTATAGAAAATGGCGTACTAATTGAAACAGATGGCGTAACCACATTGGTTTTTGTGTACCAAATAGGCGCAGATATTGAACGTTTTCCATTGATAGTCATATCTACATAATAGTAAACTTTGGTTCCAATGGCTAATGAAGTATGCGAATAAGCAAGTGTTCCAGTTGAACTACTGCTGAGCTGAGTAGGTAAAACACCACTACCTGGGATACCATACATCAATTTAATATTTTTAATAGCTCCTACAGGCGCAGTTGGATCAGTGGCAACAATATTTATAACCGGCACCGCATTCCCTGAAAATACAGAACCCATCACTTGATTGTTAACGGTGAAATTTATTCTAGTATCTAAATCCTGTGTTGCATAAAACCTTCTCGCTTTCATTGCTGCAATTAAATTCGCTTTTGTAAGTGATGGTGCTAAAACCACCAGCCTATTTTCATTTGCTCTACCAAAATTTGTATAATGTGTGTCATGATCCATTAATGGACCAAGACGATATCCTTTCGAAAGCATTTTTGTATAATAACCAAGAAACGACATTGAAGTTGGATAATCATTATAACTTGTACTTGTAGAAAATGCAGGACCGCTTTCAATTGCACAACCCACTGCGGAACTGTCTACAGTATTATTAAAACTTAAATTTGAAATATTGTTATAATCCGTTCCATCTGGATGCGCATAGGTAGCAAATGCATTTCCATTGGCATTTAATTTTCTAAACAATCCATTAGGACCAGTATAATCACTTTTGGCTACATAAATCTGGTAGTTATTGGTTTCCCAGCCTATTAAAGAATCAATCCCATAAATTAAAATGTGTCCACCGCTACTAATTACCCCCCACTCTTGACCATACAATCCAACAAAAGTAGAAGTTGTAGCAGCATTTGCTTGAGCAACACCTAATGGCCAATTGTTTATACTCATACCAGCACTTGCATGATTATGCTCTGAAATTCCCAAGAAATCCATACCAAGCGAATTCTTAGCATATGCATAATCGTTAGCTGGAGTAAAAGCAGTACTGTCTTTGTTTCCATCCGAATAACTTGAATGCGCATGAAGGTTGCCAAAATAATAATTATAAGTTCCGGATGAAGTGGTTGTAAAACTTAATGACAAGGGTGAAATTGTATTGTATTTCGGACCTGCCGTACAAAAAGCATTTTCGGCAAACACATAAAAATAATAAGTTGAGGATGCAGACAAATTATTTTTGATGAAAGAATTACTAGTAGAATTAGACAACACAAAAGCATTCCCAATTGCATTTCCTGAATTGTAGGTCGTTCCATTAACTGGAAGCTGACTTAAACTGCTAGAATTACTATACAATACAAGATAGGAATCCGCATCAGCGCTAGTTGAAAACGTACCAGAGACACTGCTGTTGTCTCCATTTAAAATCAAATTGGTTGGCTGATTATTCGGCACATTACAAACTGAAATATTTGAAAGTGTAGTAACAGATCCAACCAAAGGGTTTGCAGTATTATACACTGGACCAAAACTGCAATCTTGAGAAATGAATGAAAACACGTGATAGAAATAAGTTGTTGAAGCAAGAAGCGAATCTTCAACAAATGAATAACTTGGGCCACGATACACTACAATCCCACCACCAAGTGAATCTTTTGAATTATATGTAACTGTATTTGATGGAATATCATTCAAGGTGGATGAATTGCTTCTAACAATTAAATATTCATTTATTTCAGGTGACGAATTAAAAGTTCCAATTAAACCGTTTGATGTTATGTTACTAAAAATAAAATTTGACGGCTGTGTTATTGGCGCAATACAAGGCAAGATACCTGAAGTTGTTGTAAAAGATGCGGTGAATGGATCTATGGCATTATATTTAGGCCCGCCATTACAGAGGTCGTTGTACGAAAAAACATATAGATAATAAATTGTTGATGGATTTAATGCAGATAAGTTGAATGTTAAACTATCGTCGACCGAAACAACTACTGCATCATTTAATTCATCCCCTATTGAATACGCTATAGTATCAATCGGCGTTATTGTTTGTGCAATGTTGGCACTCAGTACCATTAAATATTTGTTTGCACCTGATGATGCTGCGCTGAAAGATCCTGCAGCACTGTTACTCCCTATTTCAGAAAAAACCAATGAACTGGGCTGTGATAAAGGCGAAACACATTGAACATTTGGATTTGCTGTAATTATTACATTGTCGATATTTATTTTAGGTCTAGAGCCAGTAGTACCGCCAGTTCCATTATAAACATAAAAACGCAACCTAGCTGTGGAGGCATTATTGAAATTACTTGGTAAGCTAACATTAACTACACTGCCAGAAACAACAGCACCATTGCTAACATTCAAAACCTGTGCTGCAGATAAATCAGTAAAAGTATTTCCATCAATCGTTGAATACACTTTCAAACTTGCATTTCTATTGCCTGTACTATTTATAATTGTGCTCCAATCAAAACTAAGTGTACCCGCATTTAAACCTGAAAAATCAAGAAACAAATCAAATGCTACAGAACTGCTATTGTCGGTAGTCCCTGTAGCAAGAAGTACAATAGAACCTGAGCCTTTTTGAACCCCACCTGTTGTACTAGAAGTGAAACTAGTTGAAGCTGTTGTGATTTTTTTTCCTTCGGGAATTGTACCGGTAAACTGTGTAACGCAACCCTTCCAGCAAGAAGCACCAATTCCTCCTGTAAATGTTCCATCAACTGGAGTGACTGAACTAAAAGTCCAATTATTAACATCTGAAAACGATTCTGTGTAGGTATAATTATTTTGTAATGATAATTTCAAAGGTGTTTGCCCCATTAAACAAGGAGAAAAAAAGCATAGAAAAAGAAAAAAAAACGGAATTTTTATCATTAAAATGATTTTGTTGAGCATCAAATGTAGATATTTTGATTGAGGATAGGTAATATTTTGGGGATTGTTTGGTGTTTGGTGTTTGGTGTTTGGTGTTTGAAGCCCCTATCCCCAACCCCTCGCCCGAAAGGTGAGGAGAGTAAAGGACACCAAGGGAATTGAAACACGAAGATGAAATGCTTGCAGCATTTTTTTGACACGAAGACTCGAAGGCGAGAAGACACGAATTAGAAAATGAAATTTATTATAAATAGGTAAATATGATATAAAAATAAAATCGACCAATTGGTCGGTATGTGTGTTGTAGTATTTAACTACATTGTGCAATTTGCTTCCATGAGTGCTGAAGATTTGAAAGTAATATATTCATCAGATTGAGAAACAGAATGAGCGAGAAGAAAAAAGTCAGAACTTCATGATCGCTCTCGCTCTCATTCTCGTTCTGACTTTTTGGTGCCCACGAAAGGAATCGAACCTTCACACCCTTGCGAATGGCAGATTTTGAGTCTGCTGCGTCTACCAATTCCGCCACATGGGCAACTTTTGACACACCCGTTTAAATTCTAAATCTTCAAACGGAGCACAATATTACATCAATCAGTTAATCTATCCAAAATCCTTTTTAAGTATTTTTTCTTGTAGTAAAATTCTTTAATCTTTAATAGTTCATCTGCTGTAAAATCCAACGCTTTTTTTTGCATTACAAATTGAATTTCTTTATCCAATTCTTGTTGAATATCATCAATCGATGATGCATCAAAATCACCTTCATCAATTTGCTCATTTACTTCCATCATTTCCATTAAAAACGAAGGTGGCAATTGATATTTCTCCTCTTCTGAAATCAACCCCTTTATCTCTAAAAAATATCCTATTGTTTTTAAATCATCTTTAAATACAGCAAATGCTTTATTGATTAGCGATGACATTTCTAAAGATTGATTTTGCTCATTTTCGTCCGATAAAGAATAATTATCCGGATGATACTGCTTCTGTAATTGCAGGTATTTTTTAGTCAATAAAGATTTATCAATGATTGGCGCAATTTCAAATTCAAAAAGTTCAAAATGATTCATTTTTCAAAGTTAGGCATCCCAAAATTCATTTTAAAATGTAAATTGCCCCCAAATAAAAACCAATGCTAAAATTCGGACTAATCAAAGAAGGAAAAATCCCTTCTGATAATAGGGTTGCGCTTACGCCTGCCCAATGTAAATTCATCAATAAAACTCAAGATGGTATTCAGGTTGTGGTTCAAAAGTCAAACGACCGCTGTTATTCGGATAAAGAGTATATTTCTGCTGGTATTGAAGTAAAAGATGATATTAGCGATTGCGATATTTTATTGGGCATCAAAGAAGTACCATTAGAAATGCTAATCCCCAATAAAACATACCTTTTCTTCTCGCACACAAAAAAATTACAGCCTTACAATCAAAAATTAATCAAAGAAATTGTTGCTAAAAAAATTACTTTAATTGATTACGAATGTCTTGAACATATAGATGGCAAACGTATTATTGGCTTTGGTTTTTTTGCTGGAGTAGTAGGTGCACATAACGGCATCATGGCTTATGGCAATAAAACTGGAGATTTTAAATTAGATAAAATCAATTCGAGCAAAAGTTTTAATGATTTAATACACACTTATTTCGGATTGAAAATTCCAGCTATAAAAATTGCTGTAACCGGTAGCGGAAGGGTTGCTCATGGCGTTCTCGAAATCATGAACCTATTGGGCATTCATGAAGTTGAACCAGACGAGTATCTAGAAAAAACATTTTCTTATCCCGTTTACGTTCATTTAAAGGGAAGAGATTTATATCTGCATAAAGAAACCAACAATTACAACAGAACCGAATTTCATTCAAACCCGGCAAATTACAACTGTACTTTTGAGCAATATATTCCACATACGGATATTTTAATGAATGGTATTTATTGGGATCACAACATTCCAAGATTGTTTGAAAAGGAGGCTATTCATCAACCTGATTTCAACATCAAAACCATTGCTGATATTACAGATGATATGTACGGCTCTATTCCTTGCAACCTTGGAGACTCCACAATAGAAGATCCCGTTTATGGCGTTGATAAATTAACCATGGAAAAAACTGCACCATACCTACCTAATTCAATTGATATTATGGCCGTTGGAAATTTACCCAATGAACTGCCAAGAGATGCAAGTAGGTACTTTGGACAACAACTGATCAAGCATGTTTTAAAAGACATTATTGATGGAAACAGTGAGATTATCGACAAAGCAACCATCATAAAAAATGGAGAACTCAATTCACATTACGCGTATATGCGAGAGTATGTGGGGTAAGAGGTTTGTGTAGGGGTTGAAAATTTTCAACCCTTACAAGAAGTTTGTGAGGTTTAAGACGTTTGAGAGGTTGGGAATTTTCGTCTTTCGATGTGACATTTTCACCAATGTTCATTCGGTTTTGTTAGCAATTTATCATCCAGCAACAAAAATCTAGTTCCTCGAATAAATAAGTAGAAAATTTTCACACTTTACATACTTCCAACCTCTTAAACCTCACAAACCTCTTAAACCTCTCAAACGTCTCAAACCTCTCAAACGTCTTAAACCTCAAAAACCTCTTTACTCCCCCATCCTACCCGCACCAATAAAACGCTGCTTGTAATACCCTTCTGCTAGGCTACTTATGATTACTCCATATTTAGTGCTTGCATGTACAAAATAACCATTCATCAGATATACACCTACATGACTCACCCCACCACGTGTGTTAAAAAACACCAAATCCCCTTCTTTCAATTCCGAAGTATCTAGTTTGATACATGATTCATATTGGTCTTTTGCAGTTCTTGGCAACATCGTTCCAAATATTTGCTTGTGCAACATCCCTGAAAATCCACTGCAATCTATACCTTCACTCGTCGATCCTCCGTAACGATATGGCGTTCCAATCCAATTATCGATAAATTGATATAATGAATCATTGTTGATTCTTTCTACTTCTATGTCTAATATTTGACCATATTTGAATATTCTATTGGTGCACATTTCAATATCATTACCCTTTGAATTATCAATGTGAGTTGTTGGAGATACAGAAATTATTGTTGAAGAAATTGACTCATTAGATATTGAATGCTTTTTATTTTTTGAAACAATCGCCGTATCTGCTTCATTCTTTGAAATTGGATTTTTTAGCGTCAATTTTGATTGCACGCCTTTTTGCACAAATTGTATGTCTTCAATAAACATCAGGCCATTTTTACCCGTTGAAGATTTATTGTTTTGACAAAAACCACATTCAACAAAAAAAATAAACCCAATCCCAAAAAGCAGAATGAATTTTAATTGATGCATAAGTAGCTCAAAATTATCTAAAATATCCTACATGGAAGTATAATTCATTTTGACAAATAATAATTTAATCGCATAAGATTTTTTCAATGATTTTATTAAAATATACATTTTACCACTTAAATTTATTTCTACATTGTGGAAAAACTTAACCAATTCTTTTCCCAAACAAAACGATATTTGTTGTTTGCTTTTATACCTTAATTATGAAGTTTAGCCATTTACATGTTCATACCCAATATTCGCTTTTAGATGGAGCGGCATCTATCAAAAACCTATATAAAAAGGCGATAAAAGATGGTATGCCAGCACTTGCGATTAGCGATCATGGAAACATGTTTGGCGCTTTTGAATTTGTAAAAGAAGCCTACAATAATTTAGATGCTAATGGCAAACCTTTAGTCAAACCCGTTGTTGGCTGCGAGTTTTACATCACACAAGATAGAACACGCAAAACATTTAGTAAAGAAGAAAAAGATCCTCGACACCATCAAATTTTATTGGCAAAAAATGAAATTGGATATAAAAATCTGGTAAAACTCACCTCCCTTGGGTACATTGAAGGCATGTACTCCAAATATCCAAGAATCGACAAACAACTTATACATAAATACCACGAAGGCCTTATCGCTACTACATGCTGTCTTGGCGCCTTGGTACCTCAAGCCATTTTAAAACATGGCGAAGAAGAAGGTGAAAATGAATTCAAATGGTGGCTAAATATTTTTCAAGATGATTATTATGTCGAAATTCAGCGACATGGTATGGCCGAACAAGACAAAGTAAATCAGGTATTATTAAAATTTGCAAAAAAATACAATGTAAAAGTAATTGCCAGTAATGACAGTCACTATGTAAATCAAAGTGATTTTAATGCGCACGATATTTTGCTTTGTATTAACACTGGGGAAAAACAAAGTACGCCTGCATCACGCGAGTTCTCAGATGATGACGTGATGACGAAAAACAAAAGATTCGCATTTCCAAATGATCAGTTTTATTTTAAAACTACTGCGGAAATGTCTGAGGTGTTTCACGACTTACCTGAAGCCATTGATAACACAAATGAGATTGTAGATAAAATTGATTTACTCGATTTAAAAAAAGACATCTTACTTCCAAACTTTGTTGTACCTGCAAATTTCAAATCCCAAGATGAATACTTAGCAAGCATTACATGGGCAGGTGCCAAAAATCGTTATCAAATTTTAACCCCAGAAGCCGAAGAGCGCATTCAATTTGAATTGGGCGTAATTGAAAAAATGGGATTTGCGGGTTACTTTTTAATCGTAAGTGATTTCATTCGTGCGGGAAGGGAAATTGGCGTATTTGTTGGGCCTGGTCGTGGTTCGGCTGCAGGAAGTGTAGTGGCTTATTGTATTGGCATCACCAACATCGACCCTATAAAATACAATTTACTATTTGAGCGTTTTTTAAATCCGGAGCGTAAATCAATGCCCGATATTGATACGGATTTTGATGATGAAGGCCGACAAAAAGTGATTGACTATGTTGTTCAGAAATATGGTAAAAATCAAGTTGCTCAAATCATTACTTACGGCACAATGGCGGCTAAAAGTAGCATTGCCGATGTGGCGCGGGTTATGGATTTGCCGCTTGCAGAAAGTAGAGCAATAAGTAAACTCGTTCCTGAAAAACCAGGTATTAATTTAAAGCGATTGCTCACTGCTCCAATGACCATCAAAGATGCGAAAGCTGGCGAAAAATCGTTGGAAGAAAAAGAACAATTGGGTGCCGAAGATTTTGAGTCGGTAAAAAAATTAAGAGAAATATATAACGGCAATGATTTACCAAGTCGGATTTTAAAAGAAGCTGAAATTCTTGAAGGTTCGGTTCGAAATACAGGCATTCACGCAGCTGGAATAATTATCGCTCCTCAAGATCTTACCGATTTAATTCCAGTTGCTACTTCCAAAGAATCAGACCTTTGGCTTACACAAATTGAAGGAAATACCATTGAAGAGGCAGGCGTTATTAAAATGGACTTTTTAGGATTGAAAACCCTTAGCATTTTAAAAACAGCACTTGCCTTAATAAAACAAAATCATGGTGTAGATATAGACATTGATAATATTCCTTTGGATGATGCTGAAACATACAAGCTTTATCAGCAGGGAGATACAAACGCTACGTTCCAGTTTGAGAGTGCGGGCATGCAGAAACATTTACGTGATTTAAAGCCAGATAAATTCGATGATTTAATTGCAATGAATGCCTTGTATCGTCCAGGCCCAATGGCGTACATTCCAAGTTTCATTGCGCGTAAACACGGAAAGGAAGCCGTGGCTTATGATGTGGAAGACATGAAAGAATATTTGGAAGAGACTTATGGTATTACTGTTTATCAAGAACAGGTAATGTTGCTTTCTCAAAAGCTTGCTAGTTTCAGTAAAGGAGATGCGGATGTCTTGAGAAAAGCGATGGGTAAGAAGCAGATTGCTACACTGAATAAAATGAAAGTTCAATTTATTGAAGGGGCTACAAAAAAAGGTCACCCTAAAGATAAGTTGGAAAAAATCTGGACAGATTGGGAAGCATTTGCACAATATGCGTTTAACAAATCCCATTCCACTTGCTATGCTTTTGTAGCGTATCAAACTGCTTATTTAAAAGCCCACTACCCAAGTGAATATATGGCGGCTGTGCTTAATCATGCCGGAAGCATTGAAAAGATCACTTTTTTCATGGAAGAATGTAAACGTATGGGATTGGTGGTTTTAGGGCCTGATGTAAATGAATCAAACAGTGGCTTTGCCGTAAATAAAAAAGGAGAAATCAGATTTGGTTTTAGTGGATTAAAAGGAGTTGGTGAAAACGCAATTGAAAACATCATTGAAGTAAGAAAAAAAGCAGGACATTTTCCCAATATTTATGATTTTATAAAGCGCGTAAATTTAAGAGCTGTGAATAAAAAATCGCTCGAAAATTTAATTTATGGCGGTGCGCTGGATTCTTTTACAGACTTACATCGTGGACAATATTTTTATCAAGCACCCGGAGACACCACGAATCTAGATAAAATAATCAAATTTGGCTCGGTGTTTCAAACACAAGCCACCAATGTAACCAACTCTCTTTTTGGCGATTTGCAAATGCCGGATATTATGCCGCCAAAACTTGCACCTTGTGCACCTTGGCAACTTACAGTGCAACTCGATTACGAAAAAGAGGTTACGGGCATGTTTATTAGTGGTCATCCCTTAGACAACTATAAATTTGAATTCAAGCATTACAACATTTCTTCTATCGCGGATTACAATACAGTAAAAAATCAAATCAATGAAAATCCAAGTAGTCGAAATTTCAGACTGGCTGGATTGGTCATTGGTGCACAACATAGATTATCTAAACAAGGAAAAAACTTTGGTATTTTAAACTTAGAAGACTTTTCTGGAAAAACAGAGTTTATGCTATTTGGCGAAGACTATGTGAAATATGTAAAATATCTTGAAATAGGCACTATTGTTTTAATTGAAGGCGGATTTAAACAACGTTTTGCTACCAGTCCTTTTGAATTTAAAATATCAAAATTCCATTTATTGGAAACAATAAAAACGAGTCTCACAAAGCGATTAACGATTGAATTGGATCCACAATTTATAGATCATGAACTGATTGAATTCTTGGAAACAAACATGAACAAACATCCAGGAAATACATCCTTAAATATCAACATATTGGATTTTGAACATGAAAAGAAAATCGGCTTAACAACCATTGGAAAAGGAATTTCTGTAAACGATGAATTGATCGAGTTTTTGGATGAGAATAGACAGTTAAATGTCATTGTTTCGCTAAATACCTGACAATAAATGCATAAAAACTATGCACAAATTAAAATTAGAATTGTGGATATGTCAATTGTGCCGATGAAAATATTGGACATAAATTTGCAATCATAAATACATACATTAAAAATTAAAATAAAAAACTATGGCATTAGAATTTACAGATTCAAACTTTAAATCAGAAGTATTGGATTCAGCGCAATTATCGGTAATTGATTTCTGGGCAGAATGGTGTGGCCCTTGTAGAGCAATAGGTCCAGTTATTGAAGAATTGGCGAAAGAATACGAAGGCAAAGTAAAAATTGGCAAAGTAAACGTAGATCACAATCCACAAATATCAATGGATTATGGCATTACAAGCATCCCAGCAATATTATTTGTAAAAGGTGGTGTTGTTGTAGATAAATTGGTTGGCGCTCAACCTAAAGCAAACTTTGTAAAAAAGATTGAATCTTTAAAATAATTTTAAACACTTAGCCCGCAATTTAAAACTGCGGGCTTTTTTATTATTAAAGCAATCAAAACAAAATCACTTTGAAATATTGGTGTAAAAAGACCAGATTTCGATTGAAAAAAACCATGCTGCGATTAAATTGGCAATTGCTAAGATTGCAGTGAACACCATTAAATAAAAGGTATACTTTCTAGAATCATTTTCTACTTTTTGAATCCGATTAGACTCTCGATTTATCATAATCGTTTTTTCAACATAACCACCATTGTTTCTAAATACAAGTCCCTCAATTGAAATTACAAGTGGATCAATCGACTTAACATATTTATCCAAAAAAAGCGAATAGATTAGAATATTAATCTCCCAATCTTTCAATCCAAATTCTGCTTTAACTTGATCATATACAATCTGTTTTGTTGGACTCGAATTTTCATCTGAATAGAAATTTAATTTATTATAAATGTCTTCATATTCTTTTACCAATAATTCCAAAATGAAATCCAATTCTTTGTTGTAGTTTTTTTGCATAAAATCAATCTTTTTAATTCATCAACAAATCAGATTTAAATAATTCCAAGTTAGACATATCTCCTACTATGCTTATTTCTGGCAATGGATTCTTTCTTTTCAAAATAGGTAAGGCAATAATGTTTTCATCAATAGCCAATTTCGGATACTGAAGTACATCAATGATTTCCATATCATAATTTGATTGTAAAAAGATGTCTAAATATTTTTTACAATTAAAGATTGCCTTTTTTGCCAACAACCCCTCGCCTGAAACAAACAATGAAAATCTATATAATGCTTTACTGTCCATTTTAAAATATTTTTTTAAGTCAATGACAATCCTATGTAATATTTCCATTTAAAACAGCTCCATTATTTCTATTCTCTAGAATTGCATGATTTTCAATTTTATCCAATTCATAAATATCGATGCCTTGATTTGAAATCTCAAAAGCTTTCACCTCCTTTGAATGTGGCATACCCCTCGATTTTAAAATATAAATGATCCGATTGCGTTTATTTTCAGTAACAATATCCTCCACCATTAACCATGTATCTACCATAGATGAAATGCCTTCATCACTTGGATTTATTGTAACAGATTTCAAAGTAATTGCTGCTGTAAACATTACAGATATCTGTTGGGTTTTTAAATAGTCAATAAACCGTGTCAGCATACCTCTAACATCACTATTAGGCCCTTCTGTCATTAAATTTGTAACAGGATCCAAGATTATTACATCTGGTTTTTCGATTTCAATGAGCGCCTTAATGCGCATAAAATGCAACTCTAGATTTTGTAAAGTTGGTCGTGCATAATAGAAAATCAAATTGTTTGAAGTAACATATTTTTCCAAATCAATGCCTATTGATTTCATGTTTCTCATAATTTGTTTTGATGATTCCTCAAACGCACAGAACAAACATTTTTTATTGTTTTCGCAATTGCTTTTTGCAAAAAATGCGGTTAAACTTGTTTTCCCAGTTCCCGCCGACCCCGATATCAAAATACTGCTTCCAACAAAAAAACCTTTATTATCAAGCATCGCATCTAAATTTTTAATTCCACTAGAAACTCGTTGATTGCTGATGTTGTATTCAATTAAATTGGTTGCAATTGGAAAAACATTCATCCCTTCATTATCGATAATAAATGGATATTCATTATTGGCATGAAATGAACCTCGGTATTTCATAATCCGCAAACGTCTAGTTGATATTTGATTAATGATGCGATTCGTTAATTCAATGACACAATCCGCCACATTTTCTTCCAATCCTAATCGTGTTAAATAAATATCCCCTTGTTCTGCAGTGATAACGGCTGTAATGTTTTTTTCTTTTAGCCAAAAAAATAATTTCTTAAACTCATTTCTCAACATATTGATATCCAAATTTGTAAACAACGTATCCAACGAATCCAATACAATTCGTTTGGCATTAATGGCATTCATGGCATGTTCTATACGCACAAACAAACCATCAATATTATACTTCCCAGATTCATGCATTTCATATTGAGCAATATGTAGATGTTCGAAATAAAGCTTTTTGTTTTTAACCAGCTCATCAATATCAACATTGAAATTTGAAAAGTTAGTTACCAGTTCAGATGTTTTTTCTTCAAAGGTCATAAACACCCCATTTTCCTGGAATTGATTTACTCCGTTTAGTAAAAAATGCATCGACATAAATGTTTTACCAGTCCCAATGCCTCCAACTAGTAAGGTTGGCCTATTTTTGGGTAACCCACCAAACGTAATTTCATCGAAGCCACAAATTCCTGTTTTTGTTTTTTCAATGGTACTAGATAAATATGCTGATTTTACATTTTGTTTAGATTTCAATGTTAATTCCATACTTATATATTTTTAAGCAATGAAAGTATTTTTAAATAAAACATTGACTAATGACAATTATCAGTGCATTAAATGAAAAAAGTCTTCCATGAGGAAGACTTAAACTTATTGGTTTACAATAAACGAACGGCTAATTAATCACCTCCCTTTTTCCAATTGGTCGTATCGCCCTTAAATCTGGTCAACGCTTTCCATTCTGTTTCAATGCCTTTATCTCCTTGTTCGTTCATCCATATTTTTAAATCGGTAAACAGTTTGTCTTTTACCTTTGTTAATTTTTTATCCTCTGCTAAATTCTTCATTTCAAAACGATCGTTTTTGATATCATACAATTCAAACTCAGGACGATTACGATACATTTTTGCATGTTCATATTCCTCTCTTGTTACGTCAGATTCCACCAGCCAAGATTCATAAAGTTTGCTGCCATGTTTTGAACCTGATGATAGAAATTCTGCATTATAATTTAAGTTCCATATCAATTTATAATTATGATCTTGAATAGAACGAACAGGATAGTTGTCAGACCCATTTGCAATACCACGCGTAGTTTGAACGCCATACACATAGTTCCTAATTTCTACATCCTTCCCTTTAAACGTGGCTAAAAAACTATTCCCATCTAACATCATCGTTTGTTCTTTATTCCCCCTTAATTTCTTCGGATCACCGCCTGCAGCTTCGTAGAGTGTTGGCAACACATCAATGTATTGTGCAAGAATTGAAGTACGTGTAGACGGCTTAATTACTTTTGGCCATTTTGCAATAAACGCTGCTTTCAATCCCATGTTATAACAAGTCCATTTACCAAAAGGTAACGATGACCCATGTTCGCTTGCAAACATAAACAATGTATTGTCTTTATTACTTTGCTTATCCACCATATCCATACAAACGCCAACCAAACTATCGGCATAGGTAATTTCAGCATAATACCTCACCAATGCAACACGTGTTTCTTTTGTATCAACTAAAAAAGAGGGCACTTTAATTCTCTTTGAATCGTATTGATCTTTATTCCCTCTATTCCATGGTGTATGTGGCTGATTGGTACAAACAAAAAGTAGATACGGCTTTGATTTATCTTTATTGATGAAGTTTTCAGCATTCTTTAATTCAATATCTACTCCTTCTCCATTATCTCCATTTCTTCCGCCTAAATATTCAAAAGGGAAATTTTCCATAGGTGCATAATGTTGTTTGCCAATCAAGGCAACTCGATAACCTAATCCTTTAAAATGCTGAGCTATACTTGTAATGTTATTATACACTTGAGCATGATTGGGATAAGAACCATTTTTTACCGGAAAAATACCCGTGTATAAACTCTGACGTGTTGGTCCGCACATTGCTGTAGCATTATTCATATTATCAAAACACATTCCATCTTTTGCAAGCTTGGAAAGATTTGGGGTATGTACATCAATATTACCATAAGGCTCACAAGCAATCGACATCATATCATCGGCAAGAAAAAACAAAATATCAGGTCTTGATTCTTCAGATGGATTTGATTTTGATTTTGCAAATTGATGTGCTTCATGTAATTCTTTTATTGAGGAATCATTTGTTGCGCTTGAAGATAAAATCACATTTGATTTAACCGAATTTACAATTGATGGAATTGATTTCTTTTCATGATTTTTAAAAACCATAAAACTAATTCCACCTAAAAGAATTGAAGTAGTTACACAAACATTTAAAATCGAATTTTTAATCATTTTTTTATTTATTGGGTTTGAAATATTTTTATTTTGAATCATTACAATTCCACACTTTGAAATTTTTATACGCAAAATGCGTCCATTTCATTTGTCTAAAACCGATTTTTCCATCATTTAATACCGCTCCGTATTTAACACCATCATCAGTCCAATCAATTATTTTCCTGTCGTCGACATACATTATAATTTGATTATTTAGTTTCACCAGTTTAATATGATTCCAAGAGGTTGATTCCATCGAAATCCCTTTTTCACCAGTAAGCACAAGGTTAAAACCTTTGTTCTTTCTTAAGTTAGCTGTTTCTCTATGCGCATCATCTTTTGCATTGGCATAGTAAGAAATATGGTAACAATTCATAGCGCCTTTGGTGTAATCGGTAAACACGCCGGTTGTTCTTTTGGGCATTGAAGAATCAAAAATGGATTGTCCCTTAAGACCTTTTGCTGCAAAGAAAATGATACATAATCCTGCATCTGTTTCAAAATTTTTAGCATCCCATTCTGCAATAAAATCTTTTGGGAAATCATTCGGACACCAAAACACATGATGACCTTCTTCATTTGGCGAGTACATTTCCATCGTGTTGTTTACAAACTCAATCTTACCCGGCCCTTCCATAATCCAATCAGCAAGATTTTTTGCTGTAGCAAAATTGTTTACATAGATCAGCTTGCCTTTTTGTACTTCTTGTGCATAAAGAACTGAAGAAATCAAAATCATAAAAAAGAGTAGAACAATTCTCATATACTAAATTCAATTTTTATTTTTTATCTGCAACACATCTAAAGCCAACATGCTCCATTCCAGTGTCTTGTGAACTTTTCATACGACTTGAATTTCTATATCCACTGCAATAAGACTCATTACAAAGGAACGAACCGCCACGCATGACTCTTTTTGAAACCAGTGGCTCATCAGGGTCGAAGCTTGTATTTGGTCCTTTCGGATTATTTGCACATTTTATTTTTTCAAAATTTTTAAAATAATCATGATGATATAAATCGCTACACCATTCCCACACATTACCAGCCATGTCATAAAGACTATAACCATTAGGCCTAAACGATTTAACTGGTGCAGCTAAATAAAACTTATCTTCAACAAGATTATTATTGGGGAAACTACCTTGCCAATAATTGCATTGAAAACCGTTAGAATCTATAGGCGCATTTCCCCAACTATACATTGTATTTTTTGCACCACCTCTAACTGCATATTCCCACTCCGCTTCTGTTGGCAATCTTTTACCAGCCCATTTACAATATGCATTTGCATCATCCCAACTCACTTGTACAACCGGAAAATCATCTTTACCAATGATATCAGAAACAGGGCCTTGCGGATGCTTCCAATTTGCACCGTGTTGCCATTTCCACCATTGACTATAATCGTTTAAATTAACTGCTTCAGGAGTAGACACAAAAACCAAAGAGGCCGCTTTCAACATTTCACTATCAGGCATTGGTGTATTTTCAGGCAATTGCTTTTTCAATTCGGCCCAGTCGACATCTTTTTCTGCAGTTGTGATATAGCCGGTTTCGGCCACAAATTTTGCAAATTGCTTATTCGTAACTTCTGTTTCATCCATAAAAAATCCATTCAATTCAACTTGATGTTTTGGAAATTCATCAGCCCTTGCTTGATCATTATCACCACCCATAAAAAATTTACCGCCTGCTATCCAAACCATTCCAATATGAGTAGAATCTGACAAATTAAAAAACGCAGACTTATCTGTCTGAATAATACTCCCAAATCGTTTAGGAATGTTTTTATTGCAACAAGTTTGTTTTTTATTGCATTCTACACTGTCTTTAATTTGCTTTGATTTATTTTGAGCAAAACAAATCATGGCATTTATTAAAAAAAGAAAAAACAAAACAATAACTTTTTTCATGGATTGTTGGTTAATTAAAAATTTAAAAGTAAAAAATTTTAATTTTTACATCTTATACTTCACTTTTTACATTTATAAAATCTATTTACTCATCCAACTCGCACCAGAATTCTTTTTAGAAACAATCCAGTCCGGATTGAAATTAGTAATGTCTTTTTCCTCGATATCAATATTGAACGACTTTAATTTTTTAATGATTTTTGTTTTCAATTCAGAATCAACGGTTCTATCTATTGAAATTAAACCATTTTCAATTTTCAAATCCCCTGATTTTAATTCAGAAAAACCTTGTATGACAGGTTTGTTATTTATAAAATTATCAATCAATTTATAAGATGCTTCAACATCATAATTCTTAAATGGCACATCGGAATTTCCAGTGGCATTCTGCACCAAATTCCCAATAAACAAAACATCTTTAGGTGCTACTAGGGATTTCCCTTTGCTAGCATTTCCAACCGACAATTTAATCGCATTACCTGTAGGATTAACAATTGTATTGTAGGCAACAATTGCTTTATCGGCAGGATAGTATTCGTTAATCCCAGCGCCTTCGAAACCAGACATCACAACTATAGAAGCCCTCATTGAACGATCTGCTCCTTCGATGTTTTCGATATAATTATTAAAAACCAATTGTCGTGGATTCACAATACGAATACCACCACTCAACTTGTTGTTTTGATTTCCTATGATGTAATTTCCGTAAGCAATACAATCTGTACCATGACGAAGTACCAAAGCGCCATCATTCCCAAATAAAGTATTAAATCGGTAGACATTGTTACAACTTTTATTGCTGATTACTTCCGCTTCGATTTTGGATTCTTCAAAATAATTGTACTCAATTAAATTAAATCCTTTTGTGCCTGAAGTGCCACTAACGCCAACGCGTATCTGCTCTCCTCCATTACTGGAATAAGTACGATACCCGAAAAAATTGTGATGAATGTGATGGTATGTAGATGGCGCTTGATCCGAACCTTTAACATAATTTTCGTTTTCAAAATAATTTACGACCACTGTGGGCCCTTTATTTAACTTGCCTGAAAAACTGCAATGATCTAGTTCGTTATATGTACCTCCCATCGCAACGTAATTATTATTTTTACCAGATTCTTCTGTAACTGAATAATTAATAATCGCGCAATTTGTAACACGACAATGGTTTGGCAAATCATATTTATTTGAAGATTCTGGCGAAAAAGCAATAACAGGTTCTCCATCTGACAAAGTACATTCACCTTCAAATTTAAAGCCTTCAATTATTAAATAATCGCCGCTTAAAAACAATTGAGAATTACCATAAAAAACAACCTTTCCAGGAGACTCCGCACAAAATGTTATTGGATTATTTTCTGTTCCATTACGTCCAGGATAAAATAAGATTCTTTCATTTTTGTATTCTCCGTTTTTCCAAATAATAGAATCCCCAGCTTTTACTTTATTCAAAACTTTTTGAAGTTCTTGATTTGTTGAAACAAAAAAACTATTTGCTTTGCAAAAAAAAGTAAAAAATACAAGATTAAATAAAATAGCTATTCTAATCATTATTTTACTTCTTGGGTTTTAAAAAATTCCAACATCTTATTTTTCAAATCTTTTGAAATTGAACTGTATTTTTTTTCATTAAATACATTCTCTTTTTCTTCTGGATCATTTACATAATCATACAATTCTTCGCCTACAATCATACTATTATCAAATTTTTGTGTACTTCTAAATGCACTTCCCATCCAAATGGTATAACGATACTGGCTTGTACGAATAGAATACCCCATGACTTTTGCACCTGCATATCCTAATCTTTCTGATTCTGAATCACCGCCACTTCTTGGATATTGACTAACTGAAAATTCCTTTACATTTTCATTATTATTTTTCATAATTGGCACAAGACTTTTACCATCCAAATAAGTTGGAACATTCAATCCTGCTAAATCACAAAGTGTAGGAAAAATATCTACAAATTCTGTTTGCGATTTCGTTTTACCAGATTTAATTTTAGGAGAAGAAATAATTAAAGGCGCGTGTGTAGCTTGTTCAAAATTGGTGTGCTTGCACCATAAGTTATGATCGCCTAAATGCCAACCATGATCTCCCCATAGGACTATAATTGTGTTTTTTGTCAAACCCAATTCATCTAGCGTATTTAATAAAATCCCAACTTGAGCGTCTGTATAAGAAATCGCTGCATAATATCCATGAATCAATTCTTTTTGTTTATCTAGCGGCAATGATAAGCCGAAGTTTTTTGTATCACTAAAAGAAGTCAATGGCGCAATGTCAGAGTAGGATCTTATTTCGCCTGCATTATGAAAAGCAACATCAACTGCATTTTTAGGTTTCTCTTGATATTTTTCAATAGGCATATCTTCCCTTGAATATAAATCCCAATATTTTTTTGGTGCAACAAATGGCAAATGAGGTTTTGCAATTCCAACAGCAAAAAAGAATGGAAGGGAACTTTTGCTCAAATCTTTTAGGATATCTTTTGCTTGTAAAATGTTCGCTCCATCATTATACGCATTGTCTGGAACATCTATACATTCTGTTGTAGGCTTTATTTTTTTCATCGCATACTCATTGGCTTCGCTTTTTTTCATCCCTTGAGCCAAAGCTTCATTGATGTATGTTTCTGCAAGTGCTCTAGTTTCAGGATTCTGATAACGGCCAAGAATAGGCTCTTCAAAACCTTCAGCATAATATTTTAGGTCGGTTTTGTAATAAGGTACAGTCCATGATGGTTCATCTATTTTTTTATCCACACATCTTGGATCGTAAACTTTACCAATCCCTTGTGTGCTATAACCTTGACTGGCAAAATATTGAGGTATAGAAACGATGTCAGGGTTGATGCTTCTCATTGTTGTTTTTAAGTCCCAAACTTTTGTATAGTCTGGCCTTTTACCTGTCATTAAACTTGCGCGAGTAGGCCCACAAACAGCTTGTTGACAATAATTATTTAAAAACACGGTGCCCATGCTTGCTAAGCGATCAATATTTGGAGTACTAATTAATTTATTCCCATAACAACCAAGAATGGGCTTCAAATCATCAATAGCAATAAACAAAACATTTGGCTTTTCTTTTTTCTGTGCAATGGTAGTAATCTGAAATCCAATAGAGAACAATGCAACAAGAATGAAGGGATTTTTTATTTTCATTTTTTTGAGATTATAATAAATGTGTTTGGTTTAATTGTCTAAAGAATTTGTTTGGTGTTTGGTGATTGGTGTTGAATGCTCAAATCGGAACGAAATCAAATCCAATATCCCATTTCCAAAATTCTTTAACAATACACCTACAAATCAAAATCGAAAAAAATCCCGGCTGCATTTCGCAACCGGGATTTTTTATTATCATTCGAGTGTCTGAATTTCTATTTTTTGTTGACTCTTTCGATTGGTGTTACACCAACCTCTCAAACCTCAAAAACATCTCAAACCTCTTGTAAGGGTTGAAAATATTCAACCCCTACAACTAAAACTTCATCACCCTTACAGTCTTCACCTCTTTACCTTGTCTTACCTCTAGCATGTAAGCACCCGCTTTCAAATCCGATCCTAAGTTCACATTTGAATTAGATGATACTTTTACACTCTTGATAAAACGTCCGGTAACATCCAATACCCTTACTACCGCCTCTTCTGTACCTGATGATTTCACCTGTACATTGAATTGACTTGTTGTTGGATTTGGATATACTTTCACTTCCATTGAAGTTGCTAAAGTTACTGGTACTCTTGATGTTGATGTATTCTTTGTAATTGGAGGCACACAACCTGTTTTAATCACGTTCGATAATTTCTGTGCTTTGATTACACCGTTGCCACAACCATTTGTTGTGTAACGTAAACG
>JAIYAN010000019.1 GCA_027489035.1 Chitinophagaceae bacterium
ATTGTTGATGGACTTGCTGCTCAAATAAAAAAGGGTCTCTATGCGAATTATAAAATTCTTAGGGAATTACAACCTGTATCCGGAGAGTCAAGATTTGATTATGATAAGGTGTTAAAAAAAGGTTTTGATGAGCATGCCTATTATGGAACATACATTAATACTCACAGAGACATTTGGCATATTGTTGGCGAGTATTATTTTACGATATCACACAAAGACGAAATGAGATTTCTTCACATTTATAAAAAGTAAAAAAATGGAATTTAAAGAGTACGGGCCGTTGGCTCAAAGCAAAGAAATGGCAACTAATCAAAAGACGAGTTGGGTGCCTTTAGTTGTGATGTTAGGGTTAGGTGTAGTCATGGGAATTGCAATGATTAACTTGGTAAAAGATAACCAGCAGTGGAATAAAAAAGACAATCGAAGTAAAGGAATTTAAAGGATGTGTATAAATAGACGGAAGATGGATGATTATAGTCATTGTTAATAATTGCATCCCTTATTGGGGCTTCAAACATTACGTTTATTAATTGAATAATTCTATTTACTTTAGCAAAAATAATTTGTATGCGTAAGTCGCTATTCTCGTTTGTAAGCATTATTTTGATAGTTTCTTGTAACACATCAGCAAACAAATCAACCCAATCAGAAATGTCAAAATTAGAAAGTATAACCATTGGTAATCAAATATGGAGTGCTCAAAATCTGTCTGTTGATAAGTACCAAAATGGAGATGAAATACCTCAAATTAAGGATGCTACACAATGGCAAAATTTAACAACAGGAGCGTGGTGTTGGTATAATAATGATAGTACTTCCTATAGTCAATATGGCAAATTATATAACTGGTATGCTGTAAATGACTCAAGAGGATTGTCTCCTAAAGGATGGCATATTCCAAGTGATGCAGAATGGAATGTACTGATCAAGTGTATTGACCCAATTTCGGATACTTCTGTTTCTGGGTCACAAAGTTTATCAGCTGGAGCTTTGAAGGAGTCAGGCACAATTCATTGGTTAAGTCCAAATTCTGGTGCTTCTGATAGTAGTGGATTTGCAGGCCTTCCAAGTGGTTACCGTAACAATGGTGGTAAATTTTACAGTGTTGGCAACAACGGATATTGGTGGAGTTCAAGTGAGAACAATGTAAGTGGTGCATGGAACCGATACTTAAACAATGTTGATGCTGGTTTTACAAGAGATTGTAACCTCAAGTCAAATGCTTTTTCTGTTCGTTTGATCAAGGATTAAATGAAGTAATATGTAAAGGAGTATATGGATTGGATTTTTTATTACATTTGTAATAATTTAAATGTAAATACAATTAAAATCATTCTGATAAACTTTAATTCAATCAATATGAAAATTATTAATACAAAGAACTATTTTAATTCAAGTTTAATATTCTTTCTATTTATTATTTTATCAGCAGGTTGCTCTACAGAAAATAATGTAACTACTGTTGTTCCAGCAAATCCTACTAACCTCTCAGCAAATCTAATTTCTACAACACAAGTAAATCTTACTTGGACAGATAATGCTACTAATGAAACAGGGTACAAAGTACAGAGAAAAATCACTGGGGGTAATTTTGCAGACATTGCAAGTACAGGCTCTGATATTTCTATTTACAACGATTTAGGGTTGTCTATAAATACCACATATATTTACAGGGTATATTCATATAATAGTGCAGGTAATTCACCGCTATATTCAAACGAAGTAACAATTGCTACAATTTCTATCCCAATAATCAACACAAATCCAGTTGACTCAATAACTCCTTATACAGTAATTTGTGGTGGAAATGTTATCAGTGATAATGGAAGTGCTGTTACAACACGTGGAGTATGTTGGAGTACAAGTACTGCGCCAGATATTTCTCTGCAAACTAAAACAAATGATGGGGCTGGAGTAGGTAATTTTAGAAGTCATATTTCTGGTTTAATCCCAAATACAACATATTATATAAGAGCTTACGCAACTAATAGTTTAGGTACAGCTTACGGTAATGAAATTAATTTTAATACCCCAATTGCCCCAAGTTTACCTACAATAATTACTTCTTCTATTGCTGCAATTTCATCAACTTCCGCAACTAGTGGTGGAAATATTTCAACTGACGGTGGCAGTCCTGTAACTTCAAAAGGTGTATGTTGGAGTACTTCTACAGGACCAACGACAGCATTGTCTACAAAAACAAATGATGGCAGTGGTATCGGATTATTTGGAAGCAATTTAACTGGTCTTTCACCATATACTACATATTATGTTAGGTCTTATGCCACTAACAGTGTAGGTACTGCATATGGAAATGAATTAAGTTTTACTACTTTAGATATTCCATCTTTAACAACTTCAACAATAACTAATATTTTATCAAATAGTGCAACAGGTGGAGGTAATATTGTCAATGATGGAGGAAGTTCAGTTACATCCCGTGGAGTATGTTGGAGTACATTGCCTAGTCCAAATATTAGCTTATCAACAAAGACAATTGATGGTTCTGGCACTGGAAATTTTTCAAGTAGCTTGACAAGTTTAAACCCTAACACTACTTATTATGTGAGAGCTTACGCAACTAACAGTATAGGTACTGCTTATGGAAATGAGGTTAGTTTTACAACAATTAGTTTGCCATCAATTACAACAACTTCGGTATTTAGCATAACAGCATATACAGCTTCTAGTGGGGGAATTATTTCAAATAATGGAGGAAGTGCAGTAACATCTCGAGGAGTATGTTGGAGTACAAGTGTCAATCCTACAATAAGTTTAAGCACAAAAACAATTGACGGTTCAGGTTCAGGCCCTTTTTCAAGCAGTATAACCGGGTTATCTCCAAATACAACTTATCATGTTAGAGCTTATGCAACTAATGGTGTTGGAACTGCGTATGGCGCAGATGAAGTTTTTACTACTTTACAAATTTCATTGCCAACTGTAATTACTACAAATGCAATTAGTATTACGAATTCATCTTCAATTAGTGGAGGAAATGTCACTTTTAGTGGAAACCTGCCTATTACTGCTCGAGGTGTTTGTTGGAGTACATCTCCTAACCCTAATGTAGCACTTTCAACAAAAACTATTGATGGATCAGGTGTTGGAACTTTCACAAGTAATATTACTTATCTTACTGCCAATACTTTGTATTATGTAAGAGCATACGCTACAAATAGTTTAGGCACAAGCTATGGAACAGAGATAACATTTACTACTCTGCCTCTAAGTCTTGGACAAACATATGCTGGAGGCATAATATTTTATATTGATAACACTAATCAACATGGTTTAGTATGTGCTCCTTCCGATCAAGGTAGAGTACCTTGGGGTTGTCGTGGATCTTTTCTTTCAGGTACTAGTTCAATATTTGGTTCTGGGTCCAATAACACTTCTTTGATATTAGCCGGTTGTAACACTTCAAATATTGCTGCAAAATTATGTGATGATTTAACTTTGGGAGGTTACACAGATTGGTTTTTACCAAGTATGGATGAATTAAGATTGATGTACAATAATTTGCAAGCCAATGGAATCGGTAACTTTAATACGATGTCTGTTGGAGGCTCATGCTATTGGTCATCTACGGAGGCAGATCCTATTCATGCATATTTAATTTGGTTTTCAGATGGAAATGATACTTTCTATCAAATGACTTATTATGAAAAGAGTTATAATAACTTTGTTAGAGCAGTTCGAAGTTTTTAAATGCTGAAATAATACTCTTGATACTTTCACGGGTTGGTTGAATTAGCCATTATTTACTTCCATTTAATGGTGGAACTTCGCCAAATTCTTGTCTGTATTCTTCTATCATTCGTTGTTCTACTGCCTTAGGATTTTGATACGGGAACACTTGCACATAAATACAATTTGCAGGAAACGCTTCTCTTAATGCATGTATTTCTTTCAAATTCAATCCTCCGCTGTGAGCCGTTGCCGCATAGTTAGGGGCAATTACTCTCTTAAACATATCAAGCCTCTTTTTAAATGTTTGTTTAGTGGTTTGTCCAATATAAAGTATTCCATTTTTGTCCGTTTTCAAAACTCTGTTTATTGGCTTCGGAGTTTCATTATCATTTAGAGCATATATTACATACACACCTTTCTGATTAGACAAATTTCCGGGTAAAATAGGCTTGTTATTTAATGGGTAATATGGCATATTTAATTGTTTTAGTTTCTGCAAATATAATTTTGATATAAAATAAATTGCGAACAACTCCTTGGAATAAATTCTGTTGTGATATTACAAGGGGACGGCTATATGATAATATATTTGAGCCTTACAGTTCAATTACTTCAAATCCCAAGTTTGCTAAATATTCATTTGCCATATGTGCTTGAAAATTATTAGGGTTAGGGTTCAATTCCTCTTGATTTGCGTAAAAGTTACCCCATGATATTAAAAGTTTACATGGATAAATTTCATTTTCATATCGAACCGCCCATTGTCTTGGATTACGACGATTAGGAATTCCCTCTCTTTTAATTTTTAGCATCGCCTGAAACACATGTTCTCTAAAAATATTGTTTGGTATCGGCATATTATTAAATATTACGTAAAACATTACCTATGGCATTCGCAATAGGTAAAAATTCATCATTAGTAAAAAAGTTTGATTTAGCATTGTTACACCAATAGCAACACCATACAATATTATCCAGATTGTCATATGGTAAATTAGGATTTACTCTGTCTAATTCAAGTCTTTTCCCTCGTTTCCCTCCCCTTGTTGCATCAGCACGGTGCCCATTTCTTTGCATTTCATACAACTCAAGGCTTCGTAAATTTGAAATTCCGCAATATTTACATCCTTCATTAAAAACAGCTACATTATACCAGTTTGAAAATTCTTCAAAAGTTACATTTCTAAATCCAGCAGTAATCTTACCATTTTTGTTTATTTTCTCTTTTTTTTGAGAAAATATTTTTTTTAATTCCTTTTGTGTCATTTGCTTGTGTGTTCGCGTTTGTTAGTTTCGTCTGTCCGTTTGATACCAAACCAATAACATATTTTTGGAAATCCTCTTTTCATTGTCTGTCGTTTTTGGGCATTCCCGCTAACTCACAAAAATTACTCTCGCCTGTCCAAAACAAACATAACACATTTTTATAAATAGTCGATATTCACCGGTGTTAATATTATAGGTTATTTTTTGTGATTGGGCTAAAGATTTACCATACTCTCCACATCTTCCCAAAAGTTCGAACTCAAACCCGTTAGGACCACTTTTTAGTACCGGTTGAAAAGGTTTAAGGGTTTAATTCGCTTCGCTTGTTTAAGGGTTATGCATCTAACAGTGCTCAATCAATGTTTGCAAAGACACCAAAATTTAAATTCTTCGATTTGTTGTTTATTTTACCTTAATGTATCTAAAACATGAACTACAAAGTATCATTTCAGGAATTGGCAATCATTCAGCAAAGGATTTTATCAAAGCAGCAGCCCACTACATTAGAGAAAGCCAAAAAACAAGTGGAAACACTGAAAAATTTGAGTTCACAAAAAAGCAAGAAGCAAAGAAGCTAAGTTCGAATTCAAACACCCCTTAAGATTACCATTATTATTCTTTTACAAATTTGTCAATCAATTCCATTTTTGTAAAAAATGTAAATTATGGAATTCGATTCCATTTATGTATATTTATACAAAAATGGAATTTATGATTTCTCGAGCAATATTCGAAGAAGCTAAATTGGCACTAACGCAATTTCGAGCACTCTGTATTACCGGTCCAAGACAAAGTGGTAAAACCACACTGAGTAAGGCGCTTTTCAAAGGAAAGCCGTATGTAAATTTTGAGGATCCGGTTGTTCAAGACTTGTTTCAAAAAGAACCTAGTACATTCTTAAAGAATTATTACACCGGTGCTATATTTGATGAAGTTCAACGTGTGCCTGAACTTTTCAGACACTTGCAAGTTTTGATGGATAAGAATACATCTAGGGGTCAATTCATCCTTACAGGTTCTAATAACTTTCTGTTACA
>JAIYAN010000024.1 GCA_027489035.1 Chitinophagaceae bacterium
CAATTTATATGTCATTGAAGAATTTTCACACAAGGAAATTGCTCAAATGCTGGGAATCAATGAGAGTACAAGTAAAACGCAATACAGAAAAGCAAAAATCAAACTCAAAGAAATGCTACTCAACAATAAAAATAGTTTTTATGGAAAGTATAGAAAATAAAATAATCCGGGACAAAATAAACACCATTGAAAATCTGCCCAAAGATTATACGCCATCTCTTGATTCAAAATTTGAATTGTTGATGGCAGGCATTCCCGAACCTTCTAAAAAAAGAAAAAGAATATGGATAATTATTCCATGGGGCGTTGCAGCAGGAGTTGCTTTTTTGGTAGTTTTAAATCAATCGTCGAATGAAAAGAAAATTATCACATCGAAAGCTCCCACACGCAAACAAATTACTTTACAAAATGATTATGTAGTAAAAACAGATAATCAAAGAAAAGTCATAGTCAACAAGAAAAATCCAACTCAAAATATTAAACCTGTTGAAACCGATACGATTTATAAAAAAGAAAATATTGTTTTTATTCAGGAGCCCAATAAAACAGCTGAATACATAATACCCCCAATCATTAATGATTCTGTTACCAATACTGCAATTGTAAAATTTGAAAAAACTAGTCAAACAAAATTAAAAAAACATCGATTTGCCGAAATCGATTTTAATGATAATTCTACAACTGAGCCCGTGTTAGAATCAACAGCAAAAAGATTAAAAGTAGAATTCAAATTCAATATAAATAATAACATAGTTCAAACACCTTCTGTTAAGCCACTTCATTTCAAAAAAGACTTTTAAACCACAATCAAAATCATGAAAAAATCAATAGTCATTTCCATTTTATTTTATTTCGTTTTTTTAAATCCCATAAGCACATTAGCTTCAAATTCACCCGCAGATACTTTAATAGTAAGATTAGGTGGCAATAACCAGGTAAGAGTGATTTGTGCTTCGTTTGATGACTTATATAAATATTCAAGAGCAGATTCTTTAGTTTCTGTTTTTAGCACAGATATTAAAAAGTCATTTCAGGATAAGGATTATACAGAATGGCCTCAAGTGATGCATTATTTAGTTAAGGGAGATGGTAAGCGTCGATTGAAAATACAGAGCAATGAATTTACAGAAGAGGAGTTTAATCTTGAAAATGAAAAATACAGACTAAATGAGAATCTCCCTCCATTTCATTATATCATATACGATTTAAGTAAGTCAGTGGAATTGCATATTTATTTAGATTCTGCGGAAAAGATCAATTTATTTCAACAAATTAGTATTGATAGTGCGATTCATAAATTAACTCAAAATAAAAAAACTTGTGATTGTGAGCAGAATTATAAAATAGAAATAGTTTATGAAAATGATTCATTCAAACTCGGAAAATCCAAAGGAAATAAAATTTATAGCATAAGTTTTTCACCAGATGTAAATGCATATCTCATTGGAAATCGTTTGGTACCTACCGTAGGTGGAAGTTTAGATTTAATTCTAAAAACTAAGTATGCAAAACCTGTATTGTTATTAGGAGTATCAATAGTTGGTTATGGTTTTTATGACCTTAATAATGGAGTTTTTAATGTGTCAGCAAATGCTGGATATAATTTTAGAATGGGATATAATTTAAATGAAAAAAAAGGAAACACGGCTTGGAGTGGTTTTGAGGTGGGTATAATTAAGGGCAAACAGACCAATGAATTAGGCTTTAAAGGTCAGGCTTTTCGTTTAAATATGTTTACAGAAATTAACGGAATAGGGTTCAGCTTTGGAGCTATCATTGATGCTAAAAAAACTTCCGTTCCTATAATTGGAATTAGGTTGCCGTTTTAGAATTGATATCTAAGTCACAATTGTTTATTCCAGACTCAACTATAATTAACATATATTTCTGTTTTTTTTTATTTTATAGGTATAAATTTAACATACTAAATTTCAAATTAATAAGATGAATCAAATTCACTTGTTTCTAAAAACCTTTAATAAACATAAAAGAGAAAATATGAAAAAATTATTTTTTGTACTTAGCGTATTTACATTGTCTTCTTTTTCAGAAATTGGCAACCCCACATTTGAATTGAAAAACATCAAAAAAAATTTTGTAAAAGTAAAAAGCGATTTATATGTTTCTAAATATGAAGTATCCAATTTAGACTACCGTAATTTTCTTGCTGACATGTTGAATGATAATAAAATTGAGGTGTATAGAAATTGCTTGCCAGACACTTTAGTATGGAAAGATAAATTAAAAAATACAGAGCCATTTGTTCAGTTTTACTTTCGCAATTCAAGCTATGACAATTATCCTGTTGTAGGAATAAGTTACGAATCTGCAATTGAATATTGCAATTGGCTAACAGAGAAATACAATAATGATTCAAAGAAAAAATATAAAAAAGTATTGTTTAAATTGTTAAGCAAGGAAGAGTGGACTTTTGCTGCAAATAATGGAGACGCATCAAAAGCGTATACTTGGGGAAGTGGGTTTATGCAAAACAATCGCAAAGAATATTTGTGTAATTATAAACACAGCTCTTTATATTTTGACTCTTTAACGAAAAAGCAAAATGAAATTCAAGATATAAATCATACATCAATGACTCAAAAGACAATGATAACCGCTTCAATTAATTCATTTTACCCCAACTCTTTTGGTATATATAATATGTGTGGAAATGTTGCTGAAATGATTGAAGAAAAAGGAATTTCAAAAGGAGGCAGTTTTGACGACACTGATAATAAAGTAAGCATATCAAGCGAAAAAATATACACTAAATCACAAGCTGACATTGGATTTCGTGTAGCAATGAAAATCATCGAGGAGTAGGATTATGTGGATGAAATTTTTGGTACAACTTGCGCTGAGTTGATTAATTGAAAAAGCAGATGGACTTATTGATGAGGTTGCCTGAATCTATTGATATCGATTTTTTTAATATCTAAGGCAACAATTGGCAATTCAAATGAATCTATTATTTTGATAAGATAGACCTTACAACATAATAGTGCCGGTTCAAACTTATTTTTATTATTAACTCACTCAATTTTACAAAATGAAAATTTACACTGCAATTGTATTATTATTTTTATCTACTCTTTTCTTGAGTTGCACTAAGGAATATGATTGTTTGGACAATCCAATTGTACCTCTTTTTATTAATTTCTCCTCCAATGACCTTGACACTTTGACACTCAGAAAATTCAAGGCAGAAGATAATTTTCATACATTGATAGATACCATTTCAATCATAACGGATAGTAATGAGATATTCAGCTATTATGATTCAAGTGCAGGAGCAGCATTGATATTACACAAAGAAATTGGGATTCGAAACGGATATGACTGGCAACTCTGCATTCCATCGAAAAACAAAACAATTTGTATATCTAAAATCATCAGTGAAAAAAATCAAGGGAAAAGAGGTTGGGGAATTTTTAGCATGGACCCATCACGGCCTTGTATTAACAAAATCTATTCATGCAGGATTGACAGCAGTTTTATTGATTTTTCAGATAATAACAATAACCAATACTATTTCAATATCAACAACTGATGGCATTACAGATGAAAATGTTTGATTTTTTAGGGGAAATTCAAGAAATTGTAGAGCATATTTGTTATTAAGTTTCTAAAACGATTATCATGAAAAAAATACATTTATTAAAAATAGCGCTTGGGTGCCTTATTCTATTAATTAGTAGTTGTAGAAAAGAATATACCACCAATGTCAATGGTGTTGTTCAAAATAAAATAACTGGAGAAGGAGTTGAAGGAATTCCAGTTGAAATTTTAGGATGCAGCTTTTCTGGTTCGTCTTACAAATGCCTAGAACTGATTAATAGGACAGTTACAGACCAGAATGGCCGTTACGCTATGTCGGTAGAATCTGGTAAATGGAAACAGTTCAAAATTAAAATCAGAACTAATAATATTTGGGCATATTTTCAAGAAGATGATCAAGATCTTGTAACTGGAAGTAACAATACAATAGATTTTTCTCTATATCCAATTAAAAAATTAAAAGCTCATGTAACAGTTCAACGACACAATCGGAATTGGCTAGTTTTAGGAATTGAAAATGCCGTACAATATAACAATTTTTGGGAATACTTATTATATGATGATTCAAATCCAATAAATGATTTTGACAGTACTTTCATATTTAATATTGTGGCTGGAAGACAATACCAAATGAAGGCTATACTAAGTGACAAAACAGCTCCTGACACATATATTAATCATGAATCATTTTATAAGCCTTTTACAGTAAATAATGTGGACACTACTTTAATTGACTTTATTGTACAATAAGTAGATGTAGAAACAAACTAAGGCTCTGGAGTACACAGGGAACAAATGAGACGTGCTTGATGATTTTTAGAACATAAAATTTAAAGAAATGAAGAATAAATCATTGTTGATTATTCTCTTATTATTTACTCATCTTTTGATTTCAAATACCTGCAAAAAAGATTATTATTCAGGTTCTGAAAATGTGAGATTAAGTGCAACATTAAATGATTCCGCTGATGTTATTAGTTTGGGAGATACATTAAAAGTTAAACTAACAATACCTGATATCGTAGTCAGCGAAAGTGGCCAAGTGATAAATGTAAATTCAGTTCAGCAGGGGCTTTATACTTTTAATTTTTACCAATTCGACACGTTGACACGTAGGGCAACGAGAATAAGAAATTCCGATGCCATATCTGTATCTAAGGGCACAATCGACAGTTATCTTTCCAGCGTTTATGTTTCAACAACTAATTATCCGTATGAATCTATATTGAATATTGTTCCAGCAACCAAAGGAATATATTATTTAGAGATTCATGATAAAGGCTCATTTAAGGTCAATAACAACTTTGAATCATTTTTAAAAGTCAATTTTAAAGTACAAAACATTCATAATGATATAATGACTCAATATTCAAGTGCTGATGTTGGAAATGCAATGTTGGAATCTCAAATCAATGGAATTGGCTTTTATGTTTTTAAAGTGAACTGATGTAGGTTAACGGACAAAAAAGCCAATCATTTAAATCAATAAAAATTATTCATGAAAAAAATCTTGTTGTTTCTATTTTTTCCCGCATTTTGTTTCGCTCAGAAATCTAAAAATGTAGATGCATATCGTGATCGCATTGACAATAACATTTATCGGGTTGTTGCAACACAGTATGCACCCGGCTATTTATATTCATTAAGTTTTCAGTATGAAAAAAGAATAAAAAAATCGCTGACAATGTTAGCGCAAATGGGCACAGGTATAGATGTGCAACATTTTGGAAACTTAGATAATCGTTTAAATAAAAAATATCAATATGCCTTTTCTGCTTTTGGATCGGTGGAATCAAGGTATTATTTTAATCTGGCTCATCGAATTAAAAAGGAAAAAGCGGTTCACAATTTTTCAGCATTTTATCTTTCGCTACAAGAATTTATACTTTCCAATCCTTTCATTTTTGTGAATCAAACTGCAGGGAATTCAACTCAAGGAAATATTCAAACCTTCTTCAATTTAGGTTGGCAAAAGCAATATCAATCTCTTTATTTGCATGTTTACGGAGGCCCATCATTATCCAAAAAATCATTTAGCAAATATGAAAACAATAAATACATTGATGAATGGCAAATTGGAATTGCAATTGGGTTGGTATTTTAATTTAAAATTTAAACAAACAGAAGCATGATGAAAATCTATGTTGCTTCATTTTTAATATTTCAACACCTGTTTTAAGGCATGAAGAATCATAAAATAAATTTAACTGCTTCTCTTTTTATTTTTCTTTCCATATTGCAATCTTGCGACCCAGAAAGGTTTTGTACAGAGCCAAAATGTGCGTATAGTCCTGTAAGCACTGAAATTCAAGGCACGCTAAGTGGAAAATTAGATTCAATAATTCATATTGGTGACACCATTCGTTTTTATATGAAAATACCGGATACAATGGTTACGAATTATGGTAACATCGTTTTTGGAAATTTACTTACAAATAGCTTTTTTGGATTTAATATTCAATCATTTGACAGCATTGGCAATGATTTGCACTTGTATGGGAATAAAATAAATAATCCGTTATTAGTTAAATACGATGTAATGCCTGGTGGAACTAACACTTGGAATTATGCAACAAGAGAATTTGAGTGTTTGATAATTCCATCAACTGTAGGAAAATATATTTTTAATGTTACAACAGGTAGAATAGAAATGAAAGCCAATGATAATAAATCTTGGCTCATCAATCCTATAATATCCCCAAACATAGTAAACCTACATCATGATTTTTATGTGAGCTGGTATCCTCCCTCTTATCAAAGCCAAGCAGATAGTGAAATGAGAGATTTGAAATACAGGTATTGTTTTGAAGTAAAATAAAAAAGTCAGGTAACTACGTTTTCAATATTTTAAAAACTGTATTAAGGCATGAAGAATCATAAAATAATTTTTTCGGGATTTTTTTTATTGACAATATTGTTTCTTTCATTTAATGTGTTTAGTCAATCAAACGCAAATAGAGTAGTGTTGGAAGAGACGATAAAAAAATACAAATCACACTCAGCTATTACTTATGATGTGGATTTCGCAATTAAATTTTTTGACGACGAAGCTTTAAATTACGTCCATAGTAACGTAAATATCATCAAGGATAAAATTGATACAATTTTTAATTCAAAGTTTTCTTACGGTCGTGTTGACACCTCAATAAATGTAATAAAATATTATAACTATCCTTACCTGTATGTTATTGATTTGACGAATAAAAAGATAGAGCGTAGCGATGCATCAAAAGGACAAATTTATGATGTAACTGGAAACATAGATGGAGATGTGTTAAAATCTAATTTTGCATCAGTTGAAAAACTTGAAAAGAAATTAAACGACCCTGAAAACAATGTAACATATTTAGACACATCCAACTTTTTAAAAATCACAATAAACTATCCTGATAAAGATGAAATATACGGATGTGAAGAATCTATTTATATTGATAAGGAAAAAAAAATAATTACTAAAAAATCATATCAGGCGAAATACAAAGATCAAATACAAAGAAATTCATGGCTTTTCAAAAACATTGTATTTGACGAAATTGGTGAATCGAATTTAAAGAGCAATATGAATAAATACTTGGATAGTTTTCCGATTGAAGATTATAAGCCTCCCACAGATGAAGATTACAAGTTGTTAGATACTGGCATGCTTGCTCCAAAAATCTCAGGTACAATATTTCCTAATTATGAGAAAGTATCAGCACTCAATTTTGAAAAAATAACCTTGATTGACTTTTGGTACACGTCATGTATGCCATGTATTAATGCAATACCCCATTTAAATAAATTGTACAAAAAGTATGGAAATAAAATTGATGTAATTGGAATAAATCCTTACGAAGTAAGCAAGAAAGACAGTGAAAAAATATATAACTTTCTTCGCCGAACTCCAATAGATTATCCAATTTATTTAGTCGATACTATCCCTTCAGATTATAATATCAAAGCTTATCCAACTTTATACATCATTGACAAAAAGGGTTTAGTAAGGTATTCGAAAATCGGTCTTTCTGAAAATATGTATAATGAATTGGATGAAGTAATATCTGATTTATTAAAAAAATAATTTTAAACTAAAATCAAATGTTTGAGAAATCTTATAAATTATAAGATTTGACAAATAATTATCCGCCTTTTTAATTTTATGTAGCAATTTCTTTTTTGTAACAAATTGCAACATTTTCAACCAAACAAATAACATTTAATTTGTATCTTCAATCTTCATGTTTTCTTTAAACATTTAATCAGATATACGAAATCAAAAAATAAAAACAGCAAAAAAATGAACAGCAATATTAAAAAAAACATTATTAAGGCTTTACTGCTTTTCACAATTTTCGTTAGTCCAATATTATCTATCGCTCAGGACTTTAGAATTTTAAAACAAATATCCCTTGATGAAAATTCTTCTGTTTCTACACTTAAATATGGAAGAAATGAATTTGGGATCGGAATCCTTAATAATAAAGGCATAATGACAAATGAACAGAAATTTAATTTGTCTCCAAAAGATATTGGAATAATGGGCGATAATATATTTTTAATTGCAGCCCAAATGAAAAACGGTATAAAAATAACAGGTTATAGTGCTTTACTTTTTAATAAAAAGTCATTGGCTCCATCAGGTGAAAAAGAACTGATTACCAAACAGAATTCAAGCCGGATATCTTCCACATTATTAAAAGACCCGTTAAACAATTTGCACTATGTTTTGCTTCGTGAAACAAAGTATAATGATGGCTTTAGTTTTTTTGGTCCTTCTATTTACGATACTAAATTCTTAGAATCTGAATCTATTCAGCTCCTTTCCTTTAATAATAAATTAGAATCTAGGCCAATAGAAATAAAAACAGAGGCAATCAACGCTTATTTTGCAGATGCCTGTTCAGATGTGAAAAAGAATATTTATTTATGTTCTTTTACTACGGACGCCATTATGATTGAAAAATTTGACAGTACAGGTAAGTTTCTGTCTAAATTAACCTCGCCTTTTTCAGTATGGAAAAATCCAAGTTTCGATATTTTAATGAACATTGATAATAGTAATCCACAGTCTGTAATCATTGCCACCAAATGTTTGAATCAAAATAAGAAAATGGCGCATAATGTGAAATGCTTTGATTTTGCAAATAATAAAGTCATTGAAACAGGTGAAATCTTAATGAATAAAGATTATTGTCGTGCATTGAAAAGCCCTAATGAAGAAGCAGAGGGCAAAAACTTTTCATCTATTGAAGATTTAAAACCGGTACAAATTTTTCAAGACTCTGCTAGAGTAATTGTGGAAAATGAAATATTATACGATGAGTTTGGTGGTAAAGATAACCCTACCGAATATAATAGAAGAGGTAGTATTATTACAGTATATAACAAAAAGACTCTTGAAGTAATAAAAGATTTTGTAATCAATAAGAGATTCGGAACATTTGTAGAACAAAGCGAAGGAATAAACGCTCACCTTGTTGGCAATAATTTGTATGCGGTTACTTGCGAAAGCTCAGGGTTGAATTCATATAAAACTTGTGTATATAAAATCAACTTGACATCAGGAGAAGTAATAAAAAATGAAATTGAAAAAGAAGATGTTGGAAAAGGAAAATTGACTTTTCCTTCCCAAGTTGCCTGGTTTAAAAACAAATTTGCCGTGCCCTTTTTCGGATTAACGACATTTACATCTAAAACTGAAACAGTGATTTTGTTGAGGTTTTATTAGAAAATCTATTAACACCAATTGAAATTTATTTCAAAAACATCCAAATTGGCTGAGCGATTGTATGGGATATCCACGTTAATAATAAAAAATCCAAATACTATGTTTAAAAATAAAATTTTAATTGCCGTTGTTCTCATAATCCTAACCTTTATTTTCGGCAATCTATCTAATTGGATTGAGGATAGACAAACGTTTCTAATTATTAGAAACTCGATGTTAGGTCTAGAATTCTTTTTCTTAGTATTCCTAATAATTAGAAAGTACAAAAAATAGAATAGAAACTCTAAACCAAAGAAACTAAGTGAATTTGGTGTTTTTTCTTTTGATAATCATAACTAGCCTGGAATCTCCTTCTGGGCAAACTCGAAATCCAATAATGGTAAGATTTTCATACTTTTTCACATCTTCTGACGCGGATTTACTTGCTTATTAAAAAGCGTATAAACTAATGAAATACTTGTAACGTGCTCCTGGGATGAATAATTTCCAGAAGTCTTTTTTTTCAATGATATGCCTGCTTAACAATCTGAAATAATCAGTTATAGTTCTATAAACAAAAACATAAATAAAAAAAGAGAAAACAAAAACTGTAGCATCTATATTGTCTGATTTTATAAGATAAAATAAAAAAATCAGTGGTGTAAAAATGGTAAGGTAATAAACGATTGAATTTTTCATTTTTTTATTTTTAAATTGTTAGCAATTTTTTTCTTTTTCGAAATATTCAGTTCTATTTCGAAAAAATAGAAGGGTAAAGTAATTTAGCCTCACTTCTTATGATGTAGTATAACTTAAATGAGATTAATTTAACTAACACACCCAAACTTAAGTATAATGAAAAAGCTATAGGTGACATCTGGTGATTCGTCAATACTAAGACTACATTAAAATCAAAAACAACTTCAACAGAAAAATAAGTGCTCCCGATATGCAAAATAAGTAATCGTTTAAACAGACGACTATCTTTTAGAATATAGATATAATATACTACTGTGATAAGTGCAAAAATTCCTAAGAAAAGTTCGTGAAGTATGCTATAATCAACAGAATATGCTACTGTAGTTATCAATGATATTATCATTACTAAAAGCAATGCATTGGGCCACATAAACAAATTTCGAAACTCATTCCACCATCTGTTTTTCGCCATTTTAGCGAGTTGAATTTGACGTTCTTGTACAATCTTAGCAAAACCAAAAATGCCAAATCCAGTATATATTTTTTCTAAAGCCAAATCAAATGTCAATTTCGAATCAGCAGCCATTTCATCCTCGATGCAGGAAGCGAGATGGTCAACTATTTCAATTTGAAGGTCGTACCAATGAACCATTTTTTTCTCTGCAAATCGAAACAGTTTGTTTATTTCAACTTCTGAAAGTTTAATTTGATTTTCCATTTTATTCTTAAGTTAAAAAACAGGTTTAAGTTGTAATATACTTTGGAGGTCATTGATAAAATTGAAGATGTCTGATAGTTTTTTCTTTGCTTCTTTTTTACCGGTGCTTGTTAATTGGTAATATTTTCTTGGTCTGTTTTCAAACTGTTCAATTGTGGATTCAATAAAACCCTCAGCTTCCAATTTATGCAGTGCAGGATAAAGTGCACCTTCGGTTATCAGCAAACTGCCATTAGTTATTTCTTTTACTTTTTTAGTCATTTCATATCCATACATCCGATTATTATCATTTAATAATTTCAAAATAACTGTTGTTAGAGTTCCTTTTAATAATTGGCTGTTTTCTTTCATGTTGACAAAGATAATTACTTTAGCGTAACATACATAATAAACTTAGGTATAAGTCCATTATTCTTAATTTTTGAGTTTTGTAAATCGATAATATGATACAAGTATTCTTAAAGATTCCAATAATGAAGTAATAAAAAAAGACTAACAAAAAAATCACACAACTATATTTCAAATTTTATTACCCCACATTAAACCCGTAATATTCCGTATTTTGCAACTATGTACTTGAATATTTAATTAATGGACAAAAAGAGTTTATCAGAACGCGACATTTGCACAAAGTTTATTACTCCTGCGGTTGAAAAATCGGGGTGGAATATGCACACGCAGCTATTAGAAGAAGTGTCTTTTACGGATGGTAAAATTTATGTTAGAGGTAAATTAACTGCTCGTGGTACACAGAAACGTGCCGATTATATTCTTTATTACAAGCCGAATATTCCAATTGCGATTATCGAAGCAAAAGACAATAAGCATTCTGTAAGAGCTGGAATTCAACAGGCTTTAGATTATGCCAAAATACTTGATATTCCATGTGTGTTTAGCAGCAATGGTGACGGATTTTTATTTCACGACAGAACTGCTACAGATGGTAATATTGAAACAGAATTGGATATAGATAGCTTCCCAACACCGGAACAACTTTGGGAACGCTATAAAAAGTATAAGGGAATTGAAACGCCAGAATCCGAAAAAATAGCAATTCAAGATTATTACTTTGATGGTACAAGCCGAAAACCAAGATACTATCAACAAATTGCCGTAAACAGAACAGTTGAAGCAATTGCAAACGGTCAAAGTCGAATACTGCTTGTTATGGCGACTGGTACTGGAAAAACTTATACGGCTTTTCAAATAATTTACAGACTATGGAAATCAAGAAGTAAAAAAAGAATTTTATTTCTCGCAGATAGAACAGCTTTGATTGACCAAACAAGAAAAGGAGACTTCAAGCATTTTAAAGATAAAATGACTATCATCAAAAAGAAAGTGGTTTCTACTAAAGATGGTAAGGATGAATTGGTATCGAATAAAAAAAGAGGGATTGATTCAGAAGATAAAGCTTATGAAGTTTTTCTTGGATTGTATCAAGGATTAACCAACAATGAACCAGGAATTGAAGATGCTTTCAAAGATTTTTCACCTGACTTTTTTGACTTAATTGTAATTGATGAGTGCCACAGGGGAAGTGCAAAAGAAGACAGCTCGTGGCGTGAAATATTATCCTATTTCAATAAAGCTACCCATATTGGTTTAACTGCCACTCCAAAAGAAACTAAAGAAACAAGCAATACCGAATATTTTGGCGAACCTGTTTATACCTATTCCTTGAAGCAAGGTATCGACGATGGATTTCTTGCACCTTATCGTGTAGTTAGAGTAGGCTTAAATGTTGATGCTGAAGGCTGGCGACCCAATCAAGGCAAAACAGATAAAGATGGTAATCCTGTTGAAGATAGAATTTATAACCGTAAAGATTTTGATCGAAATTTAGTAATAGAAGAGCGAACAGAATTGGTTGCTAAAAAACTAACCGAGTTTTTAAAAGGTTACGACCGTCTTGCAAAAACTATCGTCTTTTGTGTAGATATTGACCACGCTGAAAGAATGCGAACAGCTTTGGCTAAACAAAATGCCGACCTTGTTGCAGAAAATTACAAATACATCATGCAGATTACTGGTGACAATGATGAAGGGAAACGTGAATTAGATAATTTCATAAACCCCGAAGAAAAATATCCAGTAATAGCTACAACTTCCGAATTGATGACTACTGGAGTTGATGCACAAACCTGTAAAGTAATTGTGTTGGATGCCAATATCAATTCAATGACCAAGTTCAAACAAATTATTGGACGTGGTACGCGTATTAATGAAGAGTTTGGCAAAATGTATTTTACCATTCTTGATTTTAGAAATGCAACAGACTTGTTTGCGGATAAAGATTTCGATGGCGACCCAATTCGTGTAAAACCAGTTGCAGAAGATGAAGATTTATCATTGGTAGTAATTGAAGAAGAAGAAAATACAGTAACCGTTTTAGACCAAGAATCAGGTGAAGAAATAAAGTTTGATAAAGTCAAAATAAGATACCCAGGTGGTTCAGATTTAAATGGAAATTGGTTAGCAAGAGACCCTAAACAACCCAGAGAAAAGGTATATGTAAATGGAGTAGATGTGTCTGTTTTGGTAAGCCGTGAAATGTATTTCGATCAGCATGGAAAACCAATAACAACAAGTTTAAAAGACCATACCAAAGAAATCATTAAAGAAAACTTTGCTTCGCTTGATGAATTTTTAAATAAATGGAACACTACCGACCGCAAAGAAGCCATCATAGCAGAATTGCAAGAACAAGGTGTAATGGTGGAAGCTTTGTATGATGCCGTAAACAAAGAAGTTGATTTGTTCGATTTGATTTGTCACGTAGCTTTTGACCAACCACCATTAACAAGAAAAGAAAGAGCTAACAATGTGAAAAAGCGAAACTACTTTACAAAATATGGCGACCAAGCCAAAAAAGTTTTGGAAGCATTATTAGACAAGTATTCAGATGAAGGAATCACAAATATTGAAAGCATTGAAGTATTGAGAATAAATCCATTTGATGCATTTGGTTCACCAGTTGAGATTATCAACGAATTTGGAAGCAAAGAAAAATATTTACAAGCCGTAAAAGAATTAGAATTTGAATTATACAAATCAGCATAATGGAAAAACTTTCACAGATACTCATTAAAGATGGGAGTAAAAATTTTGGAGATGCAATTATTAAGAGTTTTGAGGAGCTTGGACTTGGTGTATTATCAAAATCCGACTTTGAAGCTTATATGTTACATAATCTATTACTCAATATTAATAAGTCAAAATATAAGAACAATTATGATTTAATGAGAGTTTTAAAAATAACTCCTAATAAATTAAGAAGTTTAGAAATGATTAGGTCTGCAAAGTTTCTAAATCTTGATTTAAAAAATGAGGATAATTGGAAATTAATTTTCAATGCTTTGGAAGGGAAAAAATTAGAAACTGAGGATAAGGAAAATGGTAAGGTAAGGATATATATTGATGATTTACATGTGCATAGGTTAATTGAAAGGTTCATAGTTGAAGGAGGGTCTTCAATTGATTATACTTTGAATAAAAACCAGTTGGTTCTTAAGTATTCGGAATTCCTGAATCTTTTAAATAATATACTATTTCAAGCTAAATCAAGTCCATTGCTTGAAGCCATAAATAAAGACAAAAGTGAATTGAAAATTAATAAAGATTTTGACAAATTGGAAAACATATTCAGAGATCTCAAGGAGTCTTTCAAGGATAAAACCTACGAAAAAATCGCTGAAGAAGCATTAACTACAATTATCAAAATTGCAAGGAAAAAAATTGGAATATGAGTAACATAGGAGGCGTAATAAAAAGCATACAGTCCATCATGTGGCAAGACACAGGATTGAATGGTGATGCACAACGGATTGAGCAATTGGGTTGGATGCTATTTTTGAAAATATTTTCAGATAAAGACAAAGAATTAGAGTTACTTGACGACAAATACAAATCTCCAATTCCTGACAAATTTCATTGGGTAAAAGAAAAAGGCAATTGGGCTGGCGATGATGAAGGAATGACCGGTGATGAATTATTAAATTTTGTTGACAGAGAATTGTTTCCTGCATTACGCAATTTAGATTTAAGCACAGGCAACCAACGTGCAGTAATTGTTCGTGAAGTATTTGATGGCAACAACAATTATATGAAAAGCGGTATCAACATTCGTAAGGTGTTGAACAAGCTCAACGAAATTGATTTTAATATTGCTAAAGACCGTCACGCCTTTGGAGAATTGTACGAAACCATTTTAAAGGAATTACAAAGTGCCGGAAAAAGCGGAGAGTTTTATACACCTCGTGCCATTACACAATTTATTACCGAAACAATAAATCCTCAATTGGGTGAAAAGGTGCTTGACCCTGCTTGCGGAACAGGCGGTTATTTAACTTGTGCCATTGAACATTTAAAAGCTCAAGCTAAAAATGTTGAACAACGCAAAAGCATTGAACAAAATATTGCTGGTTGGGAATACAAGCCTTTGCCTTATTTATTGGCTACTACCAATTTGATTTTACACGATATTGAAATACCCAATATAAAATTTGGCGATGCTTTAGACCAACCATTAAGCAACTTTACCGAAAAGCACCGGGTAAATGTAATATTGGCAAACCCACCGTTTGGTGGTATTGTAGCCAATAACAACGAAACTAATTTTCCGCAAACTTACCGTACAAAGGAAAGTGCAGACTTGTTTTTGATTTTAATGATTCATTTATTAAAGCAAGATGGAAGAGCAGGAATAGTTTTGCCGGATGGAAGTTTAACAGGCGATGGTGTAAAACAACGCATACGCCAGAGGCTTTTGGAAGAATGCAATCTGCACACCATTATACGTTTACCAAATTCTGTGTTTCAGCCTTATGCAACGGTAGCTACTAACTTATTATTTTTTGATAAAGGCAAACCAACCAAAGATATTTGGTATTACGAACACCGTATGCCCGAAGGATATAAAGCTTACAATAAAACAAGACCTATACAAGCAAAGGAATTTGAACCCATTAAAAAATGGTGGAATAAACGTAAAGAAAGTGATATCTGTTGGAATGTAAATATTAAAGAAATAATTGAAAATAGTTACGATTTAGATATTAAAAACCCAACCAAAGCTTTGGTAGATGAAGAATATTGCAGTTTTGAATTAATGGAAATGCTTCATTCTTCATTTGGAAAAAGCAATGAATTACTGAAACAAATAAGAAATGCAGTAAAATGACTAGAGGAAGAAAACCAAAATCAAAAGAGACTGTATTAAATTGGCAGCAATTTTTTAACAAGAATGTTGGTACATATCTCCAAATTATAAGTGTAGATTCAAGCAAGACGAACCATGAAAAAAGTGAAACTGCATCTGAATTATTAATTAAAATTGAAGCAGAAAAGAAAGAACTTATTTTAAATAGGAAATTAAGATTAAATAATTCAAAACCCAAATCCAAGATTATTGAACTACGTTATGAAATACCAAATAGTTGGAATTGGTTTTTTCTTTCAGATGTAGCTTTTTATCAAGAGGGACCGGGTATTCGAACATTTCAATATCGCACTGAAGGCATAAAATTATTAAATGTAACCAATATTACTCAAGATAAATTGAGATTAGATTTAACTTCAAGGCATATTGACAAAGATGAATATGAGCAAAAATATAAGCATTTTAAAATTGAGGAAGGCGATATACTTTTTGCAAGTTCAGGTGGTTCATGGGGCAAAATTTGTTGGTATGAAGGTTCTAAAGAAGATTTGATTTTGAACACAAGTACAATGAGAATAAAAACTTTTTCCGAAAAGCTATTGTTGAATAACTACCTCTATTTGTTTTTAAAAACTGACTTTTTTAGGAATCAACTTATTCCACAATTAATGGGCATGCAACCAAATTTTGGGTCGACTCATTTTAATTCAGTATCGATTCCCGTACCTCCAATATCTGAACAAATAAAAATATTGAATTTTTTAGAGGATTTTGAAAATAATAATCTAAAAAATAATGGTTACTATTTTAATGTAGAGGTAGAACAAAAAATTATTAATCTTCATAAATCTCAATTAGCTGGTTCAGACATATCAAGTGAATTATTTCATCAACTCACTTTAGTAAAAAAACTCCGTCAGCAATTATTACAAGATGCTGTGCAAGGCAAATTAGTTGAGCAAAATAAAAAGGATGAAACAGCAAGTGTATTGCTAAAAAAGATAAAAGCCGAAAAAGAAAAACTGATTGCAGAAAAGAAACTCAAAAAAGAGAAAGAACTACCACCTATTAAACCAGAAGAAATCCCTTTTGAAATTCCTGATAATTGGGTGTGGTGTAGATTGGGGGAGATTTGCACTAAAATTGGTTCAGGTAGCACCCCAAAGGGAAGCAATTATTCAAATAGCGGGAAACCGTTTTTTCGTTCACAAAATATTTATGACAGCGGGTTGATATATGATGATATAAAATTTATATCTAATCAAGTTCATAAGCAAATGAATGGTACAACAGTGTTTGCAAATGATATTCTACTGAATATTACTGGCGGCTCAATGGGAAGATGTGCTTTAGTTCCAATGGATTTTGAAGAAGGGAATGTTAGTCAGCACGTTTGTATTATAAGACCACTAATGGTTGACAACTATTTCTATCATGCTATTACTTTGTCTCCATTTTTTCAAAAATTTATTTTTTCCTCAACTACAGGTGCAGGGCGAGAAGGGTTACCTAAATATAATCTAGAACAATTTATAATACCACTTCCTCCAATTACAGAACAAAGTCGCATTGTTCGAAAATTAAATGACCTAATGCAATATTGCAATGAGTTGGAAGCAAGTATCAAACAAAGTGAATCACAAAATAAAAAATTACTACAACAGGTTTTGAGGGAGGCGTTGAGGATGCCAAAAGTTGAAATTGTTTAATGAATTAACTAATGAAAATAACATTACCTAATTTGGATTTCCCTGTTATGAAAGCGCCCAACCTGACTCCAAAAACATTTGACAAGTATGAAGAAATCAATCGTTTAATAATTGTTGGTAATGGCTTCGATTTGGCACATGGTTTAAAGTCCAGTTTCAAAGATTTTATATACGACTACAGTTTAAAAATAATAAAACGTGTTGTTTTAGGTTTGAAGTATGATGACATTTTAGTTTCAATTACTGCGAATGCTCAATTTTCAGATGCTGAAACTTTTCTTGGCAAGCTGTCTCCAGAAGAGGCGTTTATTACATTTATGAACTTATCAAATCATCCACACATCAATAAGCCAATTTGGAAATCCAAATTTTTCAAATCAATCATCTCAGATTTACAAAACAAAAAATGGGTAGATATTGAGGTTGGATATTTTGACCAACTAAAAGATAAAAACCTACTTAATAATGAGCAGGAAGTTAAAGTTCTAAATGAAGAATTTGCATACATAAAAACATGTTTTATATCCTATTTGAAAGAAGAGGTAAATAAAATTATTTTTACAACCAATCCTGATTTATTAGCCCAATTTTTACAACCAATTAAAATTCCTGAAGCAAGGCCAAACACAATTGAAAAGGAAATGCTGCCACTTAAAACTTGTATTTTAAATTTCAATTACACCTCTATAGCATCTTTGTATGGTCAAGGACTTAATTCATCTGCATATAATTACATTCCGATACACGGTCAACTTCAAATAGACGAAACTTCTTCGCAAGAACCAGTTTTTGGGTTTGGAGATGAAATGGATGAGGATTACATAAAATTTGAGTTATTAAGAAACGACGATGTTTTTCAACACATAAAGTCGTTTAAGTATTTACAATATAATCATTACCGAAATCTAATTGAATTTATAGAAAGTAATCCTTTTCAGGTTCAGATTTTTGGTCACTCATGTGGATTATCTGATCGAACATTATTGAATACAATTTTTGAACATGAAAATTGTATATCAATAAAACCATTTTATTATGAAAATGATGGCTCAAATGATTATGAACAAAAAAGCTATTCTATTGCTCGTCATTTTAAATCAAAGTCTGAACTTCGAGTAAAGGTGGTCAATAAAGAATATTGTGAAGCTATGGTTCAACCAATTGCTATTCAATCGAAGTAATAATCTATAAATAATACCAACAATTCAAATTAGATTTTAAAAAATTGAAATGACAGAACAATACGAAATTTGGTTTACTACACTCGCAAAGGACAGAGAAAACTTATATTATCTTAAGAATTTTCAAGACGATTTTTATCACTAAAGAAGTTGTTTATTTTAAAGCAAATAAATATTATTAAAGAATACTGCCAATATTCTTTAATTAATTCTTACGCATTAGCATTTCCTAATTCTCAAACGTTACTTAAATTTAAATATCCAATATTATTTTTGATTTAAGGCGATTTTACAAAACCTCTATTATATGAAGCATTAGCATTTTGAGGATTTATTTCAATAGCTTTGTTATTATCTGCGTTAGCATGTAGAACACTCGAAATCAATTATTTTTTGTTGAAACATTTCTTAATATAAATAAAATGATATGGCATTTATTTTAAAAAAACATTTATTTATAATCGCACTTTTCGCTTTGCTTTTTTTCTCAAATAACGTTTTTGCGCAAAGTTATAGAGGTCTGATTTCTCAAACGTTTATGCAGATTGCAGAAAAAGGCAATGTGATAAAAACAAATAAGCCGTTGATAATTATATATAATCGAAATTATTGTAGTTTATATATTGGGGACAAAATCTCTTATTTCCCTGTAGAATCCTATTCAACAAGTATAAAGGAAGGGAATATTGAAGAAAGTTTTCTAAGTGGGGAAACATCAACCACAACATTTGGCTGGTATTTGATTAGAATATTGCATAATAATAATGGAGAGAGTGACATAACTATAAATTTACCATCCATACCAGGAGGTGCTGCATATTTTGTTCAAAAAGCCAAAATTTATTCCGAAAATGGAAAGGTTAGCGGTAAGGTATTTGTGAATAATTGGGAACAGCTAAACAAAGATTTTAACTATAATGACAGTCTACATAAAATCAATGAGAAAAGAAAACTAGACGAACTGGCAAAAGCAAAATACGATGATTCCGTAAAAATTGCTTCAAAGGAAAAGGAAAAAAAAGAGAAGGAAGAAAGGAATAAAATAATTCTTGAAGAAAAATTAAACACTGGTAATAATGAATATGTTTTTAAATCTCGAGATGCTCAAAGCTATTTAACAAAAAAGATTGATTCTGCTGTTAGTGTGAACATAAGGCATATTTCTAAAATCGGGAAAATAAAGCTATACATAAATCGAAATGGAAATATTGATTCTTGTACTAATGTCTATCCTTTTGAAAGCTACATTTCCAAAATTAATGAGATTGTAATGGGATTGAATTTAAAGGTTGCCCCTTTTTCAATAGATGGAAAAGCATACCATTCTTATGCAATAGTTGATTTAATGATCGATGAATACTTTTATGAAAACAATAAAAATCAAAATAAAAAATCAAAAGGATTAGGGGTAATGGGCTGGTAGAAGGATTGCTAAAACTGAGTTTGCCGGTTATTCACCATCTTAACTCGGTAGGAGTCCAATCGAAAGCTATTTGTTTTTTGTTTCAACTTTGTATTGTCTGATTCATAATTGTGCCAACGTTTTGCAGTTACAAAAAGTTGGCGATTTTCGGAGATGAAAACTCACGGCCACCAATGAACTTGAGACGAAGCATAAAGCTTCATTTAGCCACTGTATCGCCATTTTCTTGTAGGTGCTGGCGGTAGGTTTTCTCATTTTCGGTTTATTTTCATTGCAAGTTGAAAAATTAATTTGTCAAAGTCAATGGAAGCTGCTTCTATTTTTCCTATTTTCTCAAGTCTAAGTGTTTGTATACCGTCCTTGGTTGCTTGATTTGCTCTTGAATTTGCAGTCCTTGGCGTATCTGTAAAAAGCTCCCAAATCTCTGATATTTTCTGCCTGATTTTGGAAGCTGTTTCGTCATTGTTTGCTATTATACTATTTTCCTCAGCAAGTGCCAAGATTGAGTTTACTCTAGTCCGAAGTGTTTTAAAGCAGGAATTTGTAAGTGGCGTTTCAAAATCTTCACATTCTAAAAGTTTATTGGTTTTTGTATTATATTCCAATTGAAAGTCTTTCAGATAGTTAATTATTAACTCCTTCTCCGATTTTTCTTGGTCGTTCTTTTTTGACAGAGTTCTGGTTATATAAATTGCAAGAAATATATTAACTCCAATAGATAATATTTCCATAGGGTTTATCTCAAAACTTACATCATTGGCAAAGTAGAGATTTGAATATTTTTTGAAAATTATAATAAAAATTACACCTGCTCCAAATCCAAATATGGATGCAATAGCGCTCTTATTGTCTTTCTGCATCTTGTATATATTGTTTAATATCGTCAATTAAATAATCCTCTTCTTCAGATTTGAAGTCAAGTAGACTTAACACCTGCTGTTTTCCATATGTCCTTGCAAGTCCACCAAAAACCTCCTCAAGCCAAGAAGTTCCATAGCCAATTGTGCCATCAAGGTCCACATGGATTTTTTGGCTACTAGACATTGCTATTTTAAAATTCGGTTCGAGAATATCTTCTCTGAATTCTTGCCCTGAATGTGCCTTTTTCCCCTCATCCCTGTAACGAGAACCGGGTGTTTTAGAAAAGTCACAAACTCTAATTTTTATGCTATCCATTTTATGTTGATATTTTTTTCGTTTAACTCCCAAGTAACAAAAGTTCCACTAAATTCTTCTTTCAATTTGACATATTTGTTATTACTTACATCAGCAAATACATTATTACTGATTACTTTTAGGTTGCTTATTTGGTTTCGTGATAAAACTTCTCTAATCCCAGGCAATCCCTTTCCTCTAAAATGTTGACCTGTCACTGTTAAGTGCATTTGTCCTTCTAAAAGCAACTTAAATATCTCGTCATTATCACCATGTATCAATCTATTTTTTATTTTTTCAAACCAACCAAACCATTTATTGTCGTTGGGTTTATGTTTTAAACTTTCAAAGATGCCAACACCATAATCAATAAAAATAAATGAAACCTTTTTGTTTGGGTTGTCGTGATTAACTGATAACCACCAATGTTTTTCCCCTTTTTTGTTAATATCAGCGTGATTATTTGTGTTTTGCATTAATTCAAGTATGGTCCTTTGAAGCCCTTTGCAAGTTCGTCTCTCACCCCAAATAGTAGTAGACGCTTCTGCCATTACCAAATAGCCAAGTTCCGAATTCACTTCCTTGTTTGCCCTTGTAAATATTTGATTTTCTTTTCCTAAAGCGTATTCAAGTTTTTGTCCTATTGGTTTATTCAAATATTTAAAAAAGTCTGAGTTAATTAATAGTTTCGCTAAATCGTCATTCCGAGGAAAGTTACCATTAAATTTTATGTTTCGTGTCTTAAATGAAAACATTACTGAAACCAAAATGGTCACCGCAGAATAATCCAAATAAGTGATGTCTTTTAGATTAATAAAAACGCTAGAATTATTAAGATACAATCTTTCGAGTTTATTAATGAACTTGATGGTTTCTTCAGGTTTTTCAATAAACGAAAAATGTTTGGGGGCAGTTATTTTAGTATAATCTGAAATTAATTTCTCTTCCTGTCTTAACTCCTTGCTCTTACCTTGTCCATTGAAGTTTTTGCTTATGCCTTTCTGTTTTGATAAAATTCGTCTCTTCAAAAGTCTTTTTGCTCGACTTTTGTTTCGTTTTTTATATCTTGATGTAGTGTATAATTTCTTCAATTATCGTCATTTTAAACTTACCGCCAACTATCTTATCTCCAAAATACATTTCGCCTCCCCAACTCAAACATAACACATTTTTATAAATAGACGATATAAGTCGGGATAAATAATGCGGATAATTTGATGTGCATTGTCTAATGATTTCCAAGTCCTCCAGAGCCTCCCAAAAGTTCGAAATTTGATAGATAAAAAATCTGTTTAAGAAATTTATCTAATCATTGCAGTCACTATTTTTTGATTAGAGTGTAAGGGCATAGATTAACAATGATTGGAAATTTATGGTAATAGTCTTTTTTGGTGAGCCATATATCTACTTTTTCTCCAACAACAGAAATAATACCTTTTATCATCGGTCGAAAAATTTCAGCCAACTACGCTAATTAGAATAACTTGTCATTATGAGTTTATCTCCTGCCATTAAAATTTTCTTGCTCTTTTTCTTTTTTGGCTTTAAACTTTTTTATTGCATAAACCGCAACTCCCACCACAGCTATACCCCAAAGTAAGTGCCAGATTGTAAAACCCTTCTTCGATTGGGGCACAGCAATTACGGGTGGGGGTGGTGGTATTTCGGGAATTATAGGTGTATGAATAACGCTTTCAACTACTTCTATTACTGGCGGAGGGGCCACGGGTAACTCAGGTGCGTTTCTTAAAGCATTCAAATAATCAACTTTATCTGATAATATCTCTTTTATAACTTCCATATTTTAACGGTTTGGTTTGTGAATAATACATAGGCGTAGCGTATCAACTTTTTCGCTTGGATATGCTCAATAGTTATTAATTCGGAGTAGGTATCCCATACAAAACCACGGTCTATAAATACCTTTGCGGAAAAAGGTTTTGAGCCATACAAACCATAGGTTTCATTTGCCGTATTGTCAAGAAACAATAGGATTTTTTGAAGGGTTTTGTTTCTGTTTTTTTCTGCTGCTACAACGCTCTTGTTGTAATCGTAGCATTCATCACTGCAATAAACGGTATTGCCGTTTTTATCTTCTGGTAGTTCGCCGTCACAGATGGGGCAAAATCTTAGTGTTTTTTTCTTCATTTCTTTGGATTTAGAAACAAAGATAAAATCGATATTTAAACAAAACCCTTTACTGTATTGATTTTCAGGAGAATTCGTATACTAATATACGAACCATTCGTACATTTTTGTACGAATTCGTACATTATGGAGTTTATGACGCCAAAAGATATTTAAATACCTTCCTCAGGTAGATATTTATCCCAAGGAATTTTGATTTTAGTACTCCTTTCGCCACTCATATTTGATGCGATATTATACATCCCTTTTTCAGAAAAAAGGGCCTTCTCATATTCCTTTAGATAGCATGCAAAAAATAAAACATAATCGCGCTTATTTTTGCCGCTATGTTTCAGATAAAGTAAATGTATTGCATGGTCAATTGTTTTTGTTGGGAATTTTTTGTTTGTATTTAGTCTAAATTTTTCTACAGGAATTTCCTTTGGTATTACTAGACCATTTGCAAAAATTTTATTAACGGTCTTTTCATCTAAAAAAGGAATTCGATCATCAAATTTTTCGTGGTATAAAAAGGAAAAAAAATGTCGAATTTGCTCATCTGTTAACTTCCCAGGAATTTTAAATCCTTTTCTGCTTTCAATATATTTTTTAAATTCAATCTCTTCTTTTTCTGTATTTGGGCTTTTCTTTTTTTCAGGTTTTTCAACGACTATTTCCTCTTTTGAGTCAGATTTTCTATCTATCCATTTTTCTATTTCTTCGTTGAAGTTTGGCGGTAAAAGATAGAAATTGCCGTCAATTGATAGCAATTCTTGTAAAAAGTCGTCCAAAGATTGCTCGTCACCGTAAAAATTATCATAAACCTGAAAACTCAAAAATTCATTAATTGGAAGACCATTAGATTTAAGTTCTCCAATTTTTAAAGAAAATAAAATGCGGAATGTTTCCTCATTCGTATTCTCTCTGAAGATGTAGAGAATTTTTTCCAAATCATAAAAAGCTCCATCATTTTCAAAAAAATCCAGAATATACGTTCCATCCCATTCCGCATTTATTCTTGCATATTTTTCATAATTGCTATTATATTCTCCTTCGTGTGGTGGATTCAAAAAAGGTTTAGTCTCTGAATCAAGAACAGCTTTTTTAATGTGGGTATAAATTTCTCTTGCATTGTAGTTAACGATAGTATTTTGCCTTAATTGATCATTCACAAATTGAACGATTGAGCTGATTTCTATGTGATAATCCATCTTTTTAATTTTTACTTATGTTTCTATGTTAGATTTTTAATTTTTTCAAGTGTCTATTTACTTCCCTTTCTACTTGTTCAAAATCTGGCAATTCTTTTATTTGGTCCTGTAACGAACTTTTCCAGCGTGCTTTATATTGAGGGATTCTTTCGGTCATCTTTTTGTTAAAATCAACCGCATTTATATTTTTGCTGTTGCATTTTGTTTTGAACTCCGCGTTGTAAAAATCAATATCCATTCCGTGTTGTTCCAGTAAATACCAAATGTCATAATAGTCTCGCGCCTGCATCCTTTGCATTACAGAACGCATTTTTTCAACCAATACTTCTTCAAGCGGGTAACACAATAATTGATGGTCTTCCATATCAGAATAACCAATAAACGCACTTTTCATTATTGGCGCAAAAACCAATTGCTCACTTCTGGATATATCTACCTTTACACTTTTGTTGTTTCCTTGTCCGCCAAGTGGACCTACATAGCTGATGTAAAAATTGATGCCGCCATCTTCATGCTCATTATTATCAATAATATCCAAAGGAATGTTTGCTTCTTCTTTCACATATGCAAATGTTTCTCTGAATAAAGAAAATATGAGTTCATTGGTTGTATAATTATCCAGCAATGTAAAATCCAGGTCTTCGGAAAAACGGTAGTCTTCAAAATATATTTTCTTTAAAACAGTTCCACCTTTAAACACAATTAATTTTGATAATTCTTTGTGCTGAGCAATTCCTTTTAATATCCAGGAAAGCACATAATCTTTTTCAATTTGTTGGTCACGCACTTCGGCATTTCTTGCCTTTTGCTGTATTTCGGATGGCTTTATCATGTAATGATGGCATTTAGTATGGTATCAGTATCTATATTTTTTTGTACACTCCAACGAGCATTTCTTTTTCCTTCTTTAGGCAGTTCTGTGTCGAGCACAACATAAGATGCTGTTTTTATTTTTTGTAGTTTTTCTATGATTGGATTTTCTATTTTCAATAATTCCAATAAAAAACCCAATCTCTTTATTACAGCTTGTGAGCCAAATTTTATTGTGTATTCTAAAAGTGTATCAAAGTTGATTTTTGTCTTGGATGCATAAATAGCTTTTGCCACCTCAACAATCCCTCCGGCATATTCGGGTTTAAACAAACAATCAACAATCGTCTTTTCCAAATCAGAACAAAGCACTTTATTAAAACTATCTATCCATATTTTCTTCGAACCAAAAAAATGTGTTGCGTTGTGATACACAAATTGAAAGGAGACATTTTTAATTTTCAACTCCGCGGGTTTAATTTGCTTTGACACAACTATTTGTTCTTTCAGTGATGGTTGTGTTATCAGATTATGAATCTGTAAGGCAGAATAATAACCGATATAATATTTTGCATTGTTTACTAAATGCTCGGCTAATAAATGCCAGTCAGGCATAAACTTACTTGACTCGGCTTCATATGGAATAATATAAAAAACACCTTCTTTAATACGCATCAACAATCCTCTTTTCGACATATCACTCAACAACTCACGCACGGTATTGGTTTTTGAGTTAGGCAGTGCCTGATATGCTTGGTTATTGTCAAAGCAAACCTGGTTCTTACCGTTAAAGTAGGTAAGCAGTTCATTTGATTGTTTTGATATTAACTTATCTTTCATAGTTGATTTGTCAGATTTGAACTGACAATAAAGATACAAATAATAATTTAATTTGAGTATTCTTGTACTTAAAGTTTATTCGAATCATCCAATTCCCCCCTCGATAGCAATCACTTTCAAACTTTGACGTTTGGCCGTATCCAGTTTACTTACGCTCCTAAATAAATATACTGAGTAGATCGAAATCGTAAAATGGAAAAAACTGCCAATCAATTTTTCGAAGATTGGATTTCCCAAATGGGTAATATTAAACGAAAAACCAGCAATAATATTCAGCTCATTTCGAACCCGTGAAATTGCAACTATTACCTATTGATTTTTCGACATTTTGTAGCTCAAAAAGGTAAATTATTTTCCTAAAACCCTGAAAATATATTCGGAGTGCATCAAATTAATAAAATGAAAAAAACTGCCTTGGATTTTTCGACGTTCTGGTGCTCAAAAGGGTAAATTAATTCACGTAAACTCAGCAAAAATATCCGGAACGCATCTAATTATTAAAATGAAAAAAACTGCCTTTTATTTTTCGACTTTTTGGAGCTCAAAAAGGTAAATTAATTCACGAAAAACCTGAAAAAATATCCTGAGTACATCGAAATCATAAAATGGAAAAAACTGCCAATCAATTTTTCGAAGATTGGATTTCCAAAATGGGTAATATTTCACGAAAAGCCTCCAATAATATTCAGCGCATTTCGAATCCGTGAAATTGCAACTATTACCTATTGATTTTTCGACATTCTGGTGCTCAAAAGGGTAAATTAATTCACGTAAAACCTGAAAAAATATCCTGAGTAAATCGAAATCGAAAACTGCCTATCAATTTTTCGAAGATTGGATTTCCAAAATGGGTAATAATTCACGAAAAACCTGCAATAATATTCAGCGCATTTCGAACCCGTGAAATTGCAACTATTACCTATTGATTTTTCGACATTTTGGAGCTCAAAAAGGTAAATTAATTCACATAAACCCAGCAAAAATATCCGAAGCGCATGTAATTCTTAAAATGGGAACAACTGCCTCTGATTATTCGACATTTGGGAGCTCAAAAAAGCATAATTTTTTTCAATAAAATCCGAGCATTTTTATTCTCTCTTTTTTAAAATAAACATTCCTTGTTAAGCTTTAAATTTTTTTCCAGATTTGATTTTTGTTTCTTACATTTGTCTATATGAATAGACGTAAAATTCTTACAAAGGAAGTAGATGCTTTAAACATGTCAAATGTAGAAAATCAACTTCTTGAAAACAGTCAAATGATTGCCGAGTTAATGGAAAAATTCTTTACCAGGGATTTATCTATTACAGATGCCAACATTGGTGTAGATAGAAAATTGCTTTATTCATGGAAAAAACATGAATTACTTCCATTCGCACAAAAGGAAAAGTCTTGGGGAAGATTCAGTTTCGTAGAAGTTTGCTGGTTGAAGTTATTATTGGAACTCCGGTCAGTTGGAGTAGGGTTAGACAAACTTCGTGAGGTTAAGGAATTCTTCTTTCCTAAAAATTTCGTGAACGACTTTTTTACAAAATCCGAAACCGAATTTCCAAACAAAGAATTGGAAAAAGAAATTAAAGAGAAGATTGAATTTAAAGATGGGAAACCAGTTTTTGAAAATGAACATCTGGATATTTTAAAAGAAGCAAGCTTTTCACTTTTTACAAGCTTTTTATTGGCAACAATTTTAACCCGCAGTAATTATTGTATTTACATTGATTCAAACGGCAAAATTGATGCCTTAGAGCTCAATGCTTTATTAAATGACCCAATTGAAAATCTCCAGTCATTATTTGATCAATTGTCCAACAATACTGTTGTTTTCGTTAATCTTAAAAAAATAATTGCTGATTTATCCGGTACACATGAGCACTTTTCTAAGAATCTTGGTTTTGGAACTTTGATGTCAGAAAATTCAGTTTCGTCACTTAAAAATTTATTCTTAAGTAACCAGATTGACGAAATCACTATTAGAGTAAATCAAAGCGGAAGACCTACGGTTAGAATAAAAAAATATAAAAGTTTTGATCAGCTTAAAAAAGAAGTTGAAGGACTAAAAAAGAAAGGAACTTTCAAAGACATGCTTATTAAAACCAGAGACGGTAACATCCAATATTTCGAACAAATTGAATTGGTAAAACTTTAAAAAATGTACTGAAGTTCTCAGTCGTATTTATAAAATGAGCGTAATGTGAGACAAACTCACTTACAATCCCAATCATTGAAAAACAATGAGGGATTCTATAACAAAACATCGGATAAAAAACGAAACCACCGATGCGAAAAAACAAGAATTTGAATTAGAGAATAACCGAAATATCGCTACAATTGATGAGCAGCTTGATACGTTTGCTGATATCATCGTTGCATTATTACTAAAAGAAAATTACGATGATGAAAATGAATAACAAATCTGCGCTGGAGGAATTAATGGCTAAAAGGCTTAACCCTGTTTCGAAAGTGGTGGCTCCACGAAACGGAAATGTTTGTTTTACTTACGATAGGGTATCGTCAAGAGACCAAATGGTAAACGGTAATAGTTTGGCTTGGCAATTCGAAAGATTGGATGAACATGCCTTAAAAAACAACTTAGTAATCAAAAATAGATATGGTGGAACTTACGAATCTGCAAAAACGGATGAACGAAAAGAGTTCAAAAGAATGTTATCGGATATTGCGAAAGACAAATCCGTTTCTGCAATATTGATTTATAGTTACGACCGATTTTCGCGTTCTGGTGCAAATGGAATATTTCTGTTGGAGAATTTAAAGAAACTAGGTGTCAAGATTATCGCAGTCACACAGGAAGTAGATTCATTTACACCCACAGGAAGTTTTCAGGAAAACCTATACATGCTTTTAAGCAAACTCGATAATGATATGCGTCGGGATAAAAGTATATCGGGAACAAAGTCGATGATTAAAAAAGGATATTGGCCATATGCCACACCTCGCGGATACACTAATACGGTAAAGTATGCAACCGCAGACAAACATATCTATATTGTCAATGATGAGGGTAAAATGCTTCGCAGAGCCTTTGAATGGAAAGCATCGGGTAAATTCACCAATCAGCAAATTATCGACAAATTAGCGTTGAAAGGAATAGCAGTCACACTCCGTTACATTGCTTGGATTTTTGCGAATCCTTTTTATTGTGGGTATGTGTATAGTTCATTATTACCCGGCGAATTAATTCCCGGAAAACATCCAGCATTAATCAATGATGATACTTTTTTAAAAGCAAATAACATCAGTAAGCAAAATGCAATCAGCGGTGTACCAAAAAAATTAAATGTGGATGAATTACCATTGAAAGTTTTTGTGAGGGATATGTTTAGCAACTCTCCATTTACCGGCTATCAAAATAAAAAGAAAAAACTGTTTTATTACAAGACAAGAGATGCAGGAACCAATATCAATATTTCAGCAAAAAAATTGAATAGCCATTTCGAAAAATTACTTCAGTCGTTTGAGTACGATAATTCGGGAAGGGAAAAATTAAAGACAATATTGAATCAAAAATTGTCACAGCATTTTGATGATAATAAAGTTGATGAGGTGGTAAATAAAAAACGTGTAACCGAATTACAAAACAACATTGATAAAATGGAGGAGCGTTTTGTTTTGAATGAAATCACGAAAGAGCAGTACGATAAATTCTCATCAAAATACAGAGATGAACTCGCTCAATTGAAGAAAGAAACGAAGACATATGCCGAGATGAGTTCGAACCTTGAAAAAGCAGTTGAAAAAGGTTTGAACATCGCTGAAAATATAAGCCAGTTATGGATTTCATCAGATTACTATGAGAAGCAACAATTACAATACTTGGTGTTTCCGGAAGGAATGTTGTATGACAAGAAAAACGATACAGTTCGAACCATTAGAGTTAATACCTTGTTCCGTGAAATCGCAGTACAGACAAGGGTTTTAGATGAAACAAAAAATGACAACCCGTTTTTGGATTGTCATTTTGGAAGTAATGTCGGGACGACTGGATTTGAACCAGCGACCACACGCCCCCCAGACGTGTGCGCTACCGGGCTGCGCTACGTCCCGAATCGATTGCGTGCAAATGTAATTTCATCATGCCAAATTTCAAAATCAATCGTCGAGTAAAATCAATGTCTAAATCGCAAAAATCTAATTTTAAATTAAAATGTATAAAATGCATTGCAGTTTGTAGAACATATGGCTTTATTGTCCGATAAATTAATTTTAATTGGTAAGGTCTTTTCTTTTTTCGAATAATAATAAACTCATTTTAAATTGTTAAAAATAGTTAACTTGAATTTTATTGTTTTCATATTGATAGTAAATTGAGTAGGGTACATTACTTTTGAGCAAATAAAATTTTAAACTATGAGCATTGGCTGGATTATTTTTTTAGTGAGCACTATTTTATGGCATTACGGTTTGTTTGAAATGTTTAAAAAAGCAGGAATTGCACCTTGGAAAGCATTAATTCCCTTTTATAACACTTGGTGTATTGTAAATATTATGGAGACAAAAAAATGGTGGTTTTATCTACAATTTATACCAATTGTAGGTCAGTTCATCACCATTTGGTTGATGATAAAATTTGTCGAGCATTTTGGTCGTTTTGGTTTCTTACATCATGCCGCAGCAGTACTAGTACCATTTGCATATTTTCCATATTTAGGATTATCAAAGAATGAAAAATTTGCAGGCAAAAAAGTAGTGGATAATTATAAAAAATCAGGTACACGCGAATGGGTAGATGCCGCTTTTTTTGCAATTGTTGCAGCTACTATTATCAGGACTTTTGTTTTTGAAGCATACACAATTCCAACTCCTTCAATGGAAAAAACCTTGTTGGTTAACGATTTCTTATTCGTTAGCAAATTTAGTTACGGACCAAGGGTGCCTAACACGCCAATTGCCATGCCTTTTGTACATCATACCATGCCAATTACAGGAGGAAAATCTTATGTAGAATGGATTAAAATTCCATATAAAAGATGGTTTGCACAACCTGTGAAAAGAAATGATGTTACCGTATTTAATTTCCCAGTAAACGATACGTTAATCAATGATGAAGTGAATTTTGGCAGTAGGGTTACCTATTATGAAGCCGTTCGTCAACTTGGTATCGAAACTGTGGATCAAAATTACCATGATATAATCATTACAAGACCAGTTGATAAAAGAGAAAACTTTATTAAGCGTTGTGTAGCCATTGGTGGTGATGAATTGAAAATCGTAAATGGCAAAGTTTTTATCAACAACAAACCACAAGATTTTTTTCCTGCATCAGAGAGGTATTATAAACTCGAAGCTCCAGCCAATACCACAATTGATCAGGATTTACTGAATTCAATTGGCATTAAAATGCATGTTGGTGATGATATTGGAGATGTAAGAGATTTAGGTTCGCCGAATGTACAATTGGTAAACATCACAAACGAAGAAAAGAAATCACTTAAGTTACCTGCAGGATATAAATTGACTGATTTTATCATGGAGCCAGATCCTCAAATTTTCCCTTATTACAGTACAGAGATTTGTGAAAAAAATACCGGTTACAAATGGTCTGCCGATAATTTTGGTCCATTGGTTGTTCCACAAAAAGGCATGTCGATTCCTTTAAATGCAGATAATTTGATTCGTTATCAAAGATGTATTGCTGTTTATGAAGGAAATAATGTCGAAAACAAAAATGGCGATATATATATCAATGGTGTAAAAGCTAATTCGTATACATTTAAAATGAATTATTTCTGGATGATGGGAGACAACAGACACAATTCATTAGATAGTCGTTATTGGGGTTTCGTTCCAGAAGATCATATCGTAGGAAAAGCTTCAATGATTTGGTTTAGTTGGGAAAATGGACCAAGATGGAAGCGTTTGTTTAACCTAATTAAATAGTACTAATGCACAAACAAACCATTCAGTTTGAGTATGAGGTTTTTGAATCAATTGAAGAACTTACAACTGAAGACAAAAAGTTAATGGAGGATGCAAGAAAAGCGACAGCTTTAGCATACGCTCCATATAGCAAATTTAAAGTTGGTGCTCTAGCCATTTTAAATAATGGCGAAATCATAAAAGGTTCTAATCAGGAAAATGCTTCTTATCCAGTTGGTGTATGCGCGGAAAGAGTGCTTTTAGGAAATGCTGCAACGTTATTTCCAGAAATGCCCATAAAATCGCTTTATATATCTTACCACAATACAATAGGGCAAAGCGATGAACCCATTTCTCCTTGTGGCATGTGTCGTCAGGCCATTTCAGAATACGAGCATAGAACCCATCAAAAAATCCGTTTGATTATTAGCGGTATGGAAGGAAAGGTTTTTATTTTTGAACACGCATCTTTACTTTTGCCACTTTCATTTAGTCCAGTAAATTTGTTGGGAGAATAATTCAAAAAGGAAAAGTAAAAAGTGAAAAGTAAAAAATCTTACTTGTTAACTTCGTCGAAAATTTAAAATTAAAATGCATTTTTTTGAATTTTTATTTTTGAATTTTTAATTAATATCTACAAAATGAAACAACAGGTATATTTTGAAGATTGGGGAATGATAGATTATAAATCTGCCTGGGATTTACAAGAGCATATTTTGCAAAAAAATGTAACCTTAAAAACCAATTGGCGCAATCAAAATACAACTCAAGGCATATCAACATTACCTACCACACATCATTTGATTTTTTGCGAACATGAGCATGTATACACCTTAGGAAAAAGTGGAGACATCGGAAATGTGTTGCTGAACGAAGCTGAATTAGATCAACAGAAAATTCAATTTTTTAAAACCAATAGAGGTGGAGATATAACTTATCATGGAGCCGGACAATTGGTTGGATATCCCATTCTGGATTTAGAAAAATTTAAAACAGACATCGGACTTTACCTTAGAAATATCGAAGAAGTAATTATTTTGTCAATAAAAGAGTTTGGCATAATTGGACAACGTAGCAAAGGTGAAACTGGTGTTTGGATTGATGCGGATATTCCTGGAAAGGAAAGAAAAATATGTGCGATGGGTGTAAGATGCAGTCGTTGGATTACTATGCATGGATTTGCATTAAATGTAAATACCGATTTAAATTATTTTTCAAACATTATACCATGCGGCATTCAAGGGAAAAATGTAACGTCTGTTGAAAAAGAAATAAATCGAAAAGTTGATCCCGAAGAAATCAAATCTATTGTAAAACAAAAGTTTGAAAAAGTGTTTGATGTTTCCCTTATTACGGAAGCTTGATGACTAGTTGTTTTTCACTTTGTCCTTCGCTAAAAACACTTTGTTCTTTTCTATCAGCACACCATCTTCATATAACTCAAAATTAAACCAACCAGGGTGTACAAAATTTGATTTCTCAATAAACAAATAATCATCTGGAACTTGCTTAATCTCAAATACTTGTTTTTCTTTTTCGTCAAAAAACTTTAAACCATACTTTTTATTAGCTGTGTTTTGCAAATTGATAACAACCACATTTAGTTTGTTGGTATAAATATGTAAACTAGGAAATGCTGTTTCAATTGATTTTTTTAAATCTGTTTTAATGGATTTTTCTAAGTTTATGTTACCCTTTATGGAGTCTGTTTTTTTAATTAGATTTATTTTTTCATTTGGCTTTAGCAATATCATATCAGTAGAATCATAGCTTTCAGCAGGATCAAGATTAGTTTCTACTTTTGTTTCTTCTTTTATAATTTCTTTTTTGATTGTCTTAATTGGCATTGCCGTAACATCTAATTCTATTAATTCGATAGGATTAATAATTGGACGTGCCGATTTTCCGATTTCATATTCGCCGTTCTCAAATGTTATGGTGACTCTATAAAACATTCTATCGTAAGGAGGCGTTAAATCGGGATAACCATTTTCAAGATTTAAAGGATTTAATACAGTTCCAATTGTAGAGAAGTTTTTCAAACTATCATAAGAGCGTTGAATGAAAATGTTTTGAATGGGCTTTTTATATTCATTTAACCAGCTTACAATTACTTTCTTGTTCAAATTGTTTACCGTAATATTAGGTAGTGCATTTTGGGCAAAAACAAACGTTGAGCAAAATAAGAAAAAAGATAAAAATAGATAGTTCAACGTTTTCATATCGTATCAAACAAAAAATGTCTTCTTAAAAAATGTATTGCAAATATATAACCATAGCTTTTGAATTAAAAAACTAATGTTCCTTTTGGTAGTGATAAATTTCCTTGTAATCCTCCTGTGTGGATACTGATAATTTTGCTTTCTTTGGGAAAATAACCGGCATTGATTTTATCCCAAATTCCGTAAATCATTTTACCTGTGTATACAAAATCGGTGGGTATATTATTTTCTACATAAAATGCATTCATAAATTGTAAAAGGACTTCGTTTTTTTTGGCATAGCCACCAAAATGATAATCATTAAACACTTCGAAATTTATTGGTGTTTGAGATGCTAATAAATCAGACATATTTTTTTCTAAATCATGAAAGCCTTTAAGCACAGGAACTGCAATGATTTTTGCTTGTGATTTTTTATTGTAAAGCAAGCCAGATAATGTGCAACCTGTTCCTACAGCAGTGGTGATGTAACTGGGGTTTAATGAAGATATCGCTTCCATGATATGCGAAGCTCCTTTTGTGCCGCTATTTCCATACCCACCTTCTGGAATAAAAAAGCAATGTTTCTTGTCAAATGAAACATATTGCTGAATATTGTTTTCATTTATAAGAGGGTAATCTTCCCGAGAAATATATGCTAATTGCATTCCCCATGCTTCACATTGTGTTAAAGTATGTGATTGGTGTTTGGCTTTTTCACCCCTTACCAAACCAATGCTTTTTAAACCATTTAATTGTGCATAATATGCAGAAGCTACAAGATGATTTGAATAGGCACCGCCTTTGGTTACTAAAATTGTTTTATTATTAGTTATTGCATCTTGAACATAAAAATAAAGCTTGTATAATTTGTTCCCTGATACAATGGGATGTATCAAATCTAAGCGGGCTATCAACCACTCAATTCCAAGCATATCCAATGTTTCATGCTTTACAGAATCAAATTTTATGTCTAATAATTTAATATCCATTTTATTAATTGATTACAATTGATTTCAGTAATTTAGCAGAAATTAAAAGTAAACGCAATTTAGTTTTATTAATATCAAATAACTCAAGGAATAAAATTCTTTCGTCAATAAAAAGTCAACTATTTAAGTATAAAATGAAACCGACATTATTAATTTTAGCCGCAGGAATGGCAAGCAGATACGGCAGTATGAAACAAACAGAAGGCTTTGGTCCTTCAGGAGAAACCATCATGGATTACTCCATTTATGATGCCATTAAAGCTGGGTTTGGAAAAGTTGTATTTATCATCAGAAAAGATTTTGCAGAAAACTTCAAACAAAATTTTGGAAATAAACTAATCGGTAAAATTGAAGTGGATTATGTATATCAGGAAATGAGCTCGTTTGTTAATGTAACAGATATTCCTGCTGATAGAACAAAACCATGGGGAACTGGACATGCGGTGTTATGTGCGATGGATGCAGTTAGAGAGCCCTTTGCAGTTATCAACGCTGATGATTACTACGGAGAGGATGCATTTGTAAAAGCTGCTGAATTTTTAACCCAAAAATGCAATGAGCATACCTATGCAATTATTGGTTATCAATTGGACAAAACATTAAGTGAAAATGGAACTGTAAGTAGAGGCGTTTGCGAAGTTGATGTAGAACATAATTTAATTTCCATTAAAGAAAGAACCAAAATTTATAAAGCTGAATCAGGTAAAGTGATATTTGAAGAAGCAGGAAATGAATTTGAAGTTTCTGGAAATTCAAGCGTGTCTATGAATTTTTGGTGCTTTCATCCCAATATTTTTGAATCTTCTAAAGCACTTTTTGAAGCATTTGTTCCTCAAAATAAAGAAAATATTAAAGCCGAATTTTTCATTCCTATTGTTGCAGATGCCTTTATTCAAGATGCATCAAATTCAATTAAAGTGATACCAACTACTTCTCAATGGTTTGGTGTGACGTACAAAGAAGATGCACCAAGTGTAAAAGCAAGCATAGATCATTTAATTGAAACTAAGGTTTACCCAACATCATTGTGGGCATAGTTTAATAAATAACTTAATTATTTTTGGAAGCCAATCGTTCAACAGGTTGGCTTTTTTATTTAGGGTCTATTTTTTCACAACCCACGGTTTTAACCGTGGGCTACAGAAACGATTTTCCGACAACCGTTTTAACGGTTTATTGGTCTGAATTACAAACCAATTTTATCTTTAAAAACTTTTGCTGCAATTTTATCTATAGGCAAACTCAGCAAATCGGGTGAAAATATGTGTTGGGGTATAAATCTAAAACTTTCTGTTTGTCCGGTTTCGGCATGTTTTTTTAATTGCCCTTCATCAAAGTCAAATGCAGTTTCTTTTAATTTGATTTTAATGGGTTCCAAAGCACGAACAATATAATAGATGGACATCATCTGGTGTTGGGGATTGAACATGCTTGGTTGATAATAATCGGTGGTATATAAATGTTCAACTACTTCAATACTAAGATCCATTTCTTCTTTAAATTCTCTTATCAAACACTCAAGTGTGCCTTCTCCAAATTCTAAACCACCGCCACAAAATTTCGTGTAGTATTTTCCTTTGATTAACTCATCGCTAACCAAAATTTCTTGATTATTATTGATTAACAAACCATAAACCCTGATATTAAACATGGTTATTTCTTTAATCTTCTTACATAATTATATAATGCAAATCCAAGTATGAAAAAACATATCATCACAGGTATCCAAAATGCATAAGGTGAATGCTGGAAGGGGAGTGGTACATTCATGCCATAAATACTGGCAATTAAAACCGGGATACTTAAAAAAATGGTTAATGTAGTTAATCTTTTCAACACCTCGTTTTGGTTGTTGCTAATGATGCTTGCAAACGCATCTAAAGAACTACTTAAGATATTAGTATACGTTTGTGCGGTTTCCAACGCCTGAGAAGTTTCGATAATTAAATCATCTAAAAAATCTTTTTCATCTTCGTTTAATCCTAAGAAATCGGTACGTGCCATTTTCATCATCAACAACTCGTTGCTTCTGAGCGCAGTTACGAAATATACCAAACTCTTTTGAATACGCATCAATTGCAGCAATTCCTCGTTTCTATTGGCATCGTAAAGTTTCTGTTCAAGAATATTTCTTCGTTGGTTTATTTCTTTAAGATATTCTTGGAAGTTCATCGTGATCTTCTCAAATACCTTCAATGCCATCATGTTTTTTTTATCTGGATGGCGATTTTGAAAACTGTTTAAGAATTTTTTTATGGCCTCATTTTCAAATGAATTTACCGTTACAATTTGTCCGTTCGTTAAAATGATACAAATGGGAATTGTAATGTAAAAGGCATCACTTTCATTGAATGAATTGTTTTCAGTTGGCGTTTTGATGACAATCAATTTCACATTGTCAGACAATTCGTATCGACTTCTTTCATCAATATCCAATGAATCCTTTAAAAAATCGATTGGGATATCCAACTCCTCACTCAACTCCGAAAATTCTTCTTGACGAAGTGGAGGTAAAATATTCACCCAAGTGCCATCCGATGGTTTATCAATGGCGATGGTTTGATGATCTACTATTTTAAAAAATTGTACCAAATTAAAGCTTGGGTTTTAAAGGGTGTTTGGCTTTATCAAATGAAATAAACCATAATTTTCAAGCAAACTTAAGTTGAAAAATTAGCAATTGAAAGTAGACAAGATTAAATAAACGTCAATTTATCAATCAACAATTATTTTTTCTTTTTTGGTGCTGCTTTTTTAACCGCTGCCTTTTTCTTAGCCGGTGCTTTTTTATCAAATGCTTTTGGCTCTTGCTGAAGAATCATTTTTTTAATGGTTTCTAAATCAATAACCGCCAATTCTTCTGGTGTATATTTTCCATTTGCTCCTTGTCCGGTAAGTTTAAGCATTTTCTTTCCAAAGCGAATAAATGCGCCCCATCTGCCATTTTCTAAAGCAATTTTTTCTTCTGGCCATTGTTGTATAAATCTATTTGATTCTTTTTCAATTTTCTTTTCAATTAGCTCATTGCAATCTTGCTGAGTAAGTATATCGAAATTATATGCCCTTGGTATGTTGATGAATAAATCGTTCCATTTTATAAACGGGCCGAATCTGCCTTTCCCTTTTGTAATGGGCTTTTGATCGTAAAATCCTATAGGTGCATCTTCTACTTGCTTTGCATGAATGATTTCAATTGCTCTAGCAATATCTACACTTGTTGGCTCTTCACCTTTTGGAATGGAAACAAATTGTTCACCCCATTTTACATAAGGTCCAAAACGGCCAATATTTACTGATACTTCCATGCCTTCATGTTCACCAAGCGTAAGCGGTAATTTGAATAAGTCAAGTGCTTCTTCAAATGTGATGGTTTCTATACTTTGACTTGCTTTTAATTTGGCAAAACGTGGCTTTTCTTCATCGGTTTGAGCCCCAATTTGCACCATTGGGCCATATCTACCCATACGGGCAATCATTGGTTTACCATCTTCCGTAACGCCCAACATACGCTCTCCAACAGCACGTTCTGCAGTTTCTAATGTATGCGAAACGCCGGTGTGGAAAGGGGTGTAGAAGTTTTCTACCATTTTGTTCCAAATGATTTTGCCTTCTGCGATATCATCAAATTCCTTTTCAATATTTGCTGTAAACGAATAATCCATTACATTTTTAAAATGTTGGCTTAAGAAATCCGTTACCACCAAACCCAAATCCGTTGGGAATAGTTTTGATTTTTCTGCACCAGTATTTTCTTGTTCGGTTACTTTTTCAATTTTGTCATTCTTTAATTTGATAATCCTGAAGTTTCTTTTAACTGCTTCCTTATCTTTTTTCTCAACATAGGTTCTTTTAATAATCGTCGAAATCGTTGGTGCGTAAGTACTTGGACGACCAATACCCAATTCTTCCATTTTTTTAACCAGTGATGCTTCGGTGTATCGTGCCGAATGTTTGGTGTATTTTTCTGTTGCCGTCATTTGGTTGAATGCCAATTGTTGACCAACCGTTAGATTTGGTAAGCGACTTTCTCCTTCTTCTGATTCTGTTTCTTCATCATCGGTACTTTCTAAATACACTTTTAAAAAGCCATCAAATTTCAACACTTCTCCTGTAGCAGTTAGTTGTTGTTGATTTGTACTGATATTTATTTTAGCTGTAGTTTTTTCAAATTCAGCATCACTCATTTGAGAAGCGATGGTTCTTTTCCATATAAGTTCGTAAAGTCTGTTTAGTTCAGGATCGTTTACGGTATGGTTTTCCATATATGTAGGACGAATCGCCTCATGCGCTTCCTGAGCGCTCTCATTTTTGTTTTTGTATTTTCTTATTTGTAAGTATTTGCCACCATAACTTTTGTTGATTTCTGCGGTAATGCCCTCCATAGCGGTATCACTCAAATTCACACTATCGGTTCTCATGTAAGTGATTTTACCGCTTTCGTATAATTTCTGTGCAAGCAACATGGTTTTACTTACCCCATAACCCAATTTTCTACTGGCTTCTTGTTGTAAAGTTGAAGTGGTAAAAGGTGGTGCAGGGGTTCTTTTACCAGGACGAACTTGGATATCGTTAACAATATAATTAGCGCCAATACAAGAATTCAAGAATTTTTCTGCATCTTCAGATTCATTGTATTTTCCACCTTCAGCTTTAAAAGCTACGGTTTTATTGTTTAAATCTGTTGCAGATAAAGACGCTTCAATTTTAAAACTAGCAACGGCGTTGAAATTATTTATTTCACGTTCTTTTTCAACGATTAATTTTACGGCAACACTCTGAACTCTACCCGCACTTAATCCTCCTTTTTGACCAATTTTACGCCATAAAACCGGACTTAACTCAAAACCAACAATACGATCTAAAACACGTCTGGCTTGTTGTGCATTAACCAAATTCATGTTGATTAATCTTGGATTTTGAACCGCTTTTTGAATGGCAGGTTTTGTAATCTCATGAAAAACAATACGTTTTGTAGTAGCTGGATCCAAATTTAAAACTTCCGCTAAATGCCAGCTAATGCTTTCACCTTCGCGGTCCTCATCGGAAGCTAACCAAACCTCATCGGATTTTTTTGCAATCGCCCTTAATTCCTTAACCACCCGTTCCTTTTCATCAGGGATAATATATTTAGGTAAAAAATGATTGTTGATATCTATACCCATATCGTTTTTTTCCAAATCACGAATGTGTCCATAACAACTTTTCACCTCAAAATCCTTCCCTAAAATGGCTTCAATAGTTTTCGCTTTAGCCGGGGACTCCACAATTAATAAGTTTTTTGCCATAATATATATGTATAAAAATGCTTTTTTTGTTATTAAAATTGCTGAAAATAAATAGCAAATTCCGATGCAATATTAGATTAATTTTGAAAAAACAAAACTATTTATCTTAAACAGTCAATTGGAAAACATAGAATTTATATGAATTATATCATGTATTAAGACTCTTTTAATTTCGTATATGTAGCGTGAAATACAGCACTGAATTGATTTTTATTGATTTTTAAAATTGTGTTTTTTTAGTTAATTGTTTTTTCATCAATAAAAATGTGTTTTTTCACGAATGAGTGTTTTCTTTGATTGGGTTTTATGTTTTTGATTTTTTAATTTTTAATTTAATAAGCATGCAGGTTGTAATTATTGGTTCAGGAAACACGGCCACTGTATTGGGCAAGTTGCTCAAAGAGAATGGTTTTCGTATTAGCCAAGTAATCAGCAGAAATATAGCGTATGCAGAAATTTTAGCCAATGAGCTTAGTTGTCCTTTTGGAGATTTATCATCATCAATAAATGAAACTGCTGACATGTATTTAATTGCCGTTTCGGATAAATTTATTCATGAGGTGGTGAATTACATTCCTAAAAACAACAAACTGATTTTACACACCGCTGGTTCAGTTTCCATAAAAGTGTTAGAAAATGTTACCAATCAATTTGGCGTTTTATATCCCCTTCAAAGTTTGAGAAAAGAAATTGCTAATTCTCCCGAAATTCCTTTTTTGATAGATGGGAATGATCAAGAAGTAGTGGATAAAATTAAGCTAATCGCACAAAAAATATCAAGTAAAGTGGCAATTGCTAATGATGATATGCGATTAAAACTTCATCTTACTGCCGTTTTTGTAAATAATTTCACCAACCATTTATATACAATGGCTGCCGATTATTGTAAAAAAGAGCAATTGGAATTTGATTTGTTGAAGCCACTTATTTTTGAAACGGCCAATCGATTAAAATCGGTTCAACCCATCGATGTTCAAACTGGTCCTGCAATCAGAAACGATGCTTATACCATTGAGCGACATAACCAATTATTGCAAAACTATCCTGATTTGAAGGAGATGTATATTTATTTTACGAAACAGATTTCTTCGTTTTACTTATAAGGAATCACAATATCAGTTTGAACTTTATACGGATCTTTTACATTCCCCTTTTCATCTATAGGATCATCAACGTAAATTTCATAAGCTGCTCCATTTGCTTTTTTATGAGCATCCGCAATCCATTCTTTTAAGGCTTGATATGCTTGCACCGTTTCTTCGTAAGGTCCATAAAAATGTGCAACTACAACCCTTGTTCCGCCCATCTTTTTGAAATAAGCCCCTTTGGGTAATTTGGCCATTTTTTTAGCAACTGGTATTCCTGCTTCAAAAAAGAATGGTGCTTTCTGACTTTTATACCATGCCATTGGAGGTCCAATTGGACTTATCTTAGATTTCTTTAAAAAGCTGTCTATTTTTTGACCATAAATAACACCAAGCTTTTCACTCAATCTTATGGTATTTATTGCGCTGTCTCTAAAACATAAAACATAAAAACTATTTTCTGTTGTGTCTGTTATATTTATAATTGGAGCACTTCTTGTAATGGTGTCGTTTTTGCCAAGAGGTACGTCTTTTTTTACCAAAACAGTTGGCTTTGCCTTGTCATTATTTTTGTCATCATTACAAGCAATTAAAAAAATTCCAAGTAAGAAAATTGAAAAATACAATTTCATAAATTATGATTTTAATGGGTTAAGATCAATTCATTGGCAATGTAATGAATTAGTTTAAAAAAAATAGTTTTCAATATTGATTTTATGGAATTGGTATTTTCATGTAGGTTTGCATCTCGAAATAATCCATATGTATAATATTACTTTCAAATTTGAACAAAAAGGGTTGGAGCCCATTACTCTAGAAAACATTGAATCTGATCAATCTATTTTAGAAGTTGCCTTAAAAAACCATATCGAATTACATCACAATTGCGGTGGCGTTTGTGCTTGTAGCACTTGTCATTTATATGTTGAGCATGGCGATAACTTAATAGAAGAACTATCAGATAAAGAAGAAGATTTTATAGATCGTGCAGTAAATCCACGTATAAATTCAAGATTGGGATGTCAATGCATGTTATTAGATGGAACCGGTAATATTACCGTTACATTACCTGATCAAACTCAATTTTTAGGAGAATAAAAAAATAAACCATGAATTTCGAATTGCCGATTAACTGGAATGATTATGAAGATATTGCCATGAAATTACATGAGCGTTTTGGCGATGATTTTGGCGAAAGTCAGATTTATCGCATTCGTTTTACCGATTTACACAAATGGGTTTTGGAGATTCCAAATTTCGCCGGAAAAGCCGAAGAAAGCAATGAAGGTCATTTGGAAATGATTCAAAGCTCTTGGGTTTACGAATGGCGCGATGCAAGAAAAGGATAATAAATCTTTACTTGAAAATTACCGGTACTAATTTTTCAGATGAATATATTGCAACAATTTAAACCAATAAAACTTATTGTGATGGACGTTGACGGCGTGCTCACAGATGGCAAAATATTGTTGCTCGAATCACTTGAAATGGCGAGGACGATGAATGTAAAGGATGGTTATGCCATGCAACTTGCCATTAAAAAAGGTTATCAAATTGTCATCATTTCTGGCGCTACTGATGGTGGTGCAGTGTCAAATCGGTTGAAAAAATTAGGCATCGACGAAGTACATCAAGGCATAAAAAACAAAGCATATTTATTATCTGAAATAATAAACAAAGGGAATTTTACAAAAGAGCAAGTTTTATTTATTGGTGATGATATTCCCGATTATCAAGCCATGAAATTGGTGGGATTGGCTTGTTGTCCTGCAGATGCCGTCTCCGAAATTAAATCCATTTCTCATTATATTTCTCCTATTAATGGTGGCGAAGGTTGTGTGCGCGATATTATAGAAAAAGTACTCAAATTAAATGGCCATTGGGATTTAGATACGACGGTAACTTCAAAATAAATTAATAGTAATGATGCAATTGTTACGGGCATTTTTTAAATTAATCAGATGGCCGAACCTATTTTTTATTGCACTTACACAATGTTTATTCTACACCCAATTAGGTAATAAATTTGCCATTTATGATTTTGAATTTATTTTCAGAGCAACTCAGTTGCCTTTTATTTTGTTGGTTATTGCCTCTGTTTTAATCGCAGCCGGTGGTTATATTATTAATGATTATTTCGATCTTCATATAGATGGTGTGAACAAGCCCAAAAGTTTAGTTATTGATAAAATTATAAAAAGACGCTGGGCTATTTTATGGCATTTGTTTTTTTCCATCGCAGGTATCATTTGCAGTGCATTCGTAAGTTATTTTACCCATCAATGGCTTATCGTAATCATCAACAGCATTACTGTTTTATTACTATGGTTCTATTCTACCCATTTCAAAAAGAAATTGCTTTTAGGCAATGTGGTGGTTTCGTTTTTAACGGCCTGGGTAATTTTGGTCATCTATTTATTCTGCATTCCTCCATTTAAAATGGGACAATTTTTAATTCAAAACAATGAAATTAACCTTAGTAAATTGTACAAGTTTACCGTTGTGTATGCCGGATTTGCATTTATTATTTCACTAATAAGAGAAGTGGTAAAAGACCTTGAAGACATGCAAGGAGATGCACAATTTGGATGTAGAACCATGCCAATCGTTTGGGGGGTACCTGCCACTAAAGTATTTGCCGGCGTTTGGATTATAGTAGCCGTAATGGGTTTGCTGATCATTCAAGGTTATTCTTGGCAATTGGGAAATCCTTTAATTGCGGGTTTAAGTTTTTTATTGATTTCATTACCATTGTTGATTGTATTAAAAAAATTAAAAGAAGCAACTCAGCCAAATCAATATCATAAATTAAGCAGTTTACTCAAACTCATCATGTTGGCTGGGATTTTATCCATGGCGTTTTTATAAATTATATTATGCAACAGAAAATCATTTTAGCTTCTCAATCGCCCAGAAGAAAACAACTTTTAGAATGGGCTGAAATTGATTTTGACGTTTTGGTAAGCGATTCGGATGAAACTTATCCTGAAGGATTGAGCTTTTCTGAAGTAGCCATACATATTGCAAAAAACAAAGCGCTTAAAGTATTGGAAATGCATAATCCAACTTTCCCAATTCTTGCCGCTGATACCATTGTAGTTTGTGAAAATGAAATTATTGGAAAGCCAACAGATGAAGCAAACGCTATAGAAATTATCAATAAATTATCCGGTAAAAAACATCAGGTAATCACCGGCGTGTATATTCATAAGCCCGAAAATCCCATTGCTTTTGCTGATGTAACAACAGTTACATTTTATGAGCTAACCCAATCCCAAATTGAGTTTTATGTGAAAAAATACAAACCTTATGATAAAGCTGGAGCTTATGCCATACAAGAATGGATAGGGGTGGTGGGCATTAAATCGATTGAAGGTGATTTTTATAATGTAATGGGACTTCCCGTTAGTAGAGTGGTGCAACATTTGTGATATTTCGCACATTTTTTGTTGATTATTTTCTCTTTCTTGTAAAGTGATTTTCTAGACTTTTATGGGTTCAAAAACGTTTTTATTCTAAACGTATTTTTATTGTTTTGTGTTGATAAAAAATAAATCAATGCAAATGAATGAAAAACTACTCCAATACATTTGGCAATATCAATTGTTTAATAAAACAGATATTCAAACTTCAGATCATCAGCAGTTGCAAATCTTACAGCCAGGAATACACAACAAAAATCAAGGACCTGATTTTTTGGAATCGAGAATTAAATTAAATAATACTTTATGGGTAGGCAGCATTGAAATTCATATTAATTCTGCTGATTGGGAATTGCATAAACATAGTGATGATGTGCATTACAACAATGTAATCTTACATGTGGTTTGGAACTTGGATGCTTCTATTCATTTTCCATTCCCAACATTATGTTTAAAACCACTCGTTCCAAAAATGCTATTATCAAAATACGATCAGATTCATCAGTTAAGTACATTCATTCATTGTGAAAAAAATATACATCATGTAGAACCTATAATTTGGGAAAAATGGAAAGAGCGTTTGGTGGTGGAACGTTTGGAATCGAAATCGCAGATAATGTATGAGCTTTTAAAAAAAGCAAATGGAAATTGGGAAGAAATGAGTTATTGGGTTTTGGCAAAATATATGGGTGGTAAAATAAACGGAGAAGCTTTTGAACAAACGGCAATGTCTTTACCATTAAACATCTTGGTTCGGCATAAAGAATCTTTGTTTCAGTTAGAAGCATTGTTGTTTGGACAAGCGGGATTACTTACGCCAGATAACAAGGAGGAATATCCCCAACAATTATTGAAAGAGTACTTGTATTTGAAAAAGAAATATAATCTTCGACAACCCAAAATTTTGATTCATTTTTTAAGGATGCGTCCGGCAAATTTTCCAACCATTCGACTGGCTCAATTGGCTTATTTTTTTCATTTTCAAGACAAGATTTTGTCGAAAATTATTTCCATAAATAATACAAATTCTTTGATGAATTTATTCACAATGCAAACCTCTGAATACTGGAATACGCATTATCGATTTAATGAAAAGTCGTCATTTTTAAATAAAATAACGGGTTCACAACAAATTAATTTACTATTGATAAATGTTGGCGTAAATCTATTATTTGCTTATGGTAATTATCATCAGTTTGAACAGCTTAAGTCAACTGCAATAGATTGGTTGTCGCAAATGAGTTCCGAAAAAAATGAAATTACCAATGGATTTATGCAATTGGGTATAAGTCACAAATCTGCTTATGACTCACAAGCATTTATTCAGTTGAGAACAAAATACTGTGAAGAAAAAAAATGTTTGGATTGTGCCATTGGAAATGCCATTTTTAGAAAAGACATCGTATTAACATTAGATCCAGTTATAAACAATGGAAATGTCCATATCGGGATTTAAGCTTTTTTTTACTGGGCAACTAGCACAAACAAGTTCCATTAGGTTTTTTTCTTTTTCACCTAGTCCTCTTGTGGGAATATGTAAAGCGATTTCAATTTTTCCGATTCTTCTGGGGTCGCTAATCATGTGTTTGGTTACGTCAACCTTGGTTCCGGAAATATCTATATCCATCGATTCTGCTTTTATGCCCATTGTCGTGATGATACAAGTAGCCAAGGAAACACAAAGCATATCGGTAGGACTAAACCTTTCGCCTTTACCTTTGTTATCTGTTGGGGCATCGGTTTCAATAATCGAACCACTTTGTAAATGAGTACATGTGCATCTTAAATGCCCTTCATAAAGAATTGAAGCTGTCATATTTTAATAATTTAGTTATAAAAAATAGAAATAAATCAAACGATCATAAAGTTGGATATCCAAGTTCAGCAACATCGTTGTATTTTTACCTAAATTTACTTAAGTAAATACAAAACATGAAGCATTTATTTTTTTTAATGATAAGTATTGGTTTTTTTATTACCACATTTGGTCAAGAAAAGTCAACCAATAAAAAAACACATAGACAAGAGAAGCAGCAGCGAATTGATGCTATTGTAAAGCAAGAAGAGGAGGGTGTTTTAAAATTTAAAAAACAATTCGTTGCAGGGTTTAAATTAACCAATGATGGAGCAGGAGGTTTTCTAGAATTTGCAAAAGCTCAAACAAAAACAAAGGGTTTGTTATTTCAATTGGAATTTACAGAAAGAAAGCATGTAAAGGAAGAGAAATTGCAAAATGAGTTGTCATCAACAAGTCCGCTTATTTATGGAAAGATTAATTATTTTTACCCGATAAAATTGGGTGTACAAAAACAATATTTATTGGGAAACAAAAGCAATAAAAATGGGGTAAGTGTAACTGCGAATTTTGGAGGAGGATTAAGTTTGGGATTATTAAGGCCATACTTAGTGGAAGTAGATAAAGGAAATGGCGATTATGCTTTTGTAGGATATAATTCTCCGGATAGCAATTATTTTTTAAATGGACCAATTGTTGGCGGACCTAGTTTGAGTTATGGCTGGAATCAGTTAAAAATAGTACCTGGAATTTATTTAAAACCAGCTATAAGATTCGATTATGGCAAGTATAATGAAATGGTAAGTGCAGTTGAAATTGGAGCCACAGCTGAATATTATTTCAAAAAAATACAGCAAATGATAAATGTAAAGCAACATAAGTTTTTTTTAGGTGCTTATGTAGCGGTGATTTTTGGAAGGAGGAAGTAGGGTGGTAGGGAATATTAAATAAGGAATTAAAAAAAAGGAATAAGGAAGTGAAAGTATACAACATTTTAAATGCCAAATTCTATCAAAATTTTATGGAGCCCACGGTTTCAACCGTGGGATTGAAAATGTCAGGGAATAATAAATAAGGAATAATAAATAAGGAATAAGGAAGTGAAAGTAATCAACATTTTACATGCCAAATTCTTAAAATATTTTATTAGTTCACGGTTTCTACCGAAGTTAAAATAACAACAAACAACAATAATCTTTTAAACCTGCGAAGCTTATTAAACCAGCGAAGCGATTTGAACTTTTTGAACCAGCGAAGCGAATTGAACCAGCGAAGCGAATTAAACATTTTATATCATGTCTTGTGGAACAGTAATAGAAGAAAATGCATCTCCGTTAAAAAAACCCAATTGGCTTAGGGTGAAATTACCCATTGGCGAAGAGTATAAGCATGTTAGAAATTTAGTGGACACCCATAAATTACACACCATTTGTGAAAGTGGCAATTGTCCAAACATGGGCGAATGTTGGGGAGAAGGCACGGCAACGTTCATGATTTTGGGAAATATATGTACAAGAAGTTGTGGGTTTTGCGCGGTAGCCACGGGCCGTCCGGACGCTGTAGATTGGGATGAACCACAACGCGTAGCAGAAGCGATTCATTTAATGCGGGTAAAACATGCGGTGATTACTTCGGTAGATAGAGATGAATTGAAAGACGCAGGAAGCATCATTTGGTATAATACAATAAAGGCAGTAAAAGCACTTAATTCCAATACAACATTGGAAACGCTAATTCCAGATTTCAAATCCAATAAAGAGCAGATACAACGTATTATTGACGCTGCTCCAGAAGTGGTAAGTCATAATATTGAAACTACAGAACGCCTTACACGTCAAGTACGCATACAAGCTAAGTATTGGCAAAGTATGGAAACCTTGAAGATCTTAAAAGATGGCGGCATGCGTACTAAAAGCGGCATCATGCTGGGTTTGGGTGAAGTAAAAGAAGAAGTCATTCAAACCATGCGAGATTTGCACAACAGTGGGGTTGATGTAATTACCATTGGACAATATTTACAACCAACAAAAAAACATCTACCGGTTGAGCGATTCGTACATCCGGACGAATTCGCCGAATACCGCGAAATTGGATATCAAATTGGATTGGATTATGTAGAAAGTGGTCCATTGGTTCGTTCATCTTATCATAGTGAAAAGCATGTAATTCCTGGGTATGGCAGGGCGAAGTGGATGGAAGAGAATGCTCTTTAGTTTAAAACACTTCGTTGGTTTAATTCGCTTCGCGGGTTTAATGGTTTAAGATTGATTGAATCGCAAAATGAAATGCATACAATAACCCCAGCGGGGTGGCAAGAAATCACAAAATTTTTGAAACACGAAGGCACGAGGACGCAAAAACACTTAGTTATTTTATACGAACGAAGTTGCTAATTAACATCCTTAAACCATTAAACCAGCGCAGCTCTTTAAACTCAACAAACCTCACAAACCTCATAAACCTCATAAACCTCCCAAACCTCAAAAACCTCAAAAACTTGCCTTTTCCCGATCATCATTCAACTGCATCACCAGCGCATCAACTGAATCGAATTTAATCTCATCTCTAATTTTAAATTTGAAAAAAACGGTTATTTTTTTTCCATATATCATTTCAGCGAAATCGAAAATATTCACTTCGATGTTTTTTTCGTAGCCATCAAATGTAGGTTTAGTACCCATATTCATCATTCCTTTATATTGAATATTAATACCTTCAATTTTTATATCAACCGCATAAACACCTTCAGCTGGAATTAATTTTTCATTATCTAAAATTGATAAGTTAGCTGTAGGAAAACCAATGGTTCTTCCACGTTTTTCACCATCTATTACTATTCCTGAAAAAAAGTAGTTATAGCCTAAAAGTGCATTTGCTTGTTCTACATTACCTAAAAGCAATTGTTTTCTAATTTGTGTACTGCTTATTTTAATATGTGCTAAAATATGCTCAGGAACTTCCATTACCGTATAACCAAATTCACTTGAATACTTCTCCAGCATATTGAAATCTCCAATTCTATTTTTTCCAAATCGGTGGTCGTAACCAATAATTAAAGTATAGGGATGAAATGATTTAATTAAAAATTCCTTTATATAATTTTCTGCACTTAATTCTGCAAATTCCGTTGTAAATGGAGTCACTACCAGATGATCAACGCCTGCTTCACTTAATAAATTCACTTTTTCTTCTAACGTATTCAATAAAAGTACCGCCTCACTGTTGTTGCCAACAACATGTTTGGGATGTGGGAAAAAAGTTAACACAATTGAAGTTCCATTCAAGCCTTTTGCCTCATTTACCAATTGTTCAATAATTTTTCGATGCCCCAAATGAACGCCATCAAAAGTACCAATGGTTAAAACAGCACGTTCAAATTGAGGTAGCTCCAATATGTTATGGTGTACTTTCATTTATTTATATTGGTGCAAAACTAATTGATAATTTATAAATGATAATTTCATTTTTCAAACTTAAATTTGCACCATGAGTTTATATAATCAACGTGGTGTTTCAGCACACAAAGAAGACGTATTATCTGCTACAAAAAATTTAAGCAAAGGACTTTTTAATAATGCTTTTTGCAAGATTTATCCAGATTATTTGGGCATGGATGATTCATTTGTAAATGTTATGCATGCTGATGGAGCAGGTACCAAAAGCATTTTGGCTTATTTATACTGGAAAGAAACCGGAGATATTTCCATTTGGAAAGGAATTGCCCAAGATGCTATAGTTATGAATTTGGATGACTTGCTTTGTGTGGGTATTTACGACAATTTAGTTTTTAACTCTACGATTGATAGAAACAAACATTTAATTACGGGCGAAGTGCTGGATCAAATCATCAATGGTAGTCAAGCTTTTTTTGATTTATTGGCTTCATATGGTGTAAATATTCATTATCTCGGAGGCGAAACCGCCGATGTAGGCGATGTGGTTAGAACCATTGCAGTAAATGGCACCATGACAAGCAGATGGAAAAAAGATAAAATCATTTCTAATGATAAAATAAAAGCTGGAGATGTAATTGTGGGTTTGGCTAGTTTTGGTCAAGCTAGCTATGAAACTGAATATAACAGCGGAATTGGCAGCAACGGATTAACATCCGCTCGTCATGATTCGCTTAGTAAATATTATGCTGAAAATTTCAAAGAAAGCTACGATACAAATTTGAATGAAAATGTAGTTTATATCGGGAAAAACAAACTTTCAGATCCAATTGAAAACGAAACTAATCAGCATTTAAACATTGGAAAAATGTTGTTGAGCCCTACAAGAACGTATGCGCCCATTATCATTCAATTGTTGGAAAATCATTTTGAAAAAATTCATGGAATGATTCATTGTAGTGGCGGGGGACAAACAAAATGCATGAAGTACATGTCGGAAAATATTAAAATCATCAAAGACAATTTATTTACGCCTCCACCTGTATTTCAACTTATACAAAAAAACAGTGGCAGCAATAATAAAGAAATGTATGAAGTGTTCAACATGGGATGTAGGCTTGAAATTTATTGCAGTCCAGAACATGCTGAAGAAATCATTGCAACTTCTAGATCATTTAATGTAGATGCACAAATTATTGGAAGGGTAGAAACAGATGTTAAAAATTCATTAGAAATTCATTTACCCAATGAAGTAATTGTTTATTAATCGTTGTTGCTTTAAATTTGAAATAGTTTTATTTAAAAACACAAAAACATACTCATGTCTAAATCGGTTATAGAATTAAAAAATGTAAATATCTACCAAGGTCAAAGTTTAATATTAAGTGATGTGAATATTTCTATTGAAAAAGGAGAGTTTGTTTATTTAGTGGGGAAGACAGGATCTGGTAAAAGTAGTTTACTAAAAACACTATATGGCGATTTAGAATTATCATCTGGAGAAGGATGGGTTGCAGGTCATAACCTTAAAACGCTAACTTGGAAAACCGTTCCATTTTTAAGAAGAAATTTAGGCGTAGTTTTTCAAGATTTCCAATTGATGACGGATAGAAATGTAAATGATAATTTGAAGTTTGTACTAAAAGCTACAGGATGGAAAGATGAAGCTCTTATAAACGAAAAGATAGCCGATGTTTTGGAAAAAGTAAATCTTAAATCAAAAGGCTTCAAAATGCCATTTGAACTTAGTGGCGGAGAGCAGCAGAGAATAGATATTGCCAGAGCACTTTTAAATTCTCCCAAATTGATATTAGCAGATGAACCCACTGGGAACTTAGATCCAGAAACAAGTGATGAAATCATGCAGCTCCTATTTCACATTTGCAGAGATTTCGATACCAGTATAATTATGGCAACACACGATTATATGGTAATCAATAAATTTCCAGCAAGAACAATTAAAACCGAAAATGGAAAAGTGTGGGATAATGCTACGATAACCATGAAATAGCCTTAGAATAGTCTCAATATCAGACTGGAATGATAATAAAGGCTACACATGTGGCTAAAATCAAACTATGTTAACCATGAAATAATCGTTTTCGCATTTTTTTGATTGTCGTATGTATCCATTATAATTTTTGCGCGATTCTGTAACATCGATTCTGTAAATTCTTGGTAAAACAAATGCTTAATTTTTAATGTGAAATCTTCAGCAGTTTCAGCCAGTTCACATAATGTTTCTATACCAGAACCCATAATGCCTGCTTGATTGACCAAACAATGCCGACCATTAAAAATGGCATGTAACAATTTTAATTTTACACCTGTTCGATTAAATGAAGGCAAAATATTGATTTGTGCTTTTTTTATTAAATCATTCATTTCGTGTTCTGATGGGTTTTCCACTAAACAAGTATGATTATATTGATAAACCAATTTCTTTAATCTATCTGAAGGATTTCTTCCAGCAATTACAAATGGAATTTCTAATTTATTAAATACATGCGTCAGTAACCATTCTACTGCTTTCTCATTTTCATTAACGGATAAATTGCCGTGATACAAACAGTAACTTCCCAGCCCAGTAAAGCTTGTAGTTTTATTTCGAGGAATAAATACAGGCAAAAATTGAATGTTGTTTAATTTATACTCCAAATTAAATATCTCAACATCCGAATGCGATACTGCCCAAAAATCAGCCATTGACACCAATTTTTTCTCATAGTGTTTTAATAGAAAAGATTCCATTTTAAAATAACATTTCCGAAAAAAATTGCGTTCATTTTTTGCCAACTCTGAATAATAAGTATGCTCAATGTTGTGCAACCTTATTTTTACTTTTCTATTTTTAAGTGCTCCACTGAATAATGGATATGTACAATGTATGCCTTCTAATAAAATAGGGTAGTTGTCTTTTTGAAGATTTTCGATGAGCAAACGGCTTCTCCGGGATTGAACAATAAATGGAATACTAAAATGTAAAAACGAAAATTGATTTTTTCTGGGATAATAATTAACCGTTTTACAGTAACGCTCTAAAATATTTTGTTCATTTCTATTTTTTGTAAAACAATGTAAATGAATAGATATGCCTTGGTCATGTAAACTTTTAATTTTATAAAATAGATCAACAACACCGCCAAAATCAACTGGCCATGGAACATCGTGTGTAACAATATGAATATGTTTATTGCTCAAAAATATTTTTATAAAATTGAATTAATTTCTTTGATTCGTTTTCCCAATTATAAACCATTTTAGCCTTGACGCAATTTTGAACAAGGTTGTTATATTTTTTTTCATCCGTCAAAAGTGCATTAATGGCTTTAGAAATTTCATTTTGATCCAGATTGTCAATTAAAACAGCAATTTCAAATTGATCATTTATGTGCTTATACTCCGGAAAATTCATTGAAACTTGAGGAATTCCAGCGTGCATGTAGTCAAAAAACTTGTTTGCTAAAGAATAATATTGATTTAATCCTGTGTTTTCAACCAAATTTAAACCAATATAATATTGAGCGGTTATTTCATGCAGTTCTTGTGGGGATACTTTGCCTTTGATAACTACTTTATCCTCTAAACAATGATTCTGTATAATTGTTTTTAATTGACCCATAAAATTACCATCCCCATAAATGTGAAGCAACCCATCAACATTTTTCATCGCTGGAATTAAATATTCCAAACCTCGAGCTTCATTAACTGCTCCTTGATATAAAATTAATTTATCTTTTTTAGGAGAAATTTCACTTGGAATTTTAGTTGAGGTGGCGTTCATTATTACCTCATATTTTATTTTATATAATTTCCCAAAAGTATTACTGATACTAAAGCAAACGGTATATCCATTTTTAAATTTTGGAAGAAAAGTATTTTCAATAAAATGCCAAATTTTATAAACTTTAGGCCTTGTAATGATTTCTTTTTGCTGAGAAAAGTATTCATGTGCATCATAAACCAATGCTTTATTTTTTAGTTTTCCTGCAAAAAAAACGGGCATTATCGTATCTAAATCTATGGCACAAAACAAATCCGCTTTTTTGAAAAGCAAGGTGAAAAATAACTTGATATTATATTCTGCATAAAAACCAAACCCTTTTTTGAAAAAGCATTTAATTCTTTGTTGATTGAAATTTTTATCAATCAATTTGGGAGAATTTGAAAATTGTACACCAATTAATGAAACATTGTACCCTTCATTACAAAGCGTTTCACAAATACGAGTCATTCGCTGGTCGTAATTGAGTTCATTGGTAACTGTAAATACTAAATGCTTCAATTTGTAAGCGGAATTTGCTGATAAATATTTTCTATAAATGTAACGGTTTTCAGCGCTGAGTTCCCGTCAATATGTTTACTTTCTTCACCATTTAATGCCAAAATTAAATTATCGTACACTTTGTTGTGATTACTCATAGATCCTTTATATGCTCCATAGTCGTTTGCCAACTGATTGGGTGCCAACGCTTTTAAATCAATAATCTGGGGTATCTGATATAGTAATTCTTGCATGTATTCGCCTCCAAGCTTTATGGTTGCGTTTTCTGCAACAATCGATAATGACACTTCTTGATTTTTTGAAAAAGCATTTACCGTATAATGAATGCTTCCAATTGCACCAGATTTCATTTTTACCGAAATGGCACCTGTATCTTCAAAATCAATGTCTTTATTTGATAAATTGGACCTGAATCCGGAAAAGCTTTCCGCATCATCATTTAACATCCAAAGTAATACATCAATATAATGACTAAATTGGGTAAATAAAGTTCCACCATCTTGCTCATTTGTACCACGCCAATTCTCCGAATAGTATTGATTGGGTCGATTCCAAACGCAATTCAATTGAAAACTATATATTTTCCCTAACGCACCAAAGTCAATTTGCTTTTTTAATGACTCGATAACTGGTGTATATCTTGAAGATTTTACGACAAATAGTTTTTTTTGATTCGTCGCTGCAGCTTGAATCATATTTTCAGCATCTATAGTGTTGATGGCTAATGGTTTTTCACACAAAACATGTTTTCCTGAATTTAAAGAAAGTATCGTTTGTTGCGCATGCAGATAATTGGGTGTACAGATACAAATCACGTCCACATTGGATTCTACAGCCAGTAATTCCGAAATATTGTTATATGATTTGCAGTTGAATTCAGTAGCCAATTGTTGCGCACGCTGAAAATCAACATCACAAACGGCAATTAATTTACCAACCCTTGCAATCTGTTCGGCATGTCTTTTGGCTATTTTTCCGCAACCAATAATGGCAAAACTTAATGTCATAATACAAATTTGCAGCTTTTAAATTGAGTTATTGAATATTTATTCTAAAAATCTTACCGAATTACAAATTGAATCATTACATTTGCATCCGATAAAAACAGAATTAAAACACAGGGTTTTAAAAAAAAACAAAGAAATGTCTCATTTAACAAGCGAAAGAAAGATTACCATTTTCCAAACTTACGGAGGTAATGCTACAAACACAGGATCAATTGAAGGACAAGTTGCTATGCTTACAGAGCGTATCAATCACATTTCAAATCATCTAAAAGTAAACAAAAAAGATTTCTCATCACAAAGAGGTTTGATGATGATGGTTGGTAAGCGCAAGCGTTTATTGACTTATTTAAGCAAGCACGATCTTAGTGGATACAGATCTCTTATTGAGAAATTAGGTCTTCGTAAATAATTTTATTTTCATTTACAAATTTGAATATTTCCCAACTGTATTTTACCGTTGGGAATTGTTCTTTGTATATGTTTAATTTTCATCATCAGCGAAATGGTTTCGCTGGTTAAATATTTAATACATGTCATTTTTACAATCAAAATCCGTTACATTCGATATTGGCGGTGGTCGTATGGTTACGATCGAAACAGGGAAAATGGCACGTCAAGCAGACGGTGCCGTTACAGTAAGACAAGGAAATTGTATCATTTTAGCAACTGTTGTTGCCAATAAAGAACCAAAAGCGGGACAAAATTTTTTCCCATTATCAGTAGATTATCAAGAAAAATTTGCTTCTGCAGGTAGAGTCCCTGGTTCATTCTTTAAAAGAGAAGCAAGATTAAACGATTACGAAATTTTAACTTCAAGATTAATTGATCGTGCTTTACGCCCACTTTTTCCAGAAGATTATTTATGCGATGTTCAGGTTTTGGTAAGTTTAATTTCTTCTGATGATGAAGTTTTGCCAGATGCATTAGCTTGTTTAGCTGCTTCAGCTGCACTTGCCGTTTCAGATATTCCAGTTATGGAAATTATTTCTGAAGTTAGAATTGGCAGAGTAAATGGAGAAATGGTGATAAACCCAACGCGTTCTCAAATGAAAGAAAGTGATTTGGAATTTATCATTGCGGCAACCAACAAAAACATAATGATGGTTGAAGGTGAAAGTAACGAATGTCAAGAAGAAGATTTGATTCAAGCGTTGGAAATAGCACATGATGCGATTAGAATTCAAGTTAAAGCTCAGGAAGAATTAAGAGGTTTAGTTGGCATTACTTCAAAAAGAGAATATACGAAACCATACAGAAACGAAGATTTGTACGAAAAAATCAAATCGTTTGCTTCTGAAAAAATGTATCAAATATCTTCATCTGCTTCTGCAAAACACGAACGCAGTGATGCATACAAAGAATTACATAAAGAAGTAGTTGAATTCTTAGGTGAATTACCTGATGAAGACAAAGCATTGGTAGGACATTATTTTGGTGATCTTCAATATTATGTTGTAAGAGACATGATATTAAACGATCGTAAAAGATTGGATGGAAGAGGAACGGAAGACATCAGACCATTAGAAATGGAAATTGATTTATTACCAACTCCGCATGGTTCTGCATTATTTACAAGAGGTGAAACTCAATCACTTACAACAGTTACTTTAGGAACTCCTTTAGATGAATTGCTGGTTGAAAGTGCGCATTCTTCTGAATATTCTAAATTCATCTTACATTATAACTTCCCTCCGTTTAGTACTGGCGAAGTAAAAATGATGAGAGGTGTTGGTAGAAGAGAAGTTGGACACGGTAACTTAGCTATGCGTTCATTGAAGAAAATGATGCCTGGAAGCGACTATCCTTACACCGTTCGTGTAGTAAGTGATATCTTGGAAAGTAATGGATCATCTTCTATGGCTACCGTTTGTGCGGGTTCATTGGCATTAATGGATGCGGGTGTTCCTTTGAAAAAACATGTAAGTGGCGTTGCAATGGGACTTATCACCAAAGGCGATCAGTTTGCCGTATTAACAGATATCTTAGGAGACGAAGATCATTTGGGTGATATGGATTTTAAAGTAACTGGAACTAGAGATGGTATTTGTGGCGTTCAAATGGATATTAAAGTAGATGGTTTAAGCATGGATGTAATGCGTCAAGCATTAAGTCAGGCTAAAAAAGGACGTTTACATATTTTAGATGCAATGCATGCTTGCACCTTAGCACCAAGAGAAGATGTGAAACCACATGCACCTCGTATGGTAAAATTGATTATTGACAAAGAATATATCGGTGCTGTAATCGGACCAGGTGGTAAAGTAATTCAAGAAATTCAACGTGAAACAGGTACAACCATTAATATTGAAGAGGTTGATAACCATGGTGAAGTAAGCATTTTCTCTAAAGAAAAAGCCACTTTAGATAGAGCGGTACAATGGATAAACGGTATCGTTGCGGTTCCAGAAGTAGGACAAGCTTATGAAGGAACTATTAAGAGCATTAAAGAATTTGGTGCCTTTGTTGAGTTCTTGCCTAAGAAAGAAGGTTTGTTACACATTAGTGAAATAAGCTGGAAACGTCTTGACAGCATGGAAGGTTTATTTAAAGAAGGTGAAAAAGTAAAAGTTAAATTACTTGAAGTAGATCCAAGAACAGGTAAATTCAAATTGAGCAGAAAAGCATTAATGCCAAAACCAGAAGCACCAGCAAAGCCTCAAGGAGAAAACAACTAATTAATTTTTTTTTAAATATACAGCTGTTGCATTCATTTAGTTTGCAACAGCTTTTTTTATTATGGCACATTTAGAATACAATATAAACACAGAAAACGCGGAACAAGCAGAAATGCTTCTTGCTTTGATAATGCCCTATAATTTTGAAGGATATCTTCAAGAAGAGGCCTCGTTAAAAGCATACGTGAATCAAAACGATTTTGATGCTGAAGCGTTTGAAGCATTTTTAAAAGAATCAAACCTAAGCTTCAATAAATCATCAATCCAACATGAAAATTGGAACGCTAAATGGGAAAGTAGTTTTGAACCTATAGTTGTCCCATATATTGATAGTCCTGAAATATTTGCTTGTGTTCGAGCGAATTTTCATCCTATGAACAATGATGCCAAATTTGACTTACTTATCACGCCAAAAATGAGTTTTGGTACCGGACATCATCCCACAACTTTTCAAATGATTCAAGAAATGAGTGTTTTGAATTTTGAAAATAAAATTGTTTTAGATTATGGAACTGGCACGGGTGTTTTGGCTGTTTTAGCTGAAAAATTGGGTGCTCAAAAAGTAGTCGCTATTGATTATGATGTTCTTTGTTATGATAACACAGTTGAAAATATTGAAGCAAACCATTGTAAAAAAATAATCCCCGTTTTAGATAGTCATTGTACTAATAACAATGAAAAAGTAGATATCTTACTTGCAAATATTAATTTGAATGTTATCATTTCAGAATTAAAAAACATATTAGAAGCAACTTCTCAGGGAACACAAATTCTATTTAGTGGCATTTTGATTGAGCATAAAGAGATAATCTACAACGCTTTAGTTGAGCATCATTTCCAAAATATTCAAATGAAATCCAAAGAAAATTGGCTTGTAATTTATTGCACACGATGATAATCAGTCAAGCAATATTATTTAATTGTTAAGAATTTGAACTTTTTTTTCTATTTTTGATTTATTGTTTTTTAGGTTGATCATCCTAAAAATAAGAATCTCACTTTTAAATGCGTTTTGTTTTCAGGTCATTTGAAGTGAATAATTGTAACAATAACAGATAAACATGAAAGAATTTTTATTAATCATAACTGCTTATTTAATAGGATCTATACCTACTGCATTAATCATCAGTCGTCAATATTTTGGAATAGATATTAGAGAATACGGAAGTGGTAATATGGGCGCTACCAATGCTTTCAGAATATTAGGCGCTAAGTATGGTACTATAATTATGGTATTGGATGTTTTAAAAGGGATGTTGGCCGTTGGACTTTTTTATTTAATGCCATTTTACATTAGTAATGAATTTGAACGCACCAATTTTATGATTGCGCTGGGATTATCAGCTGTAATAGGACATATTTTACCGGTATTTGCAGATTTTAAAGGCGGAAAGGGTGTAGCAACCTTATTGGGTATGATTTTGGCAATCCAACCTGTAATTGCCCTAACATGTATTGGTGTTTTCTTAATTGTTTTATTTCTAACCAGATATGTTTCTTTAAGCTCTATTTTAGGTGCAGTGATGCTTCCAATCTGTGTTTTGTGGATTTGGAATGAAGATGAGTTAACCTATCGGATTTTTGCTTTATTGGTTGCAGCAATGGTGATCATCACCCATCAAAAAAACATCAGCCGTATTATAAAAGGTGCTGAAAATAGGGTTCCTATTCTAAAATATCGCGACAGAAAAAATAAAAATAAAAACTAGTTTTTCTCGGTTTAAAAAACAATTTCTTTCATTTAAAAAATCTACAGTGCGCATTTTTAGCGTGTTTATTTTCATATTTTTTATTTCTTGCGAAAGGAATGCGATTACAGGAAGACGTCAACTCAATCTTTTTCCAGAAGCTGATTTACAAAAGCAAGCACTTACAGAATATCGAAGTTTTCTAAACAAAAACAAAGTAATACCAGCTGGAAGCAGCAAGCAAGCTGAAATGGTAAAAAGGGTAGGGCTTCGAATTTCCAATGCAATTACAAATTATTATAATCAAAAAGGTTTAAGCAATGAATTGGCAGGATATAATTGGGAATTTAATTTGGTAAATAGTCCTGAAATTAATGCATGGTGTATGCCAGGTGGAAAAGTAGTAGTTTACACAGGCATACTTGATGTTACAAAAAATGAAAATGCATTGGCAATTGTTTTGGGCCATGAAATAACGCATGCTGTAGCCCATCATGGAAACGAAAGAATAAGTCAGGCATTTGTCGCACAGGGCATTCAGGTTGCAGGCGATGCGTTTACTAAAAACAATAAAGAAACGAATGCGGTGTTTAATGCAGTATTTATTCCTGGCTCACAACTGGGAGTACTGTTACCAAATTCGAGAAACCATGAATTAGAGGCTGATCGTTTTGGAATTATTTTTGCCGCAATGGCTGGTTATGACCCAAGAGAGTCTGTTCTTTTTTGGGGTAGAATGGATAGCCAAACTAAAAATCACATTCCTGAGTGGCTTGCAACACATCCTTCGAATACCAAAAGAATTCAAAAATTAAATGAATTTATGGACGAAGCGATGGCATTTTACAAACCATAAGAATGATAAAATCTACAATTAATCTTCAATTTTATTTGAATTAGGCTATAAATTGTTTACTTTTGCATTCTGTTTTTAAAAGAAATCAAATCATTATTCAATTCATTTTATCTTGAATAATTTTTTTTACTAAAAAATGTTTTCTCATTATGGCTATTCAAACAGTGCTTGAAAAACTTCAATATAACAACGAGAAAAATATTCTAATACAAGGCTTACCCTCTTCGGTTGAGAAACAATTCATGAAAATTTCATTTTCTAAAAGTGTTACGCCTTTGCTTCGTGTAAAAAAAGTAGACTTCGCTTTGGTTTTTGCGGTTAGTCAAAAACAACTTAACGATATCATTACAGAAATTATGCCCGCGCTTCATTTGAATACAAAATTGTGGGTTGCTCATCCAAAACCAACCGCTAAAATAGCTTCTGATTTATGCAGGGTGCTTCATTGGCAGGTTATTGAAGATTTCCAATTGGAAGCCATGGATCAAATTGAGATGGATAATGTTTGGTGTGCAACAAATTTTAAAATAGAAGGCGAAAATCATTCTATTAGCAATAGCGTACCACGTTATAAATTAGCCAATACAGAAATGGAAATGGTATAGGTTTTATTTATAAATCACCATTCCTGTTTGTTGGGTAATATCTTTCTCCATTTTCTTTAACATTTGATGGACTTGAATGCAAACAAATTGCTGTTCAGGGTCGTTTGTTTTTTCTAATTCCGCCTGATTCTCATTAATCAGTTTTTTGATTTTTCTCAATTGAAGATAATTTAAAGTTGAACTTACTTCTTCCTTATACAAATCTTCTCTTGTAGCAATATATCCTTGGTAGTAATATTTCCAATTTGGACTAATTTCAGTTTCTTCTTCCATTAATTTGATAACCATATTTTTTATGGTTTCATCTTCATGGTATAAAAAAAACTTTGCGTTTGGTGCTAAGCCTTCATTATTGGCTCTTCTATATTCTTCAATTATTGTAATCAGCAATTTATTTTCAATCATCTGGTTTATCTCTAGTTCGTCTAAAGCGGAGATGATATAATTGGCCACTTTTGTATTTTCGTCCCAAAGCTTTTGTCCAAATTCTATTAAACTTCTCACCAATGCTTGTTCTTGACGTTCGTCTTTATTGAGTAAATCATCAACATTGTTTAAAAAATCGGTTGGCAATTCGGGCTCAACTTCAGAAGTATTTATACCATTGGATTTAGTTTCTTCTTTACTAATTCGGTTTCGAATGATGTTATTCACCAACGCATTAAATCCAGCTTCTTCAATTTTAAGAATTTCAGAAACATTTCTAATGTAATCCTGACGCTTTGTAAAATCTTCGGATTTATTAATTTTTGAGATGGTTTCTGCAATTTGGTTTACAACAGCAGATTTTTTAGCAGAATCTCCTTTTGCATCTTTTAAAGCAATTTCAAGTTGGAAAAGTATAAAATCCTTTTTCTCCTTTTTTACAAATTCAATAAATGCCTCTTTTCCGATTTTATTTACATAACTATCTGGATCTTCATTGTCTGGAATCAATACCAATTTCACTTCAAGTCCTTCTTCAACGGCTAAATCCAAACCTCGAAGGGCCGCTTTTATACCTGCGCCATCTCCATCATAGATAATGGTTAGGTTTTTGGTGTATTTTTTTATTAAGCGAAGTTGATCTATTGTTAGCGATGTACCTCCACTAGCCACTACATTTTCAATCCCGGCTTGATGCAAACTCACTACATCGGTGTAGCCCTCAACCAACAAACATTCATTGGTTTTATCGATAGCTCCCTTTGCAAAATAAGCCCCATATAATACTTTACTTTTTACATAAATTTCCGTTTCAGGTGTATTGATGTATTTAGGGGATTTGTCATTAGATTTAATCACCCTTGCGCCAAAACCAAGTACTTTACCACTTTGATTGTGAATGGGGAAAATAATACGACCTCGGTAATTATCAGACAAGCGCTCATCCCTGTTGGCAACAAGTCCTGTTCTTACCAAAAGTTCTTGATTATATTGAGCCGAAATTGCGGCTTGTGTAAAACCGTCTCTTGCTTGTGGATTATATCCCAATTGAAACTTCTTGATGGTGTCTTCATTAAAACCTCTCGATTTTAAATAACTTAAAGCAATGTCTGTTCCTTCTTCTAATTCAAATAAAGCTTTTGAAAAATAATCTCGTGCAAAATGATTGATAATAAATAAACTTTCTGATGCTTGTTGTAAAATTTTAAATTCGGGAGAGGTTTCAGTTTCTTCAATATCGACATTATACTTTGCAGCAAGCCAACGAAGCGCTTCAACATAGCTATATTTCTCGTGATCCATAACAAAACTTATGGAATTGCCACTTTTGCCGCAACCAAAACACTTATAAATTTCTTTCGAAGGAGAAACGGTAAATGAAGGTGATTTTTCATTATGAAACGGACAATTTCCCAAATAATTAGTACCTCTTTTTTTTAATTTTACAAAGGTGCTGATGATATCGACAATGTCAATTCTACTCTGAATTTGTTGTATGGTTTCTTTGCTAATCAATGACTAAAAGTATAAAATTAAAAACAGTTATAAAGAAAATAATAAAAATAAAACGAATCAATAAACATTGAGAAATACGAATTTTATTACTCAAATTTAGATTTATTACAATGAAGTAAATTACCAATTTATTGCCGAATTTATTCTGAATTATTGGTATTTTTTTGCCAACGTTTTGAAAACATATATCCCGAAGTAAGCAATAAAATTGAACACCAATATACAAATTCATTACTCCAAGCCATAGCTAAGGATATGTAATTATATTTCATAAAATAAAAGGTGTAAATTAAATAAAGGGTAATGGTTATGATTTCAATGGCTAAACTGACTTTTGTTTTTCCAGTTCCTGTAACAGCATTTAACCATACAATAGAAAGGCTCATAAAAATCATACCTAATGAAACCACTCGGATAACTGGGATTCCTATTTCCATAAATGATTGATCTTGTCCAAACAACGAAAAGAAAATTAATGGTTTAATATTCAGTAATACAACAATCAAAAAGCATGAGCCCAAACTCCACAATGAAATGCGTTTTACGGTTGGGATTACCCATTCTTGTTTGCCCTGACCAATTAAATTAGCCACCATATTGTTGCATGTTCCAGCAAAAGCCCAAATAAAAATACCTGCTAAACCAAACACATTACGCATGGTATTGCTAATCGCTTTTTCAATAGGACCTCGCGTTTCAATCAATAGAAAAAAAACAAACCAAGTTGTAAGGCTAATGATAAATTGTAAAATCAATGGTAAAGCAATTCGAATGACTTTTTTGCTGATTTCTTTGTTGTAAGCAAACGTAGAAAGTAAAGAAAATTTCTTTTTGAGACCAGAAAAATGAATTACCAAAAAAACTGCAATCATACCTGAACATTCTGCTATAATTGATGCTAGTGCTGCACCATTAAATCCCATTTTTGGGAATCCAAATTTTCCAAAAATGAGTAGGTAATCAAATAAAATATTAATCAATGCCTCTAATACAAAACCAATGATTAGTAGCCTACTATTTAAAGAAGAAATCAAAAATGCGTTTCCCATTTGAAAAAGAAATAGGAAGGGTAGGCCTGTAATACGAATCCTCAAAAAAGACATTTCTTGAGGATAGGATAAAGGATCTGCTACATTTTTTAAAATGAATGGTGCGAAAATCCAGGTGAACAAAATGAAAAAAAATGCAAGCTGCAAGCTAATTCTAATGCCTTGTGAAAGTACTGTTTTAAAAAGCTCTGGCTTATCATTGCCTGCATATCCCGAGAAAACAGATTGCATTGCACTATTTAATCCATGGCCGGAAACTGCAAAAATCATATAAAAAATGCCAGTAACGCCTGCATTCCCTAAAGCTTCTCTGCTAAGATGACCTAAAAAAATACTGTTGATTAATAAATTTAATTGAGGAATTAAAATCGCTAAAGTTATTGGTAAAGCAATTGATAAAATTTGTTTATTGCCAATTTGAACACTAAGTTCGTTTTTCTTGAAGTCCGTTTCCATAATATCAACAAATTTATTCTTAATTTGCCACCAAAAATAGATTTTGAAAACAATTTGTAATGTTCCTCATGATTGGAATCAAAATAATCAAGTAAATGTTATTGCAGAGATTGGCGATTTTGGAATGACATTAATGATTTTACAAGACAAGTCACATCACGTAAATGGCTTGTCTGTGTATGGTTTTGATTTGGGTGATGACATATATGAAAACATATTGAGTATTTTCAAAATCATTGAAATGAATCGGAATCAAATCAATGAATTTCGTGTATTTTATAACTTCAAAGCGTCTTTGTTTGTCCCTCAAAAATATTACAATCCCTCAATTAGTGAGTACATGATTAATTTAATGCATGGGGAAGGATTTGAAGAAGAAATTAATGTTGATACGATAAAGGATTATGAAATGTATAATATATATAGGGTTCCAAATAATGTTATTAATTATTTCAAATTGAATTTTCCCGAAGCAAAATTTCATCATTCAACAAGTCATCAAATTAAAAAATCTGCTGAAGGAAATACAATTCGTTGTTTGGTGTTTTATGATTCTATAAAATTGATTTTACAAAATAACGGAGGGCTAATATTTACTCAGCAGTACCAAATAAAATCACCTGAGAATGTAGTATACTATTTATTGAATTGTTGTAAACAACATGAAATTGAGCCTACTGAAATTAATGTAATTATCTCTGGAATGATTTCAACAGACTCAACATTGTACGAACATATATATAATTACTTTTTGAATGTAACATTAGAAGAACACGACAATCAATTTTCATTTAATGAAGCATTGGATCAATTTCCAAAACATTTTTTCACCAATCTTACCGAATTAACACAATGCGAATTATAAGTGGCATACATGGTGGAAGAAGGATTTCACCGCCGGCAAATATGCCGCATACAAGGCCAACAACAGATATTGCAAAGGAAGGACTGTTTAATATCATTCAAAATAATTTGGATATCGAGTCATTAAAAACATTAGACTTGTTTGGTGGTACGGGCTGCATTAGTTACGAGTTGGCGAGTAGGGGAGCAACAGAACAAACAATAGTAGAAAAAGATCCGAAGATGTATGCTTTTATACAAAAAACATCTGAAGTTTTAAACTTCAAACATATTAATATCGTAAAGCAAGATGTATTTTCATTTATGCAATTCACCAAAGAAAAGTATGACTTTATTTTTGCTGGACCGCCTTATGCATTGACTACAATTGATGATTTGCCACGAATGGTATTTAAACAACAATTGCTAAACAAGGGTGGTTGGTTTGTTTTGGAGCATACGCCAAGAAATGATTATAAAAAATTTGAGTATTACAATAAAGAAAGAAATTACGGAACAACCATATTTTCAATATTTATTCAAGATTAAAATAAAATAAATTGCTGAAAAGTTTTAGATATTTACTGTTTCCATTTTCTATTGTTTATGGAATAATAATATGGATTCGCAATGCCTTATTTGATAAAAAGATTTTGAAATCAGCAACATTTAATTTCCCATTAATCTGTGTAGGAAATTTGGCAATAGGTGGTACTGGAAAAACGCCGATGACTGAATTTATAGTAAATGCGTTAAAATCAAATTATAATATAGCCACATTAAGTAGGGGGTATAAGCGTAGAACCAAAGGTTTTTTTATTGCAATAGATGGTACAACTGCAATAGAAATAGGTGATGAGCCGATGCAGTTTCATCAAAAATTCCCCGACATTGTAGTGGCAGTTGGTGAAGAACGACTATTTGCCATCCCTCAAATTTTGTATCAAAAACCAGAAACACAAGTAATTGTGTTGGATGATGCCTTTCAACATAGAAGGGTAGTAGCCGGATTAAATATCATCTTAACAGAATACAACAATTTGTTTACTCGCGATTTTCTATTTCCTACAGGAGATTTAAGGGACATGAAATCTAGTTACAAGCGTGCAGATATTATCGTAATAACAAAATGCAACAGTGATTTAAGTGAAAAAGAGCGTACAAAAATCATACAGGAAATCAATCCACAAAATGGACAAAAAATCTATTTCAGTATATTGAAATATGATGCACCATATCATTTGTTTACAAAAGAAATGACAACATTAGATCGCTCAAAGGATGTATTATTGATATGTGGAATTGCGAATCCTACACCATTGAAAACGCACTTAACCAATAAGGTTCATTATTATGAAATGACTAAATATGCTGATCACCATATTTTTACAAGTACGGATTTAAAAGAAATCAAGCGTCAATTTGATAAAATCCAAAGTGAACAAAAAATTATTATTACTACAGAGAAAGATGCCGTAAGGTTAGAAAAATTTAAAAACGAATTAATTGACTTTCCAATTTATGTATTGCCCATACAGCATGAAATTTTGTTTAATGAAAATGATGATTTCATAAATAAACTGACTTCATTTATCGAAAAGTATCCACCTCAAAAGCGTGATTAATTAAATAAAAAGGTTCTATCGAGAAAAATAAGTAGAACTTGCATCTAATAAAAAAAATAAAATGAAGAAAATTTATATGATTCTGATGTTGTTGACGATAACATCATTTTCTATAGCACAGGATATGATTAAAGTAATTGGGAAAGTCGTGTCAAAAGATGGAAAAAATCTATCCAAAGCGACGGTTTCTATAATTAACCTACAAACCAAAGACAGCACAAAAATTACTACAGATGATGAGGGTGCATTTAAAATATCGTTGTACAATCAACCCTATAATTTTTTGATATCTTATATCGGTTATGATTTCAATTTGAAAAAAATAGATTTAACCAGTCAAGTGGGTGAATTTAATATGGGTAATATTGAAATGAATCCAGGTTCCAATTTGATGAGTAACATCACCATTGAATCTCAAAAAGTGCAGATCAAAGAAGATACTGTTGCATATTTGGTAGACAGCACGATGTATAGAAAAAACGACAATGTAGAGGCTTTGCTAAAAAATATGCCTGGTATACAAGTGGATAAAGATGGAACAGTAACGGCTCAAGGAAAGCAAGTAACCAAGGTAAAAGTTAACGGCAAAGAGTTTTTTAATGGGGACGTAACAACAGCAACTAGAGAATTGAATGCGGATATGGTAGAAAAAATTCAAATTATTGATGACTATGGCGATCAGGCAGCATTTACTGGAATTAAGGATGGAGATCCTACGAAAACAATGAACATTCAGCTTCGGAAAGATAAAAACAAAGGATATTTTGGAAGTATAGAGGGCGGTTATGGAACGGAATCTAGATATCTTGGGAAATTATCTGTCAACAAGTTTAACAACAACCAACAAATTTCTGTTTTTGGAAACTTGAACAACATCAATGCGAGTTTGTTTAATTTTGGAAATGGCGGTGGGGGTGGCGCAATGGGTAATATGATGGGTGGAATGGCTAGGTCGATGGGCGTTGGGAGAGGAGGCGCAGGTGCTGCATCTGTAATGGGGAATTTTGGAAATAACGATGGCTTAAATACCGTTAAATCTATCGGAATAAATTATCGTGATAAATGGGGGAGTAAAATAGATGTTTATGGAAGTTATAGCGTTTCTGACAAATCAAGTTCAATCATTCAAAATTCTACACAACAAAGTTTGTTTCAAAATAAAACTTCATTATACATTCAAAATGCAGACAACTACAATATTGCCATAAATCATCGGGCGTCTTTTAATGTGGAATACAAAATTGACTCGATGAACTACATAAAGTTCAACCCCTCTTTTTCATATAGTGAAAATGATGCCAACAATGTTACTGATTTTATAACAAAAATCGATTCAGTAAAAAACACTTCAGGGTTGAATCGTAATATTACAAGATCAAAATCCCCAAATTTCAGTAGCTCTTTATTGTTTAATCATCGATTTAAAAAGAGGGGAAGAACGATGTCGATAAATTTAAGTCAGGGGAAATCGGGAACAGATTCGGATGATGATTATGACAATCTAACCAAAATTTTTACGCCGTTTGGTAGTTTTGAAGATACTTTATATCAAAACATTTTGCAAGACAATAAGAACAAGAGTTTTGGAACACGAATATCATATACCGAACCTTTAAGTAAAAAAAGGAATTTAGAATTTAATTATTCGTATAACAACCAATTTATTGGCAATGATCGTAAGAACTACAGTTTGGATCCTTCAACTGGAGTAGCAGAATATGTGGATACATCAAGTAATATTTTCAACAATGAATACATCACCCATCGAATAGGCATCAATTTAAAAACCACGGAAAAAAAGTACAATTATACCGTTGGATTTTCGGCACAACCAGCAACAATCACCACCAATTCAATAACAGCCGATACCAGTTTTAGGAACAATTTGGTGAATTTTTATCCTGTAATCAGATTTGCGTATAATTTTTCAAAAAGTAGGTCTTTAAATATAAACTACAATGGAAGTACAAATCAACCCAGCAATACACAATTGCAACCGATAGAAGACAAATCTAATCCGCAGTTTATAACAATTGGTAATCCCGATTTGAGACCAGAGTTTACCAATACATTTAGCATGCGATACAATAATTTTAATTTTGTATCTGGTAATGTTTTTTTTGGTAACATAACCGCTTCGTTTACACAAGATAAAATTGTAAATAGTACACGATTGTTGCGTGGAGCAGCACAAGAAACCAAATATAAAAATGCAAATGGGTTTTATAATATTCTAGGGTTTTACAATGTATCCAAACCAATTAAGAACAGAAAGTATGTGTTTAATCTTGGTGGAAATATTTTATATAATAACAACATTTCGTATTTGAGAGATACCGGTAATTTAGAATTGAAAAACACGGGTAAAAACTGGGTATTGGGACAACGATTTTCAACAGACATAAAAATCAAAAAATGGTTGGAAACGAATTTTAGTCTGAATTACAATTTAAACAGTACTAAATATTCTGTACAATCAGAATTGAATTCAAATACAATAGCATGGACGATTTCGCATAATTCACGCATATTTTTACCGAAGGATTTCATACTCAGTTATGACGTAGATAAGTATATAAATTTAGGTTTTGCCAATAATGCAACTTCAAATCCATTAATCATTAATGCAACGATTGAGAAGCAGTTGCTAGAGAAGAAAAATCTGATATTTAAAATACAGGCTTTTGATTTATTGAATCAAAATGTGGGCATCAGTAGAAATGTAAGTGGAACAGGATTTACAGACACTAGAACCAATAGATTGGGCAGGTACTTTATGTTTAGTTTTGTGTGTAAACTGAATAAGTTTTCTAGTGAAATGCAATCTGGAAATCAAATGCCAATGCGTGGGGAAGGTGGTGGAATGATGAGAATGGGGTTTTAGGGAATAGGAGGGATTTAATAAAAAAGTTATCTATTGGCGAGTTGAAGTTGGTGATGCCTTAATTTCCAAAATGACAAAAGTTGTTGGATCAACTATTCATTGATTTTTCTAGAATTTTACAAATATCAGTTTTCGTTTCATGTTGTTTTAACTGAAATGCTTCAAATTGCTCTTTCGTAAGAATATATGTTGGACTTACTTTGATGTAATCTTCTGTTTTATAGCAGTATTGGCTATCAGAATATTTTACACTGTAAATACTAATTGTATTAAACTTTTTACAAGTTGAACAATGGTGAATATTTACTTTTATATGTTTACTACTTGTTATTAGATCAATAGGGGGATCAAAAGCACCTGTTGCTCTAAATTCTCTATCTCTTTCTTCATGTGTTTTTGATTCAATTGAAGAAACATCAATAACTTGTAAACTAAGAAGGCAGTTAACATCACTATTAAATTTTTGAGATATCAAATTGAAATTATTTGTGTACAATCGAAATTCAATAATGTCAGGCCATTTATTACAATAATTACAGTGTACATCATTTTCTTTAAACTCTGTTATTGACAAATATTTAGTACCAACTAATGAAATTATCAGAATAAACCCTAAAAATAAGTCAAGAAATGATGAAGTTGTAATCGTGTCTTTTATTACCAACACCGGATCAAGTATGAAGTTCAAAAACTGAGCTGAGTCATCTTTATTTTTATGAAAAAAAAATGAAGTGTATACCCATTTGGTATAAAAACCTAACAAAATAGTCGAACTTATGTACGTTTTAAGAAATTTACTATTACAATATTTATGAAATTTTTTTAAAATTTCGGAATCGACCAAATAAATTAAACCACAAGTCACTGAATATACAATAATACTGGTAACGAAAATACCAACCCAAGTTGGATATTCACCATCTTCTTGCAACTTCCATCGATAATACAAATCTGAATTTAGAAACCAACTTAGTAATAAAAAAATCAAAATAGAAGCGGCACATCCAAACAGTATCCCAGTAAAGGAAATTTTTTCAGATTTTTCAGATTTTTGAGGAACATATTCGATATTCATAAATTATGGTATAAATTTAATATATGAATGAGTAATTAATATTTATACAATAATAATAAAATAGTTTAAAAAAAATAGCCTACGGTTTAAACCGTGGGCCAAGATAACAAAAGTGTTTATAACCATTTCAATGGTTTTCGAGTTTAAAATACCCTTTACTTAGCAATCTCAATCTTCACCTTTTTATTTTTTATTTTTTCGTCCTTGATTAAAGCTAAAACACCGCTTATTTTTGATTTTCGTATCGCCACAAAAGCGGAGAAATCTTTTACATCAATCAAGCCAATATCATCTTTTTTTAGTTGTCCTTTATTGGAGAAAAATCCTACGATATCAATTTTATTGATTTTATCTTTTTTACCCGCAGCTAAAAACAAGGTTCCCCATTGTGGTTTTTCAGGTAAGGTTAAAGAATCGGGAAGAGGTATTTCTGTAGAAATATCACTGATGTAATTTGGTGTTTTTTCTTCCGGACCTACAATGGTAAACACACTACCTGAAGCATCCATTCTAGCCGTTCTGCCATTGCGATGTGTAAAGGATTCTTCAGTGTGCGGAAGGTGATAATGGATAACAGAACGTATGTTTTCTATATCCAAACCTCTACTAGCTAAATCAGTGGTTATTAAAACATTAGAAGAGTTATTTCTAAATTTACATAAAGCAGATTCTCTTTCATATTGCTCCATTCCACCATGATAAAAAACGCTAATAATTCCTTTATCTTTAAGCAAATTATACACCCTTTCAACAGCGTCTCTATGGTTGCAAAAAACGATAGAAGAGGTGTTTTTTAATGAACAAAGGAGAGCGAATAATGTGTCAATTTTATCGTCTTCTTCAGAATTCACCGTATAAAAACTTAGCATGACATCATCCTTCAAATCCTCAACAATGCAGTTTAAAACAAAACTATCAGAAATATCTATAAACTCAGGAAAAACGTCCATTTGGGTTGCTGATGTAAGCATTTTGGTTTTTACAGCAGGCAATTGCGACATGATATAAGCCATTTCTTCATGAAAGCCAAGTTCTAAAATCTTATCGAATTCGTCTAAAACAAGGAATTTTATATTGTCCGTTTTGATATTTCCTCTGCGCAGATGATCAGCCATTCTGCCGGCAGTTGCTATAACAATAGCTGGTGGCTGAACAAGGTTATTTTCTTCAATTTCACGTTTATGTCCGCCATAACAGCAAGAAATTTTACAACCAGGTTGAATTTGTTTTAAAACCGATTCGATTTGTAAAGCCAATTCACGTGAAGGCACCATAATTAGCGCCTGCGTTTTATTTTTTAATTCAATATCAATAGATTGAATCAATGGTATTAAAAAAGCCAAAGTTTTTCCAGTTCCGGTATTTGACAATAAAACTAAATTGTTGTGATCTTGTAATGCAATTTGGGTGTCTAATTGCATTTGATTCAGCGCTTTGATTTTCAGCGACTCTAAAATTGAATCCGTATTCATTAATTGATTTTCCATAATGTAAAAGTAAACTTAAATAATTTGGTAAAGGATTTTAAAAAGTAAAAAGTGAAAAGTAAAAAGTGAAAAGTAGAAATTAAAAAGTAGAAAATGAATCCCGAGTATTTTAAGATCATTTTAAATCGATTAGCAACTAACTTATGCTTAACATAGCAACTATATACATCGTGATTTCGAGTATTTCAATTTGCCTATAATTAATATTATGTTAAATAGAGTATTCTGATTAAATCAATCAATAGACTTGTTTGTGGTTTGATGTTTATTGTTTGGTGTTTGTGGTTTGTGGTTTGGTGTTAAAAAAAACAGCCACCCCTTTTTGGAATGGCTGTTTGAAAATTTAGAATTATAAAAATTATTCTGAATCAGATTCTGATTCATTTGATTCTGTTGGTTCATTTGAATCAGGTTCAGTTGCTTCATTCGGAGTTTCTGAAATCTCAGTTGAAGTTTCTGATCCTTCAGATTCTCCAACATTTTCAGCTGATATCTCCGTTTCCAAAACTTCTTCCTCCATTTCATCCAACTGAGTTATCGCTGCAATTGAATCTCCTTCATCAACTTTGATCAATTTAACCCCTTGTGTGGCTCTTCCCAATTCGCTAATGGCTTTCACCGACATTCTGATGGTAACTCCACTCACACAAGTAATCATCAAATCTTCTTGTTCAGTTACCGCTAATAAGCCGACTAATTGACCTGTTTTTTCAGTCACATTCATCGTTTTTACCCCTTTACCTCCTCGATTGGTGATGCGATAATTTGCCTCACCAGTTTCTGGATCATCAAGTTTGGTTCTTTTTCCATATCCTTTCTCACTTACCACCAATACTGTTTTGGTTTTGTCTTCTTTATTGATGCAAATCATACCTACCACTTCATCATTTTTTTCATCTACTTCTATACCATAGACCCCAATTCCGCCACGACCTGTGCTTCTAACAGTTTTTTCAGGGAAACGGATAGCTCTACCACTTCTTACAGCTAACATGATTTCACAATTTCCATCAGTTAACTCTGCAGCCAACAATTGATCGCCTTCTAAAATATTGATTGCATTGATACCATTTTGTCTTGGACGACTGAAATCTTTTAAGTCTGTCTTCTTGATGATACCTTGCTTAGTACAAAGTACAATATAGTGTTGATCTAAATAAGCTTCGTCATCCAAACTTTTCACATCAATGATTGCCCTTACTTTGTCATCTTGAGGGATTTGAATCATGTTTTGTAGTGCTCTTCCTTTGCTGGTTTTGTCTCCTTCTGGAATTTGATATACTTTCAACCAGAAACATCTTCCTTTTTCGGTGAAGAACAATAAGGTATGATGCGTTGATGCTACAAATAAATGCTCAATATAATCTTCATTGCGCGTGCTGCTTCCTTTTGCACCACGACCGCCCCTACGTTGCTGTCTGTATTCACTTGCAGAGGTTCTTTTAATGTAACCTAAATGTGAGATAGTTACCACAACGTCTTCTTCTTCAATGAGATCCAACATATTTATTTCATCATCTGCATAAACAATTTCTGATTTTCTTTCGTCACCAAATTTTGCTTTTACTTCTAAAAGTTCGGTTTTAATGATTTCAAAACGCAATCCTTCATTGGCTAAAATCTCTCTTAATCTTTCAATTAATGCCATGATTTCAGCATGTTCAGCACGGATTTTATCAATCTCCATTCCAGTTAAACGTTGCAATCTCAACTCTAAAACCGCTTTTGATTGTATTTCGCTCATTCCGAATGAAGTCATCAACCCTTCGTGTGCAATTGAAGGTGTTGAACTTTCTCTGATTAATTTGATTACGGCATCTAAATTATCTAAAGCAATAATGTATCCTTCTAAAATATGCGCCCTTTCTAAAGCTTTTTTCAATTCAAATTGCGTTCTTCTAACAACTACTTCGTGACGGAAATCGATGAATTCAGCAATTAGTTCTTTCACATTCAATTGTCTTGGACGGCCCTTAACCAATGCTACGTTATTAATTCCGTAAGAGGTTTGTAATTCGGAATATTTGTACAACTGATTGATTATCACTTGTGCTACGGCATCTTTCTTTAATTCTACTACAATACGCGTACCTTCCTTATTGTTACTTTCATTGTTTACATCACTGATGCCTTCGATTACTTTATCGTTGATTAATTCCCCTATTTTTTGGGTTAAGGTATCTCTATTAACTTGATAAGGAATTTCTGTAATTACAATTTTCTCTCTGCCACGAGCATCTGTTTCAACCGCTGTTTTACCTCTAAGTACCAATCTGCCCCTACCTGTAAACAAAGCTTGTTTAACTCCTTCATATCCATAAATAATCCCTCCTGTTGGAAAATCAGGTGCTTTAACGTGTGTAATGATTTCATCTAAGGTAATGTCGTTATTTTCTATATAAGCAATACAACCATCAATAACTTCATTCAGATTATGCGGCATCATATTGGTCGCCATACCTACTGCAATACCACTACTGCCATTTAAAAGCAATTGTGGAATTCTGGTTGGCAATACCGTTGGTTCTTTTAAAGAATCATCAAAGTTGAATTGATAATCAACGGTTTCTTTATCGATATCTTCCATCATTGCCTCGGCAAACTTCTGCATACGCACCTCGGTATAACGCATAGCAGCTGGTGGATCTCCATCTTGACTACCAAAATTACCCTGACCATCGATCATTTTATAACGCATGCTCCAATCTTGAGCCATACGAACCATAGTATCATATATAGATGCATCACCATGTGGGTGATATTTACCCATTACTTCCCCAACGATACGAGCGGATTTCTTGTAAGGCTTGTTGCTCGCATTGCCCAATTCATTCATGCCAAAAAGTACCCTTCTGTGTACAGGTTTAAGTCCATCTCTAACATCAGGCAAAGCTCTACCAACGATTACACTCATCGAATAATCGATGTAGGATGTTTTCATTTGCTCTTCTATGTTTACCGGAATTATTTTTCCACGATTGTTGAGGTTTTCACCTTCGAAATTTTCAATATTTTCCATATAAAATTAATGTTCACAAATATAATAATTCTAATGTGGTTTTAGCGTTTAAAAATGGCTGATTTAAGCACTGTTTTTGCACATTTTATACGTAATTGTGGACAAGTTATTTGCGTTAAAAAAACAGTTTTTTTTGTTGATTTTACTTTGGCAATACAAATTCAACCCTTTAACTTGCCGACATAATTTGTAACAAATCTTTTGAACGTCTTTAATTAATCGTTTTGAAAAATATTTTACTCTTCGGAGCTGGAAAATCTGCTACTGTTTTAATCCATTATTTACTTTCTGAAGCCGAATCCAACAATTGGATGATCACTGTTGCGGATGCAAACTTGGATCTCATTCTTGAAAAAACGAATGCTCACCCTAAATCAAAAGCTGTTTTATCTGATATTAATGACGAGCAAAAAAGAAACGAATTGATTTCATCAGCCGATATCGTTATTTCAATGATGCCTCCTGCCTTGCATATTTTAATAGCAAAAGATTGTATTAAATTTTCAAAGTCCCTTCTAACAGCATCATACATAGACGAGAATTTAAAATCTATGGATGCAGAGATCAAAGAGAAAGGTTTGATTTTTTTATGTGAAATGGGACTTGATCCAGGAATTGACCACATGAGTGCAATGGAATTAATTCATAGCATTAATGAAAAAGGTGGTCAAATAACCAGTTTTAAAAGCCATTGCGGCGGATTGGTAGCTCCAGAAAGCGACGATAACCCTTGGCATTATAAAATTAGCTGGAACCCGAGAAATGTAGTTTTAGCAGGAAAAGCCGGTGCTATTTATTTAGAAGAAGGCACTACTATTGAAAAAAAATACGAAGACTTGTTTAAGAATGCAGAAACGGTCAGCTTTTCTGATGATAAAAATTCATACAAATTTGGATACTATCCCAATAGAAATAGTTTACCATACATCGATTTGTATCAATTAAAAGATGTTCAAACCTTTGTAAGAACCACTTTGCGTTATCCCGAATTTATGGATGGTTGGAACAACATTATAGAACTTAATTTGACAGACGAAACACCCTCCTATCAATCAGATGAAAAAACGCTAATGAGCTTTTTTAAAGATCATTTTCAAAAACAAAATTTCAATGATTGGCTCGATAAAAAATTAAGTGTGCCTTTTTCGGAGAGCGCTAAAATTTTGGAAGAAATTGAACAAATGGACTTATCTCAAAATAAAATGGATAAGACTAATTTGCTAACTGAAAAAATGGAAGTGGCCAATTTGCTTTTAAAGCAATTGTATTTTTTGGGAATGGATGACAATAAAACAATCATCAACAAAGGCTTTTGCAGTCCAGCGGATGTATTACAATTTGCGTTGGAAAAGAAATTAGCCTTGCAAAAAAATGACAAGGATATGGTTGTTATGCTTCATGAAATTGAGTATAAGCTCAACAATGAAATGCATAAAGTAAAAAGCAGTTTGGTGGTAAAAGGTGAAGATGCTTTGAATACGGCAATGGCTAAAACGGTTGGATTACCCCTTGGAATAGCTGCGAAATTGATTTTAAATGGCGAAATAAAACTTACAGGATTACATATTCCGATTATGAAAGAAATCTATACTCCTGTTTTAAAAGAGCTAAAAAAACAACAAATCGAATTTTACGAAGTGCATGATGGGGAATAATTAAAAATTGAAAAGTAAAAAGTAATAAAATCGAGGGAGAGTAAATGTTTTTATTCGATTAAATCAGGTTTTTATAAAATGCGGCTTAAGCCTTAAGTTTATTGTTACCTTTAAAAAAGGATGCAACATTAATATTTAATCGAGAAAATGCTTCGTGAACATCTTCATTTGTTATTAAAGCCGAATATTTGGGTCCGATTTCTACATCAAATTGTGCGAATAAAATAAGTTTCAGTTTATCAAAATTAAAATCGATTTTTTCATTTGATTCAATTCTTGTTTTTTGGGAAACGATAAAAATATATTGTTCTGTATCGTTTTCTTGCGGAGGCGCATAAAGTAAAATATATTTTCGAAGTGTATCATTTCCATGAATGGTAATACTTGTGTGGAGAATAATCATCATAGCTCTAATTCCCCAGGCAACATCATCAAAAACCACAAAACCCTTGTTGGAACCGATTTTGCCCTCCCAACCTATTCCTAGATCTCTTATGTTGCCAGGATTGTTATTTCTTAATCCCAAAGGGGCATCAACATAATTAATAAAGGATTGCGCCATATAGATTTCATTTGAAGGGATTAAAAAAAGGAGGAAAGTTTTTAACTATCCTCCTTGTAATTAGTTCAATAAAATTTTATTCGAAATAAAAAAAGTACGCTTATGAAAAAAATTATTCTGTTGATTTTAAATATTCTTCATCAGCAGCTTTATTTTTCTTTTCATATTCATCAATTTTCAACTGATTTTTTTTGATGTAATAAAGATCACTTAAAGTTCCAACGATTAATTTGTAATTTAATTTTTGAGCTTTTGATTTTGTTGGAATTGAATCAAAAAAAGCTTCCACTTTTAACGCATTTAAAATACACTCGTCGGCAACTTTCATTGCAGCAGCCTTCATTGATGCCTTTTTCTTTAGTTGCTCGGGATTTGGGCCTTTAATTGCAGAAGCTGCATTATTTAAGTCGGATGTTTTGTAATATAAATAAGTACACATTAACATCAAAGCTGTAACATCTTTTTTATCTTCAATGACAATGGCTTTATTTAATACTTCATTCAATTTAGCGCTAATTACAGAATCTCCGGCATTTGTAGCTTCTTTTCCATAAAGACAGTTATACAATTCTACTGCATAATTATATGTGTATACGAAATTGTTTGGGTTTTGTTTAACAAGCTCATCGTATTTCATCATTACCGCTTTTTTTCCACCCTTTTCTTCTGCGGCTTTCAATTCAATATCAACCCAAATTTCATCACCAGGATATAAGTTTTTTGCTTTGGTTAAAAGTTCATTGAATGCTTTTTCGTTATTATTTTTCTTATAATAATCGATTAAATACTGGTAAATTTCTTGATGTTCTTTTCCTGAAACATTAGCATCAGTTAGTTTTGAATAGTAAACTATTGCTTCAGGTTCATTTTTTGCAGACATTGCACAAATGGCAATATTCATTATCAGACTTGTATCAAAAGGGACAAGCTGCATATTCTCATTTTTATATTTTTTAGAGATTATAAAATCTTTAATCTCATTAGCCATTTTAAAACCTTGATAAGCACCTTGGTAATTTTTAGCGTTATAGTTAATAATACCATTGTTAAACATCTCACCATACAAGTCAAAATAAGACACGTATTCTTCAAGCGCCATTCTGATATCTTTTTTATCTAATTTTTGATTTTCTTGAAATGCTTTGAATGCTTCAATTTTCAAATCATAGCTTTCTACTACAGTTACACCAGTATCTCTTGAAAGTGCATTATAAATTCTCCCTTTCATATACCAAGCATCTGCATCAGTTGCTTTTTTGGGATTAGAAAGATATTTATCAATAGCAGCTTTGGCTTCTCTATTCTTGAGAAGACCCATTAAATCGTTGATGTCATCAAGATTTTGCGAGATACTTCTGTTTGCAAATAAACAAAGCAAAAATATTGGAATTAGCTTTTTCATGTTTTTTGAAATTTTACGCACAAAAGTATTGGATTATTTAAATAAAATCAAATGGTATTTAAAAATTGAATTTGATTGTTGATAAGTAAGAAAATAAAAAATATAAACGAACAAGTCAAATGATTTGGGAACTTAAATAAACAAAAAAGCATCTAAAATAATTTAGATGCTTTTGATTTTTTTGATTTAATGCCTGGCGGAGGAAGAGGTACTCACACCGCATATACTATTTTACTGATTATCAATTAGTTGTCTTTGTTCATGACGCGTCAACGTCACAAGTTGCAAAATGTTTTTTGGCAGGGCGACCGTTAATGCCAAAATCCCTCTTGCAACGGTTCAAATTTAGAAAGAATCCCGAACCTAAACAACAAATTTTTGATTTATTTTCATTTGTCAGATTCTGCAATTCAAATCTAATAGCTGTTAGAAAAAATATCCGTATTTATCCGTAAATATACTAATGGAGATACGTATTTTTTTTAGCACCACTCCATTTACTGTAATAGCAAAAGTGTTTTAGAAATAGCTTCTTTCAAATCTTTTTTTACACCTGTTTGGGCTGCAAAATCATTCCATTTACTAACAGCGGCATGCACCTGTTCAATGATTATATCTGCCTTTTTGATGTTCATTTTTTTTGCTACTTGAAGTAAATCATTTCGGGTAATGTCCATACGTTTACCATTAATACTTAATGAGTGTTGACTTACCCATGAACTTCCTGGGCGGTATGAATGGCATACGTCAAACGCTGGTGACAACTTCCACTGTCCAGTTTTATCCATGATAAATGAAAAATTCTTCGTGTGGTCATCGCAATTTCTTGCCATTACATTAAACACCATTCTGCGGTACAGTTGTTCTGCATCAGTATAAGGCAATAACATACTTCGCATGGTTTCAAATAGCTGCTCGTAACTAAATAAAGTAATCTCATTGAAGTCATTGTGCGCAATAGCGCAAAAACTTTGAACATGTAATTTTCCTTTACCATGTTCTCTATCAAAACGCTTCGTCATAAAATGTGCTCTGTCATTTTCTTCCAGCAATCTACATTCAGTCATTTCAATTGCTGCTTCTTTTGCCATTAAGTAATATGCCATTTCAACTCGGCCGTAACCTGATGAAGTACCTATTTGTTGATCGGTGACACCGTCAAATTTTAATAGCCAATGTGTAAACCCCTTTGGCGCATCTGCCTGACCTGAGCGAATCTCATTGGTATCGGGATTAAAAGCAATTACAGCTTTTGCTCTTGCTCCACCTGCTGAAGTACCGATTTTTAAAATATCACTTAACGCTTTTGCTTCATCGCTAGAAAGGTTGGCGTTAAAATTTTGTTTGCCCAAAAGTATTTCCTGAGCAATATGAATCAAGCTATTTAATTCGATTTTAGTAGGCCCATTATTTGCTTTTGGCAACACAGGTTCAAATTCTAATGCACCCATTCCTCTTTGGCCAATAAAGCAAAGCAGCTCAACTGGGTTCATGCTATCCGCAGGGCGACCATTGCTTGCTAACCAGGCATTAATTAAACTATTTCCGTATTTATCGGGTAATACATCGGCTAATAATCCAGGTAAGCCCTTGAATGTTGATGTTCCTCTTAATTCAGGAAAGGAAAACACCTGTTTATCTGCACCGAAAATCGGCATTTTTAAAGGAGCTAAATCCCAATTATTAGCAAGAAAGGAAGTTTCATATTCAAACGAAGCCAAGCCATTGCTATCATCCCAAGCAATTGCCCCAACTCGTTTGTTCCAAATGTTAATGTATGCAGTTGTAATCATTACCAATCACTTTTAGGTTTTTTAACTTGAGTTTCTTTTGTGGCACTTGCTCTCTGACGCTTATTCTGTTCTAATTTTGCCAGCTGTAAAGGGCTTAGCTGTTGTTGCTTTATCTCAAAATGCTGCAACAGTTCAAGCTGCTCCAAGGCTCTTAATATCTGTAAAAATGAAAGCATTGTGCCACCACCTCCGTTTTCGATTTGAACCATTGTAGAACGGTTGATTCCAGCCGCAGTAGCAACTTGCTGCTGTGTTTTGTTCTGCTGCAATCTAGTTTGTTGAATAAACTTACCCAACAATTCTAGCAATGCAGGGTCGCTCATTGCGTGCCAATATTTGATTCCTTTTTCCATCGTTCAGCGTATTATTAATGTATAATGTTGAGTTATGCCAACATGTAAACAAACACATTCATGTGGGCATATTCCGCCACAAATATACAAATTATTTATTAATGTTGGAAATTAGCAACAATAAATTCAAAAATCTATTAGATAAGCAATTGTAGCAAGACAGTTTTTAAAGCACCCAAAATATTCTTCCAAAATTTATCATTTTCACCCCAGCAAATCGATAAAAAAATACACTCCCATTACAAAAAATATTTTCACTCTCTGATCTGCTGCAAAGCATTGATTTTACTCGTTTTTTTAGGGCAATTTTTAAAATCATATCTCTAGGGCAATAGGGCAATTCATATATATATATGATTGCCCTATTGCCCTGGGTGATTTTGGGTAGAAAACATATAACAAATTAAATTGTTGTTGACCCTATTTGACAATATAAAAAAATACATTTGTTTATTTAACGTAAAAAATTTTTAATGAGAGAAACCCTGAACCCAATTATCAATGAGCTGGCCTCACGCAAAGTGGAATGGTCGCCAAAGCAAAGAGTGAAAATAAATCTCTTTGAAGAAGAACTTGAACCAGGTATCCGTATCAATACCTTTGGCTCTATTAACCAATACAGGCTCTACCTGGCTAAAATTTATGATGAAGCCAAGGTTGTTATTGAATTGGAAATTTCGCAGTCGATTGCTCCTTTGAATGCAATGGGATTGCTGGAAGATTATTTGATTCTTATAAAAGAAAATCAAATTACCTACCTGCCTGATAATTTTGACTTCATACTTTTTTCGGTCGAATTTAAAAGTGCACCCCAATTCAAAGACGCGGCAAATGATGCCATAAAAAAAACTTCAATATTTTGTAGAAGCGCAAAAAGAGCTCCTTTCCAAGCTTGATTTGTTTATCCGTGCAAAGATTAGAATTGCCCGACAAAACAATCTGCCAAGGGCTGATTTCACTAAGCATCTACAAGCTGAAATCAACCAAATAATACCCCAACAAACCTCTTTATTTGTTGAACAAAACAGACCAATTCCAAAACTGCACTGGAATAATTCCGACACTGCTTTGCTTGAATTAATGATAGCTTTACAACGTTCAGGAGCCATAGTTGCTGAACAAGGAAAGCTAAGTCAAAGACAAATATTGCAGATTGCCGAATGGCTATTTAACCGACCCATTAAAGCCCCTAGCACCAAACTTAATCAAGCCCGAGAACGCAAAAAAGACAATGCCGTTTTCCTTGAAAACCTAAAAGGACATTTTCAAGCCTATTCTCAAGAGCTAGATGAAAAACAACGGAAACGTAGATAATATTTATTTCACTTAGGTTAAGCTTAACCTAAGCCTTTTCCATTTTTTGGCTGATTATTCTTGCACTCGAATTTAAAAAATGTTTGCATGGAAACAATCACACTATCCAGCGATGTGTATCAACAACTCATCGTTACACTAAGAGAGCTGCAAGATAAAGTAGCGGAACTAAGCGACCGAAAGAAATTTCTCGCTAAAGAATATGTTGACAGTTGGGAAGCCTGTCGAATTTTAAAAATAAGTCGAAGAACGCTCGAGCGACATCGAGACGATCACAAAATCCCTTGTTTCAAAATGAAACGAAGGGTGTTCTACCGACTTATGGACTTGGAGCATTACCTGTTCCAACAAACCGACCAATTTAAAATCGATTTACTTCATCAATAAACCCAATTCTCAACATGTCATTAACGAAAGAAAACATACTTAAAGAAACAACAGCAGGCCTAGATATTTTTAAATATTTTATCAGAGGCAAATGGAGAGTTGGAAAGCCTTTCCTGAATCCGTTTTACAACGACACCAAGGCATCGTGCTATGTGTATTTTGATAACGGCACTAAAACGTACAAGGTTAAAGATTTTGGCAATGCCGACTTTGCAGGAGATTGTTTTTACTTCGTTGGAAAAATATTCAATAAAGATTGCAGCAACCGTGAAGACTTTATCGACATACTAGAAATCATTGACCGTGAATTACACCTGGATTTGCAAGACCGAAACGACCGTATTCGGGAATTAAAAAAAGACCTGGGCAATAAAATTAAATATGCCAGCGAGCTAGAACCAGCTATTCCAGCAGAGCACGTGGCTACTACTTTTATACCCCCTATTACGCAACCCATGACGGATGCTGAATTACAGTTTTGGCAAAGCTATGGCATTGATAAAAATGTGTTGCAGCTATTCGGTGTAGTGAGTATAAATAGTTTTGAAGGAACCAACAAAGAAGGCAAAGCATACAAGCTATTGTCAACTGAAACGGAACCCATTTTTGCTTATCCTGGAAAACGATTTATTAAACTGTATCGACCAAAATCGAATTACCGTTTTTTGTATGCTGGTGAAATGGTTGACGGTTATGTTTTTGGATTAGAGCAACTGCCAACACGAGGCGATATTTTATTTATTACTGGTGGCGAAAAAGATGTAATGAGCCTTGCTGCACGTGGCTTTAATGCGATATGCTTTAACAGTGAAACAGCTACCATACCTAAAAATATCATTCGTAGGTTGAGCTTTCGTTTTAAGCATATTACACTACTGTATGACTGTGATAAAACTGGCAAAGAAGCATCCGAAAAACACAGCAAGACGCTCAAAGATTGTGATGTGAAATGTCTAACACTTCCGCTTAAAGGAACCAAAACAGAAAAGGATATTTCGGATTTTTTTAAGCTCGGTTATACCAAAGAACAATTGATGAAATTGTTCTGCAACATGCTTGATAAAATATATGAAGAAACCATGGCAATATTAAAATCTTGCGAAATTGATTTTAATAATCCACCGATAAAGCCCGAGCCACTTATTACCATAAATGAAGTGACCATAGGCTCTCCAGGAAACTTGCTTTGCATTACAGGAAGCGAAGGCAGTGGAAAAACAAACTACCTGGGCGGTTTAATATCAGGTGTTATTCGCAAAGACGGTGATATAATTGATACCTTGGGAACAGAAATAAAAAACAACACAACAGGAAATGCCGTGTTGGTTTATGATACCGAACAATCCGAAGACCAGCTCTTTAAAAATCTTACGTTTATTTTGAAACGAGCCAATTTAGATTTTCCGCCTACTTGGTTTAAAGCCTATTGCCTGGTTGGTATGTCACGTAAAGAACGGATGCAAGTTATTTTTCAAAGCATGGATCGGTTTTATTACGAATACAGTGGAATACACATGGTAGTGATTGACGGTATTGCCGACTTAATTGCGGGTGTAAACGATGAAACACAATCGGTGGAATTGGTGGAAGAACTTTTTAGACTGGCAGGTATTTACAAAACCTGTATTGTAAGCGTATTGCACCTTAGTCCAAGTGGTATGAAACTAAGAGGGCATCTAGGTTCAGAGATACAACGTAAAGCTGCTGGCATACTTTCTATTGAAAAGGAAGACAACACCAATACCAGCGTGGTAAAAGCTTTAAAAGTAAGAGACGGAAGCCCACTTGATGTACCGTTAATACAATTTGGCTGGAACAAAGAATTGAACCGTCACGTTTTTTTAGGTGAAAAAAGTAAAGCCGATAGCGAAGCTCGAAAAATGGAAGACCTGGCAAGCACGGCACGTGATATTTTTAGCTCCAAACAATCTTACAGCTACCAGGATTTAATTAAAGCCATCATGGATTTGCTGTATGTAAAGGAACGAATGGCTAAGAACTACATTAAATACATGAAAGACCTTAACATCATTGAAAAAGGCACTGGAACTCACGGTGAATTTACCCTAGTACAGCTTCCTTTCTAACAATATTTCTGTGGTTCTCCACGAAATTGCCAGTTTCGTCCCCCCGTTTTCTGGTAAAAGTCCTGCGGTTTTCCGTGGGACTTTATTTTTTACCATGGCATTACTTGATATTTCTTCGTTTGACCTCAAATGACAGAATATTTTTATAACATAGTGTTGAGTAACAATATTTATTCCCTATTTTTGACCAAATAAGTACAAGTAAATATTATACAAAATGCTTGGAGTAAAATTGAAAGAGTTAAGGGAAACGAATGGAATGGTTCAACGCCAAATTGCTGCTCTTTTAGAGGTAGATACTGCTTTTATTAGTAAAGTAGAAAAAGAGGAAAAGCAAATTAGTAAGAATCATATTAGTCGACTTGCGAAATTATTTAAAGTGTCTGAAAGTGAATTAAATTCATTTTGGGTTGCCGATAAAATTTTAGCACTTATTGAAGATGAAAAGAAAGAAAATATTGAACGCATTTTGGAAATAGTTTCCGTGTCAAAAAAAATCAAAATAAAATAATTACAATCATGTCTGAAGACCAAAAGAAACAACTAGAACAACAACTTTGGAACATTGCTAATACACTCCGAGGAAAAATGAATGCTGATGAATTCCGAGATTATATACTCGGTTTTATCTTCTTCAAATACTTGTCAGAAAAAATGGAGCTCTATGCCAATTCTATTTTAAAGCAGGATAAAATCAATTATCGTGAATTGAAAGAAAATGCAAAACAGGCTGTTGCATATATTGAAGCAATTAGAGAGGAATCATTAGAAAAACTAGGTTATTTCTTAAAGCCGTCAGAGTTATTTAGTGAAGTTGCTATAAGAGGCAATAGCGATGTTGAAGGTGAAAGCAATTTCATTCTCGAAGATTTACAAAAAATTCTAAATAATATTCAGCTTTCAACAATGGGTACTGAAAGTGAAGAAGATTTTGACAACCTCTTTGAGGACATGGATTTGAATAGTACTAAACTTGGAAAAACGCCAGAAGCCAGGAATGAAATTATTGCTAAGGTGCTATCACATCTTGACAAAATCGATTTCAAACTCGAGCAAACTGAATTAGATGTGCTGGGAGATGCTTATGAATATCTTATTGGGCAGTTTGCTAGTGGCGCTGGGAAAAAAGCAGGTGAATTTTATACTCCTCAGGAAGTGAGTAAAGTATTAGCAAAAATTGTAACCACAGGAAAAAGTAAACTCAAATCAGTTTACGACCCTACTTGCGGTTCGGGATCGTTATTGCTTCGAGTGGCAAAGGAAGTAAAAGAAGTGAGTAACTTTTACGGACAGGAAATGAACCGCACCACATACAACCTTGCCCGAATGAATATGATTTTGCACGGTGTTCATTACCGCAAATTCAATATTAAACAGGAAGATACATTAGAACATCCACAACATACTGGACAACAATTTGAAGCCATTGTAGCCAATCCGCCATTCTCGGCTGAATGGAGTGCAAATCCATTGTTTACAAGCGATGACCGTTTTAGCCAATATGGAAAGTTAGCACCAAGCAGTAAAGCCGATTATGCTTTTGTGCAACATATGATTCACCATTTGGCAGAAAATGGAACAATGGCAATTGTATTGCCTCACGGTGCTTTGTTTAGAAGTGGAGCAGAACAACACATTCGTAAATACTTAATTGAAGACCGCAATTATTTAGATGCAGTAATTGGTTTGCCAGCAAACTTATTTTACGGAACGCCAATCCCGACTTGTATATTGGTTTTCAAAAAATGCAAAGAAAATCCAAACGATGTTTTGTTTATCAATGCAGCCGAGCATTTTGAAAGAGGAACTCAAAACACATTGCGACAAGAAGATATTGACCGAATTGTTACAACTTACAGAGAAAGAAAGGAAGTTGAAAAATACAGCAGTTTGGCAACGCTTGACTTTATAGCAGAAAATGAATACAATCTGAATATTCCTCGATATGTTAACACATTTGAAGAACAAGAAAGTGTTGACATTGCATCTGTTGCAAAACAATTGCGAAACCTTGAAAAAGAAATGAAAAATACAGATGCTGAACTATCTGTATTTTGTAAAGAACTTAAAATTGAAACACCTTTTTAATAATGGAAAAACAACAAAGCAAAAAACCGTTTGTAAGGTTTCCAGAGTTTAAAGATGCTTGGGAACATAAACGACTGAACGAACTTTTAAGCGAAGCCAAAAAGCGGAATGAGGATTTGAAATATGGCAAAGACGAAGTGCTTTCTGTTTCGGGTGAATTGGGTATTGTAAACCAAATTGAGCATTTAGGCAGAAGTTATGCAGGTGTTTCAGTTCACCAGTACCACGTTGTAGAAGTTGGCGACATTGTATATACAAAAAGCCCTCTTAAAGCAAATCCTTTTGGAATTATAAAACTCAACAAAGGCAAAGCAGGAATTGTATCTACTCTTTATGCTGTTTACAAAGTAAATCAGCAAACGGCCTATGGACCTTTTATTGATTATTACTTTTCGTTAGATGCCAATACCAACCGCTATTTGCGACCACTGGTAAAGAAAGGTGCAAAAAATGATATGAAGATTAACAACGCTTATGTGTTGCACGACAGAATATTTGCACCTGCTATTCCTGAGCAAAAACGCATTGCATCTTTCTTCACAGTTTTAGACAAGAAAATTGCCGAACTCAAACAAAAGAAAAACCTTTTGGAGCAATACAAAAAAGGCGTAATGCAAAAACTGTTTTCGCAAGAGTTGAGATTCAAAGATGAGAATGGAAAGGAATTTCAAAAGTGGGCTAAAAAACCATTAGGTAAAATCGGTGAAACATATAACGGTCTAACAGGTAAAACCAAAGAAAATTTTGGAGAGGGAAAACCATACATTCAATACAAACAGATTTTCGATAATACCAAAATAGATGTTTCAAAATTTGACTTTGTTCAAGTTGACGAAAATGAAAATCAAAATAGAGCAAAATATGGTGATGTTTTCTTTACAACGTCCTCTGAAACGCCTTTAGAAATAGGTTATTCATCTGTTCTTTTGGAAAATGTTGACGAGTTATATTTAAATAGTTTTTGTTTTGGTTATCGAATCAATTCATTTAAGGAACTAAGCCCAACTTTTGCTCAATACTTATTCAGAAGTCCCATTTTCAGAAAAGAAGTCATTAAACTTGGACAAGGAAGCACCAGGTACAATATGTCAAAGGTTGAATTAATGAAAATTGAAATTCTTTTACCTTCCGAGAAAGAGCAAAGTAAAATCTCAGCTTTCTTAGAAACAATAGATGAAAAGATAATACGAACTACTACCCAGTTACAGCAAACCCAGCAATACAAAAAAGGCTTGTTGCAAAATATGTTTATTTAATGGCTAAGCAACCCGAACAAATATTAGAAGAACAATTAGTTGAACAACTGCAAAGGTTGGGTTATGGCTTGGTGCAATTGAAAGACGAAAAAGATTTAATTGGTAACTTAAAACAGCAATTAGAGAAACACAACAACATACAATTCAGCAAAGCAGAATTTGAAAAGGTGTTGAATATTCTTAGCAAAGGTTCGGTTTTTGAAAAAGCCAAAACACTTAGAGAAAAACAGCATCTAGTTAGAGATAATGGCGAGAACCTTTATTTTGAATTTATCAATTCAGACCATTGGTGTCAAAATCAGTTTCAGGTTACCCACCAGGTAACAATGGAGGGTAAATACAAGAACCGATATGATGTTACGATACTCATAAATGGTCTACCATTAGTACAAATAGAACTGAAGCGAAGAGGGTTGGAATTGAAAGAGGCATTCAATCAGATAAACCGTTATCAGCGTCATTCTTTTGCAGCAAATTCAGCATTGTTTCAATACGTTCAGATTTTCATTATTAGCAATGGTGTTAATACTAAGTATTATGCCAATAATAGAAATCAATCCTTTAAGCAAACATTTTATTGGACAGATAAAGAGAATAAAAGACTTACAAACATTTTAAATGGCTTTACAAGTGATTTCTTAGAGCCTTGCAATGTATCCAAAATGATTTGTAAATACATTGTGTTAAATGAAACGAACAAAGTATTGATGGTACTTCGGCCTTACCAGTATTATGCTGTTGAAGCCTTAATTGACCGTGTGAAAAACAGCTCAAAAAACGGTTACATTTGGCATACTACTGGATCGGGGAAAACATTAACTTCCTTCAAAGCCAGTCAAATTTTAATGAATTTGCCCCAGGTCAAAAAAGTTGTATTTGTAGTTGATAGAAAAGACCTTGATTACCAAACAACTTTTGAGTTTAATAGCTTTAGCAAAGGAAGTATTGACGGAACAGGAAATACTAAGTCATTGGTTACTCAATTTACGGATGATACAAAGCTTATTGTTACAACTATTCAGAAACTAAATACGGCCATAAGTAAGTCGCAGTATTTAGGCAAAATGGACAAATTAAAAGATGAAAAAATAGTTTTCATCTTCGATGAATGCCATCGTTCGCAGTTTGGAGAAACACATAACAGAATCAAGAATTTCTTTACCAATATTCAAATGTTTGGATTCACAGGAACTCCAATATTTGCAGAAAACTCCGTTAAGAATGAGTTAGGTAAACGAACAACAAAGGAACTGTTTGGAGATTGTTTGCATAAATATGTAATTACAGATGCGATTAAAGACGAAAACGTTTTAAAATTCTCAGTTGAATACGTTGGGCGTTATAAACAAAAAGAGAACAGTGCCACTGAAATTGATATTGAGGTAGAAGATATAGACACCAAGGAATTAATGGAATCTCCTATTCGCCTTGAAAAAATATCCGATTACATTATCAATAATCACAATCGTAAAACGCATAATAGAGAATTTTCGGCAATCTTTTGTGTTAGCAGTGTAGAAACACTGATAAAATATTACGAAATACTTCATAGAAAAAAAATAGCAGGTGAACACGACCTGAGAATTGCTACAATATTCAGCTACGTTGCAAATGAAAATGATGCAGATGCAAATGGGTTTTTAAACGAAGAATTATCAGTAGTTGAAGAACCACAAGCATTGTATGGTATACAGGCTCATAGTAGAGAGAAGCTTGATGAATTTATTAGCCATTATAATGGCATGTATCAAACTAGATTCTCAACAAAAGACAGTGAGTCATTCTATAATTATTACAACGATATTTCGAAAAAGCTAAAAGCACGCGAAAAACGTCCCGAAAATACAACTGACAGGATTGACATTTTACTTGTTGTAAACATGTATTTAACTGGTTTCGATGCCAAAATGGTTAATACTATTTACGTTGATAAAAACTTGAAACATCATGGATTGATTCAGGCATTTTCTCGTACCAATAGGATTCTAAACGAGTTGAAATCACAAGGGAATGTTGTTTGTTTTAGAAACTTAAAAAATGCGACCGATGATGCAATTACTCTCTTTAGCAATAAAGAAGCAATTGAAGTTATTATCATGAAGCCTTATGAAGACTATGTTAAGAAATTTAATTCCGCATATGTCGATTTACTGAAAATTACACCCACTGTAAATAGTGTGAACGATTTAGAAACCGAGGATGATGAATTAGAATTCATAAAAGCATTCAGAGAATTGTTGAGAATCAAAAATATACTCGCAGCTTTTTCTGATTTTAAATGGGAACATCTTTCAATTGATGAACAGCCATTTGAAGATTATAAAAGCAAGTATCTTGATTTACATGATAAAGTAAAAAATAATCACCAAAAAGAAAAAGTATCTATACTTGAAGATGTTGATTTTGAATTAGAATTAATTCATAAGGATGAAATCAATGTAGCATATATTATCCAGCTACTAATCAAATTGAAATCTAAGGTTCAAAAAGATACTACTCAAACAGAGAAAGAAATTTTCAATTTGCTGAATACAGACGCCCAGTTGCGAAGCAAAAGGGAATTAATTGAAAAATTCATTCAAGAAAATTTACCTCAACTTGAGAACACAGATGACATCAATGAGGAGTTTGAAAAGTTCTGGAGCAAAGAGCAAGTACTTTCTTTTGAAAAACTAATTAGAGAGGAAAATCTATCAGCAGAAAGAACAGAAATCTTAATTGAAGATTATCTTTTTGGAGAAAGAGAACCAATGAGGGATGAAGTGTTAGCATTAATTGAAGGAGAACCACCTACGTTATTGGAACGTAAGAAAATAGGTGATAGAATTTTAAGTAAGTTAATGGCGTTTGTTGAGACGTTCATAAATAATATGGGGGATAAATAGCAATTTATGAAAGCAAATTTAAGCAATGTAGCTAAACATTTTTTTCCAAATCCATCCTTAGAAATGGTTTATTTTGAGGCTATTGCAAATTCAATAGATGCAGAAGCAACTGAAATTTCAATTAATATAAAAATAAAATCTTTTGCAGAAGTTGATACTTTTAAATTAGAAATTTCAGATAATGGTAACGGGTTTACAGATGAAAACTTTAGAAAGTTTTCAATTTTAATGGAGAATGAAAGCGAATCTCACAAAGGTCTTGGACGTTTAGTTTATCTATCCTACTTCAATAAAGTTGAAGTTTCAAGTTCCTATGAAGGAAATACAAGATTCTTTACCCTTAGTGATGCTTTTGACGGTGAAAATAATGTAAACGATACTCCATTAAATAAATCAATTACAAAATTGAATTTTACTGGATATACAAAAGATAAAATTAAATCTTACGATTACTTAAAACCTGTTTCTTTAAAAAAATCTATTGTAGAACACTTCTACCCTTTGTTTTATACCCTTAAATCTGAAGGGAAAGAGCTTGTTATAAAAATAAATTTAGATGTAGTTGAGGCTAATCCTGAACAAGTTTTTTCATCTGAAACAAGAAGTATTAAAATCTCTGAACTCCCCGAATTGGAGGTTGTAGAGATTCCTGCCGAGGGTTTAGATTTGTTTGAAAACTTCCAGTTGTTATATTCAATTAAACCAACTGATGATGAAGTAAAGCCCATTACTGCATTATGTGTTGATGGAAGAACTATTGCTGTAGATGTATTATCTAAAGGCGGTATACCGTCAGGATATGAAATGATATTTTTACTTTACTCGAATTTGTTTACAGGTAAAGTTAATCCGTCACGTCAAGAATTAAAAATGAATGATTCTGATTTAAAAACGACAAAAAGGTTATTTGGTAAAAAAATTGGCGAATTAATTCAAGAAGCAATACCCAAAATCCAAGAGAAAAATAAAGAAACTGTAAAAGCATTAGAAAACAGATATCCACATCTACTCGGCTATTTTAATGAAGAAGCCGTTGGATTAATTGATAGAACTGAAACATTAGACAATGCTCAAAGTATTTTTTTTAAAGCTCAAAAGGAAATACTTGAAGCTTCTACTCTTACGGATATTCAATATGAAAAATCACTTGATGTATCCGCAAGATTATTGACTGAGTATATATTGTATAGAAATATTATTATTGATAAGATTGGAGAAATTGATCTTAAAGATTCTGAAGCGGCAATTCATAATCTGATAGTTCCTATGCGAACTAGTTTCAAAAGTGGCACAAAAATGAATGATGTTTATAATAATAACGCATGGTTATTAGATGATAAATACATGTCTTACACGACTATATTGAGCGACCTAGAAATGACTAGTTTATTGAAAGAAATAGCTATTGATGACGAACAAGTTGAATCAGATGATTCAAGACCTGATATTGCGGTTGTATTTTCTAATAATCCCAATGATAGTGAAGTTGTTAAATTTGATATTGTCGTAGTGGAATTAAAAAAACTTGGATTAAAACTAGCAAAAAAGGAGGAACTAGTCAGTCAATTAAAACAAAGAGCGAGAAAGCTTTTACAGCATTATCCAGATCGAATTCAACGGATTTGGTTTTATGGCATAATTGATTTCGATGATGAATTTGTTAGGTCATTAAAGGAAGAAGATTATTTAGAAGTATATTCTGGTGGTAAATATTTTTATAAGGAATCGAATATTATACCTGATAAGGATAAACCTGAATTTAAAGTTCCCATAGGTCTGAACTTGATATCTTTTGATTCCTTAATACTTGATGCAAAATCACGTAATAATACTTTTTTAGAAATACTGAAAGAGGGTTTAAAAGAATCCGTAAAATAAAATATATGCAAGCAAAATCAGCAAATTTTTTAACAGTCATAAAAGGGCCAAAGCAATTTGTTATTCCAATATATCAGCGAACTTATAGTTGGCAAATATCACAATGCAATAAGCTTTTCAATGATATTTTACGTATCAGTAAAGAAGGTAGCTCACCAGGTCATTTTATTGGTTCGGTTGTATATTTTCAAGAAAACATACATACGGTTTCCGATGTGCCAAAATTATTGGTAATTGATGGGCAACAACGCCTAACTACTATTTCCATAATGATTGCTGCATTGGCAGAATTTGTAAGGGATAACCAGGTAAATATAGATACCAATTTCACCAAACTGCAAAACTACTATTTGTTAAATGCTGAAGAAGAGGGCGATTTAAGATATAAACTGTTGCTTACACGCAGGGATAAGGATTCTCTAATAAACATTATCAAAGGTGTTCCTCTTGGCACCGATGCTTCTTTGCGTGTTGCAGATAATTTTAAGTTTTTTAAAGAGAAAATAAATGCAGAAAATGCTGTGGGTATTTACAATGGTATCATGCGATTATTTATTGTTGATGTTGCTTTAGAAAAAGACAAAGACAATCCTCAATTAATTTTTGAAAGCTTAAATAGCACAGGGTTAGATTTGTCTCAAGCTGATTTGATTAGAAATTATATTCTAATGGGGCAAGAAATAAAACTTCAAACCGAACTTTACGAAAAGTACTGGTATCCAATGGAGCAGAGCTATGGCAATGAGTACACTGCTTCATTTGATTGGTTTATGCGTGATTACCTTTCAGTAAAAACAGGAACTATTCCACGTATCGATCGTGTTTATGATAGCTTTAAAACCTACGCATCTAGCAGCAAAGCTCCTGATTCTATAACAGAAGTTGTTCAAGATATTTATAAGTTTTCGGGCTATTATGTAAATATGGTTTTGCATAAAGAGCCTGATGCCGAACTTCAAAAAGGCTTTAAAAATATTAGCAAATTAAAGGTTGATGTTTGTTATCCATTCCTTTTACCTGTATATAACGACTACGAAACAGGCACAATTACAAATGATGAGTTTAAGCAAATCATTAGCCTGGTAGAAAATTATGTTTTCCGCAGAGCCATTTGTGGCATTCCGACAAACAGCATGAATAAAACCTTTGCAACAATATATAAAGCAATTCAAAAAACAGATTATTTAGAAGGTGTAAAAGCAGCGTTTCAATTAATGGATAGCTACAAACGCTTTCCAACTGATACTGAATTTGAAAAAGAAATTGTGGTTAAAGAGGTATACAATTTTCGAAATAGAAACTACCTTTTAAGCAAATTGGAAAACTATAAGCGTAAAGAATTTGTAAACGTTGACGATTATACTATAGAGCATATAATACCTCAAAACCCTGAGTTATCAGGTGAATGGCAAAGAATGTTGGGTGACGATTGGAAAGAAGTGCAGTCTAAGTATCTGCACTCATTGGGTAATCTTACGCTAACAGGCTATAATTCTGAATTGAGCGACAAGCCATTTAATTTAAAGAAAACAATGGTGGGTGGATTTAATGATTCACCTATACGTTTGAATGATTTTTTAAGAACGGTTGATATTTGGAACGCTGAAAATATTGAAGCCAGGGCTAAAGAACTAGCTGAAAAGGCTCGTCAAATATGGTTTGCTCCAAATTTATCTCAAGAAGTTTTAGATAAATATAGTACTGAGGAGAAAACAACCACAGTATATTCAATAGAGCAATACGAGCACTTAAAAGGTGAGATGCTTGATTTATACCATGCTTTAAAGAAACGAATTTTAAATATTGATTCTTCGGTAAAAGAGGAATACAAAAAATTGTATATCGCTTTTAAATCATCCACAAATTTTGTTGATATAGTTCCACAAAAGGTAAGACTGAGACTATCTCTAAATATTGATTATCCCGACATGATTGATCCAAAAGGATTGTGTAAAGATGTTTCAGGACTAGGCCGCTGGGGCAATGGCGATGTGGAAGTTGGTATTTCAAATATCAATGAACTTGATGATGTCATGGAATTAATTCAACAAGCTTTTGACAAACAATTAGAATATATTTAAATGAAATTCGGATTCCGCATACCGTCAATCACCAAACGAATTGCCGCTCGTACTTCGGTAAAGCGCATCATTCGTCACAACTTAGGTTTTAAAGCACCTAGAGGTATGGGCTGGATAACCGACCCTAAGAAAGCTTTGTACAATAAAGTGTATAACAAAACCAGTAGAGGCTGCTTGGTAAGTGTTGTGTTTTTATTGAGTATGCCAGTGGCTTTGGCTTATGTGGTATGGAGAATTTGTATTTCATGAAGGTGCGTTACTTTATAATAGCCTTCCTATTCATTCTCCTGGCGGCTTGCGGCAATAGCAATGATTCAGGAACAGGGAAAAAGCCAGTGTATGTAAAACCTAGCATTGATTACAAAGGCAAGTTCAGAAAAGGTCATGTACGCATGCCTGTGAGCACTAATAAAAACGCAATAAAAAATCAGAATCGTTCCAGGTATTATTACCACACTAGGGGTAAATACAGACGCAAAAAAAACTAAGTATTTCTTTGCACCACTCGCTGAATGTACCGTATAAATTCTTTTGAGCCTACCACTTTTACTTCCTCTAAAAAGCCCATTACAAATCGTCCTGGTGCTTTATAGCTCTGCACATTTGATTTGAAATAATACTTGCCAGTATCGGGAATTTGCTTGATAAATGCAGCACTCATGGGGTATTCTTCTTTTAATACCAGGTATGCCCTCATAGTCATTTGCAATTCAATTTCCTTATTCATGCTCTTGCCTTGGAAACCAAAAATATCAGGCTTGTGGAATTCGTGCTGTGCTTCATGCTTCATCGGAGTTTCTAATACTTCAACGCTAGCCATTCGCTCAATATTGAAATACTTGTTAAGCCTTGTTTTTATTTCAAAGGCAGAAACGGCATCGTAATTATCGGTAAAGCAAGTAGGCTCTACCAAACGATCGGAAATACTTTGACTGTTGGCAGAACTGTAACCTTTTATTAAAAGCTGTTTTCCTTCTATGATTGCCACTGAAATTTGCTCCACAATTTTTGCAAGGTGCGCTTTGAACAAACTGTCGGCTCCAATTTGTATTTCGCTGGATTGCTGTACTTTTTGCAAAACACTTTGAGCCAATTGGTTTTTCTTTCCAGTAGATAAGATGAGTTTTTTTAGGTAGTCCGCTTCCTGGGGTGTAAAAGGAATAAGGTCTATGTCTGAAGAAACAGAGATGAATATTTTGTTGTTACTGTCTTTCTCAATATTGAAGCCCAAGTCTTTCAATAAATCGAGGTAACGATATACCGTTCTTTCGGAAGTATCTAGGAATGTTTCAATACTTCGTACCGTTTTAGCTGGTTTTGCCTTCAGATAATTTATCAGCTGAAATAGCCTGTATATTCTATTCTGATTAAACATGTTGATAAATATTTTGACAAATAAAGTCAAAATTAAATACTCTCCCAAACGATTGACCTTATTTGGCAAGGAATCTTTATTTCTATATACAAACTAAATTTCTTTAAACTAAATTCAAGCCTTAATTCATTTTACAACCAAATTTATTTATTTATGAAAGTTTATTCTTTACTAATCTTTAGCTTTTTAATCTCAATGGCAACATTTGGACAGACACAAAATCAAGCTAAAAAAGACAATGCTTCAGTTGATCAAGCTGAAGGAATTTATGTATTTATTCAATCAAAACCTTTGGCAGAGTACGAAGTACTAGGCACAGTAAAAAAAACTGGATTAGTTTGGACTGGAAAACCAAAAGAAATGTATAGAATACTTCTAAGAAGAGCTAAGCATGATTATCCTACTTGTGAAGGATTAATATTTGATGATATTGATATGGATCACGCTACTTGTATAAAATTCAAATAAGGGATATTAAATATCCATACTTCCACCAGCATTAAACCTGCCCGTGGAAGTGGCTTTCCCTTTGTCAACTTGTACAATTACATCTACTTCATGGGCGTGTTCATTCACGCCTTTGAATTTTCCTTCCTTGGTAGTGTGATAAATAAAAATGAAGGATGTGTTAGGATGCAATTTTCTAATTTGGTCAATATCGTTTACATCCATTCCAGCTTTAGAAACACTATCAATAAATACAAAATCAAAGTCTGATATGTTTTCAGGTACTCGGTCGGTAATGTATAAATTGGAGTGATGCGCTTTTAAGCGTTCTATCTTTTCTTTTAGGGTGTAACCAAAGCCCTCTTCTACTGCGCAGAATAACACTTTACCGTGGTGAGCTGCCAGGTAATTGGCAAAGTCCAAACACATGGTTGATTTTCCACTTTTAGGCAATCCATAAACCATGGCTGTAAATCCCACACTTGGATCACCAATCAGTTCTTTGTATTTCCCTTTGAGCCCAATAGTTTGAAAGTCCATGGCAAGTAATTCGCCTGAACTCACAATCATTCCATTGTCGTCATCATATCCGTTTAAACTTTTTTTTTGAAATAGGTCTTCTCCCAAAATACCCATGAGCCCGTTAAGCTGTGTTTTATTAATGGTAAGCATTGCAGGATTGCCGTCAATATAATTTTTCAGCGTTCCAAACGCCTCATTTAGCTTATTGGCATACTTATCCGACTTAGTAATTTTGCCTTGTTCTACGGCTTTTTTGATGCGGTTGAATAAGCGTTCTGCTTTATCTTTTATATCACGTTTTCCATTTAGCGCTACATAAGCTTTAAGCAAAGCCACAGATAACATTCCTTCCTGGCTATGCGCAATTTGTAAATAGCGTTTCAGGTTTTTACTGTCTATTTTAATTTCTGCCATCTCGCCCATTTTTTCGTAGCAACCAATCAGTTGGTTTTGCATCAGCTCAATTTCTTTGGCATAAGGAGAATCTTTTTTTATCCTACGCTCCAGGATTGCTTTTTGTAAACTGTGAATCAATGTTAAAATTTGCGCTTGTGATTTTACTTTACCGTGCATGGTTGCATAGCGTTTGATAAACTGTACATCGGTATCAATGTGCTCCACATCTTCACTATCGTATTCCTCTTTTTCTTCAGCCTCAACAATTTTAATAAGAACCATTCCGTTCTGATTAATAAATTTTCGAGCTTCATTTACACTGTCGAATCGTTCGTTTGCAAACTTTTGTTCACCAACAATATCCCAAATAATGAATTTGCTAGAACCCTTACTCAAAGGTCTTATTTCAACTTTCAATCCTTTATAGTTGTTATTTGTTGCTGGCGCAGGCTTTGCTGGTGATGCAGTTTTAGGCTCCGCCTTTACCACTTTTGCAGGCATTGATTTTTGTGTTGGTGCACTTGGATTTTTATCCAGGTAATCGGATAGTTTCTGAAAATAAGCATCTACAACACGTTTGATGTTTTCATTAGAATTGTAGGCTGCCCAGTTGTTTTGAGATGCGCCTTCAACGAGTTTATTCCCTTTAGAAAGGGCTTCGGGTAATGATTCCCAGTCGATGATTTGTGATTTTTGGAAGTAGTTATTTGTATTGAGCATGGTTTAAAAATTTATAAGTTCAAGTTCTATTTCCAATGCCAGGGCTTCTAATTCAAGCTCGCTGATTGTGGAAGTTTCTGTTGGATTCGAGGGGGTCAAATTGGTACGGAATTCTAGCAAATAGTTCAAGCGGTCAAATTCTGTCGCACGACTTTGTGCACTTCTACCTTCTACCTGGAGTGCTGATTTTTTGGCTTGTATTTCTACTTTAAGCTCCGCCCATTTAGGTGAATCCTGTTCACCTTTATAGAGTTCAGCCTGCGCTATTATGTTTTGCTTGTCCGCTTCATATTGCGCTGTTACAGGGGTTAAATCACTGTTTAGTGAATATCCTTTGGGTTTTAAAATGGTACGTTCTGTTTTTCGCACCTTACTCACGTATTCTTTGAAATAACTGAAATAGTATCGGTTAGAAAAATAGATTCCAAGTAGCGGATAAGAGCTTTCAATTTTTCGTCCCAATGAAATAATATCCTTGTCTTGTTGTTCGCTGGAATTAAGCACTAAATCAATTTCTTCTTTTAGCTCCTTCGCTTTTTTGGACTGCTTGTTAATTACTTCGCCATCTTCGCTCACTTTGGGCGTTTCTGCCAAAAAGTTGGATGCCAATAATGAGGTATTAAAAGTTCGTACCGCTTCCAATGATTTTTCACGGTAGAGTTTATAGTCCACAATATCACGTTGCACTTCCTTAATGGCATCAATAGCCAAAGTAATTTTCTTATAGTCACGGTTAAGTTGTTCTTTGGCTTGGTCAAAAAACATTTTCACCAATCGGTCAACATCGGTAATGAGTGCCAGTTTAATTTCTTCGGGATCCATGCTTTCTAAATCCAGCACATTTCCACGGTCGCCTCTAAACCAAATATCATTGATACGTGAGGTTTTTTCTTCCAGCTTTTGAAATACAAATACGTCCATACTATCCTGAACAAGCGGCATTACAATACGAACATACTGAAACTGATTTCCTTGTCGCCAAATTCTACCTTCGAGCTGTCGAATATCTGTTGGGTTCCATTCAGGGTAACAGTTGTAAATAACCGTTCCTCGTTTTTGTAAATCAATTCCTTCGCGAATAGTTGCAGTACCAATAATGATTTTTACCACACCGTCCAGGAACGCTTCTTTAATGGTTTCTTTTCGGGTGTCATTGATTTCAGAGGATATGATTTCCACTTCATCCACTTTTACTTTATCGTACATTACGCCTCGCTGGTAGCCGACTTCTTTTTCTAGGTATTCTTTAATCAGCGGAAAAAACATTTTGCCACGGTTCATGTAAATCACCTGGCCGCTGGCAGTTTCCTCATGCTCTTCATGCCAGGACTTTACCGATTTGATACAGTCCATTACATAGGCAATCTTTGGACTTTGTTCTACAAAATCCTTATAGTCCTCGGGAGTTCCATTTAAAAGGTATGGTGAAAGCGCATTGTCTAAACTATAAGCTAGCGCACGAAATAAGTTACCCATGTCGAGCTTGCCCTGGGTAGAACTTTTTGCCATGGCTACAATACCATTTTGATTCTCCCTTTGCTTTGGGGTCATGTTGATATAGGTAAGCACTTGCTTGTCTTGTGGCAATCGCTCTTTAGCATTTTCAAAACTATACAGTAGGGGCAGGTTGATTTTTTTAGGACGAACCACGCCAGCTTCCTCTCCTGTTTTGTATAAGATGTGGTTATAAATTAGCTTCTGTAAAATCCTTCTATTTGTAAAGCTTTTAATCACTTCCTTTTCTACAATCTCCTCTTTGTAATTGGCAGCCCATTCTACCGTCGGGAGTACAAATAAATCAAAGAAGGTATCCAAGTTTACTATACCGTTATCTCGAAGCGAATCATACGCTACAAGGGAAAGCATTGAATAAATTTCCAGTGGTGAATTAGAAAACGGTGTCGCTGTAAGCAACATCGTATTTCTGCCATACTTGCGCTGAATAAAACTAAGAATCAAAAAGGCTTTTTGTCCAGTTTCAGATGTTGCCGATTGAATGTTGTATCGCTTGTTGCCGTCATCATCACTCTTTACAGATGAAAATACATTTTTACAACGGTGCGCTTCATCTATAACCGCATAATCAAAACCCAGCACATCAATATCGGCAATGGAATTTTTCAATCCCACGCCAATCATTTCTCTGAATTTTTGATATTCAATTTCTTTATCTCGGCTCGATTTTTCTTTGCTCTGACCCAATATATTTACAAGTTCTGTAAACAGCTCATCCGAAACAGATTCACCAAAGCCCAGACGTTTGAAGCCTTCATAAGTGACCATGGTAATGGAGCGTTCAGGCACAGCAGCACTAAGGTTTATCTTATCTACAATATCAGTTCCCAAGTTATACCAATCGTTAACAGTAATGCCTGTATGTGATAATACACCTGAAACAAACTCGCCAGTTTTTTTATCGGTAAAGCCGATGATTTCATTCATCCACTTTTTGTAAGTAGGTTTTGGAACCACTACAATTGGTCGTTTGCATTTTCCTGAATACAGGTTATGCGCCAGGTTCACAATGGCAGTCATGGTTTTACCCACACCCACATCAAAGGCATTAATGCCCGAACCCATGGCTTCCATAAATGCCACACCTTCTCGTTGTATGTCGGTAATTTGTAGAATACCCGACTTGAACCGAGCGGAACATTCAAAACCAATAGGCACTTTGGAATAGTTTATATCCGACTGCCCATTGTACATTCTGTTCCAGGCATAGTTGAGTTTATGTTGGTCGTCAAAGGCAAGCACTTCATGCAAGAATTTAGAGAATAGTTTTTCTCCTTCAATACGAGCATTGGCTTTGAGTTCAGCCTTTTCTTCCTTTGAAAGTTTATCGTCTCTAAGTTGCCTGTTGGCTAGGTAATAATCTGCAATGTCAATAGCCGAGCTTTTTTCAAAGTCGGTATCAGCGTTTAATGTAAACAGCCATTTTACAAATACATGTTGCAGGGTAAACTTTGCTTCTCCGTCAAAACGGATATTTATTTTTTCACGGTCTTTTTTGCGCTCAACTTTTCCGTTTACTTTTTTAAGTTCTTCGGCATTTTCTAAATCCATGTATTCTTCACGAACACTGGTTACATAAAACAAAATTGGATCCACAGCAAAATCAGAAATAGCCGTAATAATCGGACGTTCTTTTTCATCGGGATTCTCTACCGTTAATAGTTCAGGCTTTGCTTTGTCAATGGCTTGTTTGTGCAAATCCCAAATACCTTGACCAAAATGCTTTTCAATATCATCTTTGTCTTTTTCCAATTGTACCAATCGGTCGTACATGTTGCCGTAGGTGTAAATTGGAAACGGCATGAGCTCGCCTGCATGGTAAAACAAAGCACCAGCTTTTACCAGGTCAAATAATTGTTCTTCCAATACTTTGCCTGTACCTTTTAGGTAATAGGTTTGCCAGCCACTCATGGGAACGCCCATTCTGCGTTTGTACCACACCCAGGCTTTGATTTCAGGTTCTGTGATGCCTTTGTTGTATTTAGCCACCACATCCGAAAATGGAATCTTTTTCCCTTCGGTATCGCCCAATCCTTGGAGCTCGCCAGCTTGTTTTAAAATGCGCTCAATAACAGTTGCATTACCTCTCACTTTAGTAGAGGTATATGGGTTTAATGTGCCCAATTCGTGTATGTTGTGTATGCCTGATAAGTAACTCATAGCCTTTTTAATTGTAGTTCGTATTCGAGTGCCAATGCCTCAATTTCTAAAGCCGAAACATTTGTGTCAGCCACAGGATGCGATTGCATAAAGCGTAAAGCATGGACATTAGCATCTTTGATTTCTCGGTAATTAATGTTTTCCAGTAAGAAGTCTCCATTTTGAATTTGAAAATTATAATCCACGCCATGCGTAAAGAGCTGAATTAAATAAGTGCCGCATTTATAGTGCACATAAAAATCTTCGTATTCAGGGTCGTGGTAGTCGATATACCAGTCGCCTGGTAAATCCAGTATTAAATTAAAATCACCTAGCGCATGACCTATGGTATTCATTATCCAGGTCTTGTCGCCTTTGATAGTCAGCGGAAATTCACGGCTAGTGGTTATTTCTTGTTCGCCACACACTTTTTCAGGATGCCGTTCAAACCAGGTATTGAAAGTACACAGTTCGGTAAAGCTCAATGGCTCGCTGGAATAATCTTTTTGTTTGGCATATATTTCAACCAATCCCTTTTCATCTCTGTCCTTTGGAAACACACCGTTTCGCAGCAGTGCCACATGAAAGTCCTTTGCATCAGACTTTGATAGCACATCACGAATCATGTCAATTCGGGCACGGAGATATATTGGGCTCGTACTATCCATTACACCATTTCAAGTTCGGTTTCTAATAAAGGAATCACAGCGGCAGGAACCATTTGGTCGTGCAGTACTTTGTTTATCACCATTTGTTCCACCTGCTCATATCCTTTGGGTGATTGCATCATCTCAAAAAGATTAGGCGCATTGGCACTAGTCACTTTTTTTAATTGTCGTAAAATTTCTTCTCGTAGTTTTTGTTCAAGCTTACTATCAGCACTAGCCATACCACTAAGAGAGCGTTCGCCACGTTCAGCAAAAGAAAAATATCCTTCTCTTGTTACGATTACATGGTCGAGTAAAGCCACATCAAAAAGTTTTAAGGCTTCTTTGATTCGTCTAGTCATTACACGGTCGGCTTCGGAAGGTTGTAAGTTTCCACTAGGATGATTGTGCGAAATGATAACTGCTTTTGCCAGTGTCTTTAATGCAACAGCCGCCACAATTTCTGTATCTACCATTGTGGCATTGATTGTTCCTGTGGAATGGTGGTAATACCCAATAATTTTATTGGCTTGGTTTAGATACAAAGCAATAAAGTGTTCTTGTACTTCAATTCCTTTTAGGATGCGCTCCCGAATAAAATTGGTCACATCACCTGTGCTGGAAACTTGTCCAAAAAAATAAGCCTCTTTGTTAAAAGTGACTTCTATTTCACGGACTTTAAATTCTGCATCCAGTTCATCAATTTGGCTTTCTAAATCCTGGTAAGTGGATTTATCAAAAACCATTTGTGGTTGTATATGGGTTTGATTGTATTTCATAATTATTTGCGTTTAAAAACGATAATGTCTGTGGGTACTTTTGAAAACTTAAATACAGGCGGTAGTCGATACGCATCGAGTATGTCAGCGATTTTTTCTAGTTCCAGCTTTTCACTTTGGTAGGTAATTCCGTTTCTAAGAAAATTACTCCCTGTTAAATACACCATTAGTCCGCCTGGCTTTAATAGTTGTAAGCCCTGGTACATAAAAAACAGTTCTATTTGGTGCATCTTAGGCCTAGTGAAATAACTGCTGTATTTATTTTTATACTTACCATAGGGAGGGTTTCCAATCACAAGCGAGAAAGGATAACCCTCGACCCAAGTAAGTTTCTGCTTAAGTCTCGCGGTAAAGCGAGGCTCTTGCAGAAATGCCGTTTCAAAATAACCTTCGTATATTTTTGCTTCAGGGTACAATATTTCTGTAATGCGCCTAGAAGTTGAATTGATTTCAAATGCGTAACATTTGGATTTATTGGGAGCATCTTTTAATAATTTGCCTGTTCCCACGCTAGGTTCAAGCACTGTTCCTGTTCCTTTAAATCCATATCGGTAAGCTAGTTTCCACATCAGCTCACAGATATAATCAGGCGTAAAAAATTCATAAAGTACGCCTTCTCCAGTAGCTCCTTTTGAGCCCTGTCCGCCTGAACCTTCGTATTGAGCAATAAACTGTTTATCCTTTTCAGAATAATCCTGTTTTGCTTTATCCTTTTTTTGGATCAGCTGTTCTATTTCTTTATTTAGCTCAAACTGATTCATTACACCAATGCTTGTGTTTCTAGTAATCCATTTTTCCCTAATATTTTTATCACATAGGAATATGCTTCCGTACTTTTTCCTTTTACCTGGTCAAGCACTTGTTCTACATTGCCTGCCGCTGGCTTAAAAAAATATCCTCTAGCATATCGAAGTAGTGCTTTGTCTAATCTTAATCCGCCTACTTCGTGATGTTGGTCTATTAAAATACCCAAGTACATAGCGCCCATTAAAATGTTGAATTCAGCATTCAGCATATCTGCCTGTGTTACTGAATTGCCTGTATAATTATTCTCCTTGATTTTATGTGTCAGGAAAGATTGATTAAGTGGCCCATTGATTCTGTTGCCTAGATATTTTCTTATCACAGCAATTTCTCCTGGTGTTAATCTGCCTGCTTTTTTCTCTAGGTATATCACATCGTTTGCCGTTTGTGGCTTTAATTGCATCAATCCTGCTGCACCTACATAACTTACCACACTTGGATTTCCTGCACTCTCTGTAAATATGATTGATAAAATAAGCGCACCAGGAACATTGGTTAATGTTTCGGCTTGCTTGATTTCTTTATAATATTTTTTAGCAATCTGCGCCAGCTTGACTTTGTTTTGAGGCAAAGCAATGTTGGAGTAAAATACTCGAGGTGTCATTGGTATAGGTACAGATAGTGCTGCCATTTTTATGCTTTATAAAATGTGATGGTACGTTCACGTTTTTGCACAGGCGTAATGGCTGGATTGGTATCGTCCATATCTTGTTTGCCTTTTTTAGAATAGGCTAAAAGCACTGCCAGTGCTGCTGCACCAATTAATATTTTATTCATCGTTTTTGTATTTGTATAACTTGCGCATATTTGATATTGGCATTGGGGTTACTCACACTTACTCTTTGTTCAAGCTTACGTGGCGAAAAAATCCAAAGCCAAGGTTTTAATCTTTGCCCTTTGTAAACTACTTGTACCAGCGTATCAGTATTTTGAATCTGAACATGTTGTGTATCTCCAATTGCCTGACCTTTGATTGTGTACCACTGGTCTTTATAACTAAACACTCTTACATGCACCGTATCATGAATCACACTATCTATAAGTGTTGTTATAATTTGTTTTTGGGATTCAATAACGGTAGTACTTAACTGCTGCACCCTAGAAGGGTTTATCCCTAAGTCTTGTATGCTTTTACTTTGTTTTGGAAAGAGTGTTTGGAGCTCTTTTAAACGAAGCTCTAGCACACCACTTTGAGCAGCAAGCGTACCGTTTTGAATCCGTATGTATTTCAAATCAGCACCCAGGGTTTCCATGTTGGACACCAGGCGTTGATTGTCTTTTTTCAAATTTTTATTGCTTGTCCAAAGCATCCATATTGCGAATATGATTGCGATGACCAGCAGTATGTTTTGAACTTTTTTGTTGTTTAGAAACGCTAGTATATTCATCTTTTGAGGGTCTAGTGGTTTGCGACCATATATAGGCCGTTAAAATTGTCATGATGCCTGCAATACTTGCTGTGGCAACTGTTTCCATTTTTGCTAATAGAGACAGTAAGGTTACCAGCGCCAAAAATGCAGCTGTTATAAGCGTTAGTTTCAATCGGGTTTGTGTGTTCATTTTTATTTATGTTTAAGTACAGTTAGTATATTCATCTAATAGTTGTTTTTGGTATCGGCATCTGTTTCGTGTGCATTTGATAAAACGGTAATCCTTGCAGACACAATCTTTTCTCATTTTGGTATGTTTCCAACAAGTACAATAGTTTAACTGACATTTTTTGCAGCAAGTATTATTGACTGGATTCACCACCACCACACTAACAGCGGAGCTTATGCGATATACTTCGCTCCCCATTATTATTTCATCATTTATCTTATCTCCTAAAAATTCGAGTAGGTCTTTTATGCCAAAGTTTTTTGTTTCCCCTGTTCGCAATTGCGTTAGCGTAAACTCCATGCTCTACTATTTTAACCAGTTTTTATAAATGTACCTGCCTGCTAAAAACAGTAAGGCAGCAGCTCCTAAGCTGAATCCTCCTCTGACAAGAAGACTTTTTTTTTGGCGATGTCTAGTATGTTTTCATAAATGGAAATTATCCCTTTCATGTAAGCATTTCGGTCATCACCGTTTTGTTCCGATATGTACGGACTGTGCGCAATTTTATCAGCATAGGCTTTGTAGTCATTTGCCGAGGCATGTGCTGCCTTGTAATTACTAGCAATCAACCGAGCAAAATCATAAAAGCTATCCTGTGCACTGGTATAGGTTCTGAATTTTAGTTTGTATTGGTTCTGCGCCTGGTAAACGCCACCTTTCCAAAATTCATTAGGCTTTCCAGCGGCTGTGATGCCAAAGAAATTATTGTGTTTGGAAGAAAGTGAAGACGTTCCCCAAGCACTCTCGTAAGCACCCTGTGATAGAATTACCAACGGATCCATTTTGAATCGTTCACCTGCTTTTTTTGCCAGTGGGTAATTATTGATAACGTAGTTTTCTGTTTTTGTACTCATGGTTATTGTTGTAAAATGATGTAACGACCGTCAACCCAACGAAGTGTATTGTCAACGGTTTTAAATTGCATGAATTGATTTTCTCCTGTATCCATGGACATAATAAGTTGCCCGAGCACCATATTGGGCTGGGCATAATTTACCGTTACCATGCGGTCGTTTAAGACAGGTGTAAGCACTTTGGTTAATAGCCTTGGCATAGGAAGGCCTTTAAGGGTGAAATAGTCCACTGGCTTCATCCACCCTACAAGGCTCATCGTTGCTGGATATGCATCAAACATATTTTTGTAATAGGGAAATATATCAACGTAGTTTATCGAGCTCGATACCCAATAACTCACCCGTTGTTTGTTTTTTGGTTTCAGACTAGCTGGCGCTTTTGCACCATTAATCACATAGGCTACTTCAATAAATTTTACATTGTTTACTTCATCGAATGCCTGTCTTCCTGTGGCATAGCCCAGGAATTCACCTGGCTTTGCAAGGCGAATAATATTTTTGTTGGAGAACATCTCGTAAATGCGACCGTGATTGGTTGCATCAGGCGAGGTTCTTAGATACACCTCTTTTTTTGTCACTACCAGTTGATTGGCTTTAGCATATTGCACAGGTGCTGTTCCGCCACTGGAAACATCTTTGTTTTGATTACCACTGATAATGGTTAAGAATTTCTGATAATCGGAAGTCGATAATTCACTTTGTAAATCATCGAGTAGATTATTTTGATACAAATTTTTGTAGGCAGTTCCTACGCTATCTAATTTGGTAACGGTTTTAGCAGTGTCTAAAACACTACTGGTATTGGTTGTGTCAAAGCTCATCATCCAACTTATTCCTGAAGGGTTCATAGCAGAGCGTAAAGCCATTGCTTGTCTTACTTCGGGACTGTCATCGGCTTTTGTTTGTGTGTCTTTTTTATTGATACCGTCAATGATTTTTTTACCCAAGCGGTAGGTTATGTAAATACCACCAAGCACGAGAATACCGTTCACAATCTTTGACTGATTGCTTTGCACCACCTGAATTATTTTTTCTTTTGTACCTGGCATAGCTCTAGTTTTTACAACATGCTTTTTATTTTTAGTTTCACCAGTGGTATTTCTAATTTTTTAGAAATAACCACTAATTCCTGTGCCTTAAAATTGTCGGCAATGGATTGCAATGCTTTTTGTACATGCCTTGCTTCCTGGTCACTAGCGACCTTTACTTGAATTAATACATCTTGATGTGCCATGTCTATTGCGGATTGTTAGGGGTTGTTGAATTCGTTGTTGGTTGCGTAATAAAATGAAGAATGCGATGCAAATTGCCTCTGTCTTTTTCAATTTCAGTCAGCAGCAAATACATAGTGCCTAGCTCTTGATTGGTCATGGTATTGCAAAAAGCACTTATCATTTCCAATATCGTATCACGTTGTCCATCGCCCTGGTCTTGCGTGTCGGGATTTGGTGTTGCGATGCCTTTATCCGTTTCACCGTTACCTGCCAAAAAGTTCATGGCTGTTCCAATAGGTGAATTGGTAAAAAACTTTGCTAGTCCAGGTAGCGCCATGCCAATAATATTGGTATAGTATTCTACTTGCTTTTTAGCATCCAAACTATTTTGCATGTCCTGCATCTGAAACTCCAGCTCTTCGTTTAGGGCTTGCAGTCTAGTTAGTTCAGAGCTCATGCGCTCTAGCTCTTTACTGCGTTCCATTTCCGAAAACTTGCGATGTACCAAGTCGTTCACTTCCGCTTCGCCAAGTCCTGCATATCCATTAAACGGCTTTTGAATTTCATCATCTACATCATGCCACTCAAAAGTTTTCGACCATATGAGCAGGTTACTGTCCTGGTCTTTGAATTCCACTTTTACTTTATCGGGGTTTTCAGATTTATCATAGCTGCGTACCAAGGCAGAGAAGTTCTCAACTGCTGCCTGGTCAATACCGTTGAGCTTTTTACCATTGCGATAAAAAACAGCATTGAACACCACATGGTTATGCCCTTGCTTGGGAAAGGTTTTAATCATCTTCTGACTAACCTCTATAACATGATATATTTTTTTCTTACTCACTCCTTGACTATTTGTATGAATTCTAATATTGGATATTCTTGTACTTCATTTGGAAGCTCAATGGCAATTAGTCCACTAAATTCTTCCATGGCAACCAGCGTTCTTTGGCTGACTGCAATTTCAATGCTGTTGGTATCTGAAATGATTCGTGTACCGATAGGAAGTGCACTTGCATTGGTAAGTAGTAAATACTCATTGTATGCAGGTACTTCATAATAGCTTACGCCAGGCTTAGTTACAACATTGGTAAACCGTTGTAATTCAATTCCAACTTCACGTTGCTTGAGCTGTTGATGAATAAATACTAATTGGTCATACATAACTGGTCTTGATTTTCTTGTTCAGTTGTGATGGATTGTTCTATTTCATCATCCGTTGTGGTTTCATCTTGAAAAATAAATTCCGAACGAAGCCAAGGATTAACAGGAATGTCTTGCTTGAACACCGATTGAATTTTAGGATCAATTGGTTTGAAATTTTCAGCAACACATCTCAAGTACAGACTAACCGTATAGGGTGAAAATTCTTTTTCTTCCATGGTGTCTATGTAAACGCCTACCAACAATTGTCCTGGTTTTAATGCCACATCAAGTGATTGATAACCGAAAGGTTCTTCTAGTGCATAAATGGCTTGAACGCTAACTGGCGCAACAAGTTTTTCATGCTTTAAACTATTGAACGATGCCGTTATCCAGCCAATTTCAGCCATGCAGTGTTCGGAATTAATTCCTTTTACATGCTTCACTATAAAACCAGTGCAACGTTTTAAATACGTTGGTATCTTATGTTGAAAGTGTACAATTTGCTTTGGACTCTCAACCTTTATTTGAATGATATTGTAGCGCGTATTTACCATGGCTTAGCTTATTTGTCATTGCAAAGCCATAAATAAATTTTTGCTTCATACGGATAACCGTAAGGCAAGTTTACTTTTTTACCACCTCCATCAATAATTGGTTCACAGCCATCGGTCAATTTACCTTCCAGGGTGCTGCCACCAGCGTCCAAGTGCTCTTCAAAAAAAAAGAATTTTTTATTCGGAGCCACCTGGTTGCCGCTAGTAAGTAACTTTACTTCGTGTAATTCTTCAAAGACCTCTTGGTTATTTACTTTCAAGCCCAGCGCAGTTCCAGGAATCAATTTGCCTTTTGGCAACGACACATAAATGCCACGGATGCGGCTGTATTGTTTGTCGGTTTGTGCATTGATGCGAACAGCGTCTCCTGGTGCAGCAATACGCACTCTGATTTGCTGAAACTTATGGTTCTTCATGGTAAATAATGGTTAAAAATTAGGACTTGATTACAGCAGTACCTCTCAATATTGCTTTCAAATAAGTATTGGTTGGTGCATTGTTAGCCCACTCAATATTCAACTCGATGCTTTGTTGGTCACGGATAATTTTTGGATTGTCCAGGATGAATAATCCTTTGAACGTATCCTTACCACTGGTTTGAAAAACTTCGCATGAAGTGTTTGGAACTAGCACCGTTCCGTTTGCTTTGAACTCAAATTCTCCGTTACGCAAGTAATCAGGAACGATGTCAAAGTTTACACTTCCAGGATTGTTTTCTTTGTCGGCAGTTCCGCCCAATAAATGGATGCCATACAACAGGAAGTAATTTCCTTTTTCTAATTTACCACTAGAGATGTTGCTAGAGCCTACCACTTTGTTGTCGTCATCTTTAAACATTTTAATGACTTTAGAGCCACTAATTGTTTTTACAACGTAGTAAGCTGTATCAACAGCTTGCAAGCTTTGATTAGCTAATCCAATTTGTATTTCTTTTGGTAACATAGAAATACGTTTTTCAAACTCTGCACGAGAGCGTGAACCTGTGGCTGCTGCCACTGCTTTTGATTGCGTTTGCATTTTGCGAAACAATTTCTTTCTGTCATTAGGCCCACTAAGGTCTATGGCTTGCAAAAAGTCGTCTTCCGACATTGCTCCAAGTAAATTGTACTCACTGTTTTCGATTTGTCCGAGAGTTAGCATTTTTTAGATTTTTTAGATTGTTATTAATTAAATGATTTCGATGTATGAAAGGTCTTCCTCAGTAATTCCTTCCACGTTGCTTGCATAGTCTTCAGGATTGAATGAAGTTGGAGATGAAAGCGCTGGCAAGTCTGGGTTGTAGCGTTCAATAGATAAGTTCATTGGTTCACGGTAAACGGCAGGTTCTCCCAATCCGTCAATGCCCGACATATTAAAGTCTGAAAGTCCAGCGAGTAAATCTTTTTTCAGAAATACTTTTACACCTGATAACATACCAGCTGCTCCAACACCTGTTGCCAACATTTTCATGTTAGGGTCTTTAAGCATTAAGTTACCAGCAGCGCCTACGCCCAATAATACAATAGGACGAGCCATAGCCTTTACATTGAATCCAGTTGCCGTAGCATCTACATTCAATACTTTATCAATCATTTTTCCGCCTACGGAGCCAATTACGACACCGCCAGTAAGCATAGCCAAGGTTTTGATTTCACCCATCACAGCTTGGCCACTGAGCTTGGTTGTTTTTTTGCGTTGAACTGCCATGATATAGATTTTTAGATTTTTAAAATAATTTTACTGATTTGACTGTTGTTTTATTTGCTGCTGTGCTTCTAGTACTTGTTGGCTTTTTAGCACGAGTAGTAGTTGCAGGTTTTCTTCTTCTTGTTCCATAACCTGAAAGGCTAGTCGCTTTTTTAGGTTTCACCAATTGATAAATACCAAAGGCTAACAAGCCACCACCAATTACGGCTGGAACAGGATTTTTCTTTATGAAATTCATAATGCCACCGCCAGTGCTTGTCGGAGTAGTGGAAGGGTCGGTAGTAGTTACCGCACTGCCACTGTCACTCGTTGTGATTAATGATCGGTTTTGCTGTGGGTCGAAATTGGCTCCAGCATTTTCGTTTGCTTGAATTTCTGCCACTGCTGCCGCTGCCGTTGGGTCAGACATGGCTTCACTTTTTAGATTATTGACATCTACGTTTTCATTTTTGGCAAACAAGCCCGATTCCTTTATGATTTTTATGGCTGCAATAATCACTGGAGTTGCTGCTGCAATAACTGATCCCGTAGCAGGGTCGCCCAATTGTCCTAGCATATCATCTTCCACAAAACCATTAAGGTTTCCAGCCTTTCCTCTAAGGATAGCATTTTGTAGGGCACTTCGTTTTCCTTGTAATTTATCCGCGAATAAATTTTCAATTTTGGCGAGTGCATTTTTACTTTTTTGCCAGGTAGCAGCATTCACGCCTTTGGCAGCAGCCTGTTGCTGGGTTGCATAAGCCCACTTTAATTTGGAAGCCATTTTACCCATGTTGATTTTCATGGCTAACAAAAATCCAGCACGAGCTGCAATGGTTAACGGATTGAATTTTACAATTGCTTTGATAGCAACTTTAGCGGCATCACCCACTTTTTGACCTACCGTTTTTACCGTGTTTTTTACACTGGTAAAAAACTTCTTGATGCTTATACCACTAAGGGCTAAATCATCAGGGTCTAGGTCAACACCGTTAATGGTATTTACACCATTGCGAAGGTTGAGTTGCGCCTCGTTTTTTGCAAGCACTTCCAATGCTTCATTTCGTTTGTCGGTGTACCAATACTGAATGGCATAGTCCAACATTTTAAGCAATGCCTTTGGATCATCTACTGATGATACCAGTCCAGGGTTTTGTGCCACAGCGTTACGAGTGGCTACTAAATTTTGATACAGTTTGTCTAAGTCTTCTTGTGGTGATGTTGCACCTAAGCCATAACCTGTAAGCGATGTTGCCATAACAGCATCGTGCAAGTCATTACCAGGAACACCACTCAAGACAGCTACGTTTATGCCTTTTAAGTTCATAGTATAATCCATTTTATCGGTGTAAGTTTTTTCGTAATTGAATTCAGATAACACGCCATCAACAACACAATATTTTCTGCTATCGTGTAATGGTACAATCACATATACATGTTGCCAGGAATCGGCACTGTACTTGGTAATGCGAAAGCTATGTGGTATTTGAAGGTTGGTTAATATGCTTGAAACAAAAATGCTCATGCAGTCACAATCCACGCCAGTAGAGCGTTCAGCCCAAGAGCGTGCAGGTCTGCGAAGTTGTTCTAGTCCACGTTTATCCAATTTGTATTGGATAAATTGGTAAACAAATTCCCAAATAGCCTGGCAAGTTTCAATAGTAGATGACCGTTGGAGTAATGGAGCTATTCGCTTGGTGTCGTCAAGGTACTTCCAAACTACCTTCTCCATTAGTTCCACGGTATCTGTTACTTCACCATCGTTTATGATGACACGGTCGCGTTCATCAGGCGGTGGAAAGTACGCATTGAAACGACTACCGTCTTTGATAGAACGGTAACCGCTTGTAACGGTCTTCATAGGAATATGTGACAGGCTTTTCATCAGATAAGTTTCGTTGGGGGTGATTGATAAAATAGACCGTTCACATAAGTACTAAAAGACATTTCCATTGGAATCCCAAGTTGCGCAACTAGATTTTTTTTGTTGCCAGCTTTAAAGGCTGCAATTACACTTGGAATTTTGGTAATTATATTGGATAACAATCCTGCTAAAACAGTCCAGGATAGTTGTAATTCGATGGTATCAATTTGAGTAACGCCTAGCGGTTTAATGAGAATGATTTTATCCTCGGCATTGGATTGCGAAAGAAATTTTCCATTGGTTGAAAGTGATACAACAGGTTTAGTGATTTTGATGCTATCACGTGAAGGATTGTTGATAGAAACTTCTGTTCTAAAATATAAACCACTTAAGTTGATTTGATGCACACGAGGATTTAACAACGAAAGTGTTGCTAGTTCTGTTACGTTTTGAACCTTTAATAACTTAACGATCCCGTAAACGATTGTTCCTGCTATTGCCAAGCCAACTACTTTATTCATCTGAATTATTTTTACGTTTTTTAAAATAATTTTTGATGCGAAAAGAACATTCGTCAAGTGCCTTTTTTACAACATAACCAGCCACAGCTGATACAACTGCATAAATGATAACAGTAGAAAGTCCAGGTAATGTAATGGCTAATAAAAGTGGCTTTGCCGTTATGGCTTTACCAACGCCACCAACAACTCCCGAAGCGGTAGTGAATAATGCGTTATGTGTAGGTTGCTCCATCAAGTTTTGAGTTCTTTAGGAGACAAACTTCAGGATAACTTATTTGTTGAAAGGGCGTGTGAGGGCGTGTGTAGCTCTAAAGCGGTGTGTGTAGATATATACGGGTATTTTTTATTATCTTTGAAAACTAATCAGCGAATAATTGTTTTAACAATTTGGGTTTTGTAATAATTACTATTTTCATGATTAATAAGTACACTATAAATAAATTTATTTCGTTATATAAAAAGCATTGAAAAAAGCAGTCTACATATTTCTTTTTGCATTTTATACCTTTGGAACACTGTGTTTGCCATTAGGTGATTTTTCGTTGTTGGGTGAAATCCCTCAAATGTATAGTCACTGTAAGGCAACTGAAGACAAGGACATGACTCCAATAGATTTCATTACTGACCATCTATTAAATATTGACGGTATTTTTGACCAACATGAAAATGGTGACGAACAAAAACCTCATATACCCCTTCAAAGTCATCATCACATACTAACAACCATTTCAATTATAAATCCTTTTGAATTTTCAATTAATAAATTTTATCCCATAGAAGAAAAACCTTCAATTCATTGGGAGGAATCACCCTTGTCAAATTACATCACTAAAATTTTCCGACCTCCAATCATTTAATTTATTTTAGTTTTTTTTACAGGTTACTTAAAATCTGTTAGTCATAAAATTTTAAAAAATAAAAATAAATACAATGAAAAAAATAATTTTCGCTGCAATGGCTCTTTTATGTGCCTATGCGACAAGTTTTGCTCAAAGCAAAACACCAACGGCTGCTACCACAGCGTTTAATCAAAAATTTCCAAATGCTACAAAAGTAAAGTGGGACAAAGAAAGCTCTAATAATTATGAGGCAGAATTTGAATGGAAAGGTGAAAAATATTCAGCCAACTTTAGCGAAAAAGGCGAATGGTTAGAAACTGAAAGTCCATTTTCTTTTAATCAGCTTCCTGAAAAAGTGCAGACAGCGTTTACTAATTCTCATAAAGGTAAAACGCCAAAAGCAGTTTCAAAAATTGAAACTTCAAAACAAGGGACAATTTATGAATTAGAGATTTCGAAAGGTATGAAAACAGTTGAATTGTTTTATAAACAAGACGGAACTGAAACTAAAGAATAGATTTTCCAAAAGGCAAAACGCAATATGCGTTTTGCCTTTTTTAAAAATAAAAATGATAAATAATTTGATACAATTATTAATGATTAGACAAAAAATAATACTAACCATAATTTTACAACTTTTTATATTTTCAATCTCATACGCACAAACAAACGTAACCGTTTCTGGTATTATAAAAGACAAAAACACCAAGTCAGTTTTACCTTTTGTGAATGTAGTTTTGAAAACTGAAAAAGACAGCAGTTTTGTAAGTGGTACAGTTACCAACGAAGAAGGACGATTTTCATTATCAAAAATAAAATCTGGAAACTACTACTTAGAAGTTTCTTTTATCGGCTACAAAACAACAAAACAATCGTTATTTGTTGGGAATCTAACAGAATATCTTGATATTAAAAATATTGAGATAGAAGAAAAATCAACATCACTGCAAGAAGTTGTTGTAACAGGAAAAACAGCCGAGATTAGTGAGAAAATGGATAAAAAAATATTTTCTTTGAAAGACAACATCAGTCAAAGTGGTGGTTCGGTTTTACAAGCAATGCAAAATTTGCCCAGTGTAACAGTACAAGATGGAAAAGTACAACTTCGTGGAAACGATAAGGTAACAGTACTAATCGATGGTAAACAAACAGCTATCACAGGTTTTGGAAGTCAAACAGGATTAGATAATATTCCTGCTTCTGCAATTGAAAAAATTGAAATTATCAACAATCCTTCTGCCAAATATGATGCGAATGGAAATGCTGGAATTATCAATATTATTTATAAAAAAAATAAAAAAGATGGTTTTAATGGCAAGGTTGGATTTACAACAGGAATAGGATCACTTTGGGTGCGAAAAGAAAATTTACCATCCATA